>DATCBQ010000075.1:0-22154 GCA_036511745.1 Rhizomicrobium sp.
CCGGCAACCATTATGGGGAATCGGGGTCACGTCACGGATCGACGTCACCTGCAGCCCCACCGCCTGGAGCGCGCGCAATGCCGACTCGCGGCCCGAACCCGGTCCGCTCACTTCCACTTCCAGCGTGCGCATCCCGTGTTCCAGGGCCTTCTTCCCGGCATCCTCCGCCGCAACCTGAGCCGCGTACGGCGTTGACTTGCGCGATCCCTTGAATCCCAGCGATCCCGCTGAAGACCACGACACGGCGTTGCCCTGTGTGTCGGTAATCGTGATGATCGTGTTGTTGAACGTCGCAGCCACATGGGCCACGCCGACAACGATATTTTTCTTTTCTTTCTTGCGCGTACGCGCGGCGGGTTTGGCCATTTTTCGCTTCCGTTATTTTGTGACTTTTTTCTTGCCGGCGATGGCTTTGGCAGGTCCCTTGCGCGTGCGGGCGTTCGTATGCGTACGCTGTCCGCGAACCGGAAGCCCCTTGCGGTGCCGCAAGCCGCGGTAGCAGCCGAGATCCATCAGGCGTTTGATATTCATCGCGACTTCGCGGCGCAGATCGCCTTCCACGAGATAGTCGCGGTCGATCGCTTCGCGGATCTGGATAACCTCGGAATCCGTCAAATCATGGACGCGCCGGTCGTCGGCGATACCGACCTTTTCGCAAATCTCCCTGGCTTTGGTCGCGCCAATGCCGTGGATGTAGCGAAGACCGATGACGACGCGCTTCTGGGTAGGAATGTTGACGCCGGCTATGCGCGCCATGTTTTCAATCCTTCAGCTTTCAAGTCCATGATTCCCATGAGTGATTTCATTTGCCAATTCTTTCGCAACGCCCGCATCGATGCACGGGCCCAGCCAGAAGTATTGACAGGGATTTCTGTCGCGGGGCGTTGAGATATAGGATGAGGCAGGCGCTCGTCAACCGCTGCAGCGCAAAAACGGGTCTCGAACTAAGGTGGTTTCTAGAGAAACCAGCATAGTATTCGATATATTTCTTGACAGATGGGGGTGAAGGTTCAGCCACCATGCGTGTGGACCGCATCCGCTATCGCCAAAGTGACTTCATCGACGGGAGCCATGCCATCCACGGTCTCAAGTTTGCCCTGTCGCCGATAGAATTCCAGTAGGGGAGCGGTCTGGCGCGCATATTCGCCCAACCGCTTCGTAAGCGTTTCCGGACTGTCGTCGGCGCGTGCCTGTCCCGAGCGGATGCGCTGTTCGACACGATCGACGAGGATCGTCTCATTCACTCTGAGTTCGATGACAAACTGCACCCTGCGGCTTCGTTCGGCCAACATCTGGTCCAAAGCTTCGGCCTGCCGGATCGTCCGGGGAAATCCATCGAACACGGCGCCGTTAACACAGTCGGCACGATCATAACGGTCTGCAATAATGCCGATGACGGTCTCGTCGGAGACAAAGGCTCCCCTGGCCAGTATGTCCTCTACCATCCTGCCGAGAGGCGTCTTTGCGGCGACTGCGGCGCGCAACATTTCCCCCGTGGACAATTGGGGCCAGCCGCGGCGTTCCTGCAGAATTTTTGCCTGTGTTCCCTTGCCCGCCCCAGGCGGTCCAAACAGGACCAGATTCAACGTCTCGCTCCCCGAAGTTTCGACTTTTTGATCAGACCTTCATATTGCTGCGCGATAAGATGACTTTGGATCTGCGCCACCGTGTCCATCGTTACGCTGACGATGATGAGGATCGAGGTTCCACCCAATGGCATGACCGCCTGCCCGTAGCTGGTGCGCAGAAACTCCGGAATGATGCAGACAAGCGCCAGATAGAGAGAACCGACGACCGTAATCCGGGTCAGAACAAAGTCGATGTACTCGGCAGTCTTTTTGCCGGGCCGGATTCCAGGAACGAAACCGCCATATTTCTTTAGATTCTCCGCCGTCTCTTCGGGATTAAAGATGATCGACGTGTAGAAAAACGAAAAGAAGATGATCATCAGCGCGTAGAGGACGAGATAGAGCGGTCTCCCCGGACCGATGTAGGCGAGCAGCGTGGACAGCCACCCCCCAGAATTCTGACTCATGAATCCTGCAAATGTTACAGGCATCAAAAGAATGGATGAAGCAAAGATCGGCGGAATCACGCCAGAAACATTCAGCTTAAGCGGCAAATGCGAAGATTCGCCGCCGAACATTCTGTTGCCGACCTGACGCTTGGGGTACTGAACCAGCAGCCGTCGCTGCGCCCGCTCCATGAAAACGATAAAAAGGACAAGCCCGATCGCTCCGGCGAAAAATGCGATCACCAGGAGCGGACTGACCGAGCCCGTACGGGCGGATTCGAGCAGCTGACCGATGGAAGAAGGAAAGCGCGCCACAATGCCGGCGAAGATTATGAGCGAGATACCATTCCCCACGCCGCGACTTGTGATCTGTTCGCCCAGCCACATCAGAAGAATGGTCCCCCCGGTCAGGGCGACGACGGCGGTAACCAGAAAGCCAAAGCCGGGATCGATCACCAGCCCTGGCTGGTGTTCGAGCGTGATGGCAATTCCGAAGGCCTGCAGGGATGCAAGTCCGACGGTGGCATATCGCGTGTATTGATTGAGAGTCTTGCGCCCGACTTCCCCTTCCTTTTTCAGTTCTTCCAGATGCGGAAAAACCGTCTGCATCAGCTGCAGAATAATCGAGGCGGAAATGTACGGCATGATACCCAGGCCGAAGATGGCCATTCTCTGGACCGCGCCCCCCGACAGCACGTTGAATATGTCGAGGAGGCCGCCCCGCTGCTGTTGCATCAGGTGCTGAAGCGCCATCGGGTCGATCCCGGGCATAGGGATATACGTCCCCAGACGGGCCACCACGAGAATTGCCAGAGTAAAGAATATCCGTTCCCTGAGCTCTTTGGCCTTCCCAAAATTCGAGAAGTTAAAATTTGCGGCCAATTGTTCGGCGGCGGACGCCATGCGCTACTCCCAAGCTTCCCCTCCGCTGGCGCGGGTCATTTGGCGGCCGGGGTGACTGTCCGCCATTGCGACATAGTTACATGATGGCCCGTATGCCACCATGGTCGAAAAAGCCGCCTAGGAGGCTTCGACCGGCGCTCGTTTTTCTGCCGAGCTGGCGCGGCGCTGGGCCTTTTTTCCAGGCTTGCCGCTCTTGTTCATGTAGACCTTTTTCTTGAAGGTCGTCGTGAGCGCTCCGCCCGCCTTTGCGATCACTTTCGCGGCTCCCGAGGTCGCGCCGGCAACCTCGATCTCGACCTTTGCGCCGAGACCATCGCCCAGAAGTCGAATGCCGTCGGCGCTGGCATGCGCAAGCCCCGCCTTGCGCAAGGACGCTTCCGTAATCTTTGCCGCCGGATCGAGTTTCTTGGCGTCGATCGCCTGCTGGATTCGATCGAGACGAACCTCCGCAAATTTGTTGGCAAAAATGTTTTTGAAACCCCGCTTGGGAAGACGCATGTAAAGCGGCATCTGGCCGCCTTCGAAACCATACACCTTCGTGCCCGTGCGCGCCTTGGCGCCCTTTACGCCCCGCCCGCAGGTCTTGCCCAGCCCCGAGCTTGAGCCGCGGCCGACTTTCGCCTTGCGTTTATGCGCGCCGGGATTGTTGGCGATCTCGTTCAGTCTCATGATTTTCCCTCCTCGACGATCTCGACGAGGTCCTGAACTGCGCGGATCATTCCGCGAACGGCCGACGTGTCTTCCAGAGTACGCGTGCGCCTGATCCTGCCCAGACCCAGTCCACGCAGAGTGGCCGCCTGTCTTTCGGGCCTGCGGTTGGCGCTGCGGATTTGCCGCACAGTCACGGTTTTGTTTGTATGAGCCATTCTTGTTAACCCGCTGTCGCCTGTTCTCCGCGGGCACCTTCGCGCCGCGAGATGATTTCGCTTACGCTTCGCCCGCGCCTCTGCGCAACCATTCGCGGCGATTGCTGCAACTTAAGGGCATCGAACGTCGCACGAACCATATTGTACGGATTGGAAGTACCAAGGGATTTTGCCACCACGTCGCCAACGCCGAGCGACTCAAAAACGGCACGCATCGGACCGCCGGCAATGATGCCTGTTCCCGCCGGTGCCGGGCGAACGACGACTTTCCCTGCCCCATGGTGACCTTGCGTCTCGTGATGCAACGTGCGGCCGTCCTTGAGCGGCACTTTGATCATGGCGCGTTTTGCCGCTTCGGTCGCCTTGCGGATCGCTTCCGGAACCTCGCGCGCCTTGCCGTGACCGAAACCCACACGTCCGCGCTGGTCGCCGACGACAACCAGCGCGGCAAAGCCAAAACGCCGGCCGCCCTTGACGACCTTTGCAACGCGGTTGATATGCACGAGCTTGTCGACAAATTCGCTGTCGCGCTCTTCGCGCTCACGGTGCCGGGGTTCACGCGCCATATGCTGCCGATCCTTGCGTTAGAATTCCAGACCGCCTTCGCGCGCGGCATCTGCAAGCGCCTTGACGCGCCCATGATATATAAACCCACCGCGGTCGAAGACCACCTGCTTGATACCCTTGGCAATCGCCCGTTCGGCAATCTTTCGGCCTACCGACGCTGCCGCTTCCATGTTCCACGTTTTGGGGGCTTTGCCCTCTTTTTCATTCGTAGAGGCCGCTGCCAGGGTCTGGCCCCGTCCATCGTCGATAAGCTGCGCATAGATATGCCTGCCCGAGCGGAATACCGAAAGCCGGAGGCGTCCTGCTGCCGTCTGCGCGATGCGATAGCGGGTTCGCCGCTTGCGCCGTTCGAAAAGTTTGTCCTCGCCTGCCATGGTCCCTACTTCTTCTTGCCTTCCTTGCGCCGAATATATTCCCCCGCGTATTTCACGCCCTTGCCTTTATAGGGCTCCGGCGGACGATAGCTTCGTATTTCGGCGGCCACTTGTCCCACCAGTTGCTTGTCGATGCCCGAGACCGAAATCATGGTGGGCTTCTCGCAGACGACGGATATGCCCTGGGGAATGGGATAGGCAACATCGTGGCTGAAACCAAGTTGGAGCTGAAGATTCTTTCCCTGAACGGCTGCGCGATAACCGACGCCGTTGATCTCGAGCTTCTGTGTAAAGCCTTGCGTAACGCCCATGACGAGATTGTTCACGAGCGTGCGGCCCAACCCCCACATCTGACGTCCCTGTTCGGCGCCCTCGCGGGCAAGAACGGTTACGCCATCCGCGCCAATGTTCGCCTCGACATCGCTCGGGAGCACCACTTTCAATTCGCCCTTGGGACCCGTGACCTTCACGATCTGGCCTTCGACCGCAGCTGTGACGCCGCTGGGCAGCGCAACCGGTCTTTTGCCGATACGGGACATGTTCGCGCGCTCCCCTTAAAATACGTGGCAGAGGACTTCGCCGCCGACGTTCTTGTCGCGTGCGTTTGAGTCCGTCATGACACCCTGGGGCGTGGAAACGATCGAAAGTCCGAGCCCGTTGCGATGCGGTTTCAGATCCGTCACTCCCGCGTAGACGCGCCGACCCGGGGTCGATACGCGCTTCAGCTCCCGAATAACCGGCAGACCCTCGTGGTACTTCAGCTCTATCTCAAGTTCGCGACGGCCGCCTTTGAATTCGACTTCCGCATAGCCCCGGATGAACCCCTCCGCCTGCAACACCTCGAGCACTCGCACGCGCTGACGCGAATTGGGTGACTTGATCTTCGCCATGCCGCGCAGCTGACCGTTGCGGATGCGCGTCAAGAGATCGCCGATGGGATCAGTGATCGCCATATCTATACCTTCCTTACCAGCTCGCTTTGGTCATGCCGGGAATGTGGCCGAAATTTGCCAGGTCTCTCAACGCGATTCGGGAAAGCTTGAGCTTGCGGTAGAAGCCCTTCGAACGCCCGCTCAATTCGCATCGATGGTGGATGCGCGTCTTCGAGGAATTGCGCGGGAGTTTGGCAAGCTTCAGATGCGCGCTGAAACGGTCCTCCGGAGGAATCGACATGTTCTCCGTGATGGCCTTGAGCGCAGCACGCCTGGCGGCGTAACGCAAAACCATTTCTTCGCGATTCTTGTTACGGTTGATCTGGCTCAACTTGGCCATTTTCCCTACCTCAATTCATGAACGGAAACTGAAAGCCCTGAAGAAGCGCCTTGGCTTCTGCGTCGGTCTTTGCAGTCGTATTGACGATGATATCCATGCCCCACACTGTTTCCGTCTTGTCGTAGTCGATCTCGACGAAAATGATGTGCTCCTTCAGGCCCAATGCATAGTTGCCGCGGCCGTCGAAGCTGCGGCTGTTCAAACCGCGAAAATCACGCATCCGGGGCAGCGCCATGGTAACAAGCCGGTCCAGAAATTCGTACATGCGGTCTCTTCGCAGCGTGACCTTCACGCCGATGGGCCTGCCGGTCGTGATCTTGAAACTCGCGATCGATTTCTTTGCCTTCGTGATGATCGCCTTCTGACCGGCAATGGCGGTCAGATCGTTGTGAGCCTGCTGAATCTTCTTGCCGTCCTGTGCACCTTCTCCGGCGCCGATGTTGAGGACGACCTTTGCAATTCGCGGAACCTGATACTTGTTCTTGTAGCCGAACTGCTTCATCAGCGCCGGAAGTACGACCTCCTCGTAGCGCGTCTTGAACCGCGGCTCGTAATCCGGATCGACCGGAGCCTGTTCGATCGCCGCAGCGGGAGCGGCCTGCTTCTTCGGAGATTTTTCGGGCTTTTTCTGTTCGCCCTTCTTCTGGCGGGGCTGCTTTGCGCCTTCCCTGGCGCCTTTCTCAGACATCGATGACCTCACCCGACTTCTTGGCGAAACGCACCTTGCGGCCGTCTCCCAGCGTCTTGAATCCAACCCGCGTCGCTTCGCCTGATTTGGGATCGACATGGGCGATGTTGGAAAGATGGAGCGGCGCTTCCTTGTTGATGATGCCGCCCTGTGCCCGCGGCGTCTGGCGCTGGTGGCGTTTGATCATGTTGACGCCAGAAACAAGGGCGCGCTCGTCCTTCGGGAACACCTTCAGCACTTCGCCCTTTTTTCCCTTGTCGCGGCCCGTTGTGATAACGACGCGGTCGCCCTTCTTGATTTTCGCGCTCATCAGAGCACCTCCGGCGCAAGCGAGATGATCTTCATGTGATTCTTTGAGCGGAGCTCGCGGGTAACCGGCCCGAAGATGCGCGTCCCGATCGGCTCGTTTTGATTGTTCACCAGCACGGCAGCATTGGTATCGAAGCGGATCAGGCTGCCGTCGGGCCGGCGCACGCCCTGCGCTGTGCGGACAATGACGGCCTTGAGCACTTCGCCCTTCTTCACGCGACCGCGCGGAATGGCCTCCTTGACGCTGACCACGATCGTGTCGCCGACACCGGCATATCTGCGGCGTGAACCGCCCAGCACCTTGATGCACATCACGCGGCGCGCGCCCGAATTATCGGCGACTTCCAGCTCGGTTGACATTTGAATCATGAAACCTGCTCCCGACGCCTTTAGCTTTCATCGCCTACGCGGCCGACGACTTCCCAGGTTTTCAGTCTGGAAAGCGGTCTGCATTCGCGAATACGCACAAGATCGCCCAGCTTGAACTGCCCATTCTCATCATGGGCGTGATACCTTTTCGACCGACGAACCGTCTTGCCCAGCATGGGATGGGTGAAACGACGTTCCACCTTTACCACCACTGTCTTGGCGTTCTTGTCGCTAACCACGACGCCTTGCAACATGCGCTTGGGCATTTCCCGGTCCTTATCCTTCAGCCGACTTACGGCTTCGTTCGGTCAATATTGTCGAGATTCGCGCGATCTCCTTGCGCAGCACCCGCACCCGGCTCGTGTTCTCAAGCTGGCCGTTTGCCCGCTGGAAGCGCAGGTTGAACTGTTCCTTCTTCAGCTTCGTAAGCTGATCGCCCAGTTCGTCCCGCGACTTTGCGCGGATGTCGTCCGCCGTTGCTGCTTTCCTTGCCATCGCGGTCTCCTCAGGCGCCAAGCCTGGCGATGAATTTCGTCAGGATCGAAAGCTTCGCTGCACCAAGACGCAGTGCCTCTTTCGCCGTGTCGTTATCGACGCCATCGATTTCGAACAGGATTCTGCCAGGTTTGATCCTGGCGACCCAATATTCCGGTGCGCCCTTGCCGGAGCCCATCCGCACTTCCGCCGGTTTCTTCGACACCGGCACGTCCGGAAACACGCGAATCCAGACACGTCCCGCCCGCTTCATGTGGCGGGTGATGGCCCGGCGTGCTGCCTCGATCTCGCGGGCCGTTATGCGCTCGGGCTCAAGCGCCTTCAGGCCGAATGCCCCAAAATTAAGGTCGGTGCCTGCTTTCGCGGCGCCGTGAATGCGGCCCTTGTGCTGCTTGCGGAACTTGGTGCGTTTGGGTTGGAGCATGACACGTGTCCGTTATTGCGCGGGCGCGGCTTGCGGGCGTTGCGCGCCGCGATTGGGATCTGAAGCCTCCGCTTGGCGCTTCTCGGTCGCCATCGGGTCGTGCTCCATGATTTCGCCCTTGAAGATCCAGACCTTCACGCCGCAGGTACCGTAAGTGGTCTTCGCGGTCGCCACACCAAAATCGATGTCGGCGCGCAGGGTATGAAGAGGAACGCGGCCTTCGCGATACCATTCCGTACGCGCAATTTCCGCACCGCCCAACCGGCCGGCGCAATTGATCCTGATGCCAAGCGCTCCCAGCCGTATGGCCGACTGCACGGCACGCTTCATTACGCGCCGAAAAGCAACCCGCCGCTCGAGCTGTTGCGCGATGTTCTCGGCGACGAGCTTGGCATCGATCTCGGGCTTGCGAATTTCGACAATGTTGAGGTGCACTTCATCGCGTGTGTGTTTCTGCACGTCGTTCTTGAGTTTTTCGATATCGGCGCCCTTTTTGCCGATTACGACACCCGGACGCGCAGAGTGAATCGTGATGCGACATTTCTTGTGGGGCCGTTCGATGACCACACGAGAGACACCAGCCTGTTTCAGCTGCTCGCTCAGATGCTCGCGTATCTTGATGTCTTCCTGCAGCAGTTTGCCGTATTCCCTCTTGCCGGCGTACCAGCGCGAGTCCCAGGTTCGGTTGATGCCCAGGCGCAAGCCTATTGGATTGACTTTCTGGCCCATCAGGCCGTCTCCTTCGCCGACATTTTCGGCTTTGTCGTTGCAGGCTTGGTTCCCGATTTTTTTGGCGGCTTCCTGGTCGATTTCTTTTCTTCGTGCCGCTCTTCGACGGTGATCGTCAATTGCGAGAACGGTTTTTCAACTCTGCCTCCGCGACCGCGGGCCCGCGCGTGAAATCTCTTCAAGACCAGGTTCTTGCCGACGCTGGCTTCGGTAATGACGAGATCATCGACATCCAGATCGTGGTTGTTCTCCGCATTCGCGATCGCGGACTGAAGAATCTTCTTGACCTCCTTGGCGATGCGCTTGGGCGAGAATGTAAGCTCGTTGAGCGCCTGCTCGGCGGTTTTGCCCCGGATGGTCTGTGCGACCAGGTTGAGCTTTCGCGGACTGGAGCGCACGCCGCGGCCTACGGCCCGGGCCTGGCTATCGTTCAGGATGCGCTCGCGTGCTTCCTTGCCCATCCTACGCCCTCTTTGCCTTCTTGTCGGCCGAGTGGCCGTAAAACGTGCGCGTAGGCGCAAACTCTCCGAGCTTGTGGCCGACCATGTCTTCGGTCACCAGCACAGGAATGTGCTTATGGCCGTTGTAAACACCAAAGATCAGCCCGACGAACTGCGGCAGGATCGTGGAGCGGCGCGACCAGGTCTTGATCACGTCCTTGCGTCCAGACCCGCGCGCGGTATCCGCCTTCTTCAGCAGATAACCATCGACGAACGGACCTTTCCAAACCGAGCGGGTCATCGGGCCTATCCTTGCGTTTTTCTGGCGTGCCGCGAGCGCACGATGAATTTCGTTGTTCTCTTGTTTTTGCGCGTCTTGGCGCCCTTCGTGGGTTTGCCCCAGGGCGTAACGGGATGCCGGCCGCCCTTGGTGCGTCCTTCGCCGCCGCCGTGCGGGTGGTCGATCGGGTTCATCGCCGTTCCGCGCACGCTTGGCCGCTTGCCTTTCCAGACGTTGCGGCCCGCTTTGCCGATAACCTCGTTCATATGGTCGGGATTGGACACAGCACCAACAGTCGCCATGCATTCCAGCGGAACGCGGCGCACTTCATCGGAATTGAGCCGCAGGATGGCATAGCCCGCATCGCGACCGAGATATTGGGCGTACGTGCCCGCGGAGCGTGCGATTTGACCGCCCTTGCCGGGCTTCATTTCGATATTGTGGACAATGGTACCCACCGGCATCCCGGAAAGACGCATCGCGTTGCCCGGCTTCACATCGACCTTGTCGCCCGACACGACCATGTCGCCCGCGGCAAGCCTTTGCGGCGCCAGAATGTAGGCAAGCTCGCCGTCCTTGTATTTCAGAAGCGCGATAAACGACGTGCGGTTCGGGTCGAATTCGAGGCGCTCGACATTGGCCGGAATGTCGAATTTTCGCCGCTTGAAATCGACGATGCGATAACGCTGCTTATGGCCGCCGCCCTGCCAACGCACCGTTACGCGTCCGGTATTGTTGCGGCCGCCATGGCGCTGCTGACCCTCGGTGAGCGCCTTCACGGGCCCGCCCTTATGAAGCTGCGAGCGATCCACCAGCACCAACTGGCGCTGGCCCGGCGTGGTCGGTTTGTATTGTTTCAGCGCCATCGTCAGAGACCCGTACTGATGTCGATTTGGTAGCCTTCGGCCAGCGTCACCACGGCTTTCTTGAAATCGCTTCGCGTGTACGGACGGCCGCGGGATAGTTTCTTCTTGCCCTTTACGCGAAGGGTATTCACCGCCTTGACCTTTACTTTGAACAAGCTTTCGACCGCCTTTGCGATCTTCGGTTTGGTTGCATCGAGTGCAACGCGAAAAACGACCTGATTCGCCTCGGAGAGCTTGGTTGCCTTTTCCGTTATTACCGGCGAGAGGATGACGTCGTAATTGTTCATGAAAGACGCTCCTCGATTGCCTTGATGGCCGCGGTCGTAAGTACGAGCTTGTCGCGATGCAGAATGTCATAGACGTTCAGGCCAGCGGCCGGCAGAAGCCCGATCCCGGAGAGATTCCGCGCGCTGAGCCGAAAATTCCTGTCGAATTCTCCGTCCACGACAAGCGCGCTTCCGGCACCCAGTTTTCCAAGTTGCTTCGCAAGCTCTTTCGTTTTGACGGCTTCGGATTTCGCGCTGTTCAGAATGATGATCGCGCCGTCTTTTGCCTTGGCCGACAACACATGCTTCAGCCCCAGCGCGCGAACCTTCTTGGGAAGATCGAAGGCGTGACTGTGTTGGACCGGACCCATTGCTTTTGCGCCGCCGACGAAAAGAGGAGCCGACCGCGCGCCGTGGCGGGCCTGCCCAGTACCTTTCTGCTTGTACAGCTTGTGTTTAGTGCGATTGATCTCGCCGCGCGTGAGCACTTTGTGAGTGCCTGCGCGACGCTTGGCAAGCTGCCACACCACGACCCGCTGGATGAGATCGACCCGCGGCTCAAGCCCGAAAATCGAATCGCTGAGTTCGATCTCGCCGGCATCGGCTGCGTCCATGTCGAGGACTTTCGCTTTCACTTTCAGCCCTCCGCCGCTTTCGGTTCTTTGGCTTTGCCATTGCGTTCGGGCTTCCGCACCGACGCCGGCATTGGTGCCTCTTTCGGACGCGGACGCTTGGCTGCGTCGCGAACCATTACATAACCGCCCTTGGAACCGGGCACCGCGCCCCTGATCATGATCAAACCGCGCTCGACATCGACCCTGGCGATTTCCAGATTTTGTGTCGTTACGCGCTCGTCGCCGTAGTGGCCATGCATTTTCTTGTTCTTGAACGTCTTGCCGGGATCCTGTCGCCCGCCGGTACCGCCAAGCGAGCGATGTGAAATCGAAACGCCGTGGCTTGCTTCCAGTCCCCGAAAATTCCAGCGCTTCATGGCGCCGGTGAAGCCGCGACCGATCGTAACGCCGGTCACATCGACTTTCTGTCCGGGCACAAAGTGATCGGCCAGAATCATGTCGCCGATCTCCAGCAGATTCTCCGCATCGACGCGGAACTCTGCGAGCTTTTTCTTCGGCTCCACTTCCGCCTGTGCGAAGCGCCCGCGATCGGCGCGCGTCAGGCGTTTCGTTTTCGCAAAGCCGGTGCCGAGTTGAACGGCGGAATAGCCGTCCTTGTCTTCTGTGCGGCGTGACACGACCTGACAGCCGTCAAGCTTCAGGACCGTCACGGGCACATGCCTGCCATCCGCAAGGAACAGCCGCATCATGCCCACTTTCTGCGTGATGACGCCCGTGCGCATCGCGCGTTCTCCCTAAAGCTTGATCTCGACATCGACGCCAGCCGCCAGATCGAGCTTCATCAAAGCGTCGACCGTCTGCGGCGTGGGATCGATAATATCGAGAAGCCGTTTGTGTGTCCGAATTTCGAACTGCTCGCGGCTTTTTTTGTCCACGTGCGGGGAACGGTTGACGGTAAAGCGCTCGATTCCGGTAGGCAGCGGGATGGGTCCGCGCACCTGCGCACCGGTGCGCCTCGCCGTATTCACGATTTCCCGCGTCGAATTATCTAGAATGCGGTGGTCGAACGCCTTGAGCCGTATACGGATGTTTTGTCCCTGCATTTTATTTTCTCCGATACGGCCCGAGCCGTCCTCCGCGAATTATTTCAGAATCTTTGCGACGACGCCCGACCCAACCGTGCGACCGCCTTCGCGGATTGCGAAGCGCAGTTTCTCCTCCATCGCGATCGGGACGATAAGCTCGACCTCGATAGACACGTTGTCTCCCGGCATCACCATTTCCGTGCCCTCCGGCAATTTGACAATTCCGGTCACGTCGGTTGTGCGGAAATAGAACTGCGGGCGGTAGTTGGCGAAGAACGGCGTATGTCGTCCTCCCTCCTCTTTCGTAAGGACGTAAACTTCCGCCTGGAAGTTCGTATGCGGCGTAACGGATCCCGGCTTGGCCAGAACCTGGCCGCGCTCTACGCCTTCTCGTTCAATACCGCGCAGCAGGCATCCGACATTGTCGCCCGCCTGTCCCTGATCGAGCAGTTTGCGGAACATCTCGACTCCGGTGACCACGGTCTTCGAAGTGGGACGGATGCCAACGATCTCGACTTCTTCGCCCACCTTGACGATGCCGCGATCAATACGGCCGGTCACGACGGTGCCGCGGCCGGAAATCGAGAAAACGTCTTCGATCGCCATCATGAACGGCATGTCGATCGGACGCTCCGGCTGCGGAATGTTTTCGTCAACTGCCTTCATCAGCTCGATAACCGAGTCGTGTCCGACTGCCTTTTCGCGGTCTTCGAGCGCGCAAAGCGCGGAACCGCGTATCACCGGAATCTTGTCTCCGGGGAACTCGTAGAACGACAGAAGTTCGCGCACCTCCAGCTCAACCAGATCCAGCAGTTCGGGGTCATCGACCAGATCGACCTTGTTCATGTAGACCACGAGCGCCGGCACGCCGACTTGACGCGCCAGAAGAATGTGCTCGCGAGTCTGGGGCATGGGACCATCGGCGGCGGAGACGACGAGAATCGCGCCGTCCATCTGTGCGGCGCCGGTGATCATGTTCTTGACGTAGTCGGCGTGGCCAGGACAGTCGACATGAGCGTAGTGCCGGTTTTTCGTTTCGTATTCCACATGCGCGGTCGAGATCGTGATGCCGCGCGCCTTCTCTTCCGGCGCCTTGTCGATCTGATCGTACGCCGTGTAAGTGGCGCCGCCAGTCTCAGCCAGCACTTTCGTAATCGCGGCCGTCAGCGACGTCTTTCCATGGTCGACATGGCCGATGGTCCCGATGTTGCAGTGCGGCTTGTTCCGCTGGAATTTGGCCTTGCCCATTGGCTTTCTCCTGACTTTGGTTAGGCGTACTTGGCTTTGACTTCATCCGCGATGGATTGCGGAACCTGCTGATAGTGATCGAACTGCATTGAGTAGTTGGCGCGACCCTGCGTCATGGATCGAAGCGTATTGATGTAGCCGAACATGTTGGCGAGCGGCACCATGGCGGTTACGACCAGCGCATTGCCGCGTGAATCCGTGCCCTGCACCTGACCGCGCCGGGAAAGCAGATCGCCTACAACGCCACCCTGAAAATCGTCCGGCGTCACAACTTCGACGTTCATGATCGGCTCGAGAAGCTTCACCACGTTCCTCGAAGCGAGTTCTCTAAATGCAGCGCGCGCAGCGATATCGAAGGTGAGCGCATTCGAGTCCACTTCGTGATACTTGCCATCGACGAGGCGCGCCCGAAAATCAATCACCGGAAAGCCGGCGAGCAATCCGTTTTCCTTCTGTGCCTTGAGGCCCTTTTCCACCGAAGGAATGAATTCCTTCGGGATCGAGCCGCCAACGACATCGTTCTCGAACACGAAGCCCGAGCCGGGCGGCAAGGGCTCAAATTCGATCTTGACTTCGGCGAACTGGCCCGAACCGCCGGTTTGTTTCTTGTGCGTGTACTGGATGGTGATCGGCTTCGCCAATGTTTCGCGATAGGCCACCTGGGGGGCGCCCACATTGGCATCGACCTTGTAAGTTCGCCTGAGGATGTCGACCTTGATCTCCAGGTGAAGTTCGCCCATGCCCTTCAGAATCGTCTGACCCGACTCGACGTCGGTCGAGACGCGGAACGAGGGATCCTCCTGCGCGAGACGCGCGAGCGCCATGCCCATCTTTTCCTGATCGGCCTTGGTTTTTGGTTCGATCGCGACTTCAATCACCGGATCGGGAAATTCCATTCGTTCCAGAATCACGGGATTGTTGGGATCGCAAAGCGTTTCGCCGGTCGTCGTATATTTCAGACCCGCCAGCGCCACGATATCGCCCGCATTCGCTTCCTTCACGTCTTCGCGGCTGTTGGCATGCATCAACAGCATGCGCCCGACACGCTCGTTCCTGTCCTTCACCGAATTGAGCACGCCGGTGCCTGACGTCACCGAACCCGAATAGACACGCATGAAAGTGATCGAGCCGACAAACGGATCATCCATGATCTTGAATGCGAGGCCGGCAAAGGGCGCCTTGTCGTCGGCCGGCCGCGCGACGGTCACACCTTTTCCGGGAACAATGCCTTCCACTGGCGGAATATCGAGCGGCGAAGGAAGATAATCCACGACTGCATCGAGCAGCGGCTGCACGCCCTTGTTTTTGAAGGCGGACCCGCACATCACCGGAACGAAATGGAACGACGTCGCGCCTTTGCGAATGCAGGCCTTGATTTGCTCGACCGTAGGCATTTTGCCGTCGAGATAGGCGGCAAGAAGTTCCTCATCCTCTTCAACGGCCATCTCGACGAGCTGCGTATGCAGTTCGTCGGCCTTGGCCTTCAGATCGTCGGGAATCTCTACTTCGTCGAATTTCGCCCCGAGTTGCTCGTCGTGCCAGATGAGCGCCTTCATGCGAACGACATCGACCAGCCCCTTGAACTCGCTTTCGACGCCGATCGGCCAGGTAATCACCATGGGGCGGGTGCCCAAACGATCGATCATCATGGCGACGCAGCGCATGAAGTCTGCGCCGATGCGGTCCATCTTGTTGACGAAACAGATGCGCGGAACGCGATACTTGTCGGCCTGTCGCCAGACTGTTTCGGATTGCGGCTCGACGCCCGCCACGGCATCGAACACGGCAACGGCGCCGTCGAGCACGCGCATCGAGCGTTCGACCTCGATCGTGAAATCCACATGGCCCGGGGTATCGATGATGTTAATGCGATGATCGCGCCAGAAGCAGGTAGTGGCCGCCGACGTGATGGTGATGCCGCGCTCCTGCTCCTGTTCCATGAAGTCCATGGTCGCGGCGCCATCGTGAACTTCGCCGATTTTATGACTCTTGCCGGTGTAATAGAGGATGCGTTCGGTCGTCGTCGTTTTGCCCGCGTCGATGTGCGCGGCAATGCCGATATTCCGATAATTTTCGAGCGGGGTTTGGCGGGCCATGGCGGATACTCAGCTACGCTTGCGCGTCACCAGCGGTAGTGTGAAAAGGCACGGTTTGCTTCCGCCATCTTATGGGTGTCTTCGCGTTTCTTGACGGCGGAACCGCGGTTATTGGCAGCGTCCAGCAACTCCCCCGAAAGCCGTCCGGTCATGGTCGGCTCGTTGCGCGCTCGCGCGGCGTTGATGAGCCAGCGGATGGCAAGCGCGCGACTGCGGTCCTGTCGCACCTCGACCGGAACCTGATACGTTGCGCCGCCGACGCGACGCGAGCGCACTTCCAGGGCAGGGCTCACATTGCGCAGGGCTTCGTGGAAAATCTGCAGCGGTTCCTGCTTGGTCTTCGACTGGATCGTGTCGAACGCGCCATAGACGATGTTTTCGGCAACGGATTTCTTGCCCGCATACATCAGGCTGTTCATGAATTTTGCCAGCACGAGATCTCCGAATTTGGCGTCGGGAACGATCTCGCGGTGTTCAGCGCGGCGGCGGCGGGCCATCTTTCGCTCTCCCTTATTTCGGCCGCTTGGCGCCGTAGAGCGACCGACGCTGCCTGCGGTCCTTGACGCCCTGGGTATCCAGTACGCCGCGAATGATGTGGTAGCGCACGCCCGGCAAATCCTTTACCCGGCCGCCGCGCAGCAACACGACGGAGTGCTCCTGGAGATTGTGCCCCTCTCCCGGGATGTAGCTCACGACCTCGTAGCCGTTGGTCAGGCGCACCTTGGCGACTTTGCGCAGAGCTGAGTTCGGCTTTTTTGGCGTCACCGTATAAACGCGGGTGCAAACCCCGCGCTTCTGCGGCGAACCGGCAAGCGCCGGCACCTTGTTGCGCTTGGGTTTTTCGCCGCGCGCATGGCGGATCAACTGGTTGATCGTCGGCATGAGTCTTCCCGTATTCCAATGCGTGCGATGTCACGCGCCTGAACGTAATTCCGGAGCAGGCCCATTTCGGGGCCGCCCGGACCATGCGGAGGATTTGGGAACCTCCCAAATCGCGCGTGTCGAACACTCAAAAACTGGCTTCCAGACAACGTTTCCGCGCCACCGGCGCCGGACGGCCTGTCTGTGAAGGTGCGGCTATATAGAAGAGTGAGAATCGGGGGTCAAGGGCAACGAAAGGAAATGTCGCAAAACGCGCTGCGCTACCGCCAATCCGCGAATTTTGAGCGCTCGCGAACGGGTCGCGCCTTGGGGAGCGGTGTTTGCGACTAATTCCTATTAGCGGAGAATGTTGCCATCAAGATACCATTCCCCTTCAATTTTTCGCAGACGAAACTTTCGGCGCAAACACCGCTCGATTCTTGTTGTCCTGCATCAGCATCGAAAACCCGGAAATCGTGTCGAGGCCGAGACCGCGCGGAAAACCCGTCTCGGAGTCGACTTCGATCTTCGCGTAGGGCACGCCCGAGATCTTCTCCCACTTGCCCACGGGCTTCCTGACTTCGAGATTGACGACGGTCGCCTTCAGCACCAGCCGCACGATGGCCTGCGTCGGCGACGAGGGCTTCGTCAGGCTCGGGCAGCCCTCCATCATCTGCCAGCCATTCGCCAGCGCCCATTTCGTCAGTTCGTCTTTGGTCATGTCGCGTTCCTTCGGTAGCTGCGGTCTGGAATCCTCGCGGCACCGCCGGCCGAACGGATGCCTGCCCTGTTCGTCAGAACTCGCCGTACAATTCAGAAACGTGCGACGATCAAATTTCTATCCGGCGCGTGCGCCGTCCGGTACCGGCGATTCCGGAATGGCCAGCACGGGCAATACACCATCGGCATAGCCAATATCGAATACCATGCCCTCCGAAAGTACACCCTTTATCCGGCGCGGGGCGAGGTTAACAACAAACAATGCCTGTCTGCCCTCGATTTCCCGCGGATTAGAACGCTCCTTCTTCATGCCGGAGACGATCGTGCGTTCGTGATCGCCAAAGCTGACACGCAGCATCACGAGCGTGTCAGCGCCCGGAATATCCGAAATCGATTTGATTGTCCCAATGCGGACGTCGATTTGGTTTAAGACGTCGATAGAGATTTGGGGTTTTAAGGGAACGGGCGTCACTGCAACCTCGCTGACTGCCTACCATAATTTGGCACGGCTTTATGTCCGTGTGGAAAAGGGAAACCCGGTTACGCAGCGCTACGCAATCCAGGCGCGTTTCGCGTAATCCGTCATTAACATTGCTGTGGTGATGTCGCCATGCGCCCTTGCCGGACTGAGCCAGCGGACCCCCGCGACAATCGCCAAGGCAATTATCACCATGATGATTGCAAGCCAGCTTCCGGCTGCCGCTATGGCGCCCGCGCCAGCCCAGCAAATCGAGGAGAAGGCTTCAGCAAAGGTGGCGATGCGCGAGGACGTGTGCCTGCGGCGGAACTGGCTTCGTTTGGACTGTGAACGAAACCACAGCTGAATGGCTATTGCCGAAGCGGCGGATGCAGCGATACCGCAGGTGGCAATGAGCGCGCGGAACGGTGAAACCAGCGCCAGCCCCACAACGAACGGCGAGAATATCATGGCGATGATGCCCATAACCGCTTCGATCTTTGCGCGCAGAATCCGCGACGGGACAACCGGCGCGGAGGCAACGAGATCGGGCGCGTCTTCGCCCGAAATCGTGAGCCACGCCAGGCCTCCGGCAAGCTGACCTGCGGCCATGATGAGCACCGGCGCGAGGACAACGGACACATCCGCGCCGACCGAGAAGCTCCGCCACAGCAGAACGGTAGGAGGAAGCAGATAGAGCAATTGCATTAGCGACTGCGACATCAACCAGGGGTCGCGCAACAGCAGCAACCATTCCTTGCGCCGCAAGGTCTGCGCGGTCGCACGAACGCGGAATGACGCGCGCGTTCTTCCCGCAGGCGCCGCAGTTCGTGCAGCGCCCGCCGCGGCAATCGTGCAATCTGCGAAACGCGGGGCCATGAGTGCGGTCATTGCGAGAAACAGCACCGCGCTTGCTCCGAGGGTTGCGGCCAGGCAGGTCACATTGCCCAATGCCGCGCGCGCCGGCCACCACAGGGCGCTGGGAACATCTGGTGCGTGTGTCAGCACAAAAGGCGAGCGCAGGAACGCGAATCGCGACAGGGTTCCGGTCGAGAACATCGCCCCCATCTGCAGTCCGATCACGAAGACGCCGCCGATCACTGCGGCCACAATCTGTGCCACGAGCCGGGTTCGCTTCGGCCCAGTGGTCCGGAAGAGGATCACGGTGAGAAGTACCGCCAAAGACGTTACAGCGAGAGCCAAAGCCACGATCACCCCGTAGGCGGCCAGCCATTTGATGCCGCCACGCCAGGCCAGCACGTCTATGAACGGTCCGATCAGAAACAGCGAAATCAAACTGACGGACATTGCCATCGCGACGATGCGAACGGCGAACAACCTGTCCGCGCGGGCGGGCGACGCCAGAATCAACTCAAGATCGGAGCGCGTGTAGAAGGCACGTGTCACGCTCTCCATGGCCTGGGACAGCATGGCCGACCCCGACAGCAGCACACCGGAAGTAACCGCGATCAACACCGGCAGCCCTGGATTTCCGCTCACCGTTCCGTAGCGTCCCAGGACAAGAACAGCGACGACGTGCATGAAGACCGCGAAGATCGCGGCGCCGATGGCGATCTTGCGCTCCCGATCACGTCGCCCGGCGGTCATCATGGAAAGCATGTCCCGCCAGGCGAGGCGCAGTTCATGGCAGGCAAACCAGCCTAGCGAAGCGGACCCGGTCATTCGGCGGCGAGGTCCTGTCCGACGATGGCGAGGAACATATCCTCAAGGCTGGCGCCGGTGTTGCCCATGTGCGCACTGAGCTCCTGCAGGGTTCCTTCGGCGATGAGGCGGCCTCCGGAGATGACCCCGATACGGTCGGCCATGCGTTCGGCGATCTCCAGGATATGCGTTGTCATGATGACGGTGCTTCCTGCGCGAACCCGTTCCGTGAGCACGTCCTTGACCAGACGCGCGGCGCCCGCATCGAGACCCGTGAGTGGTTCGTCGAGAATGATCAGCCTCGGCTCGTGAACAAGCGCGCCTGCCAGCGCCACCTTCTGGCGCATGCCGCGCGAAAATCCCTCGCAGCGCTCGTGTGCGTGTTGTTCGAGCCCCAGCCAGCGGATCAGATCGTGGGCGCGATGTTTGGCGAGATCCGGCTCGACACTCCACAAGCCGGCCACGAAGGCGAGATATTCGAGCGGAGTCAGCTTGTCATAGATCATTGGTTCGTCGGAGAGCCAGCCCATGATTGCCTTGGCGGCGACGGGGTTTGCCAACGCATCGGTGCCGAACACGGAAATCTGACCGGCGTCGGGGCGCAACAATCCCGCGACCATGCGCAGGGTGGTCGTCTTGCCGGCACCGTTGGGCCCGAGAAGCATGTAGAACTCGCCCGCCCGCACCCGAAGATCGAGCGCATCCACCGCGGGCCGCGCAAAGGTCTTTCTCAATGCACGGATTTCAAGGGCCAAATTCAATTCGGTCTGGGGCATTTGTCCCACTTCGATCGGACGGTCGCGAGAGAATAGAAACGACAGGTTTCGAAGTGATAAAGCTGTCCGGGGCCGTCCGGACTTAACCGGGCGGGAGGTTTGCGATTCTGTCTGCCTGGGCGCGGTTTCGTTTGGGCGCGAACAGGTCGCCCTCGCCTCGCGCTACATCGGCTTCGTGTTGGAGCAGTGCGCGTTTGAGCGGCAAACCGCCGCCATAACCCGTCAGGCTTCCGTCGGAGCCTATCACGCGATGGCAGGGCACTATGAGACCAATGGGATTGGAGCCATTGGCGAGACCTACGGCGCGGGCGGCGCCGGAACGTCCGAGTGCTGTCGCGAGCGCCCCGTAGCTGGTGGTGGTGCCGAACGGTATTTTCAGAAGCGCGTCCCAGACTTCATGCTGAAATGGGGTGCCTTGCGGCGCCAGCGCCAAGTCGAACTTTTGTCGCGAGCCGGCACAGTATTCTTCGATCTGTGTGCTCACCGAAGCGATGGCGTTCTGGTCGCGCCTCGCATCTGAGTCGAATTTTTCGGGATTGCGGGGATTGAGCCAGAAACGCACGAGACAACCGGCATCGTCCACCCAAGCGGTAAAAATGCTGAAGCGCGTCTCGATCAGGCCCCAGCGCAGTGACTCCCGTATCATGCGGCGTCCTTCAAGCTTGCCCACAGATGCGCGGTGGCGAGCGTGCGATGCGGCGAATACTCCTGCATCAGCGCCTCGGTCTCCTTGACGTCCGGCCGTGCCGGCGTCTGATGCAGCCGCTGCAGTGCGGTTGCAAGCGCGCTGTCACCTGCCGGTGCACAATCCGCAAAACCGGCTCCCCGCATAAGCATATAGCGCGCCGTCCAGGTTCCGATACCTCGGATGCGCCTGAGGGATTTCTCCGCGGCCACGGCCGAGCCTTCGCCCATCGTCTCCGCGTCGAGCCCGCCTTCGGCAACGCGGCGCGCCGCCCCAATAAGGTATTCTGCCTTGGCGCGGGAGAATTTGCGCGAAGTGAGTTCCTTCGGGTCCAGCGCCGCGAGGCGCGGAGCAGTGGGATGAGCATACATTCCCTCCACCGGTTCACCTGCAAGCCGAATGACTTCGCGGCGAAGCGCAGTTGCGAACTTCACGTTGACCTGCTGGCCAATGATCGCCCAGGCGAGACCATCGAAACCTGTCGATGTCAGGGGCAGACGCAGTCCCTTGCGGCGCGCAACGAGAGGCGAAAGCCGACCATCGCGGTTCGCCCGCGTTTCGAACCCGGAGACTTCGTTGGCCAAGCCCAGCATCCTGAGCGCAACCGCATGCAGCATCGCCATGCTGTCGCGCCCGAGTTTGGTAGCGGCATGGGCACGGCACCACGCGCCTTCATTCTCAAGAGAGATTTCCAGGATGGTCCCTCCATCCGGAGTCGCGAGCGCCTTAAAGATTCGCCGACCCTCGACGCGTTCGCACAGACTTTCGGTATCGCGCGCATGATAGGCGAGGATTTCGGCTTCGCGCCACGTCGGCGGAAGCTGAACAAGAAACACCGAAGTGCTCTTCAGCGCCCGCCAGGCTCCCGGGGTCATCCGCGTGAGAGCAAGGAACTGGCGGTGAAAAACAGATTCGCTTTCGAACCCCACAGCGAAGCCGATGTCGATGATCTTATCGTCGCCATCCAACAGATGGCGGCAGGCCGCCCGGACACGCTCGCGCCGCAGCCATTGCGCCGGCGCGAGATGGGCATGATCGCGCATCAATTCGCCGAGCTTCGTCTGGCTGACGCCACAGGCCCGGGCGATCGCGACGACGTCGGCGAAATTCTCCGGCGCTGCACGAAC
>DATCBQ010000076.1:0-113396 GCA_036511745.1 Rhizomicrobium sp.
CGAACCGTCGCGAGTGCGCCGGCCATTACCGACGCAAGCACGTTCGGCAAAGGTGGAGCAATCGTGAAGGACTATGCCGGTCAAAATGCCAAATACGTCGAACTGCTCGGCGCGGCAGCGCAGAATAACTGGCCCGATGTCCTGAGTGTCGCTCGCGCCGCGGATACTCTCCAAGCAAAACTTGATGCGGAATCGGAAGCGAACCTCTATCGGCCGACGCAGATCTGGCCGCTGCTTGCGCTGGCGGAGGCGAAAACGGGCGAGTTGGCGGCCGCGCGCGCGCTCATCGACAGGACACCGTCCGATTGCGGGCTGTGCATTCGCGCCCGCGCCCGTATCCGTGCGACGGAGGGGGACTGGAACGCGTCGGCGTTCTGGTTTGCCCTTGCCGTGAAGCAGGAACCGTCCATCCCCTTCGCCTATGCCGATTGGGGCACGATGCTGATGGCGAAGGGCGATCTCGACGGCGCAATCGAAAAATTCCGCGAAGCAAACCTGAAAGGCCCGCACTTCGCCGATCCGCTGGAGATGTGGGGCGAGGCGCTGATGGCGAAGAACCGCTCCGATCTCGCACTGGCGAAGTTCGAGGACGCCGACAAATACGCGCCCAACTGGGGGCGCCTGCATCTCCAATGGGGCGAGGCGCTGTATTGGTCCGGCGACAAGGCGGGCGCGCAGAAACAGTTCGATGTTGCGTCGGGTCTCGATCTCACGCCGCCGGAAATCTCCGAACTCGCACGCATGAGGGGTACACATGGCTGACGGCCCCTTCGACGCGGCATCGCAAACCGAAGACAGGCTCGAATCGAACGCAGCCGCAACCTCTTTGGCGCTGGACGGCGCACGCGACCAGCCCGAGCTCAGTGGCGTCATCGCCGATTTCCTGCACGAGCAGAAGAAGCTGATCGCCGAACAGCGCGAGCAATTGCGCGATCAGGACAAGCGCACGCGGCTCGGCATCGTCGATCAACGCTTCTCCATCGCGCTCAAGGCGATGACGGTGCTTGTCTGCCTGGCGCTGGCGGCGGGGCTTGCGCTGATAGTCTGGAACGCCGCCGGCAGCGGCGGTCTGGTCATCGAACCATTTTCGGTGCCGCCGGATCTGGCCGCCCGCGGCCTCACGGGCGACGTCGTCGCCTCCCATGTTCTCGACCGCCTCGCCGAAATGCAGGCGCAAACGCACTCGCAGCGCGCGACGCAATCCTACGCCAATTACTGGGGCGACGACATCAAGGTGGAGATTCCGGATACGGGTGTCTCGCTGGGCGAACTGGATCGCTTTTTGCGCGAGAAGCTCGGGCATCCCACGCATGTCACGGGCGAGGTTGTAGAATCGCAATCCGCAATCGATCTGACGGCGCGGGCCGGCGGGAGCGGCAGCGCGACGGTGAGCGGTCCAAATATCGACTTCGACAAACTCGTTCAGCGCATCGCCGACTCCGTTTACCAGCTGACTCAGCCCTACCTTTACGGAGTTTATCTTTCGGAGACCGACCGCGATGCCGAGGCCAAGGCCGAATTCATGCAACTTGCGGAGCACGGATCGTCGGCCGAGCGCGGCTGGGGCTATCTCGGCTGGTCGAATGCCGTCGAACTGACCGACGGGGAATTTGCGAGGCTGGCTTTACTCAGGACGGCGACAGCATATGCGCCCAAGGCTTTCTTGCAGCGCCAGAATATCGTGCTGATCGAAGATGTGATCAGCCGTCCCGAAGAGGCGATTCGCGACAGCAGGCTCCCAATATCGATTCTTTCTTCGACCGACCACGGGGGCATATCCGCCGACATCGCGCCCCTGTCCCTGAAAAGACTTCAGGGCATCGCGGCGGTGAATCTTGGTGCGTTCCATGACGCTGCGCCTGCTCTGGGAGCGGTGAACGACTCCCGGGCGCTATCCTATACGTCGATATTCAGTGCCAGGGCATTGTTCGCGCGCGCGGAAGTGGGTGAACACAATCTTGTGGCCGCGCGGGCTGCTCTGGCCGATCAAAAGCAGCGACAAGCCCGGATCAATTCGGATGTGCCGCTCGTGGATGACGAATGGGTGCGTATGCTAATCGATACCGAAAACCAGAATTGGCGCGCCGTTCTTGATGACGCGCATGCGATGGCACCGATTCTGGCGAAAAATCGCGGCCTCCGCCGGCTCGCCTTTGCGCGCGAAACACCCTGGGTCGCGTATGCCGATGCGCGATTGGGGAATTTCAGCCAAGCCGATACGGCAATCTCCCGCACTCCGGGCGATTGCTATGTCTGCCTGTTGATGCGCGCGCGCATTCGCGCAGTCGAAGGAAAGTCGCTCCAAGCCGAGTGGTGGTTCGCGCGCGCCGTCTCCTGGCAGCCCTCCATCCCCTTCGCCGAAACGGACTGGGGCGCAATGCTTCTCGCGAAGGGCGACTATGACGGCGCCATCGCGAAGTTCACGCTCGCCAACGCGAAAGGCCCGCACTTCGCCGATCCGCTGGAGATGTGGGGCGAAGCGCTGATGGCGAAGAACCGCTCCGATCTGGCACTCGCCAAATTCGAGGACGCCGACAAATACGCGCCCAACTGGGGCCGGCTGCATCTCAAATGGGGAGAGGCGCTGGTCTACGCAGGGCACAAGGACGAAGCGGCGAAGCAGTTCGCGGTGGCGACTGGTCTCGATCTCTCCGGAGAAGACAAAATCCGGCTCGTGCGCAGGTGGAACGGGCATGGTTGAGGAAGAAAACGTCGGCGTAAAGAGGGGGCAGTCAACGGAGTTCTCCGCGCTCGGCATTGCGATGGAAGCAGCGGCGCGCGATGAAACCGTAGCGCGGGAGGCGCGGGAATTCCTCCGCGAGCAGACGGAGGTCCTGCGGCTCCAGAAAGCGGCGCTGAAGGAAGAGGCTCTGCTCAACCTTTCGCATCTGCGCTTTCGCCGGTTTAGCGACCATGCGCGGGTTGGCCTCGAGCTTGCAGGCTTCCTCGTCGTGCTCCTCATCGTCTGCGGCCTCGGCAGCATGGTGTGGAGCGCCACGCAGGACCGAGATCTGGTCGTGGACGCCTTTTCGGTTCCGGCGGACGTGGCGCAGTCGGGCATGACGGGCAGCGTTCTCGCCGGGCGCATTCTCGACCGGCTGGGCCAGATGCAGGCGAGCACATACTCTCTCGCGCAGGGCGCCGGCGCATTTCACAGCAACGACACCGAACAGGTCCGCATCGAAATACCCAGCACCGGCATTTCCATCGGCGAGCTCAATCGCTATCTGCGCGAGTGGCTTGGCCACGAAACCCATGTTGCCGGCGATCTCGTGCGCACGGTGAAAGGATTCGCGCTGACCATTCGTTACGGCGACCAGCCGGGAAACACGGTGGAGGGCGGCGATCTGATCAAGCTGATCGATCCCGCGTCGGAGCGCCTTTATCGCGCGGGGCGTCCGTTGCGGTACGCCGATTATCTGGCGGAGCGCGGTCGATACGGCGAAGCGGAAGCCATCGTCGTGCCGCTGGCGGGCAGCGGCAGCGTTCGCGATCGCGCGCTCGCCTATGTGAGTTGGGGTACGCTGCTCTTCCGGGAGCGAAATCCCTATGGCGAGGAGGAGAAAAGCCTGCTTGCCGTCCAACTGGATCCCGCCAACGCTGCTGCGTGGTTCCAGGTCGATGCCGGCGCTTACAACGCCGGGAATGGCGAAGAGGCGTTGCGCGCGGAGAAAACGGTTCTGTCTCTCATCAAGGCCGGCAAAGCGGCCGACCTCAATCCCGATTTGGCGACAACCCTGCTTACCGCGCTGTCCGCCGATCTGGCCATTGACACCGGCGACCCGGCGGGCGCGATCGTCCAATGCCGCAATGCCGTGGGCCGCCCCGACGCGCTGGATTGCGGCAACGTATTCATGGTGGGCTATGAAGCCGACGATCACGATATCGCCGAGGCGCGCCGTTACGCGGCTTTGATTCCGCCGAAGGAAAGCAATATCGACCGGCAGAGCGCTGCTCCCGAACTTGCCCAGGCAAGTATCGCCACCGAGGAGAAAGACTGGCCCGGCGTAATCCGCTGGGAGCGCAAGGCGGTTCAGATATTTCAAACCTACGCCATACAACCAGCGGATCTGCATATTCGCGTCTTGCCGGAACTCGCGTCGGCCATGGCGCGCAGCGGGGACAGCGCGGGCGCCCAGGCGATTATCTCCAGGACACCTGTCGCTTGCGATTCCTGCCTGAGGGCGCGTGCACAGATCGCCGCGGCAAAACGTGATTGGGCAGCGTCCGGCTATTGGTTCTCGAGATATTCGGCACGAACTCCGTCCATGCCTTATGCCGACACATTCTGGGGCGCCATGCTGCTGGCGAAGGGTGACTTCGACGGCGCGATTGCAAAATTCAAACTCGCGAACCAGAAAGGCCCACACTTCGCCGATCCGCTGGAGATGTGGGGCGAGGCGCTGATGCTGAAAAATCGCTCCGATCTGGCGCTGGCCAAGTTCGTGGAAGCGAACAAATACGCGCCCAACTGGGGCCGCCTGCATTTCGAATGGGGAAAGGCGCTGTTTTATGCGCGGCGCAAGGACGAGGCGCGGAAACAGTTCGCAATGGCGTCGCATCTCGATCTATCTGCCGCCGACAGAGCCGGTCTTGCCAGAGTGAACGCGCATGGCTGAGCATGAAGAGTCATGTCGGCAGCATGACGCCAATGTACAACCGGACTCCGCCGCTCTCAGTGCCGCCATGTCGGACGCGGGCGGCAGCACCGAGGCGCGTGAATTCCTCCGTCAACAGCGGATCGTTGCGGAGAAGCAGGCGCGGCTGCTCGATCTGGAAATCGACGACATGGAGCGCGAGAACCGGTTGCGCCACTGGTCGCTGCGCTTCGGCAATCTAAGCGCGGTGATGAAGGCCGGATTCGAAGTCGCGCTCGCCTTTATCTTTCTCGTCATCGCTGCCGGTATTGCGGGCGCCATCTGGACGGCGTCGCGCGATAACAGCCTTGTCATCGAAGCCTTTTCCGTTCCGCCGGATCTGGCCGCACGCGGCCTCAACGGGCAGGCGGTGGCAGCACAGCTTCAGGACAAGCTCGCCGCCATGCAGGATGCGACCGACACCGCGCGGCCCGCGAATTCCTACGTCAACAATTGGGGCGACGACATCAGGGTGCAGATTCCGGATACCGGAATCTCGATCGGCGAGTTCTATCGGTTTTTGGAAGGTTGGCTCGGACACCAGACGCGGATTACCGGCGAAGTCTTCCGAACGGCGGATGGCATCGCGATCACGGCACGGGCAGGCGGCAATGGCGCCAGCACTGCTTCCGGCCCGGAAGCGAAGTTCGATGCGCTTCTGCAGCAGACAGCCGAAGCGATCTACGATCACACGCAGCCCTATCGCTATGCCATCTACATGATCGGCCGGGAGGCGCCGGGCCGTCGGCGAAATATTCTGCTGCGGCTTGCCAGGGAAGGGTCAACCGTCTCGGAACGGGCCTGGGCGCTGAACGGCATTGGGAGTCTGGATGCAGCCGACGGCGTTGGCGATCTTTATTCCGCCGTCGCGGAATACCGGAAGATCACCATTCTTAAGCCGGACTTCGCGCTCGCCTGGACCAATATCGGCGAGTACGAATCAACGCTGGGCCACGACGAGGAGGCGCTGAAGGCGAACCGCCGTTCCCTGCCGCTGTTGGCATCGAACCGCGGCGTCGAGCTGACGCAGCGCTCCGTCGACATTTTGCTTCCGGGCGTTCAGGCTTCCATAGCGGCGGATCTCGGCGACTTCGGAGCGGCGATCACACGTTGGCAAAGCGCCGCCGAACTTCCCGACTACAGCGAGTCGGTCGAACAGGCGCTTGAGAATGTTGTCGGCGCGCGCGTCGATCTTCATGACACACGCGGGGCATTTTCCGAATTGGACAAGCTTGCGCCAGCGACGGACCCCGCCATAACCGGAAGCCGAAGCATCGACCGGTTCTGGGGCGCCTTCATGGCAGAAGACTGGGCCTCCACGCTGAAACAGGAGCGCAATGTCGAACGAGCCTTCGCCACGGCAGGGCTGACGAATGGAATCGACGGAAACGCCTTCGTCGTCATTCGCGCGCGGCGCATCTGGCCGGCATCCGCCTATGCGTCCGCCGCAATGGGCAATTTCCAGGCGGCACATGCACGGATCGATCGGACGCCGCTGGATTGCAATCTCTGCGTGCGCATGCGCGGCAACATCGATGCTGCGCAGAAGAACTGGACCGCTGCGGCGTTCTGGTTTGCCGAAGCGGTGAGGCAGGCGCCGTCCATTCCTTTTGCCTATACCGACTGGGGCGCGATGCTGATGGCGAAAGGCGATTGCGACGGCGCCATCGTCAAATTCGCACTTGCCAATCTGAAAGGTCCACACTTCGCCGATCCGCTGGAGATGTGGGGCGAGGCGCTGATGGCCAAGAACCGCTCCGATCTAGCGCTCGCCAAATTCGAGGAAGCAGGCAAATACGCACCCAACTGGGGACGCCTCCATCTCAAATGGGGCGAGGCGCTGTTCTACGCGGGGCGCAAGGATGCAGCGCGGACGCAATTCGCGCTGGCGGCGCAACGTGATCTGTCGCAAGCCGACAGGGCCGCACTCGTGAAGTGGAAGGCGCAACATGGCTGAGGAAGAGGAACGCGAGGCATCTCGATCGACTCGTTCGCAGGCCGACGCGGCGGCTTGGAGAGTTCTGGGTGCGGCCAGCCGCGAGAAGGCCGACCTGTTTCTGGACAGGCAGAGCGCGTTGTCCCAGCTGCAGATGGAGAACCTGCATCTGGAGAACAAAAGACTCCACGCGCATCATCTGTTCGAAATCTCGCATCTGCGGTTTCGGCACTTCAGCGATTATGCGCGCGGCGCGCTGGAGGCCGCGGGGTTTCTCGTCGTGCTTCTCGTCGTCTGCGGGCTTGGCACGATGGTATGGAACGCCTCGCAGGATCGCGATCTCGTCGTGGACGCTTTCTCGGTTCCGCCCGACGTGGCGCAGACGGGCATGACAGGAAGCGTGCTGGCCGGTCGCGTGCTCGACGACTTCGGGCGCATGCAGTCGTCCGTTGGCTCCTTCGCCCAAGGCGCGGGCTCCTATCATGCCGGTACTTCCGAAGAGGTGCGCGTCGAAATTCCGGAGACGGGAATTTCCATAGGCGAACTCAACCGCTATCTGCACGAATGGCTGGGGCGCGAAACGCATGTCACCGGCGACCTGGTGCGCGCCGCGAAGGGTTATTCACTCACCACCCGCGCAGGCGGACAACCCGGCGTAACCATCGAAGGCGCGGATATGAACGCGCTCGTCCAGAAGGCGGCCGAACACATGTTCGCCGTCGTTCGGCCTCTGCGCTATCTCGACTGGCTCGAAGCCAACAAACGGGTCCCCGAAGCGCTGGCGGCGGTCGTGCCCCTGACGAAGACCGGCGACGCGCATGATCGCGCCGTTGCCTACGCGGCATGGGCGGGCCTTCTGTCGGATTCTCACAACTTCGAAGCCGCACTTGCCAAAGCCCGCACCGCAGGCGCGCTCGACCCGCAAAATCCCACCGCCATCGGCTGGCTCGCGAGCGCCGAAATGACTCTGGGTCATGAGGAGGCCGCATGGCGTTTCACTTCGCACGAGATCGGCCTTTGGGATGGAGCGGAAGTCGCCGATCTCGATCCGGCTCTCGTCGCGAGCGCTCCGCTCTTCTTCAAGTCCAGAGTTGACTCGATCCTCGGAGACTGGGCAGCGGTCATCAAGGCGGAGGACACATTCGTCGCGAACGGCGACAGCTATTCCGCGCCTCTTACACGTGCCGAGGAATATGCCGCAGATCACGACATGACATTGGCCCGTTCGTTTGCACACTCCATTCCCCCGAAGTCGGAGGCAGGTACGCCAAACCCGGAGGTCGATGAGGCGCGGATGCGGATCGCGGCGACGCAGGGCGACTGGAACGCCGCGGTCGCCGCCGGCCATCAGGCGGAAATGCTCTACCTCGCCGACCCGGGACGGCAAGAATATGTGCGCAGATACATATGGCCCGGTTACGCGCTGGCGCTCGCGCATGTGGGCCGTTTTGCAGACGCGGAAGGCGTGATCGCCAAAACCGCGCCCGATTGCGACGTCTGCATGCGGGTCCGCGGAAACATCGCTGCGGCGAAACACGACTGGGCAGAAGCAGCGCGGATATTTTCCCTCGTTTCCGAGCGGTCGCCGCATATCCCCTTCGCCGATGCCGACTGGGGCGCGATGCTGCTGGCCAAAGGCGAATACGACGCCGCGATTGCGAAGGTCAAAGAGGCAAACGCCAAGGGCCCGCACTTCGCCGATCCGCTGGAGATGTGGGGAGAGGCGCTGATGGCAAAGAACCGCTCCGATCTGGCGCTGGCGAAATTCGAGGAGGCCGACAAATACGCGCCCAACTGGGGCCGCTTGCATCTGAAATGGGGCGAGGCGCTGTTCTACGTAGGCAAGAGAGACGACGCGAAGAAACAATTGGCCATGGCGGCGGCGCTCCATCTGTCTTCCGCCGACAAATCCGTACTTTCGAACTGGATGAAATCGCATGGCTGAAGATTTCGAAGACGAAGAACTCTCGAGAGACGAAGCCAGCGGGGATGCCCTTGCATCGCAGATGGCGCTGGGCGCCCCGCTGAACCCTGCGTCGGAAGCATATCTGCGCAAGCATGGCCGGCTGCTCGATCTGCAGATCGAAAGACTGACGCGGGAGGAGGACCTCGACATCTCCCATCTGCGCTGGCGGCGGTTCAACGATCAGATGCGCGGCATGCTGCAGATCATGGCCGTCGCCATCGTCGGACTCGTCGTCGTCGCGATCGGCACGGCTGTCTGGCGCGCGCATGAAGACAACGGCGCCGTGATCGAAGCGTTTTCCGTGCCGCCCGATATGGCTGCGCGCGGCCTCACGGGCCAGGTGATCGCCGCCAAACTGCAGGATCGGCTCACGGCGATGCAGAATGCGACATATTCCTTCCGCGCGCCTTCGAGCTACGCCAACAACTGGGGCAAGGACATCAAGGTGCAGATTCCCGAGACCGGAATCTCGATCGGCGAATTCAATCGCTATCTCGCGGACTGGCTGGGCCATGAAACGCATATCGACGGCGAGGTGTATCGCTCTGGGAACGGCATCGCTGTCACGGCGCGCGCGAGCGGCGAGTCGAGTCCGACGTTTACCGGCAGCGAGTCCGATCTCGATACGCTGGTCCAGAAAACAGCCGAGGCCATCTATCGCAATACGCAACCCTATCGCTATGGCGTCTATCTGTTCAGTCACGGTCGCCTGCCGGAAGCCAGACCCGTATTGGAGGATCTGGTCCGGACGGGTTCCCGGGAGGATCGCTCGTGGGCGTATATCGGCCTCGCTTACGTGGCGGAATCTGACGGCGCGCTGGAAACCGCCCACACCCTCTACCTGCGGGCAACCGAAACGAAGCCCGACAACATCATCGCGTGGACCGACCTCGCCAATAACGAAGACACGCTGGACCACGAAGAGAATGCCTGGGAGGCAGACATGCACGCGATCGCTCTGGGCGCGCGTGGCGGCGACACCGACCTCAATCCCTATTACCGGCCCGTCGCACTTCCCCGTGTCCAGATATCTCTCGATCTGTTCAGCGGGGACAATCTCGCGGCAGTTTTGCTGGCGCACGCGCTTGAAGCGATGCCGGATCGTCACTCCTGGGAAGATGCGTTTACCGGTGAACTTCTTGCATGTTCGGCGATGCATGATCCTGCCTGCGCGCGCACGGCATGGGCCGGATTTCCGGCGTCGAAGGATGCGGCGACGCTGCTCAATCGTGAGATCAATCGTGCAGCGGCAGACGTGCTTCTCGGCCAGTGGCAGGCGCTTTCGGCGCAAGGCGCGACCCTATTGGCGGGCCTGGATAAGTTGGGCAAAGTCGTTGCGCCGGTTCGCGACAGAGGTGTGCTTCCTGCCCTCGCGGATGCCGATGCACATTTGGGCAATATCAAAGCCGCGCACGCACGGATCGACAACACGCCCCTCGACTGCGATTTCTGTGTGCGAGTACGCGGTGAGGTCGCTGCAGCGGAGCGGAATTGGACACGCGCCGCGTATTGGTTTGCTTTCGTCTCGGCGCGCACGCCGTCCATTCCCCTTGCCGATGCCGAATGGGGCGCCATGCTGCTGGCAAAGGGCGACGCGGACTCAGCCATCGAAAAATTGAAGGAAGCCAATCGCAAAGGCCCGCACTTCGCCGATCCGCTGGAGATGTGGGGCGAGGCGCTGATGCTGAAGAACCGCTCCGGCCCGGCGCTGGCCAAGTTCGAGGAAGCAAACAAATACGCGCCCAACTGGGGCCATCTGCATCTGAAATGGGGTGAGGCGCTGTTCTACACCGGCCGCAAGGATGAAGCGCGAAAGCACTTCGCCACGGCGGCGGGTCTCGATCTGTCTCCATCGGAAAAATCCGAACTTTCAAAGGTTACGCATGACAGACGATGACAAGGAAGCGCCGGCGCCGGGAACCGGCGCGGCGCCCGCCGGCAGCGATCCCGCTGTGGTCGCTCTGGCACTCGGCGGGGCAAGCCGGGATGAAGCGGATGCGTTTCTCAGGCGGCAGTCCGGATTTCTCGACGAACAAAGCATGGCCGTGCGCGCGCAGACCGAGGTGTTGCGCCTGCAGGCGCATGAACTGAAGCACGAGCTGAAGCTGCGTCACTGGTCGCTGCGCGTGCATCACATCGGCGACGTGATGAAGCTTGCGTTCGAGTTCGCGGTCGCGGTCATTGTTCTGGCAATCGTGGCAGCTATCGGAGGCGCCGTCTGGAACGCCGCGCATGACGACGCGCTGGTGATTGAAACATTCTCGGTGCCGCCCGACATGGCCGCGAAAGGCGTGACCGGAGAAGTGGTTGCCTCGAAAATTCAGGATCGATTGTTTGCGATGCAGGCCGAGACCAACTCGACGCGCGCCGCATCGAGCTATGCCAACAATTGGGACAACGACATCAAGGTTCAGGTTCCCGATACGGGCGTTTCGATCGGCGAAATCAACAAATATCTGCACGAATGGCTCGGCCGTCAGACCCACATCAAGGGCGAAATCTATCGAACGGCGAGCGGCATCGCCGTGACCGCGCGCACGGGCGGAATTGCGAGCGGGACTTTCACCGGCAGCGAGGCGGACCTCGATGCACTGTTCGATGACGCCGCCAGGTCGGTCTTTCGCAGCACACAACCCTATCGCTACGCGCTTTACTTGAGGACGGCGCGGGGATTTCTGTTCAATCCAAAGTATTTTGCCGAAACCAACGCAATTCTGAACGATCTGGTCCATACGGGAGGCGTCGAGGATCGCGCCTGGTCCTACGATGCAATTGGAATGGGGAAAGTTTTCGGCGGCGATCTTTATGGGGGCGTTGAAATGTTACGCCGGGCGATTGCCACCAGACCGACGCTCGATGCGTACACGGACCTGGCCAACACCGAGCAGACGCTCCAGCATGACGAGGACGTGCTGACCATCCGCAAGGAAGCGGAAGCGTTGACCGTCCGTGGCGGGAATTCCGACATGAAGCCATCCGCCGCGTTGGCCGACTCGCTCTTCAACAAGCAGCACCTTGCTCTTGTGCTGGGGGACAATCTTGCGGTGCTGGACTATGGGCGCCAGATGGAATTGACGCCCGGCAACGATCACGTACGCGCCCTTTCTATTGATGACGATTTGCGGGCCTGCGGCGCGTTGCACGATTCCGCGTGCCCGCGGCAAATCCGGGATTCGGTACCTCCGGCGTCGAACCCTCTGGACGCGTCAAGCCTGCACTGGAGCGTGAGGCTGGCGGACGTTCTTCTGGGCCATTTCAAGGAAGCGGCAGATGAAGTGCCAGTCGCGATGAATATGTTTCCGCGCGGGGCTGGAATCGTCGCGGAGGGCAACAGGCGCTGGGAAACTCCGGTGAGCGCGCTGGTTCGGGCAGAATTCGGCGATGTCAGGGGCGCACATGCGCTGATCGACAGAACGCCTGCGGATTGCGCGATGTGTATCCGCTTTCGCGACCGGATTGATGCGATCGAGAGGAACTGGACAGGAGCCGGTTACTGGTTTGCGCATGCGGTTGCCATGGCGCCATCAATACCCTTCACCTATGCCGATTGGGGTGCGATGCTGTTGGCGAAGGGCGATCTCGACGGCGCGATCGAGAAATTCCGCGAAGCCAATCTGAAAGGCCCGCACTTCGCCGATCCGCTGGAGATGTGGGGCGAGGCGCTGATGCTGAAGAACCGCTCCGATCTGGCTCTGGCGAAACTCGAGGAAGCCAACCAATACGCACCCAACTGGGGACGGCTGCATCTGAAATGGGGCGAGGCGCTGTTCTATGCAGGGCGCGAGGACGATGCACGAAAGCAATTCGTCGTGGCCGGGCGTCTCGATCTCTCGGCAACCGATAAAGCGTCCCTCGCAAAATGGACGGCGCCGCATGTCTGAAGATACAGAAGGTCCGCAGTCCGGTCCGTCTGCGACTGGCACGGGCGCCGACCCGGCCGCGATGGCGTTCGCGCTGGGCCGTCTAAGCGAGCTTGATCCCCGCGCAGCTGTCTATCTCGAACAACAGACGCAGCTGTCGAAACATCAGTCCCGGCTTGCACAGCTGCAGAGCCAGAATCTGGTGGAGCAGAACGCCTTCGAACTGTCGCATTTGAAATGGCGCCGCTTCAACGACCGGATGCGCGGGCTGCTGCAGGTCATCATCGTGGTTCTCTCGCTCGCGGTTTTCGCCGGACTTTGCGCCGCCGTGTGGAGCGCGTCCCACGATCATGGCCTCGTGATCGAAGCCTTCTCCGTGCCTCCGGAGATGGCGGCGCGCGGCGTCAGCGGCCAGGTCGTCGCGGCACAATTGCAGGACAGGCTCGCGGCACTCCAGGACGCCACCAACTCCTCGCGACCGGCGGAATCCTATGCCAGTAACTGGGGCAACGACATCAAGGTGGAAATCCCCGAGACCGGCGTGTCGATCGGCGAGTTTTACAAATATCTGGCGTCGTGGCTGGGTCACGAAACGCACATCACCGGCGAGGTGTATCGCACGGCAAACGGCATTGCGGTCACCGCGCGCGCGGGCGCCGGCGGCAGCGCAACCGCTTCGGGCGCGGAGACGCAGCTCGATGCCCTAATTCAGCAGGCGGCCGAGAAAGTCTACGAGCGCACGCAGCCCTATCGCTACGCGGTCTACATTCAGGATGGCGCGCATCCGCAAATGGCGCGGTCGCGGGCGATCTTGGAGCGCTTGGCCGCGGAAGGATCGCCGCACGAGCGCGCCTGGGCCGTCAGTGGACTGAGTGCGCTCGAAAGTTCTGCCGGCGATTTTCAGCGTGCGCTTGCGGATTCACGGCAGGCTATCGCGCTCAATCCGGATTTGCTGGTGGCCTACAACAACGTCGCGATTGAAGAGTCAAATCTGGGGCATGAAGAAAATTTGCTCACGGCGCTGAAGGCAGATACCGACGTGCTGCAGAACGACAAGGGCGGCGAGGTGAGCGATCGTGCGCGCGCCATCATGCTGCCGACCGGGCAGGCGACGCTCGCCTATACGCTCGCCGATTTCGGCAAGTCCCTTCGCTTCAGCGAAGACGCGGCCCGCACGCCCGACTTCAATCACCTCGTCGAGCTGTCGCGCGATGCGATCGCCACCGATCTGGCCGCGCTTCACGAGATCACCGCGGCGCGCCAGGCCTGGCGCGATCTGCCGGATGCCGATTCCAATGCCGTGCGGGGAATTCGCGCCGCACGGGAGGTCGTGCTGCTCGATCAGTTGGGCGATTGGTCGCTCCTGGCGGCTCGCCACACAGCGCTCGAGAGAGAGTTCCGAGCGGCTTACCTCGCGCGAGGCGCTTCCCGAGCCTTTGTGGACGAGCTTATCCGCCGGCGCGCCGGGCCCTTTGTCGCCACGGCGATGGCGATGACGGGTGATTTTGCGCAGGCCCATGCACTGATCGACCGGACGCCGCCGGATTGCGACGCGTGCACGCGCGGGCGCGGCGACATCGACACAAGGCAAAAGAACTGGGCCGGCGCCGCATACTGGTACCAACGCGCGGCGGCTCAAGCGCCGTCCATTCCGCTGGGCTATTCGAAATGGGGCGCGATGCTGATGGCGAAGGGCGATGTCGACGGCGCGATCACAAAGCTCGCGCTGGCCAACGCGAAAGGTCCGCACTTCGCCGATCCGCTGGAGATGTGGGGCGAGGCGCTGATGCAGAAAAACCGCTCCGACCTCGCGCTCGCCCAATTCGAGGAAGCTGACAAATACGCGACCAACTGGGGCCGGCTGCATCTGAAATGGGGCGAGGCGCTGTATTATGCGCGGCGAAAGGATGAAGCGCGGAAGCAGTTCGCCGTCGCAGCGCATCTCGATCTTTCGCGGGCGGATGCGCAGGCGTTGTCTCGCTGGCTGGGGATGAGGGCATGAACGAAGCAAGCATGGAGCCTGGCAAGCGCGAGGAACCCAATCCCTTTGCGGCCGCGCTTGCAATCGGCGACGGCGTCGCGCTCGACCCGCGCGCCGCAGCTTTTCTCGAAAAGCAGAGTCGGCTTGCCGATCTGCAGATCGAAGACATCGAGCGCGAGAACAGGCTGCGGCACTGGTCGCTGCGCTTCGGCAATGTCAGCGCGGTGATGAAGCTTGCCTTTGAGATCGCACTCGCTTTCGTCATGCTTGCAATCGCAGCGCTTATCGCGCTCGCCATCTGGAACGGCGCGCATGACGACGGGCTCGTGATCGAAGCGTTCAACGTGCCTTCCGACATGGCGGCGAAGGGACTTACGGGCCAGGTGATCGCGACCCAGGTTCAGGATCGCATCGCCTTCATCCAGTCTCATGCCGACACGCTGCGGGCGGCAAGCACCTTTCGCAACAACTGGGGCGACGACATCAAGGTGCAAATTCCCGATACCGGCGTCTCGGTGGGAGAAGCCTACCGCTTCCTGGCAAACTGGCTCGGGCACGAGACACACATCACGGGCGAGGTGTGGCACGATGCGAACGGCATCGCGCTGACCGCGCGCGCCGGAAATGCGCCGGCGAAAGTGTTCCGCGCCCCCGAATCCGATCTCGATGCGCTCGTCGCGAAGGCGGCCGAATACGTCTATTGGCAGACGCAGCCTTATCGCTACACCGTCTTTCTCGATGAGAACGGGCGCCGCGCCGAAAGTCTGGCTTACACCAAGGCACTGGCCCTTTATGGTCCCCGAGAAGATCGCGCCTGGGCCTATTCACGGTGGGGGCTCAAGCTGGAGATTCTCGGCGATCTGAAAGCGGCGCTGGAGAAGCAAAAGATCGCTACGGCAATCGACCCGGACCTGCCGCATCCCTACACGGATATTGAAGAGGCGGAACTGGGGTTGGGGCACGACGAATCGGCATTGTACAACAATGGACGCGCGATCAGCGAGCTCCAGAGCGGCGGTTCGCGGCAATACGCAAGCGGAAACGCCGCGACGACTCTGTTGACCTCGTCGATGCTCAGAGCCGAGATGACAGGAGAATTCGCGGATGCCATCGCACTGGCTCCCAAGGTGCAGAGCGCGGCCGATTTCAACAAAGCGCACCGTTCGGGTTCGATCATGCTGGGCTGGGATCTCGCACGGAACCATGACGTGGCGGGCTCGCTGAAGGCGGACGCAGACGCTCCCAACGAGGAAGCGGCTGTCTTCCGCATGATGGAATCGGAGGAATACAGCTGGGATGTTCCACCCCTTCCGCAAGCGATGCGCGCCGCGGCGCTTGACGATTGGCGCGGCGTGCGCGACGATCTTCTCGCCGCCGATGCGCGGGCCACAGATCAACCGCATGCAAAGGCATTTCTGCCGGCGACGGCGTGGCCCTGGCTCGCCTACTCCTTTGCACGATCGGGTGACATTGCCGCTGCGCACGCGACAATCGATAAGACGCCACCGGACTGTTATCTCTGTGTGCGCATGCGCGGCAACATCGAAACGGTGCAAAGGAACTGGAGCAAAGCGACCGAGTGGTTCGCGGAAGCGGTCAAGCAAGCGCCCTCCATTCCCTTCGCTTACGCAGACTGGGGCGAAATGCTTCTGCAGAAAGGCGACACCGATGGCGCCATTGCAAAATTTGAAACTGCGCACGCCAAAGGCCCGCATTTCGCCGATCCGCTGGAGCTGTGGGGCGAGGCGCTGATGCTGAAAAACCGCTCCGACCTCGCGCTGGCGAAATTCGAGGACGCGAACAAATACGCGCCAAACTGGGGACGCCTGCATCTCAAATGGGGCGAGGCGCTGTCTTACTCAGGGCACAAGGACGAAGCGAAGAAGCAATTTGCAACCGCGTCCGGCCTCGATCTCTCCGCCACCGACAAAGCCGCACTCGCACGCGTGAGGGGCATCCATGGCTGAAGCCGCCGCAGGACAACGGTTGAGATTTCTCGATGCGGCGCTCTATGCGCTTGCCGTCGGAACCGGCTTGCGCTGGATCGCGGTCGCCGCCGCCGTCGGCCCATCTTCGCTGCCGCTTTGGATTCTGGCGCTCTTCACCTTTTTCATTCCGCTTGCCGCGGCCACCGCCGAGCTCACCGCGCGGTTCGAAGGCGAAGGTGGCATCTACGCCTGGGCGCGCGATGCGCTGGGCCCGCTTTCGGGCTTTCTGTGCGGCTGGTTCTACTGGATCAGCCTGATGCCGTTTTTCGCGGGCATTCTCGTGTTCCTGAGCGGCTTGATCGTCTCGGCGTGCGGCGGCGATCCGAAGAACGCAGCGCTCAGCCTCTCCATATCCGTCGCCATCGCCTGTCTCGTCACCGGTGTCCAGCTTGCGGGACTCAAATACGGCAAATGGCTTCCCAATTTCGGCACGGCGGGCGCCTGGATCGTGCTCGCTGTCATCATCGCGATCGCGATCGTGCTCGGCGCCCGCGGCGAAAGCGCCACGCATTTCCTTCATGCCTCGTATGCCGCGCCGCTCAACTTCGACACGGCCCTTCTCTGGGGCACAATCCTGTTCGCCTATTCCGGCGTGGAGTCGCTGGCATTTCTTCGCAACGAACTGGAAGGCGGCCTCAAGACCGTCGTGCGCGTGCTCGCCATCGTGGGCGCGGGCTCGCTGGTGATCTACATCGGCGGCACCGCGGCCTTTCTCGTGATCCTGCCGCAGGCCGAGCTGACGCGGCTTGGCGGTTTCTCCGACGCGCTGCGCCTCGGATTGCAGCATGTGGGAATTGGCTGGCTCTCTCCGCTTGTCATCGCCCTGTTCGCGCTCTCGATGGCGGGCGGCTTCACCGCCTGGTTCGGTGTGGGCGCGCGGCTTCCCTTCGCCGCCGGGCTCGATCATTTCCTGCCGCCCGTCTTCGCGCGCCGTCATGCGAAAACCGGCGCGCCGGTCGCGGCCATCCTCCTGCAAGGCGGCCTGATGCTGGTGTTGGTGATCCTCAGTCAGGCCGGCACCTCGGTCGCCGGCGCTTACGATCTTCTGGTGGCGATGAGCATCCTCACCGTCGCCATACCCTATGTCTTCATGTTCGCGGCCTATCTCAAATGCGCGCGTCTGCCGCCCGTGCCGGGCGCGTGGGCGCCGCCGGGCGGTACGCGCGTGCGCGTCGGGCTCGCGTGGATCGGACTGATCTCCACCCTGATCGCCATCGCCTGCTCGCTGGCGCCCAATTCCGGCGATGCGCATCCGATGATCGGCTTCGTCAAGATCGTCGTGTCCACACTGGCAGTGTTCGTAGTCGGCCTTCTGTTCTACCGGCTCGCCGATCGCAGGCGAAAGGCACGGTCGGGCACGCAAGGCACCGCCGTCGCCGCAAAGCCGATCCATGGCTGAGGCGGGCGAGAGCGCGCATCCCGGGAGGCGCGGCCCTCGACTGGGCGTTGCGAGAGCAATCCCAGGCCATCGCCTCCGCGCTTGATCTCACGCCGATGGAAAAATCCGAACCTACAAAGTGGAACGCGCATCGCTGAGAGCTTTGAAGATCGCGCTGCGAGCGCCATCGGCGCTGGCGCCGCTTCAACGACCTGATGAAGGCGCGACGCAGATCATGCTTGTGGCGGCAGACCTGCTGATCGTCATCGCACCTTCCCCAATTCCGGGGGCCTCGTGCGGCTCATCTCGAAACGGCGGTGCGCGTTGGGAAGCGAGCCCCACTCTGACCCCAATTCTTCCCTGACCCCAATTCTTCCAGCGCGCTCGCTCTACCGGTTCCCGGTGTCCGCAGACCGCGTCACGCGCCACACCGCGTTGCCGACGTCATCGGCCACCAGAAGCGCGCCCTTGCGGTCGATCGCAACGCCGACCGGGCGTCCCTGCGCCTCGCCGGCAGCCGAAAGAAATCCGGTCAGCACGGGAACGGGCATGCCGTCGGGTTTCGCACCCGTGAACGGCACGAAGATCACGCGATAGCCTGCGCGCGGATTGCGGTTCCAGGAGCCGTGCTGGCCGATGAAGACGCCCTGCGCGAAGCGTGCGCCCAGATCGGCACCGTCGGAGAATGCGAGGCCCAGCGAGGCGGTGTGCGAACCCAGCGCATAATCCGGCGCGATGGCTTTCGCCACCAGATCGGGTCGCGGCGGCTGCGCGCGCACATCGACGTGCTGTCCGTAATAACTGTAAGGCCAGCCATAGAAGCCGCCGTCCTTCACCGATGTCATGTAGTCCGGCACCAGATCGCTGCCGATCTCGTCGCGCTCGTTCACCGCAACCCACAGCGTACCGGTGCCCGGCGCCCAACCCATGCCGTTGCCGTTGCGGATGCCCGACGCGAACACGCGATGCGCGCCCGTTTTCGGATCCACTTCCCAGATATCCGCGCGGCCCTCTTCTGCCGCCATGCCGTTTTCGCCGACATTGCTGTTCGAGCCGATGGTGACGAACAGCTTCGTGCCGTCGCGGCTGGCGATGAGGCTCTTCGTCCAGTGGTGATTGATCGTGCCCGCCGGGAGATCGACGATCTTTCTGCCGGGTGCCGCGATCTCAGTGTCGCCGTCGCGATAGGGGAACGCGAGCACTTCATCGGTATCGGCGACATATAGCGTGTCGCCCACCAGCGCCATACCGAACGGCGTGTTCAGGCCCTTGAGCAGCACGAAACGTTGTTCGGCAGCCCCGTCACCATTGAGCCCGCGCAGCAGGATGATCCGGTTCGGGCTCGGCGTTTCCGCGCCCATGCCGCTCATGATGTATTTGGCGACCATCCCGCGGATGCCCTTCTCGTCGTCGGGATGCACCGGCGCACCCGTCTCGGCCACGAGCACATCGCCGTTCGGCAGAACCGCGAGCCAGCGCGGATGATCGAGTCCGGAGGCATACGCGGTGACGGAGAGCCCCGCTGCCGGTATCGGCTTGCCGCCCGGCGGCCAGCCGACCGCTTTTGCGGGATTGATCGTGGGGATCAGTGTGGCGTTGGGCGCGACCAGCGTCGGATGCGGCCCGTAGCCCTGCGCTTCAGGAACCTTTGCCCTGTCTCCGCAGCCGGCAAGCAGCAGCGCGGTCGTGAGAATCAGCCATCTTTGCGTCAGCACGGAAATCTCCCGAAGGTTCGATCGCAACGGGAGAATACCGGAGAATACCGGGACGTAATTCATATTGTGAAGCATCTGCCGTCCACGTTCCGGCGATATGTATCACGTCCCGCTATCCCCTCGGCGACGAAATGCGCTATGATCCCTAACCGGTTTGCAGGACGCAGGAATGAGCCATTTTGAGATTCACGCTGTCTGGGACGCCGAGGCGAAAGTCTGGACGGCCTATAGTGACGACATCCCCGGTCTCGTGACCGAAGCCGAGACGTGGGACGGTTTGATCGCGCGTGCGTCGGCGGCGGCCAAGGAACTTCTCGTTCTGAACAACGTGCCGCATGACAGCCAGGTGGAGCTGCGATTCTCGGCGCAACAGACAGAGGCCGTAGCCGCCTGAATGCCCACCACTTTCGGACCGGAATTAAAGCGCAGGCTGCGCGCACATGGCTGCGCATTCGTGCGGTTCGGAAAGGGCGATCACGAGATTTGGTTTAGTCCAATCACCAAACGCAACGTCACGGTGGACGCGGGCTGCAAATCGCGCTTCACCGCGAACCGGGTGCTGAAAGATGCCGGCATCGAGGAGAAATTCTGAGCAGCGCGATTGAGAATGTGCTGCCTGTCGCCCATCATCGGCTATGGTACGCGCCTCAAGTCGCCACATTTTGACCTATTTCGCTCTGGCACAATTTTCTATTTGCGGTTAGGATTTTGAAGGGCTTCGCGGCATGAACAGTCGCGCGAACATCGATCCCCTCGGCTCAGAATTTGCCGTTGCTGCGCTTGTTGCGGGAGTCCCTCGGCCCGCTTGCGTTGATTCAGGAATCACCGGAGGACGGCCCGCCAGCGCGTCGAAACTTGCTCGGTTTCTGTTCCAGAAAATCAGGAGACTGTGTGTGGCCTGATAGGCCGCGCGCACCTTTGTCTCGATTATCCCCAACCCGTCGGAGATGACAAAGGGTTCGAGCACTGCAACCTGGATTGCTGATGATTTACCATTTGAAACGATCTGCCCCGGAAGGTTGTCCATTTTGGACACCAGTTCCCTTAGCGCCGCTGCCGGAATGTTCTTGAATGCAAGGTCTACTTCGCCCTTGTGTCCTTTGAAATCAACACGCAGATATGTATCACGTCCCGCTATCCCGATACTCGCGGCGCAATGAATTCGGCGACACGATATTAAATCCCGCGCGGATTCCACACGAAGAGCGGCTGAAACGCACGCGCTTCAAAGTCTTCGCGGCCATCGCCTCGCGCCGTGCAGGATGCGCAACACGGTGATCGTGGAAGCGCTCACGCGATAGGCTGTGATGTAAGGCGTTCTCGCCACGACCAGTTCGCGACTTCCCCGAACGCGTCCGATGCGACCCATCCCGGGATGCGCCGCCAACAAGGCAACCTGGTCGAGGATTTCTTCGTGCACGCGATATGCCGCGCCGGGATCATCGTTGGCGATATACTCAACCAGCTCCGCGAGATCGATGCGCGCCAGCGGATGCCATTCGATGTTCACGCCCTGGCTTTTGCCGCGGCGATGCGGTCGATGATGGCGCGCGTCTCATCCCTCACAACATCGTGCGGAATTCCGGCGAGCGGCGAATCCAGTGCCTCCTGCACCTGCGCCCGAAACCACGTATCGTGCTCGCGCGCTTCGGCCCTCTGCCGCACGAAGTCGCGCATGAAATCGCGGACCAGCTGGGATGCAGGCCGATGCGTCGCTTCCGCTTCCGCCAGGAACGCATCGCGCAGTTCGGACTCGAGCTTGACCGTGAAAACCGCTTCTTTGGACATTTTCCGCCTTATTCGTCCAGTCGACAGCTATACAATAGCATACGTTTTGCCCGGCGCCAGCCGCTTCCGGAATCGGTGACGTCACTTCACGTCCCGCGGCCGTCAAATGCGCTCTCACGTCCATGGCGCGGGAATGACAACAAAATTTATTGCGCGAGCTGGGTCCCCGATCTGCGCATCGCAAGCGATGCTTGTCGGGGATGACACCGAAATTTATTTGCGCGTAAACCTTGCCATAACCACGCATGTCATTCTCGCGCAAGCGAGAACCCAGGCTTGTGGCGGCAGACCTGCCGATCGTCATCGCACCTTCTCCAATTCCGGGGCCAATGCCGGGGGCGCGCCTCAACTGAACGCAATCGGTGCTGGGCCAGCTCGCGAAGCTCGCGCAGCCGCCGGTGACACGGCTGGAGTCCGCGCGCCGCTTCGACCATGCTTCGGATCGGATTTTCGAGAGTTTCGGCCGATGTCGCGCGCGGCGCGTCTCCTTGATCTGATGCAGGCGCTGCGGCGCTATCGCAGGCCCGTGACGGCGGCGGTGCTCGCCGCGAGGCTTGGCGTCTCGCCGCGCACGCTCTACCGGGACATCGCGACGCTGATGGCCCAGGGCGCGGTCATCGAAGGCGAAGCGGGCACGGGCTATGTTCTGAAGGAGGGGTATTTCCTGCCGCCGCTGTCCTTCTCCGATGACGAGATCGACGCGCTTGTCCTCGGTTTGCGCTGGGTGACGCGCAACACCGATCTGGCGCTGGCGCAAGGCGCCTTCGAAGCGCTCGCCAAGATCGCCGCCGTATTGCCGCCGGACATGCGCATGGCGCTCGAAAGCGAGCGCGTGTTCGCGGCAACCGACCGCGCGGTGCCGCAAGCCGCCATCGATGCCAAGATCCTGCGCGATGCCATCCGCCGCTCCCGCAAGCTGCGCCTGACCTATCGCGACGGCGGGGAAAGCGTCAGCGAGCGCGTCGTCTGGCCGCTGGCATTGGCGTTCTTCAACGACGTCTGCCTCGTGATCGCCTGGTGCGAGCTTAGGCAGGACTTCCGCCATTTCCGTGCCGACCGCATCCTCACTGCCAAACCGACGCCCGAACGCATCCCGAAGCCGCGCCGCGCGCTGCTGCAGGAGTGGCAAAGGCGGGAAGGGCACGAGCCCGAGACGTGAACGCTGCTGACGGAAACTGTCAGGGCCGCGGTTCATGGTTTGCGGATCGGAAGGAGACACGCATGATCACGTTCGTTTTGCCGCTTGCGACGCTTCCGGCTTCGACAAGTGCGGTGGCCGCACCGGCGCCCGAAAAGCCCGTGCCCACCAATTATGTCGAGTTCAAGGTCCGGCATGTGGAGCGGACGAAGGCGTTCTATGCGGCGATTTTCGGCTGGTCGTTCGTCGATTACGGTCCGGACTATGCGAGCTTTACGAGCAACGGCATGGGCGGCGGGTTTGCCTCGAACCTGGGCGCGCCCACATCCGGTGGGCCGCTGATGGTGTTTCACGTCGACCATCTCGAGGACACGCTCGCCCGTGCAAAGGCGGCCGGCGCCGATGTCGTGAGACCGATCTTTTCGTTTGCCGGGGGAAGGCGATTCGAATTCCTTGATCCGGACGGGTATCTCATCGCGGCCTGGACGCAGGAGTGAGAGCGCATGGCGCATGTTCCCGCAAATCTTCAGAAAATTGTCGAAAAGGCGGCGCCGCTGGAACTCGAACTCCGCTTCAGGCCGATGTTCGGCGGGATCGGCGCCTACGCTTTCGGGCGGATGTTCATGTCGCTCTCCGATGTGGGGCTCGCGCTGAAGCTCGGCGAGGCGGAGCGCCACGAGCTTCTCCGCCTCAAAGGCGCGAAGCCGTTGCAATACGAGCCGGACGCGCCGCCCAGCAAATCCTATGTGGTGGTGCCGGAGACGATGCTTTCGGAGCCGAAGACGCTGCAGTCCTGGATCGCAAAATCGGCGGCTTTTGCGCGGACGCAGGAACCCAGGCGAAGGAAAAAATAAGCGCACACGCGACCGGATCGATCGAATTTCGGCGCCGTTCGCTTTTACAGAGCGGCAATCGCAACCGCAGGCGTGGCGGGAAGGCGCAAGGTTGCGATGGCCTGCGCGGCGAGGCCTTCGCGGCGGCCGGTGAAGCCCATGCCTTCGCTCGTCGTGGCCTTGATGCTGACGCGCGAAATTTCGAGCTCAAGAATTTCCGCCACGCGCGCGCGCATGGCGTCGCGATGCGGCGCGATTTTCGGCCGCTCGCAGATCAGCGTGATGTCGCAATGGACGATCGCGGCGCGATGCGCGCGAACCAGCGCCAGAGTGTGGGCAAGAAAAACGCTCGAGGTCGCGCCGCGCCATTTTTCCTCCGTGGGCGGAAAATGAAGGCCGATGTCGCCTTCGCCGATGGCGCCCAGGATGGCGTCGGTCAGCGCATGCAGGCCGGCGTCGGCGTCGGAATGGCCCTCGAGCGCGTGGTCGTGGGTGATTTTCACGCCGCACAGCCAGATATGATCGCCAGGCACGAAGCGGTGGGCGTCGAAGCCCATGCCGGTGCGGAATTCGCTCCTGCCGCCGGCGAGCAGGGTTTCGGCAAGCTCGAAGTCTTCGGGGGCGGTGATCTTCATATTGCTCTCTTCACCCGGCACGCCGGCGATTTTCAAGCCCGCCGCTTCGGCCAGCGCCATGTCGTCGGTGGCGGAGACGCCGGCATGGGCGCGGTGGGCTTGCAGAATGGCGTCGAAGCGGAAGCCCTGCGGCGTCTGGGCGCGGAACAGCCCGTCGCGCGGGACGGTCGTCCAGCCATTGTCGGTCTCGCGCTTCAAGCTATCCGCAACCTTCAGCAACGGGATCGCGGCGTCGCTGCCTGCGGACAGCGCGGCGATCACGCGGTCGATCACGGGCTGGGAAACCAGGGGCCGCGCGGCGTCATGGATAAGGACAAATTCGGGGCGGTGGCTGGCCAGCGCCTCGAGGCCGAGGCGGACCGATTGCTGCCTCGAATCAGCGCCGGGCACGATCGCGGCCGGGGTGCCGCGAAGCATTCGCGATGCGACATCGAGATGGCTTGCCGGCGCCACGACCAGCACCCGGGCGATGTCCGGGCGACACAGAAATGCATCGGCGCTGCGGCGCATAACCGGGGTGCCACACAGGGAACGGAACTGCTTGGGCGTGTCGCTTCCGGCGCGTTCGCCCCTCCCGGCGGCAACGATCAACGCGGTGACAACATGCATGCATCAATCCAGCAACAAAAGAACATGGCGCGTATGACGCGGTGAAATGAGATGCATACCTAAAAGATAAGCGATCGATATGCCAACGCTTGACGGCGAGCCGGGACGAGAGGTAGAACATAGGAGGAACAACGTCGCGAGGCCATCTAACGGGCGCGTTTTCCCTCAGTCAGGGAAAATCTCAGGGAAAAATAATACTTCAATAAAAAATCTATAAGAATCAATCACTTAGGAGATGCTTCAGCGAAGCTCAGGGCAAATGAGGATAACTCCCTGTCTTGCGCCATCGGCCTTGCCCGCATAAGTCGTCCATGGACTTCAGACGGGGTTAGGCTTGGAACTAACCGTCTTTTGCGCGGTGGCGCAGCTTTCTTGCAACAGCCTGTGGCTTGGCTACACTCACGCTGCGGAAGTCGAGATTGATTCCGCGAAATAGCTAACAACCGGCAAAGCCTCGATGGTTATTACCAATACGGTCGAGCCGCCGCATGAGGCCGGCTTGTGGAAAGTGGTGCGCGCCGCCTCCCGGCCATCCCGGCTGGCCGCCGCCGTGGGCCTGTTGGTTCTTATTTCCGGTTTCGTCACGTATGCAACGGTGACGAGATTGGTGCCCTACAGGGCGCCGCCCGCAACTTTCATCATTCTTCTGCTTACGAACCTCACGCTGGTGTTGACGCTGGGTGCGCTCATTGCATGGCGTCTTACCCGCCTGTGGAGCGACCGGCGCTCCGGAATTGCCGGCGCGCGCCTTCATGCACGACTTGTCGTGATGTTCAGCACGATCGCTGTGGTTCCTGCGATCCTGGTCGCGATCTACGCCGCCGTCAGCCTCAATCTGGGCGTACAGGCATGGTTTTCCCGCGACGTTAAGGCGGCGCTTGACAGCGCAGTGGTCGCCGCCAGGCACTACGTCAAAGGGCAGCAGGATCAGATCAACCAGGACGTCTACGAAATTTCCTATGCGATCGAGCACGATCCGGAATGGCTCGACGAGAACAACAACGTGCGCTCCGATGTGTTGTTTGCGAAGCTTGGCACGCTGACCAAGGCGCGCGGCCTCCAGGCGGCATACATTCTTGATTCGCAGGGGCGCGTCATCGGCAGCGCGAAACGCATTTCGGCAAATGATATTCCCATGCCGACTGCCGCCTACATCGCACAGGCGGCCGGTGGAAAGGTGCTTTTTCACGCGGACACCAAAACCAGCCTGCTGCAGGCGCTTACACGCATGCAGGCCCTCCATGACGCATATCTGCTGGCGGTTCGGAAGGTCGACCGGGACGAATTGACTTATTATCAAAGAACCCTGCATGCGGTTTCGGAATACAACCGCCTTGGCCAGAGCCTGGCGCAGATACAACTGATATTCGCGGCACTGTACATAGCAGTGTCGCTGCTCATTCTGCTCGCCGCCATCTGGCTGGGACTTTGGGCTGCGAACAGCCTCGTGCGGCCGGTGTCGCGACTGATCAACGCCGCGGAACGCGTTTCCAAAGGCGATTTGAAGGCGCAAGTCGAAATCGACCGCAATGACGATGAAATGGGCACGCTCGGTCTTGCGTTCAACAGTATGACGCAGGAGCTGGATGCACAGCGCAACGAGCTTGTCGCCGCCAATCAACAGCTGGATACGCGACGCAGATTTACCGAAGCCGTGCTTGCAGGTGTCAGCGCCGGTGTCATCGGCCTGGATGGAGAGGGTCATATCACGATCGTCAATCGTGCAGCGGCCCGACTGCTCAATGCCGAACCGGAGGAAATGGAAACGCGGCATTATTCCGAGGTCGTCCCTGAGCTTTCCGCCCTGATCCGGCGCGCACTATACGAGCCGGTGGCGCGCGCAAGTGGCGAAGCGATCGTCAAACGCGGATCGACCGTACGGACATTGAGCGTACAGGTAGCAAGCGAAGCGGGAGCGGGCAGGGCAGGTTTCATACTCACGTTCGACGACATCACCGACCTTGTTTCCGCGCAACGAACGGCGGCCTGGGCCGATGTGGCGCGACGGATCGCGCACGAAATCAAAAATCCGCTGACACCCATTCAACTTTCCGCGGAACGATTGAAAAGAAAATACGGCGCCGAGGTGACGACGGATCCGGAAATTTTTCGCCAATGTACCGACACCATCATCCGGCAGGTCGGAGACATCGGTCGCATGGTGGACGAGTTTTCCTCCTTCGCGCGGATGCCGGCGCCCATCATGCGCCGCGAAAACGCCGGCGAACTGCTCCATCAAGCGATGTTCCTCCAGCGCGAGGCCAACCCCCAGATCACATTCCATTCGCAGCTTCCTGCCCAACCGGTCCATTTCGAGTGCGACGGCAGGCTGGTCTCGCAGGCACTGACGAACGTGCTGAAGAACGCCGGCGAAGCGATTGGAGCACGCACGGCACGCGGCGATGAGGAACCGGGGCGGATCTCGGTCACAATTCGAGAGGATGAGAGCCGGGTCGTCTATCGGGTGGTAGACAATGGAATCGGACTGCCGCACGAACATCGCCATCGCCTCACGGAACCATACGTAACCACGCGCGCTAAGGGGACCGGTTTGGGGCTGGCGATCGTGCGGAAGATCCTGGAAGACCACGGCGGAGAGGTCGTGCTTTGTGATCGCGATGACGATGAATCGGGTGCCGAAGTTCGGCTGATTTTTCCACTGCGACAAACGCAGGGGCGAGACTTGAAAAAGGATATCAGGGATGAGCAAAAACGGATCACTAATCGCGCCTGATGTCCTTGTCGTCGACGACGAAGAGGACATACGGGATCTGATCGCCGGCATCTTGCAGGACGAAGGCTATGAATCGCGCGTTGCAGGCGACAGCGACGCGGCACTTCTGTCGGTACGCCAACGTCGCCCACAACTGGTCATTCTCGATATTTGGCTGCAGGGCAGTCGCCTGGATGGCATCCAGGTTCTCGACTCCCTGAAACGCGATCATCCCGGGCTGCCCGTCGTGATGATCAGCGGACACGGCACCATCGAAACGGCAGTCGCCTCGATCAGGAAAGGCGCTTATGACTTTATCGAGAAGCCTTTCAAGGCCGATCGGCTTATTCATGTGGCCGGCCGCGCGCTCGAGGCTGCCCGCCTACGGAGGGAAATCCAGGAGCTGAAACTGAAAGCTGGCGACGAAACCGAACTCGTCGGCAATTCTTCCGTCATCTCGCAATTGCGCCAGATGGTTGACAAGATCGCGCCGACCGGCAGCCGGGTATTGATCACGGGGCCGGCTGGCTCGGGCAAGGAGGTCGCTGCCCGTCTTATCCACGCGCACTCCAGGCGAGTTGCAAATGCTTTCGTGGCCATCAATTGCGCCACGATGGGCCCTCAGAAGATCGAATCGGAGCTGTTTGGCGAAGAAGGCGCAGAGGGTCCGCGAAAAATCGGTCTTCTCGAACTGGCGCACAATGGAACGCTCTATCTCGACGAAGTGGCGGATATGCCGCTGGAGACTCAGGGCAAGATTTTACGCGTGCTCGTCGACCAGACGTTCCAACGGGTTGGCGGCACGATGAGGGTTCAGGTTGATGCGCGCATCATTTCGTCGACCACGCGCGATCTGCGCGCCGAGATTTCTGTCGGGCAGTTTCGCGAAGACCTCTACCACCGCCTCAATGTCGTGCCGCTGCGTGTGCCGGCGCTCTCCGAACGGAGAGACGACATTCCGTTGCTTGTGGCTCATTTCATGAAACGCCTGTCGGTGGCATCGGGCCTGTCCATGCGCGACGTGGGAGACGATGCTATGGCGGCACTTCAGGCGCACCACTGGCCCGGCAATGTGCGGCAACTGCGCAATATCGTAGAACGCCTTCTCATTCTGGCTTCGGATGACGCGATGCAGGCCATCTCCGCAGATCTCCTGCCACCCGATTTGGGTTCGGGCGCGCCCTGGAACAATAGCGGCAAGGACCTTGTAATTTCGCTACCGCTGCGGGAAGCCCGCGAAATTTTCGAGCGCGACTACCTTGTTGCCCAGATCAACCGTTTTGGCGGCAACATCTCGCGTACGGCGGCTTTCATCGGCATGGAACGCTCCGCGCTGCATCGAAAGCTCAAATCGCTTGGCGTTGGCCCGCTGGGGCGCGAGCAGGCCTACAACGCATGATGCAGGCGCCTGCGCGGCATGTCTGGTCCGATCGCGCTCCGCCCGGGCGAATCTCCTACGTAAATGGCCGCTATCTTTCGCACAGCAATGCCAGCGTTCATGTCGAAGACCGAGGACTGCAATTCGCAGATGCAGTTTATGAGGTTTTTGGCGTGAACGGCGGCTGCATCGTCGATGAGGACGAACATTTCGTCAGGCTCGAACGCTCCCTGCGAGAGCTTGCCATGGCAATCCCCATGTCGCGCGCAGCGCTGAAGCTGGTGGTGCGGGAGATTGCACGGCGCAACCGCGTGGAGGATGGGTTGATTTACCTCCAGATCACACGGGGTGCCTTTCGCCGCGATCACGCGATTCCAGATCACCCCGCGACCCGATCCAGCCTCATTTTGACTGCTCGCAATACGGACATGAGCGCAGTGGAGGCGCGGCGGCTGGCAGGAATAAGCGTTGTGACGGGGCGGGACGAGCGCTGGGCTCGGTGCGACATCAAATCCACGTCGCTGCTGGCCAATGTCCTCGCCAAAACCTTAGCCAAGCGGAGCGGCGCGTACGAAATCTGGCTGCTGGACCGCGACGGTTTTATCACCGAGGGAAGTTCGACGACTGCCTGGATCGTGGACAAGAGCGGCCGTTTGATTACCCGGGATTTGAGCCACGCCATCCTGCCCGGCGTCACCCGCAAGGTCATACTCAAAGTGGCAGAGGAAGCGCAGATACCGGTGATCGAGCGGCGCTTCACGGCCGACGAAGCGGCCAATGCTCGGGAGGCTTTTATTTCCGCGGCAACGATTGGAGCAATCCCCGTCACGGCAATTGATGGTCAACCAATCGGCGGCGGCGAGCCGGGTGCGATCACCAGACGCGTCCAGGAGCTTTACCGGCGGGCGGCAGGGAACAGCGCCCTTCGCAACGATTGGCCGTAAAGGCTTCGCAGCCGCAGCAAATCAACTTATGCTGCGTCGATTCGGGGCAGGGCCGGACCGCGACGCGGAATTGGTCGTACCGAAAGAACAATTGGGAATACCCATGACGGAAAAACAACAAAACCTGCAGGACACTTTTCTGAATGCGGTTCGGAAAAGCAAAGTGTCAGTCACGATTTTTTTGGTCAACGGCGTGAAACTCCAGGGGAATATAACCTGGTTCGATAATTTCTGTGTACTTCTGCGTCGCGACGGGCAGGCTCAACTCGTGTACAAGCATGCAATCTCGACTGTGATGCCATTGGGGCCCATCCAGCTGCAGGACGTCGAACCGACAGCGACGGAAAACGCCTGATCGCCGCCAACGAGAGAAAAACCCGCAGGACAGGTCCCCGAGCGCACGGGGCCGTTGTCGTTCACGTGGAGCCAAGGCAGCGTGAGCGAAGCGAGCGCCTCGGACGCGATACGGAAATGCGCCTCGCCGAGGCCGTTGGGCTAACGGGTGCGATCGGTTTGAACGTCGTTGCGCAACATATTGTTGCGTTGGCGCGGGCAACGCCGGCGACGCTGATCGGCAGCGGCAAGGTCGAGGAAATTGCGGCCGAAGTGCGCGCGCTTGAGCCCGAAGTCATGATCGTCAACGCCGCCCTGAGCCCGGTTCAGCAGCGCAATCTGGAACGAGCGTGGAACGCCAAGGTGCTCGATCGCACTGCGCTGATCCTGGAAATTTTCGGGGAGCGCGCGCAGACGCGAGAGGGTCGCTTGCAGGTCGAACTCGCGCATCTGACGTATCAGCGAAGCCGTCTCGTGCGCAGCTGGACCCATCTTGAGCGCCAGCGCGGTGGATTCGGGTTTCTCGGCGGTCCGGGCGAAACGCAGATCGAGACCGACCGCCGCCTCATCGGTGGACGGCTGGCAAAAATCCGACGCGAACTGGAGGGTATGCGCCGCACCAGGGGGCTGCACAGGAAAGCGCGAAAACGCGTCCCGTATCCGGTTGTGGCTCTGGTTGGCTACACCAACGCCGGCAAGTCCACATTATTTAACAAACTTACGAAATCGGGCGTACTGGCGAAGGATTTACTGTTCGCGACGCTCGATCCGACCATGCGCGCGCTTAAACTGCCGAGCGGCAGACGGGTGGTTCTGTCGGACACCGTGGGTTTCATTGCGGATCTGCCTACGGAACTCATTGCCGCGTTTCGCGCGACCCTCGAAGAGGTTGTGGAAGCGGAGGTGATCATCCATGTGCGCGATGCGGCCCATGGCGAATCAGAAGCCCAAAAGGGTGACGTGCTGAAAGTCCTCTCCGAGCTCGGTATTGAGCCGGACAGCTACAGACTCATTCTTGAGGCATTGAACAAGATCGATCTGCTGGATGTTACAGCCCGGAAGAGTCTCCTGACACGCAATGCCCCTGTCGGACCGATCGCCATTTCGGCGCTTACAGGGGAGGGGATTGCCGATCTGTTGGCCCGGCTGGATTCGACTCTCGACCGAAGTTCGACAACCCTATCGCTGCGTCTCGATCCAGCGGACGGTGCAGGGCTTGCCTGGGCCTATGAGCATGGACGCGTCACGGGCAGACTCAATCGCCGGAATGTCCTTGCGCTGAGCGTTTCCGTCGATCCACAGGACATCGATAGATTCCTTAAGCGTTATGGAGATAAAATTGTTAGCGGGCAGGATGTTAACCGTACATCCTGATGTAGATCGCGACAGTTGAAATGTCGTAGAATGCGTGTGCGCCACCAGGTTCATCCCGCTTCCGTTTTAGCGACCTGCCAAATTTCTTCCATTTCTGCGAGTGACGCGTCTGCGGTTGAGCGACCGCGCTCAGCCAATGTTCTTTCGATGACACTGAAGCGCCGGACGAACTTCGCATTCGCAGTCCTCAGCGCCGTTTCGGGGTCTATCTTCATGTGCCGCGCAAGATTGGCGACAGCGAAAAGAAGGTCGCCCATTTCCTCCTCGATCCTGGAGAAATCCGCGCCCGCCGCCTGCGCCTCGGCAATTTCAAGCGCCTCCTCAGCGATCTTCTCCACGACCTTCGGAACCGAATCCCAATCGAATCCAACACTTGCGGCGCGTTTCTGCAGTTTCACCGCACGCAGGAGCGCGGGCAGGACTTCCGGTACGTCGTCAAGTAGCCCGCCGAGGGAGGCTGCTCTCTCCCGGCGCTTGTGCGCTTCCCAGGCAACCGTTTGCTCATTGGCCGATTTTATGGCGGTTTCCGAGCCGAAGACGTGGGGATGGCGTCGAATCATCTTGTTGGTGATGGCGCCGACAACATCGCCGAAGTTGAAAAGGTTCTCCTCTTCCGCCATGCGGGCATGAAAGACGACCTGCAGCAGAAGATCGCCAAGTTCGTCCTTCAGCGCCACCCAATTCGCTTGCTCGACCGCGCCGGCGACTTCGTAAGCTTCTTCAATGGTATAGGGAGCAATGCTCCCGAAGGTTTGGTGCAGGTCCCAAGGGCAGCCGCCGTTGGGATCGCGAAGTCGGCGCATGATAGCGAGCAGGGCTTCGATATCGCGGCCGGGGTTCGTTTCGGTCATGCCGCATTCAATGCGGCCATTACTGTCGGAACAAGAGCGCGTTCGAACAACGCGCAATTCAAAAGGTCGCATTGGGACGATCGGGCGGCGAGAGATCGCATCTCCCAGCGCCTCAAAGCCATTGCCCGCACCTTCTATGCCGCCGACTGTGCTTTTTTCCAGGCCTCGCCCACAAAGGCGAACACCTCCGGGTTGAGCGGCAGCTTCGAGGCCGCCTCCGGATCGGACATCGCCTCGTTCCATACTGACTTTACTTTTGCCGCGAGTTGCGGATCGCCGCCCGTGAATTGCCCGACGAGAGCCATCCAGCGCCGGGCGAGGTCCATCGCGTCGGCGCTGCCGGGATCGCCAGTGGCCATCAATGTCTTTGCTTCGGCCATCAATCCGTCCCAGGCGCGTGCTGCCTCCTGCTGGTTGTAGGCGCGCTCGCCAAGCTTCTTCATCTCCTCCGGCGTGAAATGCTTTTGAACGATCGGGTCGAAAATTGCCTTCATCTCTTCATGCTGTGCATTGGTCGTCATCGTCGTCTCCTTGGTCAAAGTGATGAGATCATCGACGGAGAGAGCGTTGCCCATGGCCAGTGTCGCGCGAGCGGCGCGGACGAGAGTGAGGGCATGCGTTACGCGTGCGCTCTCGCGGGTGAGTACGCATTCCTGAATCGCCAGCAGCGTTTCGAGCGCTACCGGATGGCGATTCAACAACTCGGCGATGCGCGAAAGCGGGAGTCCGAGGCGCTTCAATGCCACCACCCGATGCAGAACCGCAATCTCTTTCGGGCCGTAAGCGCGCCAACCGTTTGCTGCACGGCTCGGCGTTACGAGACCCTGTACCTCATAGAGGCGCAGCGCCTTGAGGCCCAAGCCGAGCCGGCGGGCCACTTGCGAGGAATTGAGGTATTGTTCCGTGACGGGCATGGCCAAGACTCTCAACCGACCGGAGCCTTCTGAGGCCTGCCCATGGGGCGAGGTCAAGCGCTGTATTTCAAAATTCCGAATGGAATTTATCGTATAATCAATATTATGGGAAATTACCGCAGAATGCTTGATCTATAAGGGCTCCGGCGGCCGCAGCGCCCGATGATGGTGAGTGGGCGCTCGGGGGCCTTTGGTAAGCGCATTGATATGCCACACTCAATAAATCAAAGAGCTACGGCGATGGTCATGCCATCGAAAGCCGGTTCGATCCCTGGCGGCAGTTCTCGCTTCAGAGTCTCATAGTCGAGTTCCAGATGCAGATTTGTGAGGATGCCCAATTTCGGTCTTACGCGCTCGATCCATTCGAGCGCGGTCGCCACATTGGCGTGGGTGGGATGTGGCGCACGGCGAAGTGCATCGACGATCCAGTATTCCACACCTTCAAGTATCCCGAATGCTTCTTCGTCCAACGCATTGACATCGCTCGAATAAGCGACCGATCCAAACCGGAACCCCAACGACCGGACGCGGCCGTGCTGTTGCCAGAAAGTGGCGACAGAGATGCTCCCCCCCGCGCCCTCGACATAAAAAATCTGGAAGGGCTCGGGGATGCCGTGAGCTGCAAGAATGGGCGGATAACCGCTGTCCCCGGGCGTCTCGAAACAATATGCGAATCGCTGGCGGATGGTCTCCATGGTCTGCGCATCGCTGTACAGATCGATCCGGCGGCGCATGGCGTAAGCTACGGCGCGCAGGTCGTCGATGCCGTGCAACTGGTCGGCATGGTCATGCGTGATCAGTACGGCGTCGAGCCGTGCCACCCGTGCCGACAGCAGTTGTTCTCGCAGGTCGGGCGCCGTGTCCACGAGGACGCAGGTTTCTCCGCCCGGACCTTTGCGGCGCAGGAGAATGGAACAGCGCCGCCGCCGGTTTTTCGGGTTGGTGGGATCGCAGGCGCCCCAATCGCCCTTGCCGTCCGGGCCGCCCACGCGCGGAACGCCCGTCGAAGAGCCGCTTCCCAGGATCGTCACTTCAAGCGTTGCGCTCATGCCGTAGCCGGCCGGTTCGCCCGCGTGAACAACCGAAAGAAATTCCCGGTCGTCGTATCCGCGAACGTGTCTGGCGGCACGTCCTTCAACTCCGCCAGCATCTGTGCCGTATGGGTTATGAACGCCGGCTCGTTGCGCTTGCCACGATGCGGCATCGGCGCGAGGTAGGGCGCGTCCGTCTCCACCAGAAGGTTTTCGAGTGGCACGGTCTTGAGAACCGCGCGCAAGGCGTCCGATTTCCTGAAGGTCATGATGCCGGAGGCCGAAATGAAGAAGCCGAGGTCAAGCGCTGCATCGGCGAGGGTTTGGCTGCCCGTGAAGCAGTGGATCAGACCGGTGAAAGCCCCCTCGCCCATTTCTTCGCGCAGAATTGCGATCGTGTCGCCTTCGGCGTCGCGCGTATGCACGATCAGCGGCAGACCGGTTTCGCGCGCTGCGGCAATATGGACACGAAAGTTGGCGATCTGCGCGGCACGTGGGCTGTTGCCATAGTAATAGTCGAGCCCGGTCTCGCCGATGCCGACGACTTTCGCATGCCGCGCCCGTTCGATCAGCGGTTGGGCGTTCCCCAGCGGCTCCTTTTCCGCTTCGTGCGGATGGATCCCGACCGAGCAGAACACGTTGGCGAATCGCTCCGCCACCTCGTACACGCGGGAAAAACCCGCGAGCGTCGTTCCGATGCTGACGCAGGTTGACACGCCGGCAGCCTGTGCCCGCGCAACGACGTCGGCGAGTTCCGGCGCGAATTCCGGGAAATCCAGATGACAATGGCTGTCTACGAGCATGTTCGGTGGTTAGCGCGAATGGTGGACGGTGGCAAACGAAGTTCATGCCGCATCTCACAACGCGCCGCGCCTCGCTGTTCCGGCAAGCGCCCGCGCCGCGGACAGAATCGTCTGTCGAGGTTCCAGATACAGCGCGTCGGCGCGGCGGAAATTCGTCTCGATCTTGTCCAGGAGTTGCGCCCAGCGGAAGACATCTCTTCCATTCGTCTTCGCCCGCGCACGGACACGATCCGTCAGAACCTGCGCCAGGTATTGGCCAAAGGCGCTCACACCGTCGTCCATGCGGCTGATTTTCTCGGCGAGACCGAGAATGGCGGAAACGTCCGGCTTCCCCGCCTGGTCGATGAGACGTTCCGCTTCCGCCGCGAGTGCGGCGCCATTGTTGCTCGCCAGTTTGAGTGCGGTCCCGATCGATCCGGCGGCAAGCGCCGCCAGCGCGGCGCGCTCTGCGTCGGAAAGCCCCGGCAAGCGTTGCGCCAATACGGCTTCAACATCCGCGTCGGACAGCGGTTTCAACTGGAGCCGCTGACAGCGCGAACGGATGGTGGGCAAGAGCCGCGCGGATGAGTTGGCGAGCAGCAGCAGCAGCGCGCGAGCCGGTGGCTCTTCGAGGATCTTGAGAAGTGCGTTGGACGCGTTATCGTTCATGTCGTCCGCGGTATCGATGATGGCGATGCGCCAGCCGCCGGCGCCGGACGTCAGACCGAAAAAATTTCCGAGCTTGCGGATTTCGTTGACGCCAAGCACCGTCATCGGTTTGCCGGTTTCCGCGTTGGTCCCGCGCTTGAGCACGATCAAACCGGGATGGGCGCCGGCCCTGACCAGCATCGCGGCCGGATCGTTCGCCGCGACCGACAGGTTCTGCGCGCCCTGGTCCGTTGCGCCGTAACGCAACAGATAGCGCGCAACGCGAAAGGCAAACGTCGCCTTGCCCACCCCGGGCGCCCCGCAGATCAGCCACGCTTGCGGTGGCCGGCCGCCGCGAATGGCGCGGGAAACGCGTTCAAGCGCCTGCTCGTGGCCGACAAGCGACAGCATTTCGCGGGGCGCATCGGCGGGATCGCTGACGCAGGCAGGCTCGGCTCGTGCGCGGCGCGCCATGACCTAATGTCCAAAGCGGCTTGAAACCGCTTGCCATATCGATTCCGCCACGTCTTCCTCCGGGCGCGAGGCATCCACCATGACGCAACGTTGCGGATTGTTTGCGGCGATTTCGCGGAATGCCGCCTGTAACGTCTTGTGGAACGCCATGCCGAAACGTTCGAAGCGAGCGTCCTCCCGCGAGCCATTGCCGGCACGATCCGAGGTTCGCGCAAGGCCGGCTGCCGGATCGATATCGAGGATCAGCGTCAGGTCCGGCGCAAAACCGTGCAGGATGAGGTTCTCGATTGCGTCGATGAACGCATGGGGCACACCGCGACCGCTTCCCTGATAGGCATGCGTGGAATCGCTGAAGCGGTCGCAAACCACCCATCGACCTTCTGCAAGCGCGGGCTTGATGCGTCGCGCCACGTGATCGGCCCGCGCGGCGAACAGCAGCAAGGTTTCCGTTTCAGGATTCCACTTGTCGCGTTCGCCTTGCACGAGCAGCTTTCGGATGGCTTCCGCGCCCGCCGACCCGCCCGGTTCGCGCGTCAGCAAAGACGTTATGCCGCGTTTGTCGAGTGCCGCTGCAAGGCGCTTTGCCTGGGTGGATTTGCCGGCACCCTCTCCACCTTCCAGGGTGATAAAGCGTGCAGGCTGAGTCATTGGCCGCCATGGCCGAGGATCAGCGCCCGAACACCGAGAAAAATGCGCCCGAAGATTCCGGCGCCCGAGACGGCGTTTGCCGCATAGAGGGGCGCCTGCATGCCGGGAAAGTCCGGCGCCGTAATTCTTACGGTTCCGATCTGTTGACCCTTGGCGATGGGGGCTTGAATCGGGCCGTCATAGTCGAGCGTCACTTTCATGCCCGGACGCGATTCCACCTGCATCGTTACGCTGAGCGGGCCGGCCACCTGCAGCGGGACCGTATCATGCGCCCCCTGCCACACTTCTGCCTGCCCTACCACATCGTCGGGCTTGAAGAGCTGATAGCGGCGAAATTCGCGAAACGCCACGCCAAGCATTCGCGCCGCTTCGTCGCCGCGCAGGTTGACACCGTGCCAGTCCTGCGCGGAGGGACTCATCCGGTCGAGTTGCGGATAGCGCAATCCGTTCAATACCAGAATGAGCCGCTGGCCGTTCTGCACGGCGGAAACAACGATGCCATAGCCGGCCGCGTCGGTGTGGCCCGTCTTCAGGCCGTCCGTGCCGGGAAATTTGTCGATCACTGAGTCGCGATTCTGCTGGGTGATGTTGTTCCACACAAAGCTGCGCTCGGCGAAATAATGGTAGTATTGCGGATAATCGGTGATCAGGTGCCGCGCCAGCTTGGCCAGGTCGAGAGCGGACATCAGTTGTCCCGGCGGATCCGGAAGCCCGTTCGGATTGACGAAATGCGATTGGGCGAGACCAAGCTGTTTGGCGCGCGCGTTCATCATGTCGACAAAGGCGGGCTCGGTCCCCCCCAGCGCCTCCGCCACAACCACACAGGCGTCGTTGCCCGAGGTGATGATGATGCCGCGGATCAGGTCCTGCACGGAAATGTGCGAGCCCAGACCCACGAACATTTTCGAGCCCTGCGTCCGCCATGCATTCTCTGAAACCGGAAAGGTATCGGTCAGCTTCACGCGGCCATCCTTCAGGCGCTGGAACAGAAGCTCGAGCGTCATCAGCTTGCTCATCGAGGCCGGTGGCGTCGCCACATCGGCATCCTTGGTCCACAGGACCTGCCCCGTTTCGCCGTCCATGATGACGGCGTGCTCGGCCGAGGTTTCGATCGCGGCGTGGGCACCCGCGGCGCCGAAAAGCACGGCGGCAACGACAACCTGCAATAGCCAAAGTGGGCGGATGGACCGCATCGGGAAGCTCCTGTGGGGCCGGGAACCGGCGTGTATGTTATTGATCGACGACAATCCTGGCGTCGTTGTTGCCGAGCCCGACCAGCCTTGCAAGCGCCGCATCGGCCTCGCTCACGTCGTCGAAGGGGCCGATGCGAACCCTATAAAGCCGCTGACCCTTCCTGTCGATTGAAGAAACGAACAGGTTGCCGGCGGCGGCAAGCCGGTCTTTCAATCTTTCCGCATTGGTGCGCATGCCGAATGCACCCGCCTGCACATAAATGTTGGTCGCGGCGGGAACCGCAACTTCGGTGACCTGTCCCGTCGGTTGACCGGCCGGCAACGGGTCTAACGACGAAGCCTCTGCAACGGGCCCGGCAGCCACAGGCGCGGATGCCATGACGGCGACGCCGGGAACGGGATTGAGTGATGCCATGCGCACCTCGCCGGTAGGCGCCGCCGGCAGGGCCGTGGCAATGGCGACGGGCGTATCGGACGGCATCGTTCCGTTTGGCAGCGGCGCACGCGAAACGAATGTGACGCGCACTTTTGCCGTGCCCGCGCCGTAGAATCCCAGAAGCTCCGCCGCATGGGCGGATACATCGATGATGCGGCCGCGCGCATAGGGCCCGCGATCATTGACCCGCAAGATGATCGAGCGGCCGTTGTCGAGATTGGTCACGCGCACATTGACCGGCATCGGCAGCGTGCGGTGCGCCGCCGTCAGCGCGTTCAAATCGTAGACTTCGCCATTCGCCGTTTGCCTTCCGTGAAAGGAAACGCCGTACCACGACGCGATGCCTGTCTCGTCATAGTCGGGCTGTTCGCGCGGGTAATACCAGGTGCCGTCAATTTGGTACGGAATGCCGACCTTGTAACTGCCAGCGTTCGAAGGGATGCCGAGCCGTGGCGAAACGGCCGTCTCCCGCGTCGTTGAGCATGCCGCTGCAAGCAAAGCGGGTAGGATAATCGGCAGGATGCGTCGTGCGTGCCCCGGCATGCCCCGTCCCGACTCATTGGATTTAGCCCAGATTATGCAAACCGGCCACGTCCCTCAACCATGCGGCGCCTTCCGCAACATGAAATCTGGGGCCGCATCAACTCGCGGGCGCTGCCGGACAAGCGGGCGCGCCGGCGGCGGGTTCGATCGCGACGGAGGCAAGATGCAATTTGAGAGCGCCACGGCTTGTCAGTTGCAGCGGCGCCTCGATGGAGCGCATGTCGGCGCCGGGACCCCGAAAACAGGCAAGCCGAACGGCAATCGTCGTCGCACCCGTGCCCGCCGCTGCCCGCAGGACCTGTGTGATATCGACAGAGCCATGGCACTGCGCGCCGCAACCCACTCCCAGCGTCACAGATGCGGCAGGCGCCTCATCCACCTGAAGCCCGAGCGTCAACGCCATGTCGGAATCGGTTTGGCGCATGAGATTGAGCTTGGGACCGATCACAGCCAGTGTCGCCGGGCCGCCCCACCGCACCGCGATTGGGTCGGCGGCAGTCTGCTCGACCCGAAGCGCATTGCCGGGCAGCGAAGCCGAAGCGCCGGTCACGGGAACGGTAATGCCGTTCGAATACAGAATGAACCGCCAGGGCTGCACAGGGCGCCCCCGATCGACGTAGCGGTCGACTTCCATCGCGGAAGAAACGGGCTCCGGTGCTTCGGGCAGCGGACCCAGATCACGCGGGTTGGCGTAGGTCAGCCCGTAGCCGAGCGGGAATAGCGGGTAATAGGGTTCCGTGTCGGCATTAAGCGGCGTCTGTTCGGGCCCGCGCGGCCAGGAAAAGGCGAGCGTGCCGCGGAAGTCAAAGGCAATGGCTCCATCCGGTTTGCGGAACAGCATATCCGCGATGCCGGTGCCTTCCGACCCCGGCAACCAGGCCGCCACGAAAGCATCCGAGGCGTCGATCTCGGGCGTCACATAAAGTGGCCGGCCGGAAAGAAACACGCTGACAACCGGGATGCCTTGTTGCTTGAGGCTCTGGATCAGCTTCAGATCGCGGCGGTTACCGGACTGATAGTCCACATTGGCTCGGTCGCCCTGAAATTCCGCATACGGATTTTCCCCAAACACGACAATGGCGATATCGGGCCGTTCGCGAACGCGCCCTTCGGCGCTCAAGTCGACCGTACCGCCTCCGGCCTGAACCGTGTCGCGGATGGCTTCGAAGATGGTCTGCCCGTTCGGGAAATCCGCCCGCGTGTTGCCGTCTCCCTGCCAGGAGATGGTCCAGCCGCCGCATTGCTTGGGCAGATTGTCCGCGCCGTCGCCGGCGACAAGCACATGCAGATGCGGCGACAGCGGTAGAATCTGTCTTTCGTTCTTCAGCAGCACCAGCGATTCGCGCACCGCCTGGCGCGCAACGGCGCGATGCTCGGGCGATCCCAGCAAACTCCATTCGCCGGCATGAGGTCGCGCCGACGGTTTACCTTCCTTCATCAGTCCGGCGCGAATTTTGACGCGCAGGATTCGCGAAACCGCTTCGTCGAGTCGTGCCATGGGGATTTCGCCGGAACGCGCCTGAGCGAAGAGGCTTTGGTACAGTGCCTTCCAACCGTCCGGCGCCATGTACATGTCGACGCCGGCAAGGAGTGCCTGCTTGCAGCGATCCCTGCTGCATCCGGGCAATTGCGCATAACCGTTCCAGTCGCCGACCACGAAACCGTTGAAGCCGAGCCGGCCGACCAGCACATCGCTCAACAGCGCGCGGTTGCCGTGCATCTTCTGGCCGCGCCAACTCGAATACGACGCCATGATCGTCTGCACGCCGGCCGCGATCGCGGCCCGGTAAGGCGGCGCAAACAGGTCGCGCAACGCCAGCTCGCCGTAAATGGTGTCGCCCTGATCGACGCCGTTTTCGGTGCCGCCGTCGCCAAGAAAATGCTTGGCGGTGGCGAGAACATGCCCACCTGTCAGGAAATCGGGATCGCCGGGTTGGCCCTGCAGGCCCTGAACGATTGCGGTTGCGTTCTCGCTCACGACATCCGGTTCTTCGCCGTAGCTTTCATAGGTTCTGCCCCAGCGGTCGTCGCGCACGACCGCCACCACCGGCGCGAAAGTCCAGTCGCCGCCGATTGTCCGCAGTTCCGCGGCCGTCACGGCACCGATCCTTCGCACAAGCTCTGGATCGTGCATCGCGCCCAGACCGATATTGTGCGAGAAAACGGTCGCTCCCACGATCTTGGCGTTGCCATGCACGGCATCGATGCCCCAGATCAGCGGAATGGCGGGATGTCCCACGGCCAACTCCGTGGACGCCGCGTAGAACGCATCGGCCATTTTCAGCCATTCCGGCGGGGGCGCCTTGTCGCGCGCATTGGGGCCGGAGCCGCCGCCATTAAGGATGGAGCCGAAGTGGTACTTGCGAATGTCGTCCAGCGTGATGGTGTTGGCATCGGGCTGGATGATCTGGCCAACCTTCTCGTCCAGCGACATTCTCGAAAGCAGATCGGCGACTTGGGCTTCCACGTTCGGATCGATGGCAACGCCGCTTCGGCCCTGCAGCCAGGTTTCTGGGTGAATGGTGGTCGAGATCGCGCCAAAGCCCATCGATGGCTGTGGCAAATCTGTGGGCGTCACCGGCAATTCGGCGGTCGATGGCGACGCGGGCTGCGGCGCAGCCTGCGGGATCGCGCAGCCCGCCAGCGCGAGAATGGCGGCCAGCAACAAGACGCTATGCTGGCCAAAGATACGGACGAAAACTCGCTGCATGCGCTGCCCCGGGACTCTCAAGGAAGACGGACTGTCACGATATATGCCCCATGCGGCCGGAAATGGGCAGACTTGCCCGACATTGCGCTGTTCATTTATGGATCACCGCCGAATGCGGATGGGTGGCCGAGCGGTTTAAGGCACCGGTCTTGAAAACCGGCGTGGCGGCAACGCCACCGTGGGTTCGAATCCCACCCCATCCGCCAGTTCGCTCAAAGCACGTGGGAGGAAATGCAAAATTGCATGTCCGCGCCCCGGTTCCAGCCAGCTTTTCTTCTTCACCCCGCCCGTTGTCCTCGTTGCAACGGCGACATCGGGGTGCTTTCCAATCCCTCGCTTCGCTTTGGCCGTTTTACGCTACCTGCAGGCTCGTCCTGACCGCCGCAACGCGCTGAGCGAGCGCGCCGAGACAGTCGCGCCAATAGACGCCGCCTGTCGATCCTGATCCGCTCTCGCGCCGCCCGCGAACGTCTGGACCATCCGCGGCTTGATTTCCTGTTGGCCTGCAGGGCACACGTCCGCTTCCGGGCAATGATTGGGATCACGCCGCCGCGCCGAGCAGCTTCGCGCGTTCGGTCCGCTCGCGCTCGCGAGACTGTTCAACGCCTCCCAAAGATCGGTGCGCCGCTGCACGTTGAGCCAGAAGTCGGGGCTGTTGCCGAACACGCGGGCGAAGATGAGCGCCGGTCGCTGCCGTCACGCTGCGGCGGTTGTTGCACATCTCGTTGACGTGCTTGCGCTGCGCCATCGCCTCCGCCAATGCGGCTTGCGTCAAGCCTATCGGCTGCATGAACTCTTCGACCAGAATCTCGCCACCGTGCCCGGCTTGCGCTTCGCCGTTAGCATGGTTCGCCTCATCTGTAGCTATGATCGTCGAGATAGACGCGCTCCGCCTCGCCGCGGCTGCCGTCCCAGCGGAACACCAGCCGCCACTGCTTGCTGACGAAGGACCCCGGCCGTCATTGACGCGGTGGCGCTGCGATGCTGACTTGGGCCGTCCCTTCCACAATTTTCAGCGAGATTTGCGATGGCGGCACGAAATTCCCGATGGCCCGTTGGCAGCCTGGTTGCGGCGCTCGCGCTGTTCGGCTGCGGCACCGTCGCGCAGGCAGCCGTTGCCGTTTCCATCACGCCGTCCTATGCCCAGATGGTGCCGGGCGAGACGCTGCAGTTTTCCGCAACCGTCTCCGGAGGCTCCAATGGCGACATCCGCTCGCAGGTCGATAATGCGAATGGTGGCGGAGCAGCGTCCGGAACGGTTTCGGCGGACGGCCTCTTTACGGCGCCGCAAGCCCTGCCCGATCCCGCCATCGCAACCGTCACCGCCGTCTCGAAATCCGATCCGTCGGTATCCGCCACCGCGACCGTGACCCTGATGGCCCAGGCAGCGAATGGCTCGACCTATTATGTCGCCACCAAGGGCAGCGATTCCAATCCCGGAACGCGCGAGAATCCGTGGCTTACGATTCAGCATGCCGCGAAAGTCGCTGTTGCCGGCGACACGGTTCTCGTTCGCGGCGGCATCTACAACGAATCCGTGGCCTTTCCATCTTCGGGAAATATTGCAAACGGCTATATCACCTTTGAGGGTTACCCGGGCGAAACGGCCGTTCTCGACGGCGCCGGGCTCGATATCCCAAACGGGCAATGGGGACTCTTTACTTTCAAAGATGTGAGCTATGTCGTGGCGGAGGGCTTCGAACTGCGCAATTACAAGACAGCGAGTCTGAAGGACGTACCGATCGGGATATACGTTCTGGGCGCCGGCCACGGTCTCCAGATCGTCAACAACCGGATCCACAATATCGAGACAGAAGCAAAAACAAATCCCCGCCAATGCGGCTCGGACGCGTTCGGGCTCACGGTCTATGGAACGAAGGCGCCCCAGGCGATCGACAGCATCGCCATCAGCGGCAATGAAATTTCTCAGTTGAAAACCGGATGCAGCGAAACATTGTCTCTCGACGGCAACGTGAAAAATTTCGCGGTGGTGAACAACCTCGTCCACGACAACGACAATATCGCAATCGGAGCGATCGGATTCGAGGGCGTTTCGCCCGATCCCGCCTATGATCAGGCGCGCGACGGCGAGATCAGGGGCAACACCGTCTACAACATCTCTTCCTACGGCAATCCGGATTATGGGAGGCAATATGCCGCCGATGGAATCTATGTCGATGGCGGAACGCGAATCGTCATTGAGCAGAACCTCGTTCATCACACCGATCTCGGAATCGAGTTGGCGAGCGAGCATCTGGGCCGCGTAACGAGCCGTGTGACGGCGCGCAACAACGTTGTCTATGGCGCAAACAGCGCGGGCATCTCCATCGGCGGCTACGGCGCGAAGCACGGCGGCACCGACCATTGCATGGTCGTCAACAACACGCTGTTTGGCAACGACACGAAGAAAACCGGCAGCGGCGAATTCCAGATCCAGTTCCATGCCACCGACAATCTCTTCGAAAACAACATCGCCTACGCGACGATGCAGGGACTGCTGATCAACGATTTCACCGCCAGAAGTCCCGATCCGGCCGCCCTGAACTACAATCTGCATTTTTCCCGGATCGGCGCGGACAAGGCGAAGTTCGTTTGGCAGGGCAGGCTCTACAGGGGCTACGATGCCTATCTCGCGGGCACCGGAAACGACTCCCGCTCACCACCTTTCTCCAATCCCGACTTCGAGAATATCGACGATCCGCCCGATCTCGATATCCACAGGTCGTCTCCGGCGATCGATGCCGGAATTGTTCTCGACGCCACCATCGTCGGCACTGACGATTTCGCGGGCGAACCGCGGGCAGAGAACGGCACAATCGATATTGGAGCCTACGAGCGATAGGTTTTCGGCGAGCAGTGCTGCAACCCGGTATTGTTACGGTTCTTGCGGCTCCGAATCGTCGCAAAATGTCCGTTGCGGCGCGCCCGAAGAATACTCAGGCTGCGTCATTCGTTGGGGGAAGCAAATGGCAGCGAATGCCGAAGCACAGACACGCCGCGGACTCCTGAAGATTTTGGGCGTCGGTTTCGGCGTTGCCGTTTCGATCGGCGCGGTTATCGGTTCGGGCATCCTTCGTGCGCCCAGCATCATCGCCGGCGAAGTTCCCGGCATTGCCCTCATTGTGGGCCTTTGGGTGCTTGGCGCCGTGCAGGCTGCCTTGAGCGCCAATCTATATGCCGAACTCGGCTCGGCGTTGCCGAAATCCGGCGGGCAATATGTCTTCGCGCACCGGGTTTTCGGCGATGTGGGCGGCTTGATTGTCGGTTGGGCGGACTTTTTGTCTTTTATCGCGGCCATCGCGGCGGCCTCCGTTTCGTTCGCGGAATTTCTGCCGCTGCTGTTGCCTCAAGCCGCGCAGCACAAAATTGCGGTGGCGGTGGCGCTGCAGCTTGCGATCTATGTCGCAAACATCACCGGATTGCGCGAGGGCCGCGCGATCCAGATCGTCACAAGCTTCATCAAGGCGACGATGCTGTTCGCGTTCATCGTTGCCGCCGTACTGATCGCGGCGCCGGCCGAACCGAGAACAGCTCTTGCTTCGTCGCCAGTCTGGAGTTGGGGCAGCCTCGTGCTTGCCTACAAGCTCATCGTCGGAGCCTATGCCGGATGGGCCGTTCCCATCTATTTCTCGGGCGAGAACGAAGCACCCGGACGCAGCATCCCCAAGGCGTTGTTTCTCGGCATTGGAGTAACCGCCCTCCTCTTCGTCGGGATCAATGCCGCGCTGCTCTACGCGCTGGGATCGAACGGCGTCGCTGCGTCGGCGTTGCCGTTTACGGCGGTGATCGGGCGCCTGGGCGGCTCGCTGCCATCGCTGCTCTTCGCGCTGACGGCATTGATTACGGTGGCGAGTTGCGCCAACGCGAATATCATGGGAGCGCCACGCATTCTTTTCGCTTTGGCGCAGGACGGACTGTTGCCGTCGGCATTGCGTGCTGTGAATTCCGGCGGCAGCCCGACTGTCGCTTTCGTGCTTGCGGGCATCGTGTCCGTCGCGCTCGCCCTCACGGGTGCCTTTTCGCTCGTCTTCGGACTGATTGCCACGCTGAACACGGCGAATGCCGTGCTGGTGGAGATCGCTTTCTTCGTGCTAAGGCGGCGCGAGCCAAATCTCGCAAGGCCGTTTCGCGCGCTCTTCTATCCGTGGCTTCCCGCGCTGGCCCTTGGCCTCGACGCAACCTTTCTTTGCCTGATCGCCTTGGCAGACCATCTGGGCGTCGCGGTCGCGATCGGGCTGGCCCTGTTGTGCATTCCCCTGGCCGCGATCGCACGGCGCGCGACAAAGGCCGCGGCCGTCGCCACGGCGGGCGACTGATTGCGCCGCGTTATTCGTTCCAGGTGGTGGCTATCATTTCCGCATCATCCTGCCCGCGGCGCTCCGACATGAGGAAGTCGTAGTAGCCGCAACGACCGCCCGGATAGTCGCGACAGATAGCTGGCCGCGCCTTGTAGACCGTGCAGCGGCGCTTTTCCGTATCGAAGAACTGGCAGATGCGCCCGAAATGGACGTCCGCTTTCCGGCGCATGGAATATTTGGCGCCCCAGCGCGCGACTGTGAATTTCGTTTTGGCTTTATCGAATGCAAGACCAAAGTGTTTCGCCAGACGTTCGATGTCGCGCTTGGTCAGGGCAATGAGCGGATAGGAGCAGCAATAGCCAGGACAGTTCGAGCAGTCGTACATGAGCCACCGGAATCGTTAGCGTAACCCGATAACACAAATTCATTCGCGCGGGGCAAATATCGCCCCTCATGCAACGTTTGCCATGCCCTGTTCTGCGCGCCGCCTCGCGAAGGTTTTCTTTGAACCGGAGACCGACATTGGCTATCACTTGACCGAATCGGCTATATTCACGATATAACACCTCGATTATGTGGTAATAGTCTGGATGCTTTCCCAGAAGGCCCGATACGCGCTGCATGCGCTCATCGTTCTCGCCCAGCACGAGAGTGACGAGCCCATGATGATTGCCGATATTGCCGAGGAAGCAGGTGTTCCACGCAAGTTCCTGGAACAAATCCTGCTTGCCCTCAAAAAACGCGGAATCGTGCGCAGCCAACGCGGGCGCCTGGGTGGCTATCTCCTGGGACGTTCGCCGCAGGACATCAGCTTTGCCGACATCATCCGCGAGACCGATGGCCCGCTGGCGCTAAGCCCCTGCGTCAGTACCACCGCCTATCATAAGTGCGGCGACTGCGAGGACGAAGCGACCTGCGCCATCCGCAAGGTCCTGCTGGCGGCCCGCGATGCAACCGCTGCCATTCTCGAATCGCGCACGCTTGCCTTCGCGCTTGCGTCACAGCGGCGCGCTCGCCGCGCTGCATGAAGTGTCGAATGTTCTTGTGACCTTTGGTCTTGTCGTTCTGTAACATTCCGCGGTCCCGAAACGAATAATCCGATGCGGGTTTGGCCGCCAGGTGCAAGAGGGTTCAACCATGCGAACTTGCGCGGCTGGCGGACACTGGCGCATGTGCGATAGCAGTCCGCATGACGGGATCAAAGCATGACGGAGTTGCCATCCGTGGGCGCGACCACGGCCCGGCGCTGGAACGCGGCGCGCGAATCCATCGAGCAATATCGCCTCAAGCGGCGAGAACGGAGCAAAAGACGCAAACTCATTTACCGGCATAAATTGCCTGTGCGGGCGATGCACTGGATCAACGCGGTCGTGCTTGCCGTCATGCTGATGAGCGGATTGCAGATCTTCAATGCCCATCCCGCGCTTTATTGGGGGAACTCGTCGGAATTCGACCACCCGATCCTTTCGCTGACGGGCACGCAGGACAGCCAGGGTCGTCTCAAGGGAATCACGCAGATTGGCGATTGGCGGTTTAACTCGACGGGCCTTCTTGGCGCATCGAACGTCAATGGTGAGCCTGCCGTACGTGGCTTTCCCGCCTGGGCCACCTTGCCCGGCCCCCAATGGCTGGCGATGGGACGGCTGTGGCATTTTTTCTTCGCGTGGCTGCTGGTTGCCAACGGCGTTGCCTTCGCGATTTACGCGTTTGCCGGAAATCACTTCAGACGCGATCTTTTGCCGACTCGCGACGATCTCGGGCATTTGGGGCAGGAGATCGTCGATCACGCGCGGCTGCGTTTTCCCAAAGGCGAAGCTGCCACCCATTACAATGCGCTCCAGAAGCTCGCCTATTTCACCGTGATCTTCATCCTCGGCCCGCTCGTCGTGCTGACGGGGCTTACAATGTCGCCGACCATCGACTCGGCGTTCCCGCCATTGCTTTGGCTGTTCGGCGGGAGGCAGAGCGCGCGCACCATCCACTTCATTTGTGCCTTTTCCTTCCTGGCATTTTTTATCGTTCACATCGTCATGGTTGTGCTGTCGGGAACATGGAACAACATCCGTTCCATGATCACCGGCCGCTATGCCATCGGGCCGGCGGAGAACAGTCATGGTTGATCTTAAACGGCGGCATTTCTTTGGCGCCGCGGCGAGCGCCAGCGCGCTGGCGCTGGGCGGCTGTAGGGATATTTCGCAAACGGCCTGGTGGCCCGAAGTGCTTGCGAGCGCGGAAGGCCTGACGAAAGGCGCGGAGCGATTGGTCTCCGGATCCTGGGCGCTGGCACCGGAATTCTCGAAGGCCGATATCGCCCCGGAATTCCGCGCCAACGGCACGCTCAATCCAAACACGCCGGATTACAATGCCATGGTGGCGAACGGCTTTCGCGACTGGCGGTTGCAGGTCGGAGGTCTGGTTGCGCATCCGCTGAAGCTTTCGCTTGCGCAGCTGCGCGCCATGCCCTCGCGCACACAGATCACGCGGCACGATTGCGTCGAAGGCTGGAGCTGTATCGGAGAGTGGACCGGCACGCAGCTGCGTCTCGTCTTGGCGCAGGCCAATCCTCTGCCTGCCGCGCGCTTCGTCATGTTTTATTGTGACGATCCCATGGGAGGAAGCGATCTGAGCGGCTCGGTTCCCTTTTATTACGAAAGCCTCGATCTCGTTGAAGCATTTCATCCGCAGACATTATTGGCGTACCAACTCAACGGCCAGGACCTGCCGGTTCCACACGGTGCTCCCGTCCGCGTGCGCGCGGAACGCCAGCTCGGCTACAAGCAGCCGAAATACGTGCACCGCATCGAACTCGTCAAAAGCTTCGATCATATCAATGGCGGCAAGGGCGGCTACTGGGAAGACCAGGGTTACACATGGTGGGGCGGCATTTAGGACGCGCAATTTTCGCTAGTGCGGCCCGCCCGGCCGCCATCGGCGACAGCAACCAGCGGCGCGGATTCCTTCGGAGGCGTTTCGAACTTCCAATACGTCAATACGCAGAAAAGTGTAACCTTCTTCCTGCAGCGCGGGAACGACCGCCGTCATTAATTCCGCGGATTGCTAATTTTATTTGGGCCCATTTCGACAAGCTGCCTACCTTCGAACGGTGCGGGTTGGCATCCGCTCGAAGTACCAGATTGCGACTCCCAGGATCACCATCATGGCCAGTAGGACGTAATCGAATTTCTGCTCGGCAGGCGTAAACGTCCGATCATAAACCGAGCCGAGCTTGAAACTGAGCCAATTTCCGGCCGAGAGGACGAAGGCCATGACATACGGACCGAGCGAAGGCTTTCGCCGAACGAGGCGCCATGCGGCGACGAAAAAAAGCACGATCGCGATCCATCCCGCAGCGAGTTGCAGAACGCTGGAAGTGTTTGAAAGCGAAACGAGGCGCTGCGTGTCCGGCGCAGGCTTCGTCCAGCCAAACTTCAAGCTGGCCGTGTAAATCGTGAGCAAAGCGTTTTGTATCGCGCACACAACCAGCAGCAGCGCAAGGACCCAGCGCCGCACGGACAATTTTCTCGCGCCTCTTGGCGAAGGTCGAGAATTTGGCCGAACATAGTGGCGTGCGGCATTGCTGGCGAGCTTCATCCCGCGCTTCGTCCGTGCATCCTGCCTCACCGTTAGCGCCCCCAGGGCCTTTTTCGAACTGTCCCCTTATGGCCAGAAGCGCGGCAGTTCGGCTAGCCGTCTGTCGCCCTGGAGGCGGGCGACAGGGGTCATTAATTCTCCGTAAGGCAGAAAGCTCAAGAGAAAGTTCAAATTGGCGATTGTTTATGCGATTCAAGTTGCTAGTTGGCTGGTGTGCCATTTTTGCAGTGGTGCTTACGCAGTTTAGGAATGCCTTTTCACAAGGATTTGACGCCTATATGCCTCTGAGATTGCTTGAATCGAAGCAGTCGGATGAGGCTGGGGGTAACTCCGCCGAACGGAATGACAAATTCACCGCGCGTGCGCGGACGCTTCGGGAGGGAGCATGCGTGCACTAACCCAAGCTGGCCTAAAGAGTCCCGCGGCCGTCGCCGTAGGTGTCGCGGTCGTTATTTTGTTTGGGGGCTTCGCGCTCTACAGCTTGCCCATCCAGCTCTTTCCCGACATCGATCGGCCACAGATCGGCATCGAAACCGACTGGCGTGCCGAGACACCGCGGGAGGTGGAAACCCAACTCGTCCAGCCGGAAGAGGAAGTGCTGCAGGGTATTCCGGGGCTACAGCAGATGGATGGCTTCGCCAATCTGGGGGGCGGCTACATTCAGCTTACTTTCGCGCTCGGCACCGACATGCGAAGCACCCTGGTGGATGTGATCGGACGGCTGGACCGTCTGCCTCCCCTCCCCGCCGATGCACAGAAGCCTTTTGTGCAGCTGGCCAGCCAGCAGGACTCCAATGCGACGCTGATCTATCTCTTCATGCAGAAGCGTCCCGGCAACATGCGGGATGTGAATGCCTATGTCACCTTTTTAAAGAATACCGTCATTCCGCGGCTGGAGGCAGTCCCGGGGGTCGGCTCCGCACAAATCAATTCCAACGGCGGTACGGACGAACTCGACATTGTCTTTGATCCCATGCGCGCGGCTCAACTTGGCGTGCAAATCCCCAAAATGGCGCAGCTCATCAGCGGCTCCGAAGACGTATCTGGCGGCACGATCGATGTCGGTCGACGGCAATATGGAATTGAGTTTCGCGGCCGCTATTCCGTCGCGGCCTTAAAAGATCTCGTGCTCGAATGGCGCGATGGCAAGCCTGTGCATCTGGGCGACATCGCCGATGTGCATATCGGGCGCAGCAAGGCCCAGGGCTTCGCCTATCAGGATGGCAACCCGGCGATCGGTATAAACGTCTTCAGGGCTGCCGGCGCCAATGTGCTCGCAACCGTCAACGCGGTCAAAAAGGAAGTCGAGGCCATCAACGCGGGACCTGCGCGAGAGCAACGCGTCCACTTGGATTATTCGTTCGACCCTTCTCATTTCATCTACCAGGCGATGGGGATGGTTACCACCGACCTCTTTCTCGGTATCGTGCTGGCCGTCGGCGTCTTGTGGTTTTTCATGCGCGATTGGCGCGGCACGTTTATTATTTCTTCCGTCATTCCCATCTGCCTTTGCGCCGTCGTGCTGTTTCTGAATCTTGCCGGACGCACACTCAACGTCGTCTCGCTGGCAGGGTTAGCGTTCGCCACAGGCATAGTGCTGGACGCCGCCATCGTCGCCTTTGAGAATATACTGCGCCTGCGCGAGCGGGGCGTTCCGGCAGGCGAAGCGGCACAGGCCGGCACGGAACAAGTTTGGGGGGCGCTGCTTGCGTCAACCGCGACCAACGTCGCGATTTTCGTGCCGGTCATCTTCTTGAAGGACGTGGAAGGTCAGTTGTTCGCCGATCTGTCCCTGACGATTGCCTTTGCCGTCTTCGTTTCACTTATCACGGCCATCACGGTGGTTCCGGTCGCTTCCGTACTGTTCCTGAAAACGCGCCCGAAGATCGCGGAACTCGCCGGCACATGGCGACGCATTACCGATGTCGTCATGATCCTTACCGACACTCCGCGGAAACGCCAGTACTGGATCGGCGGCCTTATTTTGGGCTCGATCCTGGGGACCGTGCTGCTTTTTCCAAGTTTGCAATACCTGCCTCAGGTGAAGCGTGCGGCGATCGACGGCTTCGTGCAGTTCCCGGCAGGCGCAACTGTCGACTTCGTCGACAAGGAGATTGCGCGACCCATCATCGACCGTATGCAGCCCTACATGACCGGTCAAAAGCAGCCGAAGCTGCTCAACTACTTCGTGAGGATGGACGGTGGAGGAGGCATGGAATTCACCGCCCGGGTGCCGAGTGATGAGGATTTTCCGGCACTCGAAAAGATTGTCCGCCGCGACATCATCAAGGATTTGCCGGATTCCCAAGCTTTTGCACAAATGGGAAGCCTCTTCGGCGGGTTCGATGAGGGCGGCGGCGTTTCCATCAATATTCAGTCGAACGACAGCGAAGCTATGCGTGCGGCAGCGCGAAAAGGGTTTGCGCTGCTGACGAAAAAATTTCCCGATGGCGTCGTCAACACCAATCCAACGCTCGACTATGATCAGCCGCAGCTAAAGCTTCGTCCCGACGACCGCTCGATTGCGGAAGTGGGCTGGACCCGGCCTGACGTGGCCACGATCGCACAGACACTCGGCGAAGGCGCCTATGTCGGTCAGCGCTACGATGGAGATCGGCAACTGTTTCTGATCCTGAAATCGCAGACTCTGTCGTCGCCCGATGCCGTGCAAGGCGCACCGCTAGCCACGCCCGGTGGGAGCATTGTCTCCTTTGGCCACCTTGTCAGCATGCAGCGGACGCTGGCGCCGAGCGGTGTCTATCGGCTGGACCGCCGGCGGACCATTGCGTTGAATTTTCAACCTCCGCGAGGAATGGCCCTGCAGGACGCCATGACCATCATCCGCAGGGACATCGAACCGCAAATCCGCAAGCTGCTGCCCGCAGACGGTACGGTCAACTACGGCGCCGCCGTCGATCATCTTAACAGCGCGTTGTGGAACATGGGGAAGAACTTTCTTCTCGCCGTCCTGCTTCTGTTTCTGATCATGGCGGCGCTTTTCAAGTCGGTCTGGGACGCCGCTATTGCCACGATTGCGCTGCCGCTCGGCACAGTGGGCGGCATGGCAGCGCTCAGACTGCTTGGGGTTTTCGTATTCCAGCCGCTCGACCTCTTGACGATGATCGGATTCATTATCGTGCTGGGGCTTGTGGTCAATAATACGATCCTGCTCGTGGCGCGCACGCGACAGGCGGAAGCCGAGGGTATGAGTCGTGTCGATGCCGTGCGTTCGAGCCTTGAGACGCGGCTGCGTCCGATTTTCTCAAGCACGCTCACGGCAATATTCGGGATGTTGCCGCTGGTGCTGATTCCGGGCCCGGGAGCGGAAATTTACCGCGGCCTGGGGGCGGTCATCGTTGGCGGAATTCTGGTGAGCCATGTTTTTACGCTTGTGCTTATGCCGGCCATGCTAAGGCTGGGCGAACATCCCGCCGCGCTGCGTCAAGCACCGGTGACGCGAGCGAGGCAGGCCGCATGACATCGATTTGTTCCTATTTCCTTTTCCAGCGAAACATTTTCGCATTGCAGAATTGGAATAACATCCGGCGTGCTTTGACAGCGTTGCTACTCACCTTTTTTCTGCCTTTCCCGGCTTTCGCCCAAAAAACCGCGGATGCTCCGTCTGTCGGCGTAGCCTCGGTCCGGATGGTCAGAATCGCGCCAAAAGTTGCCATGCCGGGGACGGTGGTGTCGCTCAACGATTCGCAACTTGCGTCCGAAGTGGAGGGTCGAATTGCCTGGGTGGCGGATGTGGGCACGGTAGTCAAGACCAACGATGTCGTGGCACGCATCGACAACAGTCTCGCCGGCATGCAGCTTGCCTCGGACAAAGCCAATGTCGACCGGTTGGACGCTCAATTGCGCTACGATCGCGGTCAGGCAACGCGGATGGAAAGTCTCTTGTTGCAAAGCGCGATTGCGAAGAGCACGCGCGATCAGGCCGTTTCGTCCCGCGATATGGACGCGGCGGCGCTGGTTCAGGCAAATGCTGCGCTTCAAAAGAGCCGGTATCAGTACCGGCACAGCGACATCCGCGCGCCTTTTCCGGGCCGCGTTGTGGCTCGTCTGATTAACCCCGGCGAATACGCGACTGCCGGCAAGCCCGTTGTGCGGCTGGTCGACATCGGTGCGACGGAAGTGAGCGTACAGACGCCAATCGATGCGGCCCGCTTCCTGCGAGAATCCATGTCGCTCACGGTGGAGATCGAAGGCAAGCCCGTTGTTGCCAGGGTTCGGGCAATCGTGCCTGTGGGCGACATCGCGAGCCGCACGATCGAGGTTCGTTTGACCCTCCCCCCAGGCGCTGGTTTTGTGGGGGACGCCGCAAAGGTGTTCATTCCTGCCGCAGAGCCCCGCGATGTCGTAGCAGTGCCACGTGACGCGCTCGTGCTTCGCGAAGACAATACCTATGTTTTCAAAGTCGATGGAAAAAGCCACGCCCAACGCATCGCAGTGGAAACGGGCGCCGAAGAAGGCACGCTTGTGGAGGTGAGGGGTCCCATCCTGCCAGGCGAGCGGGTTATTGTTCGCGGCGCCGAGCGGCTTGAGGCAGGTCAACGGGTCAGGCCCGTTATGGCATCTTAGTTTAGCTCTTTCAACCAACCATGTTCGCCGTGTTACTGTAGTGTCACCATGCGTACTGCTGATTCATGCGGCCAGAAAGGGTGTTGATGGCGGCCAAACCTTCGCGCGTGATGTGGCAAGCATTCGCTCTGATCGGACTGCCGGCACTCATTGCCCTGGGTATGCTGGCCTATAACGCCACGACCGTCACGCCCCAGCTTACAACCAATCAGCATCTTGTCAGCCACACGCTGGAAGTGATCGCCGCGGCCCGGACCTTCGATCTGGCCGTGGGCGATGCCGAGGATGCCGAGCGCGGTTTCATCATCACCGGCGACAATGCCTATCTTACCCTCTACGGGAAAAACACCGTGGCCGTCGCCACGCGACTCGCGAGGCTGCGAAAGCTCACCGCCGACAACCCGGGCCAACAGCGCCGAATTGATCTGATCGATTCCGCCACGGAAGACAGGCTAAGGGAGATGCATGCCAGCATCGCGGCTCGCCAGACTACCGGCTTCATCGAGGCGCGCCGGATTCTCCAATCGCATTTGGGTCTGGACACGCGACGGGTCATCTCCGGCCTTGTCGATCTTGTCATAGCAGAAGAAGACCAACTGCTGGGTCAGCGGCAGGTTCGGCTTGCAGGCTCCCAGGCAACAATTGCCATTGTGGACATAGCAAGCATCGTACTCGTCGTCGTGCTCCTGGCGCTGGGTGTATTTTTGCTGACACAGGCCCTGTCGCGCGAATCCCGCTCGATCGCGGAGCTTCGTCAGAGCGAGGAACGATTCCGTCTGCTCGTTTCCGGCGTGAGGGACTATGCAGTGTTCATGCTCGATCCAGCGGGAAAAATCGCGAGCTGGAATCTGGGCGCCCAGCGGATCAAAGGTTTTCAGGACGCTGAAATCGTCGGCAAGGATTATTCGATCTTCTATTCGCCCGAGGAGCGCGAGGCGGGGGTGCCTTCGGCCGAATTGACGAAGGCTGCCAAAGAAGGCTCGATCGAAACCGAAGGCTGGCGCCTGCGCAAGGATGGCTCGCGCTTCTTTGCGCATGCGAGCATCACTGCGTTGCACGCCCCGGACGGAAGTCTGCGAGGCTTTGCCAAAATCACACGCGACGTCACTGAACGTCGCGCGCAACAGACTGCGCTCGAGGAAAGTCGCGCTGCGCTTGCCCAGGCCCAGAAGATGGAGTCGCTTGGTCAACTCACTGGCGGAATTGCGCATGACTTCAACAACCTTCTGACGGTTATCATCGGAAGCATCGATCTCATTCTCAGAAGGCGCGTCAACGAGGAGAAGGCAGCCGCGCTTCTCGATGCTGCGAAACAGGCGGGCGAACAGGGCGCTACGCTGGTGCGCCGCCTACTTGCATTCTCGCGTCGACAGGTGCTTACACCACAGATTATCGACGTGAACCGGCTTGTCAGCGGCATGTCTGAACTCATCCGCAGCACACTTGGCGAGGGCATCGCCATGGAAACGGTATTGGCCAGCGGGTTGTGGCGTACGCTTGTCGATCCCGGTCAATTGGAGAACGCGCTCCTCAACCTCGCCGTGAACGCCCGCGACGCTATGCCGGAACACGGCAAACTCACGATAGAAACGGGAAATGCTATCCTCGATGAGAACTACGCGGCAGGACGAGGCGAAGTCGCGCCGGGAGAATACGTGGCGATTGCCGTGAGCGATACCGGCAGCGGCATGTCGCCCGATATCGTAGCGCGCGCGTTCGAACCATTCTTTACGACCAAGCCGGAAGGCAGAGGCACGGGACTGGGTCTCAGCCAGGTCCATGGCTTTGTGCAACAGTCAGGGGGACACGTCGCGCTCAATAGCGATGCCGGCCAAGGCACGAAGGTGAAGATGTACTTGCCGCGGCACTTGACTGCGGAACTGCCGGAACGCCGCGAACCAACAAAGACACATATCGAAATGGCGAACGGGGAGACGGTTCTGCTGGTGGAAGACGAGCCGTTGGTGCGCATGTACGGCAACGAAGCGCTCGTCGAGCTGGGATATCGCGTGCTGGAGGCGTCCGATGGCAAGGAGGCTTTGGGCATGCTGGCCCGGCATTCGGAGATCGCGCTTTTGTTCACGGATGTAGGGCTCCCCGGTGGCATGAACGGACGAGAACTGGCCGAGGAAGCGCGCGCGATGGTGCCGTCGCTCAGCGTTCTGTTTGCGACGGGCTATGCGAAAGACGTCATCATGCGCAATGGCGTACTCGATTCGGGCACCGGTTTCATCGAGAAGCCGTACACTGTGGAGGCGCTGGCCCGAAAATTGAAGCAGATGTCAGCCGTTCAGGAAGATTCGGCGTGATCTGGCGTACGCCAGCTTAAACGGCAAGCCTCCCTATCGCTTCGCGCAAGCGCAGCGCCAGCGTAGCTGCATCGGCGCGCTTTTCTGTCTGTTCCTCGATGACGTCTTGCGGCGCGCGGGACACGAAATCCGCATTGCGGAGCTTGGTATCGAACCTGACGATCTCTGTTTCCGTCCGTTCCAGCTCTTTCTCGAGGCGCAAGCGCTCCTTTGCAAAGTCGATGACATCGCCGAGAGGAAGTGCGGCTACGCACTCTCCAACCGAGAACTGCGCCGAACTCGGAGGTACGGTTTCCACGAATTCCGCCGATGACAGTCTGGCCAGCGTTAGGATCGAATCCCGATTGCGCTCAAATCTCGCACGTGTATCGTTGCTCGCCCCTTTCAGCACAAGCGCGATCTTCGCCGATGCCGGAACATTGACCTCTGCGCGCACGGATCGCACGCCGGAAACGAGCTCTACGAGCCAATCGATCTCGCCTGTCGCGCCTGGTTCGACCAATGTGCTTCCAAAATCCGGCCAGTTTGCGACGATGAGTAAGCCGCTGCGAGGTTCCGCGCCCCGAGTTGTTAATGCCCAAAGCTCTTCCGTGATAAAAGGCATAAAGGGATGCAATAATTTCAATATTTGATCTCGCGCCCAGGCTGCCGTGGCGCGCGTTTCCGCCTTTACATTGTCGTCGGCGCCATTCAGCACCGGCTTGATCAACTCGAGATACCAGTCGCAGAATACCGACCAGACAAACCGGTAGAGTCCATTGGCACCTTCATTGAACCGCAATTCTTCAAGCGCGCTGGTAGTGCTCGACGCAGCTTGCGCAGTTTGCGACACGATCCACTTATTGACCGTTTGCGTTACCGAGGCCGGATCGAAATCGGCGCGTGTCAGGCAACCGTTCATTTCGCAAAACCGCGCCGCATTCCACAATTTCGTCGAAAAATTGCGGTTAGCCTCCACCCGCGAAGAACCAATGCGCATGTCGCGCCCCTGTCCTGCAGCCAGCGCGAGCGTGAAACGCAAGGCATCGGCGCCGAACTCGTCGATCAGGACCAACGGATCGACAACATTGCCCTTGGTTTTCGACATTTTCTGACCCTTCTCGTCCAAAACCCGCGTATGGATGAACACGGTGCGGAAGGGCACTTTGCCTGTGAAATGCAACCCCATCATCATCATCCGGGCGACCCAGAAAAAGATGATGTCGAAGCCGGTTACGAGGACATTGGTGGGATAGAAGCGCGCTAGCTCCGCAGTCTTCTCGGGCCAGCCCAATGTCGAGAATGGCCACAGGGCGGACGAAAACCAGGTATCGAGTACGTCGGGATCGCGAGTCACCTTTGCGTCGCGCCCGCGTTTCGCGCGAATTTCAGCCAGCGCTTCTTCCTCGCTCTCCGCGACCAGGATGTTGCCGTCTTCGTCGTACCAGACAGGCAATTGATGGCCCCACCAGAGCTGGCGCGAAATGCACCACGGATGGATGTTTCGCATCCAGTTGAAATAAACATTCTCCCATTGCCCGGGCACGATACGTGTGCGCCCGTCTTCGACAGCCGCAATCGCTTTTTCCGCCAGCGGCCGCACATCGAAATACCATTGCTCGGTCAGGTACGGTTCCAGCACGACGGTTTTGGTTTTCTCGTCATGCGGCACCGCGTGAGTGATGGATTCGATGCGTTCGACCAGCTCCAGAGCCTCGAGATCCGCCAGCACAATTTTGCGCGCCTCGAAGCGGTCAAGTCCCCGATAGGCTTGCGGCACACTATCGTTCAGCGAGCCATTGCTGGCTAGAATGTTGATCAGTGGCAATGCGTGCCGGCGACCGACTTCGAAGTCGTTGAAATCATGGGCCGGCGTGATTTTCACCGCTCCCGTTCCCTTTTGCGGATCGGAATATGGGTCTGCGATTATCGGAATGAGCCGGTTGGCGAGAGGAAGGCGCACAAATCTCCCGATGAGTTCTCTGTAGCGCTCGTCGTCGGGATGAACGGCAACAGCCGCATCGCCCAGCATGGTCTCGGGGCGCGTCGTGGCCACCGTGATGAATTGACCCGGCCGATCTATGACGGGATATTTGAGATACCAGAGTTGTCCCTTGACCTCGATGTTCTCCACTTCCAGGTCCGAGACGGCCGTCTGCAGCCGCGGATCCCAGTTAACGAGGCGCTTGTCTTTGTAGATCAGCCCCTCGCGATAGAGCGCCACGAAGACCTTGATGACGGCGCGCGACAGGCCCTCGTCCATGGTAAATCGTTCGCGCGACCAGTCGCACGACGCACCTAGGCGGCGAAGCTGCTGCACGATGGCCCCGCCATATTCTTCCTTCCACTTCCAGACCGTTTCGAGAAATTTCTCGCGGCCCATCGCGATACGGCTCTGCTGATGATCGGCGAGGTCGCGTTCCACCACGAGCTGGGTGGAAATGCCGGCGTGATCGGTACCCGGCTGCCACAACACGTCTTTTCCACGCATCCGCTCGAAGCGGGCCAACGCATCCTGCAGCGTAGTGTTCAGCGCGTGGCCGATGTGAAGACGCCCGGTGACGTTGGGCGGCGGTATGACGATGGAAAATGGTTCCGCGCCGGGCCGGCCGCCGGCCGCAAAGGCGCCAGAATCTTCCCAGCGGGCGTAAATGCGCCGTTCAACCTCCTCGGGATTGAAGGTTTTCTCGATCATGAACAAAAGCCTCTTGCCCAAACGGCGGTCGTCTCTCAAACCGCGCGAAAGGCTCGTCGTCAAGAGGCCATCTCCGGGCAGTTTGTCTTGCCAGTCCCGGAGCGCCGATCTACTCCGGGCTCAACGCCGAACTCGGGATTTCGCGACGCGGGCAATCTCTTCGCGGACGGCTTCGTCAAGCATTGCGGGAAAGTGCTCGTCAAGCCATTGCGTGACCACAGGCTTCATGCGCTCCACGACGATGTCCTTATTCTGCTCGAGCCAGTTGTGAAGGACGGGATCGAAGGTCTCCCGAACGGCATGATCGAAGACGGCTTCCAGCATCCGACCATCGACTGGTGCCACAGAAGCGGGGGGACCAGGTGCCGGCTTCGGCTCCGACGCGGGTTCCAAATTCGTGAAAGCGTCATTCAGCGCCTTGCGCGTCTTCTCGGAAAATATTCCGTCATCAGACGGAGCAGCGGCTGGGGCAGCGTTTTGCATCGGCATCTCCTCGATCGGCAGGGCGTCCATATCGTGGACAGCCCGGTCGTGCTGCACAGACTGGGGTGTTGGCACATGGGGAGCGGGATCGGGTTGCGCAGGCGGAGCTGCTGCCTCGACAATGTTGGACACCGGCAGAGGAGCGGGAGACGGCTCATCCCGCGCTTCCTGCGTCAATTCGAGAACCTTCGTCTCCTGCAATTCATGGGCGGTCGCCGGCTGCGCCTCGGCCTGCGGTTGCGCCGATTCCGTTGAATCCTCGGAGATGATCTTACGGATGGAGGCGAGAATTTCCTCCATGGTTGGTTCTTGCTGGGGAATTGACTGACTCATTTTTTGCTCCGGCCCATGCCCGCACGCGGACTTTTAACCCTAAGACAGTTGCAGAAAGAAGGAAAGGCGAAGTTAAAGCGCGCTCAAACGGCAGTTGCTGCGATCCGCGGCATAGCGCTCTCCTGCTTCCTGGGAGGCTCCTTCAATCGCCGAGACCGAACCAGCGCGACGCGTTGTCGTCGTAATATCCGAGCGGATCGTAGAACTTCACCTTGAGCGCCAGGTCCTTTGCCGTCAGCAGGCCCATCTCGGCCAGCAATTGATAAGCGGCAACATAGGAATCGCGTTGCGAGGCGACGACCGCCACCTGGGCATTGAGCAGTTCCTGCTGCGCATTCAAGACATCCAGGATCGTCCGTGCCCCCACCTGTTGCTCCTGCCTGACGCCGTCATAGGCAACTTCGTTTGCGGACACTTGGGTCTTGTTCGATTTGATCGTCGCCTGCGCCGTCGTATAGGCCTGCCATGCGGTGCGAGCCGCATCCACGACCTGTCGCAGGGTGTCCGCGATTGCCAGCTGAGCCTGGCTGCGCAATTGTTTGGCCTGGCGCACCGAAGATTCTTCGGCCCCACCCTGGTAAATAGGTAGCGTCACCTGGCCCAGGACGGATGTGATGCGCTGCGTGCCGATCGAAAATCCAGAAAACGAGCCTTGCGCGTATTGGTATTGTCCGTTCACGGAAACCTGCGGCAACAGGGTCCCCAATGCGTCATCGACGGCGTAATCTGCCGCGCGCTCCTGCTCGCGCGCCTGAATCAGCAGCGGATTCTTGTCGGTAGCAATTTGAACCGCGCCGTCTTCGCTTGAGGGCATCCTCGGAAGCGCCGGTTGTGTTTCGAGAGTCTCAGCCGGGCGCCCGATCACATGTTCGAAGTTCGAGCGGCTCACGGCAAGTTGACCTTGCGCAGTCACGAAATCGGCCCTGGCGCCCTCAAGTCGAGCCTGACTTTGGGCGACGTCCGTCCGGGTAAGCTCTCCAACTTTGAACTGTTCCCGTGTTGCATCGAACTGCTTTTGCAGCACGGCGACGTTATTTTCTTTCAGCTTAACGGTCGCCTCGTCACGGACGACGTCCATGTAGGCCGAAACTCCCGCAAAGAGCACGGACTGCTCGGAATTGATCAGTTGCGCGCGGCCGGCTCGGACTGTCGCTTTGGCTTTGCCGACTTCGGCATAGGTTCGGCCGCCGCGAAAGATCGGCTCGGCGACAGTCACCTGGCCAGTTAAAGGATGGAGCGGGTACGTGCCTGGAATGCCCAAGCCGCCGTTTATGCCCTCATATCCATAAGATCCGCCGACGCTGATCTGGGGCCGCCAGTTGGCGTTGGCCTGAGCGACGTCTTCGTCGGTTGCGCGCTGGCCGGCGCGTTGAGCATCAAGGGAGGGATTGGTTTCGTAGGCGACGGCCAAGGCTTCACCAAGCGTAAATGTCTCGGCGTTTGCAACGCCGGACACAAAGTAGATTGCGGCGGCAAGTGCGGCCGCTCTCACACGACAATAGTTCACGTTCCGCTACCCCGCTCGACGCTATCCAGCCGATTCCAATGTGGGCGTCCTAGAAGACGAATCCAACGGGTTGCCGGAATCCCGCCAGAGCGGGCGCGGCTGCCTCGAATGTCGCCCGGTGCCCGATGCGTCCGTTTTCGTTCAAATAGACAGTCGCCCTGGCTCTGGTTTGAGTACCTACCGCTGCAACCAGTCTGCCTCCATGGGCAAGCTGGGCCAGGAGCGGCTGCGGCACGATCTCAATGCTACCGTTGACGAAGATCACGTTATAAGGAGCTTCTGCCTTGAATCCGCCGGCGAGCGAACCTTGAACTATCGCTATATTCGTCAGATTCAAACCCTGGATGATTTCGCTGGCGATACGCACAAGATCTGCGTCCTGCTCCAAACCGATCACGCGCTTCGCCAATTCCGATAACACCGCGGTCGAGTAACCGGTCGCGCAGCCGACATCCAGCACTTTGTCTCCCGCATAGATTCCGGCTGCATTCAGCGTCAAAGCGAATGTGCGAGGATCCATCAGATAGCGTCGGGCGACGACTTCGACCGCGGCCTCGGCATACGCGACGGAGCGTTTCAAGGCCGGCACAAACCGCTCGCGCTCCACCTTCCGCATAGCGGCCAGGATTCGCTCGTCGGTGACACCGCTGGCCAGAACCTGGCACGCGACCATGTTAAAGCGCTGCTCGGCGTAATCGGGCATGAAATGGCTCGGGAAAGAACGACGGCTTATACGTTGCCCCGATTCGCCTGACAACGTGAGTTGCGTTTTTGATTTACCGCCTGGGCGGCTTTTGCGGGGGATTCCTATCTGGTATAGCGGCGTGCAATTGGCCACGTGGCGGAGTGGTGACGCAGCGGTCTGCAAAACCGCGTACCCCGGTTCAATTCCGGGCGTGGCCTCCACTTTTTCTTCAAGATTGGACGACGGCGCCTATAGTTGAGCCCACTAACGACCTGGCGCTGTCTTATCCTGTGCCAGAATTCTAAACGGAAGCTAAATGTGGCGCGTGATGTTAAGGCATTGTTAACCTTCGCATGGCAGTTTGCGCCTCGTCTTCCCTTGAAGACACCCCACTATTACCCAACGACTTGGGCCGGGCTTAACGCCCGGCCCTTTTTCTTTCTTCGTGCCGGCCCTCGCCGCGCGGTACTTGGATATCCGAGAATCACCTGCGCTTTGCAGTAGCCAGACGCGAAGGGATGCGCTACAGACCCGGCCCTGTTCCCCGGTAGCTCAGTCGGTAGAGCAAGCGGCTGTTAACCGCTGGGTCGCTGGTTCGAGTCCGGCCCGGGGAGCCAATATCAAACGCGCAATGCGCGAAAACGTGATCGGCCGCCCCTCAGCAAACGCGCCGATCTAAAAGTCTGCTCAGCACAAGGCCGGCATAAGCGAGATCGCGGGGAAACGCTTCGCCGACGAGGTATCCCAATTCGTCCTCCCTGGGTTTCGTTACGCAATCGCGGTTGGCAAGCCGCGCATCTGCAAACCCGGGATGGCACATGATCAGGCAGCCCTCACCTGCGCCGCGGATCATCCGACGAAATAATTCGCGGTAAGGCGTCGTCTCCCGAAAAGTCCGCACGCCGCGAAAGCCGCGGTTGGTCGAGAGACCGTGGTTGAGGGCGAGCGCCTGCAATGGCCGCGCGCTCCACGAAAGAAACGCCGCCTCCACGGGAGAGGGACGCAGGCTCATCGCAAGCCCGACAGGCTCGCGGATCGACCGGACATAGGCGCCAATGCGATGAGCGGCGAGGGTCACGGCCTCGCGGATGCCCGGCAGAAGATGCACATGCTGATGGCCGTCGATGTAGTCAGGTTGGCGGCCCATGACCGACACAAAGCTGGCTAGTTGGAGCTCCAGCTCCGCCGCGATAGAAGCTACGTCAAGACGCCCCAGATACGCATCGCGCATGACCGAGCGGACGGGCTGATTGGCAGTCACGGTAAAGTGCAGACCGATATCCGCCTTCCCGAAATGGGGCTGAAGCAGAGGTCCGTCGGCCTCGAATTCAGGATAGATCGTCATGCAGCTCGTAGCCGACAAACGTTCCAATTCCAACAATTCCCGAATGCCCCGGCTCACCCCCGGAGAGAGGCCGTAGTCGTCCGCGCACAACACGACGCGATGTTTTGCCATTGCAACACGGTTCCGGATCGGCGGTGGAAGAAAGACTGCTGCGTGCGCGTTATGGTGGTGTCAATCCAAGGTTGACAATGACAGCTCGTACTCGCAAAACGAAAACCGCAACAGCGAAACAAGAGCGGACTCAAGCCGCCAACGGCGATGGTCCGGACGCGTCACACGCGAAATCGACGCTCTAGACCTCGATCGGGGGATTCGCCTGGTGACCCAAAACGAATAGCGCAATCGTTGAAACATTCGGCCGAGGTGAGCGGTCGCCGTAAGGCAGACCCGTTCTGCTCGGCCATGTCAATGTTGGTGTTTTTTGTCAATCGTGCCGGCAAAAACCTATCGGCGAGAAGGCAAAAGTTACATAAAGACCAATTAACGAGTTGAGAAAGCTGTTCGGCGCAAGCCGTGGCATCGTTAAGTGGCGCTTGAGTGGGGAAACCGCACCCAACAGAAGGCATTTTCCCCTCCCGGAGCAGAAAGGACTTTGCGTAGGCGGATCGTCGGGTATCAATGTTGCTGGCGCCAACTGACGGTCAAACAGCCAAGGACAAGGCGCGCTAACGGCCAGTCGCAATAAAAAGGGAGCTTCCGCCGCCAAATGCAGCTTTCTTCTCCCATGGTTTCGACCGACTGGCTGGCTGAGCATCTGGGCGCGCCGGACATCCGTGTGGCGGATGCGTCGTGGTATTTGCCTCAAGCCGAGCGAAAGGCGAAGGAGGAGTACGAAGCCGCGCACATTCCTGGCGCCGTCTTCTTCGATATTGACGACCTTTCGGATAAAACCAGCAACCTGCCCCACATGTTGCCGTCCGCCGCCAAGTTCGCTAGCCGCATGCGCAGACTAGGTTTGGGAGACGGCAATCTCATCGTCATCTATGACGGGGCCGGAATTTATTCCGCGCCGCGAGCCTGGTGGATGTTGTGCGTGATGGGACATAAGGAGGTGGTCGTCCTCGACGGCGGTTTTCCCAAATGGAAACGTGAGCTCAGGCCAATAGAGAACATGATTCCGCAGCCTTATCCTCGTCATTTTACGCCACGCGAGGACTTTTCGTTGGTGCGCGATTTCGCCCAGGTCATGGCGAACCTGACGACGAAGCGCGAGGTCGTCATCGATGCACGCAGCAGAAACCGATTTCTGGGGCAGGAGACCGAGCCAAGGCATGGAGTCCGGCCGGGCCACATTCCGGGAAGCAAAAGTCTTCCGTACGCGAAGCTGACAGAAAGCAGTGGTACGCTCAAGTCTCCCGAGAGACTTCTGGAGCTTTTCCGCGCGCACGAAATCGACCCTAACCATCCGGCCATCACCACCTGCGGCTCGGGAATCACGGCCGCCATCGCGGTACTGGCCCTGACGGTGGCCGGCGCCAAAGACGTATCGCTCTACGACGGCTCATGGTCGGAATGGGGAGCGCGCGCTGAGGCGCCGATCAGCGTCGAATGACGCCAAAAACTCAGATTCGGCGGATTTCGACCGTGGTCACGTTCCTGGAAATGAAATCGCGTCCGAATGCCATTCCGCCCCCGCGTCCCAAGGGCAAGGTCGCCCTGCTCCGCGCCGAGCACCCACCTGTTCATTTCTATCGCTACCTGTATGACGCGGTCGGGCGCCTTTACCAATGGGTGGATCGCAAAAAATTGAGCGATGCTCAGCTTGCGGAGATATTGGAAGACAAGGGTGTGGAAATCTATGTGCTGTATATCGAAGGTTGCCCCGCCGGATTTGCCGAACTCGACTTCCGGGAGGACGATATCGGTCAGTTGGCTTATTTTGGACTGGTACCGAATTACGTGGGTCGCAAACTAAGCTATTTTTTCCTTTACCACGCTACCACCAACGCCTGGACGAAACCGATTTCGAAACTGCGCGTCAATACCTGCACTCTCGACAACCCCCGCGCACTTCCGCTCTATCAGCGGCTGGGATTTGTTCCTTACAGCCGGGAAGATCGCTACATCGAAATCCCGGCGGGACTGATTTGATTTGCCGTTCTATTCGCATCGGGATGCCCAAGGCTCCCACTTTCCGCGTTCGGCCTTGCCAAAGTTGCATTGTTGCCGTCAGGCTGGCGAATTAACTGTCCAGAGTCGTACAACAAACCAATTGTCGGGGGATGAGCGTGACGGAAATGGCGGAACAATCAGAGAAGCAGCTTTTCGGACATCCGCGGGGGCTGACCTTTCTGTTCACGACGGAAATGTGGGAGCGCTTTTCCTACTACGGGATGCGGGCAATCCTCGTCCTGTACCTGACGAACTTTCTCCTCCTCCATCCCCATGTCGACAATGTCGTTGGCTATCACACGATCAAAAGTATTTTCGACGCTGTCTTCAACGGCGGACGCCCGCTCGCCGTGCAGCCTCTGTCATCGGTCATCTACGGCAACTACACGGCCTTCGTGTACCTGACGCCATTCTTTGGCGGGTTGATTGCGGATCGATGGCTGGGTCAACGCCACAGCGTGATCGTCGGCGGCATAATCATGACGGTTGCAGAATTCACGCTTATGGTACCACAATTCCTCTTCATTGGCTTGTTTCTGCTTATCATCGGGAACGGCTTCTTCAAACCGAATATCTCGACCCAAGTTGGCAATCTGTATCGGGCCGGCGACACGCGCATCGACCGCGCCTACTCCATCTTTTATGTCGGCATCAATGTCGGAGCGTTCTTTTCCCCGCTTATCTGCGGAACACTTGGAGAGAATATCGGCTACCAGTGGGGCTTCTTTGCCGCCGGTCTCGGAATGGCGATCGGACAGGTCATCTATCTATTCGCCCTTCGAACGCTGCCGCCTGACCGCATTGCACGAGAGAAGACGTCCGGCAAAGAAAAAAAACCTCTCACCTCGCGAGACTGGAAGGCAGTCATCGCCCTCATTCTCCTGTGCATTCCGACGAGCCTGTTCTGGGCCGTCTATGAGCAACAGGGCAACACGATCAATCTCTGGGCACAGAACTTCACGAACCGCCATCTTATTCCCGGCGTTCTGGACTGGCAAATTCCCGTCACTTGGTTTCAGGCGTTCAATCCATTCATGATCTTTGCGTTTACGCCGCTCGTCGTCGGGTTGTGGGCCAGACAATCCCGTCGCGGCAGGGAGCCGGCCACGGTCACGAAAATGGCCTTGGGGAATTTCTTCCTTGCGCTCTCTTATCTCATCATGGCAGCTGCGGCGTACACAACGGGCACGGGGCAAGCGAGTTGGCTCTGGTTGCTCGTGTTCTTTGCCGTTATCACCACCGGTGAACTCTATCTGTCGCCGATCGGACTCGCACTGGTAGCACGCGTTGCGCCCGCGCAAATACTCTCTGCGATGATGGGGCTTTGGTTCATCACCAGCTTCTTCGGCAACCAGCTTCAGGGCTATATCGGCAGCTACTTCAGCCAGATGGATAAGGTTCATTTCTTTCTTTTGTGTTCCGCAATCGGGGGCGTCGCCGCAGTCATAACGTGGCTCTTCGAGCGGCCGCTTCGTTCGATACTCCAGTCTGCGCCGGCACCCACAGTCATCACTGCCGAGCCGCAGGCAGACCCGCATATCGAGCCGCAGCCGGGCAGATAGGGCTAGCCGTCGATGTCTGGCTATCTCAAGCATGAGACGCTTGCCGTTCAGGCAGGGCGGATGAGCGAAGAGCATTTTGGCGCGGTCAATACGCCGGTTTATCGCGCCTCCACCATGCTTTGCCGGGATCTATCGACTCTGGAAGCAGGTCACGCGCCGTATGTCTATGGGCGCCTCGGAACGCCTTCGTCGCGAAGCCTACAGGAAGCAATCATGGCTCTCGAACAAGGAGCGGCTACGGTTGTCTGTCCATCGGGTTTGAATGCGATTGCGACCGCCATTATGGCTGTCTGCGGCGCAGGCGATCATTTTCTTGTCGTCGATAGCTGCTACGGACCGACGCGCAACTTCTGCGACAAAGCACTGAAACGCGCGGGTGTCGAGACGACCTATTACGATCCGCTGACCGGAACCGACATAGAAAGGCTTATTCGACCCAACACCAAAGCGGTTTACTGCGAAAGCCCCGGGTCGTTGACCTTCGAAATGCAGGATATTCCTGCAATCGCGGCCGTCGCGCACGCTCACGGCGCAAGCGTACTGCTCGACAACACCTGGGCGACCCCCGTTCTATTTCATGCTTTCGCACATGGTGTGGATATTTCCATTCAATCCATTACTAAATACATTGGCGGTCATTCCGATCTCGTAATGGGGTGCGCGACCGCAAATGCAGCACACAAAGATCGCCTTGAGGAAGTGCATTTTCTGACCGGCGCTTGTGCGGGCGCCGACGACTGCTTTCTTGCGCTGCGCGGCCTGCGCACGTTGTCTGTTCGTCTGAGGCGACACGAAAAAACAGCGCTGGAGCTTTCGCGCTGGCTCAACACCCGGCCGGAAGTAGAACGCATCCTCCATCCCGCGCTCGAAGACGATCCGGGACATGCAATCTGGCGGCGGGACTTCAACGGATCAAGCGGACTGTTCGGCGTGGTCCTCAAACCGATCCCCCATGCGGCGCTGGCCGCGTTCATCGATGGACTTTCGCATTTTGGACTCGGTTATTCGTGGGGCGGCTTCGAAAGCCTGATTGTTCCCGCACACATTGTCCGTACTGCCCAACCATTCGCGGCCGAAGGCCCTCTCGTGCGCATTCATGCCGGGCTGGAGGATGCTGACGACCTCATTGCGGACCTCGAGGTTGGGTTCGGACGGATGAATGAGGCGCAATGAGCGAAAGGCTTTCGCTGGAGAAGTTCCTCTCGCAGGTCGCATTCAACGCCGATGGACTTGTTCCGGTTATCGCGCAGGATCGCCACTCCGGTGCCGTCCTCATGCATGCCTGGATGAATCGCGATGCGTTGGAAACCACGATGAAAACCGGCAATGTCACCTATTGGTCTCGCGCACGCCGTGAACTATGGCACAAGGGTGCAACGTCGGGTCACACGCAGCGGCTCATCGAGACATGGATCGATTGTGACGGCGATACACTTTTGATTGAGGTTGAGCAGAGTGGCCCCGCATGCCACACCGGCGCGCCCACCTGTTTCTTCCGGCGGGTCGCGCTTACCGAAGCATCGTCTTCAGGTAAGGATTGAGAAACTTGCCTGCCGGATCGAGCCTTCGTCTCAAGGCGAGGAATCGGTCGAATTCGGGATAGAGCTTGCGCAATTGCTCGGCCGTGCGCGAATGGCGCTTACCCCAGTGCGGTCGACCTTGATACTCGCGAAAAACGACTTCGCAGGCGTCGAACAATTTTGTAGGATCGACCTTGTAATATTGATGTACGGCGATCGTAGCGCTTTCGCGCCGGTAGAAAGGGCTCAGCCACGCGTCATCGGCGGCAACGCTGCGGAACTCAATGGGAAAACCGGTGTTGATCCGTTTTTTGCGGACCGTCTCCGCGATCTCCCGCACGCAATCCGCGCCACGAGCGTAAGGAACCGCATATTCCATCTCGTTAAAGCGGATGGGACGCGGGCTGGGAAATATTTCGTGACTCCATCGTACGTGCCCGTGACCCGGCATCAACTGCGAAAAAAGCCGATGCGCAGGCCGCAGCAATATCGGCATATAGGGCAGAGCGCGATTGATGGCCGCAAAGGAACGCGAGTCCGAACCAACCCGTTCGCCACGCGCGTACATCTCTTGTGCCGAACGAGCCGGTGGCGCCTTTTCGTCCGTCTCGTTGAGGGTCTTGCAGACCGCAACTTCGGCATAAGGGAACCAGAAAAATTCAAAATGTCGATTGTTTGAAACCAACCCGTCCAGCTTGGTAAACAGCTCTCCGGAAGAAAGCAAAAAATTCTGCTCCAAAAGACGATAGGGCGGTCGCACGTACATCGTGATTTGGGTCATAACGCCCAGGACACCCATGGCAACGCGGCCGGCGGCATAAACCTCGCTATTTTCGATTGCCGAACAGCCAAGCACGTCGCCATCCGCGAGAATAATGCGAAAAGCTGCGACTTCGGCTGAAATACTACGAAGCGTTCGTCCGGTTCCGTGCGTGCCAGTGGCGACCACGCCTGCGATTGTCTGCCGGTCAATGTCCCCCATGTTGTGGAGGGCAGCACCCTTTGTGAACAGGGCGGGGCCAACTTCCCAGAGCGGTGTCGCGCCGAACAGCGTCGCCGTAGAGGCTACCGTGTCGATATTCCCGATCCCCTTGAACGCCGCCATGTCCACGAGAGTGTCGTTGGTCGCGCAGAGTGGCGTGAAGGAATGGCCTGTTCCCGGAGCGCGAACCGTTCCTTGGGCGGCGCGAACTGCCGCGGCCAGTTCGACTTCGTCTTTGGGCGCAATGATCTGCCGCGGCTTGCAAACGACGCTGCCCGACCAGTTCGACCATTTTCCGTCGATGATCTTCAAAACGACCTGGCCCGTCCTGGGTTGCCCGATGAACTCAGGCGCGGGTGTGGACAGCGCGGAGTGGCGAGATCAACCTTGACGGACAAGAAAACGGGAGTGGGAGCCCGCCGCGGCAGGTTCAAGACCGCGGATACCGTCTCCCAACCTTGCGAGCCAAGCGCGTTCATACTTGGCGGGAACTCAAATTCGAAGGGCTAAAGGAAGAATATTCGGTATGTGAAATTGGCCCCTGGAACTGCCGCAGCATCGCGGAGACATATCCGACGTCATAAGCCTCGCCCTCAATCTCAAATGCGCCAGGCAGCCCGCTCCATGGTAAGTTTGGGTGTACGTGATGCACACGATGCAGATTAAAGTTGAGGATGCCGACCCCAAATGGAAATTTCAGATTGTAAGAGGATCGTGGACCCGCTCCCAGCGGCGCGCCGTAGTGATAACTGTTGTCCGCGACCGAAAGGAGTACGCCCCGGGCGAGCATCGAAAGCACAAACAGCGGCCAGAAGACTCCGTACCACCAGAACGCAAACGTGTAGAGCGCCATAGCAGCACAGGCGTCAAAGCGGAGTTGCGACAAACGCTCCGGTTTAAGCAGATAGACCTCCGCCCGATCGTCATCGTCATGCGCCTTTGGAAGCCGCCGCATGACGCTGCGCAGGAGCGATCGCGGCATCAAACACAAGAATGTGCCGGCCAGTTCCGCAGCATAAATCCCCAGGAGCAAATTCGGATAATAACGCAGCCTAGCTTCGCCGCGCGACAGCAGATCGGTTCGATAGTAATCCGGACGATCCGCGACCCTTCCATTGATATGGTGATGAAGAAGGTGGGGAAAGCGCAGCAATTCGAATGGCGACCCGAAGATGACCGCAAGCGCTCGCCCGCAGAGATCGTTCAGGCGCTCGTTCGGTGCGAGCAGGCGATGGATCGCTTCGTGTATCAGCGACCAGTATGTTGTCGTCGACAAGGCACAGGGAATGAGCAAGAATGCCCACCAAATGCTCGAATGCGCGAGGATCGCCGGCACTGCTAAAAGTTGAAACAGGCCTATGCCCAGGAATGCCCCTGCCAGCACCATATTCAATCGCGCTGGAATGGAAGCGTTACTTCCCCAAGCAGCCCTTTGATTCACAAATTGACCCTTCTCTTGGCTTTGCCGCCTATGCCAGCTTCCAAAACGACAGTGCCCGACAATTTGAACGACTCTATTACCGGCCATAGCTGCCATGCCAACGACTACTTGCCTTCTGGTTGTCGGTCGTTATAGCCACACCGTTAACCAATGAGCCATTTTGATGGTTTGCCAGATAAATACCGAGAGGAAGATTAGAAAAATTATTGCCGTCCCCAATGCGGCGCAGAGCAATGCGCCATCTTCCTCCAGATAGGCAAATGCGACAAGCACGATGAGGAATGCCGGCGGCAGGTTACTGAGCGGAATGGGATCAAGTATCCCGAGCCCCAACAGCAGGACAATGACTCCGACGACGCGTTCGGTAGATTCGAAGGGCGTGAGCCAGCGAGGCCGCACAAATCGCTCGAAGTAATGCAGCATGGGAATGATTCTGCGAATCATTCGAAAGACGCGGGCTGCGCGGAACTCAAGCGAAGAGATGCGACGCGTGAAATTCGGATTGGCCTGCGCTAGTATCATCTGGAAGGCTGGAACGAGCACCAACACCCCGGCAGGCGTCGCCACTCCCGGCACCATGCCGAGAAGACCCAAGAGCAGCAAAACAACTCCGAACGATCGATTTCCAAGCTGCGCCATGAGCCATCCCAGCGTCACATGTTCGCGGGGTTCGCCGTCGACGAGTTTACCCAGAACGACGGAAGTCGGGACATGTGGGCGAGTGTGTTGCATGCGGTTCCGGTGTGTTCGGCTCTGGTGAATAAATCTGTGAGCATTCACAAAATCGCCGCTTTGTGTGGGCGGGCGCGAAAAGTCGCACTATCGAGCTGGGCGGATGAACGCACGATTTTTAGGGCATGGTAGATTTTCTTTATAGCACCGATCTTTGGGCCTTATTGGGACTCTTTCGGGATAGTGCTTCTTTCGTTGGCGGCCCCGGCAGGAATCGAACCTGCAACCCGCAGCTTAGAAGGCTGTTGCTCTATCCATTGAGCTACGGGGCCATTTGGAATCGTTCGGCTCCCAGGCTAATGGCTCCAGGGAATTTTCCGATCGAAACGGAAATTGTCGGAATAGGACCGCGGTCGCACTTTGGCGGCCGGTGGCTCGAATACCCGATAGGGGATATCGATTTTTTTCGCGAATGCGATTGCTTCCTCGCAGGTGTCGAAATCAAGAACGACTTGGCTACGCATGTCCGAGGAACTCGTCCAGCCCATCAAAGGATCGATCGCGCGAGGCGACTCCGGCTCGTATTCGAGCACCCAGCGCTTAGTCAGTGCCGCGCCGGACTGCATCGCCGTTTTGGCCGGCCTGTAAATGCGCGCGCGCATGGCGATCTCTCTTATTTTTCCGGCTGGTCGGGGCGGCGTGATTCGAACACGCGACCCTCTGCTCCCAAAGCAGATGCGCTACCAGGCTGCGCCACGCCCCGATTGCCGCACGTCTCATCACCAGACCGGGAACCCCTGTCCATTACACATCTCTACGCCGCCCTTCAACGGCGGTGCTGCGCTGGCCGGTCAGCGCGCTTTGGGTACTAACCGTGCAGGAACCGTCAAGTTCGGATCAAGGAGGGTGATTTCCGCCGCAAGCTTGCCCTTCGGGCCATCGCCTGCTCTGACCTGCACGCGCTGTCCCTGCTTGAGTTCCAGAATGCCGCACCGCCGCAGCGTTTCCATATGTACGAAAACATCAGGTGTATCGAGACCGCGCGTCACAAATCCGTAGCCCTTGCCGCGATTAAACCATTTCACGGTCGCATCGAAGGCCAGTCCGTGTGGTTCGGCCGTGAAACGCTCCCCGCGATGCGATGCCATTATCTCGGCCGACGCCGTCGGAATTTCCAGAGCGAGCAGCCGACGTGCCTGGAGGCCTCTCGGACCCTTTATGGCTTCGCAGACAACGCGCGCGCCCTGAGAGGCGAATTTGAACCCCGACTGGCGTACGCAAGTCTGACGCAGGAAAAAATCGCCCTGCTGGTCGCATAAAGGCTTGATGAACCATAACCCTTTGTGGAATCAAACTATTTGATGAGACCGGCAATCTCAAACGCCGCATCGCTCCCCTGGAAGCGCCTCCGCCATGCTCATTTAAGCCCGCCCCTGAATACACACTTATGAAAATAAGGTTTAACCATCCTATGACAATTGGTTCTCCACAGGAAGCAGGCCGCGCCTGGTTGTCGCACCTTCGGCAAACAGAAATTGTAGCTCTATGCAATTTCGGATGCCCATGCGGAAGAGGAAGTAAATGGATTTTAACGGCTGCTATGTGATTCCCGCCGCACCGGAAATTGTATGGGAAGCACTCAACGATCCGCAAATGCTCAAAACTTGCATCCCGGGTTGCGAATCCCTCATCAAGACAGACCCAACGCACTTCGCCGCAACGGCAGTACTGAAGATCGGGCCCGTCAAGGCGACCTTCAAAGCCAGCATCGAACAGGCTGAGCTGGACCCGCCACGGCGGTGTATTCTCAGGGGTGAAGGCCAAGGCGGCGTGGCCGGTTTTGCGCGCGGCGAAGCCGAGGTTTTGCTCGCTCCCGACGCCGACGGTACGGTCCTGGACTATACTGCGCGGGCGACCATCGGAGGGAAATTGGCGCAGATCGGCCAACGGCTTATCGATGGAGCGGCGCGCCAGATCGCCGATGATTTCTTCGCGCGATTCGCGGCCGCCGTTGCGGTTGCAAACGCGGCGCCGGCGCCGATAGTCGAGGAAACGCTGCCTGTTTTGCCGCAGATGCCCCCGTCGGCGGCGCCGGAAGTTTCGCCGGTCGGCCGGCGCGAAGGACTGGCGCCCGAGATCTGGGTGGTCGGGCTCATCGGGGTCATTGCCGTTCTGCTGGTGCTGTTCGGATTGGTGCTTCGGCCCGGTTGACGCGCAATCCGTGTCCGGAGAATGTACAACATTCGCCGGACTTTGCCGGACTTTGCCGGTTTTTGCCGGTATTTGCGGGAGTTTGCCGGTTGGCGTTGCTATCCATGACGGTGAACGGCAAAGCCGTCTCGGCTGAGGCCGAAGACCGCACCCTTCTGGTCTATTTTCTCCGCGAGCAGCTCCAGCTCACGGGGACCCATATCGGCTGCGACACCAGTCAGTGCGGCGCCTGTGTCGTGCATGTGAACGGCGTCGCGGTTAAGGCCTGCTCGCTGTTCGCGGTTCAAGCCGAAGGCGCGAAGGTCACGACCATCGAAGGTCTGGCCAAAGATGGAATGCTGCATCCGGTCCAGGAAGCATTCCGCGAGCACCATGGCCTGCAATGCGGCTTCTGCACCCCGGGCATGATCATGACGGCCGTCGATCTGATCCGCAGGAAACCGCATCTCGATCGCGCCGCCATTCGCGCGGAGCTCGAAGGCAACATCTGCCGCTGCACCGGCTATCACAACATCGTCGACGCCATCGAACACGCGGCAAAGCGGATGGCCGGAGGCGCCGCATGATTCCGTACGCGTTCCATTATCGCCGCGCCCATTCGCTCGCCGATGCGGAAAAGTTTTTCGCGGCCGCCTCCGACGCCAAATTTCTTGCCGGCGGACAGACCCTCATCCCCACGATGAAACTGCGGCTGGCGAGCCCCGCCGAGCTGATCGACATTTCTGCCATCGCGGAGCTTTCGTTCATCGACGCGAAAGCCGACGCAATCGTCATCGGGGCGGGCACAAAACACGAAGCCGTCGCAACCTCCCCCGCCGTTCATCGGTTGATTCCGGCGCTGGCGGAACTGGCGGGAACGATCGGCGATCCCGCCGTGCGCCACATGGGCACCCTGGGCGGTTCGCTCGCCAACAACGATCCCGCGGCCGATTATCCGGCCGCCGCCCTGGCGCTCGGCGCCGCGATCGAGACCACACGGCGCAACATCGCGGCGGAGGATTTTTTTACCGGCATGTTTTCGACGGCGCTGGAAGACGGCGAAATCATCACCGCGGTGACGTTCCCGGCCGTTGAAAAGGCCGGCTACGCGAAATTCCGCAACCCTGCGTCGCGCTATGCGCTGGCCGGCGTGTTTGTCGCCAAAACAAAGGACGGTGTGCGCGTGGCGGTCACCGGTGCAGGACCATGCGTCTTCCGTTTACCGGCGATGGAAGCCGCGCTGGCGCGCAACTTCGCCGCGGAGGCGCTGAAGGATATTGCCGTCTCCGCTTCCGGCCTCAATGCCGATCTGCACGCCTCGGCGGAGTATCGCGCCCATCTGGTGACGGTGATGGCGAGGCGGGCGGTTACCGCCGCGCTGGCGGATCCCGCGTGATGAATGAAGACGTGCTTGGAACGGCACAGGACTGGCTGACAGGCGGGCATAAAGTGGCGCTCGGCACGGTGGTGAAAACCTGGGGCTCGGCGCCCCGCCCCGCCGGAAGCCAGATCGCCGTCCGCGAAGACGGCGCTTTCGTCGGTTCTGTATCGGGGGGCTGCATCGAAGGCGCCGTGATCGAAGACGCGCGGCACACCTTGCGCGACGGGAAAATTCGCCGGCTCGCCTTTGGCGTCACCGACGACCAGGCCTGGTCCGCGGGGCTGGCCTGCGGCGGGAAGATCGAGATCTTCGTCGAGAAGCTGGAATAGCCGCATACGGCGCGACGCTTGCCTGATCTCGGCATTTCGCCTGTCGGTTGCGCGCGCGAGTGTTCCGTGTACGGAAGCCATCCGCCAGTCTGACTTCAAATTTCGGATATGGAGAAAATCTGGGCCAATGACGACGCACGGACCGAACGAACCAGGACATAGCTTGGCGTCGGCGGCCTTGCGCAGTTCAGTTTACTTCACGAGCCACAGATCCTTCGTCGGAAAATCGCGTTCTTGCACTTTAGTGATCGCTTTCGCCCTGGCTCTGTCCGGTTGCAATCGCAGTGAAACGCAGGTTCAAGCTCGATCCCATCAGTCATTCAGCCAGTTTGAGAATCCAGAACGCGATGCAATGCGCGCGATCAGAAACAGGGATTTTTCACTTTTGGGCGTAAACGGATTTGCAGTAGATGTCCCCGGAATCAATGCTGATTACGAGATATTGCGCGAAGAATATCGAATCCGACTCATAGCCGGCACGTCAGACATGGCGGCAGGAGCGCGCGGCGCTGCCTTCAACAGCGCGGCGAAGCACTATGCGTCTAAGTATAATCGCTTTATGTTCAAGGTAATGGGTTGCAATGAGATTACACCAATGGGCAAATGCGCATCTTATCGCCGATAGAACCGACACAGCGGGCCGGCTCAACTCCGTCGTGACCACGATCGCCGGATCCGGCAAGGTTCGTACCGTCGGTTACAAGCTCGACGCGAGCGGCAACCGGACGCAGCTCAAATGGCCTGACGGTTATCTGGTCAATTACACCTTCGATTCGCTCGACCGCATGAGCACGGCCACGGATTCGAACGGCACGACGCTCGGAACCTATGGCTATGACACGTTCTCGCGCCGGCTGAGCGTCACTTACGGGAATGGCGCCTCGATGAGCTACAGCTACACGCCGGCCGGGGATTTGCAGACGCTCGGCAACGCCATGGCGGGGACCGCCAACGACGTGCAATACACGCTGGGCTACACGACCGCCCATGAACTCAACAGCGAGACGACTTCGCTCGGCGCCTATCTCTGGCAGCCGGGCACGGCCAATGCGACCGACACCTACCGGCCCGTCAACAAGCTCAACCAGTATCCCAAGGTGGTCTTCTCCGGCCAGTCGCCGATGCCGCTCGGCTACGACGCCACCGGCAATCTCACCTCGGGAGGCGGCTGGACCTATACCTACGACCCCGAGAACCGGCTTCTGACTGCCGGCAGCGCCGGCACCACGGCGGGCTATGCCTACGATCCCAGGGGCCGGCGCGTCATGAAAAACAGCAACCGCACCACGACCTACTTCCTGGACGACGGCGATGACGAGATCGCCGAGATCGACGGCGGCACGAACTCGATCCTGCGCTACTACGTACCCGGCCCCTCCATCGACGAGCCCATCGCCATGGTGCCGGTCTCGGGTTCCGACGAATATTTCCACACCGACCATCACGGCAGCGTGGTGGCGATGTCGGACGCCAACGAGAACCTGGTCGAGGGACCGTTCCTCTACGATCCTTACGGCAACACGACCTGCTCGGCCAATTGCAGCGGCGCCATCACCTACAAGTTCACCGGCCAGCGTCTCGATCCCGAGACCGGCCTCTACTACTACCGCGCACGGTATTACTCCCCGTCGCTCGGAAGGTTCCTGCAGGTCGATCCGGTCGGGTATACGGCGGATATGGACCTGTACACCTACGTCGGAAATGATCCTGTGGATATGACTGATCCGACAGGCATGTACGACTGTAGCGGGAGTGCGAGTGACTGTTCCACCATAAACACTTTCGTCTCAGCGATAGGCAAAGCAGCATCAAAACTCGATCCGAATTCGGATGCAGGCCAGAAGGTAAATGCGGTCGTAAAGTTTCTTGGCAAGGCAGGTGACAAAAATGGGGTGACGATCAACGCAACCACGGTTAAGGGATCAGCCGTCGCGCTCGCCGGAGCTAACAACACGATCAACGTCGATGTTGCAAAGGCAAATAACATTACCAAAAATGGTCTGGCGAGCACCAATCAGAACGTATCTGCCGCAGGGCTCAGGGTGCGGCTACAATTGCGCACGAAACAAGGCACGAAATTGATGCCAAACACGTCGGATCACCTACTACAAAATCCCAAGAGTTCCGTACTGAAATGAATGCCTATACGACGGAGAAGGATGTTTATCAGGGACTGGGCGTGAACAATGATCTCAACCGCCCCGGGGCTATACCATCTTATTCTGAAAAGTCGGCACACTATTGGTGCCAGGAATGGGCCCCAGCGCCAAGTGGGTGCTAAAGCGATGAAAGGACGATTCGCCGGATTATTAGCGTTGAGCGCATTAATTAGCTTATTGCGCGCTGACTTGCTTCTCGCTGGCACTGCACGCATAGCAACTGTCTGCCAACTCAGCCAGCACGGTGCAAGTTTCGATGGCCAATATGTCCGAGTGAAGGCCACATATTTGACGGACTTGCACCATTTTAGCTTGCTCAAGGACCCGGCCTGCCCGCGCGACTCAATTGATGAAGATGAAGGGCAGACCCCGGAAGCCAATCCCGGTTTGAAGAGGTTCGATGAGGCCGTTTTATCCGCGCAAATGACAAGCTCAAGCGGTTTTGAGGTCGAGGTATCTGGCAAATTCCTCTGGCAACGAAATTGGCAGCCGCCGCTTTTGTTATCTCGCGTTATGAAGGCAGGCCCGCGGGGGGTGCTTATCGTGGATAAGGTTTGGGACTTCAAACGCTCGGACGGCGATAAAATGAAGAATTAGTTGAGAGGAAGACGCCATCTCCTGTCCCTACCGAAATCCTCACCCGCCCCGAAACTCGCCCATATCGCCAATGCAATCCTCCGAGAACGCCGTGCGAAACGATGACACCTCGGCGCTCGGGTAACTTGGCGTGATGGAGACTGAGGGGACACGTCGGGGCGTGTGGCGCATCTCTCGCAACCTCTTGACGGCTATCCCTACCGAAAACCTCATCTGCATGAGCGCGGCCTTAATGCGAGCGCCTGCGGCGTCGGCGCTTTGCCCGACGCTCGACGACGCGGGCGAGCGCGCGATGAGCACGTATGACATGCTCGGGCCGTATGATCTTCGAGATGATTAATCCCGCGAGCAGCAGGCCGGAAGCCAGTGGAGTATGGGGTCAGAGTGGAGAACACTTCGACCGTATGTTCAATCCGACAGAGGCAAGAGCCCTCGGGGAAGTTCGGCATTCGCTTGGTAGAAACATCGATTTTTCGAAGAAAAGCGACCGCATTGCCATCGGCCAACAGCTCACTCACGACATCAGGGCAACGCAGGTTTGCACTGGTTCACGAATACCCGGAAATTGCCCTTAGGAGGCGCGCGATGTCCCTCGGAAAGCGGTTGTGGCACGCGTTGACCGCGTTCCTTTATCTTCAGCTCTACGAGCTGTTGTTTGGATATCTTGTGTTGGCAGTCGTACTTTATTTTACGAAATCGATTGCTGTTCCGCCGGATTTGCAAGGTGCACCGCGTCTCGTATACGCATTGGAAGGCCCGGTCGGCATCATCGTGATCTACTATTTTTTGTTCGGATACTTCTTTGCCTCGCTGCTGGCGGTTCTCATTTTGAGGATCACGCCGTTCTTCAATAGGACAACGTTGGCGGCGGTCAATGCGCTAATTTATGCCGTCCATGGCCTCTGGGTCATACACTCGACGCTCCATTTGCTACCGCTTTCCATGTGGGCGGCATGGCTCATCATCGTGGCGTTTAACGCTCTGTCGCCGTACCTTTTGCCGCGCCGGTTGTTCGATAGTTGAAGCGGCGCGAGACGCCGGGCGCATTGTCTTTTGCGCGTCGGCCGACGCCAATCCGGGTGCGAGATCGTCAGATGAAGGTCCGATTCAAGAGTGACGAGATTTGGTTCGATGGCGAAAAAAAACTTGGTGACGGTATACATATTACCCGCAGTTAGAATACGTCTCGGGCAATATGCACAGACAAGCGACAGCGCAGAAATGCAGCTCCAAATCCCGGATATAAATCGACTCATCTTCGGTCTCCTGTCGTGTCGCCGCGTCTATCTGGTAGCCGGGCGACGAAGTCGCACCCACCATATGGCTGATAACCGTTGTTGGTTCCACCGCTCACGCCTATAGTCCGCGCGGAGCCGCGAGGAGAACTGATATTGCGAATGCCCCCGTTACTTTTTTCGACAATCGGGGCTTTCTTCGAGAAGCTGGAATAGCGCATGCGGCGCGCGACGCTTGTTACCCTGAATGAGGCGCGCCGCGCGGGCCGGGCCGTGGTGCGCGCCGTCGATCTCGCCTCCGGCGAAGAGCGACTGCTCGATCCGTATACAGGCGACTCGGCGCTTGCAGACGCGGCGAGCGAAGCCGCGCGCGCCGACACCAGTGCGCCGGTCGCGATCGACGGCCGGTCGTGGTTTCTGGAGGTTTACAATCCGCGCCTCGATCTCGTTATCGTCGGCGCCGTTCACATCGCCCAGCCGCTTGCCGGAATGGCGACGCTGGCCGGTTATCGTGTGCGTGTCGTCGATCCGCGCGCGGCGTTTGCCACCGCCGAGCGTTTCCCCGCCGTCTTGCTGTCTCGCGACTGGCCGGAAGACGCGCTCGCCAAAGCGCCGCTGGGACCGCGCAGCGCGCTGGTTGCCCTCGCCCATGATCCCAAGCTCGACGATCCCGCTCTTGCCGCGGCGCTGAACGCGCCATGCTTCTACATCGCCGCGCTCGGCTCAAAGAAGACGCATGCCGGGCGCCTCGAACGACTGAAGGCGAAAGGGTTCTCCGGCGCCGTGCTTGCGCGAATCCACGGCCCTGCGGGGCTTGCAATCGGCGCCCGCTCGCCGGCCGAAATCGCCCTTTCCATCCTCGCCGAGATGACGCGGGAATTGCGCCGGCCGCCCCTGCCAAAACGGGACCCATAAATCGAGCGCCATCGAAGCGTCCGTCATCATCGGGTGGTACATTCCCGGAAAGCAGGAGAACATCGATGAAAATGGTTTGCATCATCCGCTATCAAATCGATCCCTTCCAGATCGACGAATTCGAGAAATATGCGAAGAACTGGGGCCGCATCATCCCGCGCTGCGGCGGCCATCTGGTCGGCTACTTCCTTCCCGCGGAGGGAACAAACGATGTCGCCTGGGGACTGATCGCATTCGACAGCCTTGCCGCCTATGAGGCCTATCGCGCCCGGCTGCGGACGGACCCGGACGCGCGTGAGAATTTCGCCATGGCGCAGCACAAACGCCTTATCCTGCGCGAGGAACGCAATTTCGTGAAAATGGTCGACGGCACATTCAACCTTGCTGCCGCGTGACGCCGATGGCCGAACCGGAAAAGGCATCCATGTCCCGCGCGCAGAAATACGCTGCATTCCGTGCTCTGCACGAACGCGCTGGTGCCTTCGTGATCCCCAATCCCTGGAACGCGGGAACGGCGCGAATCCTGTCGGTGCTGGGTTTCGAGGCACTCGCCACGACAAGCGCCGGCTATGCCTTCGCCGCCGGCCGACTTGACTCCACGGCCGTCCTGACGCGCGAAGGCATTTTGAGCAACGCGAAGGCGATTGTCGAGGCGACGGATTTGCCGGTTTCCGCCGATCTGCAGGACGGATTCGGACCGTCGCCCGAAACCTGCGCGGCAACCATTCGGCTTGCCGCGGAAACCGGTCTTGTCGGCGGATCGATCGAAGACGCGACGGGCGATCCTGATAACCCGATCTACGAATTCGACCATGCCGTCGAGCGTGTCGCGGACGCGGCAAAAGCGGCGCGTGAATGTGCCTTTGTACTGACGGCAAGGGCCGAGAACTTCCTGCACGGGCGTCACGACCTTGGCGATACGATTTCGCGGTTGCAGGCTTTTGAGGCAGCCGGCGCCGATGTCCTGTATGCCCCCGGTCTGCCGAACCTGGAAGCGATCCGCGAGGTTTGCGCCGCTGTGTCCCGGCCGGTCAACGTCGTCATGGGCCTGAAGGGCGCGACTTTTTCTGTCCAGCAGCTTGCCGCCGCCGGCGTGAAGCGCATCAGCGTCGGTGGAGCTTTCGCCCGCGCGGCACTCGGCGCATTTGTCCGCGCCGCGCGCGAAGTGAAGGACCAAGGGACCTTCACCTTCGCGGCAGATGCAATGTCCCACGCCGAGGCAAGCGGTTATATGGCGGCCGACAGGCGCGACTAAGAGCGGGCCAATGTGCATATAATTGAGAGAGACTGGTAACGTGACAACGGATGCCGGCGACCAATGATGATTTCGATACTCCGGGTTCCCGCTTCTTGAGCGCATCGACCGCTATCGCAACCCTGTTCGGTTTGGGCCGCGTGCGTTACGCGCCAGGCACGGTGGCCAGCGTCGTCGCCCTACTGCTCGCATGGATCATCGCCGGCGTGGGCGGCCGTGTAGCGCTCCTTTTGGCTGCGATCCTCGCGACGGCAATCGGCGGCTGGGCTTGCGAGCATTATGTTCGCGCGAAAGGCGCGCGCGATCCTTCGGAGTGCGTTGTCGATGAACTTGCGGGCCAGTGGCTCGCCTGCGCGTTCGCGCCGCGCGGATTGCTCGCCTATGCGCTTGCCTTCGTTCTGTTTCGCGCGCTCGACATCATAAAGCCGTGGCCCATTTCCGCGGCGGAAACATTGCCGGGAGGATTGGGGGTGATGGCCGACGATTTATTGGCCGGATTGCTGGCGGGACTGGTGGTCGGTGTTTTCGCGCATTCGGGACTGGTGTGAAGGACATGTTCCCCTCGCCTCTGCTGCGTCTCGCCGAAGTCGTCATCGCCGATGCGCGCGAAAAGCGCCTGCGCGTCGCTACCGCGGAAAGCTGCACCGGCGGGTTGATCGCAGCACTGCTCACCGAGATTCCCGGCTCGTCGGATGTGTTCGAGCGCGGCTTCGTCGTCTATACGAACCGCGCCAAATCGGACTTGCTGAATGTCCCCGGCGATCTCATCGCCGACAGGGGCGCGGTGTCCGAAGCGGTGGCGCGGGCCATGGCGGAAGGCGCGGTGCAGAATTCCCACGCGCACATGGCGGTGGCCGTGACCGGGGTCGCAGGCCCCGGCGGCGGCACGAAGCCGAAGCCGGTTGGCCTCGTACACATCGCCGCCGCCCGAGAGGGGCGCTCGATCCTGCACGAGGCGCATCGCTTCGGCGACATCGGCCGCAGCGAAGTGCGCCTCAAAAGCGTGGAAGCCGCGCTATTGCTGCTACAAAAATTGATGTGAAGGCGATCCCAACCGAACATCCAGGCGGCCTTTGTACGGAGGTGGGTTCCCGACTCAGGTTTTCGATTGTCCCGGCAAATGATTCACGCGGAGAGAGGGAGACGCGGAGGACCGAAGACGATCGACGATCCGCAGGAGTCCCTTTCCTCTATTCAGCGCGCAGACGCGCGCTGGCTAGGTTCTCGCTGGAGTTTATGCTCCGGCCGGCGTTCGCCGGACCGGTGGCACGAGAATGACATGCGGGGTTAGCGACGGGATGTACGCGCAATAAATTTCCTGTCATCCCCGACAAGCCGCGCTCCGCGCGGCGCAGATCGAGGACCCATTCGCCGCATGAGCCTCCCCTCGCGAAGGCGAGGGTCGGCGCGGCGAATAGCGCACTCCGCAGACGAGAAAATCCGCCGCATCCATAACCTAGCAGGAAATCTCGTCTGGCGCTTTGCGCGACCCGGGCAATCCTCCGCGTTCTCCCTGTCTCCGCGTGAGCAATTTCTGAGGAATGGCAACCCACGATGCTTGCCGGCGTGGTCGCGACACCCGCGCGCCCTGTTTGAGGCGCTTGCGCCAGGAAGATCTATTTTGCCAGTTCCCGTGCCCTCGCCTCGAAGGCGTCTGTCATGCGGCTCATGACGGGGCCGAGAACCGCCGCGGCGACCATGCCCAGCATGCGGCTGCGGAATTCGAACAGGATGGAGAACTCGACGCGGCAGCTCTCGCCTTCGGGGCTAAAGCGCCAGTGATTCTCGAGTTGCCGGAACGGGCCTTCGGTTTGAACCACATCGACGGTGCGCGCGACGGGGTCCAGCAGCACGCGGCTGATATAGCGCTCCCGCAGCGATTTATAACCCACCAGAGTCTCGGCGATCATCGTTTCGCGGCCACCCTGCTTTTCACGACTGAGCACGCGCAGGCCCGCGCACCACGGCACGAATTGCGGATAGCGTTCGACATCGGCCACGATCGCATACATCAGATCGGTCGTATACGGAAGGATTCGCGATTCGGAATGCGCCGGCACCGCTATCGACCAAAAAAATCTTCGGCGCGGAGCAGGCGGCGAGAGCGCGGGAGCGGCATCAGACAGCGACTGCGCGCGCAATCCGCAGCCGCTCGAAGTCGGAATCGGCATGATAGGACGAACGCGTGAGCGGACTCGCCGACACCATCGAAAAGCCTTTGGCGCGGGCGATGCGCTCCAGCGCCTCGAATTCGCCGGGCTCCCAGAACCGCGCCACCGCCGCGTGCTTGCGCGAAGGCTGCAGATATTGGCCGATGGTGAGGAAATCGACGCCGGCCATACGCAGATCGTCCATCACCTGCATGATTTCTTCGCGGCTCTCGCCCAAGCCCACCATCAGGCCCGATTTCGTGAACCCCGCGGGCGCCAGTTCTTTGGCGCGTTCGAGCAACCGCAACGACGCGAAATAGCGCGCGCCCGGGCGCACGGTCAGATATAATCGCGGCACCGTCTCGAGGTTGTGGTTGAAGACGTCGGGGCGAGCCGCCATCACGATCTCGATCGCGCCCGGCTTGCGCAGGAAATCCGGCGTCAGCACTTCCACCGTCGTTCCGGGGCTCAGGCGGCGGATCGCTGCGATCGTCGCCGCAAAATGCGCGGCGCCACCGTCGGGCAGATCGTCGCGATCGACAGAGGTAATGACCACGTGCTTCAGGCCAAGCTTTGCCACCGCGGTGCCGACATTGTCCGGCTCTCCTGCGTCGAGCGCCCCAGGCAAGCCGGTCTTCACGTTGCAGAAGGCGCAGGCACGCGTGCAGGTGTCGCCCATGATCATCATGGTGGCATGGCGCGCGGCCCAGCATTCGCCGATGTTCGGACAACCGGCTTCCTCGCACACCGTGTGCAGTCCGTGCGCGCGCACGATCGCTTTGGTCTCGGCATAGCCGGGTCCGCCGGGGGCCTTGACCCTGATCCAGTCCGGCTTGCGCAACAGCGGCGTGTCGGGTCGGTGCGCCTTCTCGGGATGGCGGGCCGAGCGGATGTCGTTCGCCGTCTGGTCGAATACGATGGCCATGGGCCCTACATAATACCGGTTCGGGGAAAAAGCACCTTTGCTCCGCTTGTCCTTCCGCGCCGGTCCCGCGAAAGATGCCAATTGGAGCCCATTGGATTCGCAGCGGGTCGGCGCTAAAACACCTGCCGCCTGTATCGTCGGTATCGCTGCGGCGATGAAAAATGATGCGCCGCTAAAGGTCACGCGAAAGGGAAAGATCATGAAGACAGGACTGCTCTCGATTGCCGGCTCGTCGCTGGCTCTGTGGCTCGGCGGTTGGATGACCCTTTTTACCGCTCCGGCCCTGGCACAAACGGGCACGCATAGCGGTGTCATGATCGGCGCCTTCGTAAGCGGAGATCGGGACAACTTCATCGCACTGGAGAAGCAACTCGGCCGCGTTCTGGCAATCGATTTCACATATAAGCAATGGGCGTGGAGCGATGGCCTCTCGCGGCAAGTCTGGGATATCCAGCAAGGCCGTACGCCGCTCATCGCGTGGTCTGCCAAGTTGAACGGCAAAGGAACCTGTGTGACCGCTGCCGACATCGCTGCGGGAAAGTACGATGCACAGTTGAAAATGCAGGCCAAGGCGATGAAATCGCTGGGCTCAAAAGTGCTTATCGACTTCATTCCCGAGATGACGGATCGGAAGATCGGGATGGATTGCTTTTACGGCGCGGCTTGGAGCGCGGACGATGCGGGTATCGCGCGGGCGGGGGCGGCTTATGCCGCGGCTCAGCGTCATGTCGTCGGCATATTCCGTGCGTCTGGAGCGACGAATGCCGAATGGGTCTTTGCGCCGGACGGGCAACCGTTCAAGAACCGGGGCGGCGGTACCCCGGAGTGGACCCGCTTTTATCCGGGCTCGGCCTGGGTGGACTGGATCGGGGTCGATCATCACATCGGACCGGGGCGACGCAAGGCCTTTCCGGATCATCTGCTTTCAAAATTCTATCGGGAAACGGAAAGTTACGGAAAGCCGCTGATGCTCGCGCAGACAGCCGCGGATCCGGATCCAAGCGTCCAGCCGGACGCGCAGACGCTTTGGCTGTCTGGCGCGGAGGCGACAATCCCGAAGCAATTTCCGGCGATACATGCCGTGATTTACAATGACCACGGCAAACGAAACCAGCATATGCTCAGCGGCGCCGGCCTCGCCGCGTTCAAGGCGATGGCGAACGATCCCTATTTCGCGGCACGCTGACTGACCTCCGACTAACGGCGCGCTGACACGGTCGGTTGCCGCCATTGCCGCCGAATTGCCGCCCGGCCGATCTTGGCGCAAAAAGAGGCACGGGCGGATTTCTCGAACCGTCCCACAGGGAGTGCAGTGGTGACATTGGCGACGCTTGCCGCGGCATCCGGCGAGGAAATCGTGCCGTTTGACATTTACCGGGCACAAAAGTCGGTCTTCGCCTCGCTTGTCGGAGCCCGCAACCGGTATGGCGGCAAAAAGCCAGCCATCGTCGATGGCGACGAACGGATTCTCACCTATGACGAGATCGTCCGCGCTGCGCTCGCGCTGGGTAACGCGCTCAAGAAGGGGACACGCGCCGGCGAAGCGGTAGGGATCATGCTGCCGGCCGGCGCCGCGGCCGTCATCGCGTTCTTCGCCGTCTCGGCCTATGGCCGCGTTCCCGCCATGCTCAATTTCACCTCGGGCGCAGCCGGGCTCAAATCGGCGCTGCAAACCGCAAAGGTCAAACGCGTCATCACGGCGCACCGGTTCATCGAGTTGGGAAAGTTCGAGGTTCTCGAACGCGAGCTCAAAGCGGGCGCAGAGCTCATCTATCTGGAAGACGTTCGCAAGAACCTCTCTTTCGCGGACAAGGCGAAAGCAGCACTGGGCCAGTATGTGCCCGGGCTGATGTCCTCAAGGCCGGCGCATGATCGGCCGGCAGTGATCCTGTTTACCTCCGGAACCGAAGGCGATCCGAAAGGGGTGGCGCTTTCCCATCGCAATCTTCTGTCCAACATCGAGCAGGTGCGCTCGCACATCGAGCTCTATCCGTCCGACATTCTGTTCAATCCGCTGCCGACGTTTCACTGCTTCGGACTGACGGTCGGCGCTCTGATGCCGCTGATGCTCGGGATCAAGGTCGTGTTTCACCCCACGCCGCTGCAGCCCCGCGAGATCGCACGCCGGATCAGGGAAAGCGGCGCCACGATTCTTCTCTCCACCGATACGTTCATCTCGCAATATGCGCGCTCGGGCGAACAGGGCGACCTCAACAGCCTTCGGCTCGCCGTCTGCGGCGCGGAACGGTTGCGCGACGAGACGCGCGCGTTGCTGCGCCGGAAATACAGCATCGAGTTGCTGGAGGGCTACGGCGTGACGGAAACGGCGCCCGTCATTGCCGCCAATCAGCTGGGCGCCAACCGCCCGGGCACCGTGGGCCGCATGCTGCGGGGCATGGAAGCCAGACTCGATCCGGTGGAAGGCATTGCCAACGCGGGAAGGCTTTTCGTGCGTGGACCCAATGTGATGCTGGGCTACATCAAGCCGGAAAACCCCGGCGTGATCGTGCCGCCCCCGGGCGGCTGGCACGATACGGGCGATGTCGTCTCGATTGACGAGGAAGGATTCATCGCGATCAGGGGACGGCTGCGGCGCTTCGCCAAGATCGGCGGCGAGACGGTGTCGCTGGCGGTCGTGGAAAGCTGCGCCTCGGCGCTGTGGCCCGACCACAATCACGCGGCGATCGCCATTCCCGGCGACCGCAGAGGGGAAGAAATCGTCCTCGTCACCACCTGCCCCGATGCCCGGCGCACGGACTTCGCCGGGTGGACCAGCAATCACGGTGTCCCGGAACTGGCGATCCCGCGCCGCTTCGTTCACGTCGACGACGTGCCGGTGCTGGGAATGGGCAAAACCGATTACACCGAGGTGATCAGAATGGTGATGGAAGGCTCTTCGTAGTCACGGCAACGCCCGGGAGACTGCCGTCATCAAAGGTCGAGGATGCCACCGAGCACCAATGCGTACAGAATCCCCCACATCACCACGGCGACAGCGGTCGCAATCCCGACCTTGAACAAAAGCCGCGGGCGCACAGGCGCGCCGGGATCGTGTCCCGCCTGGACGGCCTCTCCCGCCTCGTGCGCGGTGTCGGCGCCGATGGGGATTACAATCTGCAGGGCAAGAAACCAGAAGATCGCAAAGGCGCCCCCGAGAACTACCCAGTGAATCGCTGTTGCGCTCATGCCTGCTCCAGCTCGATCAGCGTGCCGACAAAATCTTTGGGATGAAGAAAGAGGACAGGCTTTCCGTGGGCACCGACGCGGGGTTCGCCAGTGCCCGTGATCGTGGCGCCCTGGGCGCGCATGCTGTCGCGCGCGGCGTAGATGTCGTCCACCTCGTAGCAGACATGGTGCATTCCGCCGGCGGGATTCTTTTCTAGGAACTTCGCAATCGGCGAATTCGGTCCCAGCGGCTCGAGCAGTTCGATTTTGGCGTTCGGCAACTCGACAAACGCAGTCGTGACGCCGTGGTCCGGTTGCATGACGGGCGCGGAAACCCGGGCCCCCAGAGTTTCGCGATAGACCTTCGCCGCCGCTTCGATGTCTGGCGTCGCAATCGCGACATGGTTGAGCCGGCCGATCATTTGCGTCTCCAATAACCCTTGAGTTCCGACAATAGCCGAATCACACCCAGATCACCTCGACCCGCGTAACGGGTTTCTTGCCCCAGGCATTTGCGGCTGCGCGCCTGATGCCGCGACGCGTATTTTCCCTGAGCGCTTCTTCGTCGCCGCGCTTGGGATTGTGCCTGCGCACGCTTTCGTCCAGCGCTTCGCGGACGGGCGCATGGACCGCCTCGGGGATGCCTTCGAGAATGAGCGAGGGGGCGCCTGCGATGCGGCCTTTGGCATCCAGCGCGATGGTTACAGCTATGAAGCCCGCAACGCCGAGCGCGTTTCGGGCGCGGGCATGGCCTTTGCCTTCCTCCACCAGCACTTTTCCATCGAGATGAAGGCGGCCCGACGGTGTTTCGTCGACGATTTCAACGACGCCGGGCGCCAGTCGCAGCATCTGCCCGTTCTGCACGACGACCGCCTGCGGCACCTGAAGCGATCGCGCCAGGCGCGCATGTTCGCTCATGTGGCGAAGCTCGCCATGAACCGGCACGGCGATCCTGGGCCGCACCCAGCGGTACATCCGCGCCAGCTCGTCGCGGGCAGGATGCCCCGAGACATGCACAAAATGATCGCGCTCCGTCAGAACTTCCACGCCAAGGCCTGCGAGATTGTTCTGGAGAGCAAAGATTGCAAGCTCGTTGCCCGGAATGATGCGCGAGGAAAATATGACGGCATCGCCGGGTCCGAGGCTCACATGGGGATGTTGCGCCGCCGCGATCCTGGCGAGCGCCGCGCGTGGCTCGCCCTGGCTTCCCGTGCAGAGATAAAGTACGCGTGCGGGCGGCAGGTCCGCCGCTTCGGCTTCGTCGATCGTCTGCGGCAGGTCCGACAGATAACCGGTTTCGCGCGCCGCCGAGACGAGGCGATGCATCGCGCGGCCGACCAGCGCCACTTCGCGCCCGTGCGCGCGAGCCGCCCTGACGATCGAGTCGAGGCGCGCAACATTGGATGCGAACGACGTCACCGCCACGCGGCCCTTGAGCGTGCCGATCAGTTCGGAGAGGCTTTGGCGCACGCGGGCTTCCGAGCCGGACTCGCCCGCCACCAGCGCATTGGTCGAGTCGCAGACCATCGCCAGCACGCCCTCCGACCCAAGGTCTTGCAGCGCCTGGCAATTTGTCACCTGGCCGATGAGTGGATCGGGATCGATTTTCCAGTCGCCGGTGTGCAGGACGACGCCGAGAGGCGTGCGGATCGCCAGCGCATTGGGCTCGGGAATCGAATGGGTGAGGGTAATAAACTCGACCGCGAAGGGTCCCAGCGAAATCTTGCCGCCCAACGGCACGATATTGACGCGTATCCGATCCTGCAGTCCGGCCTCGATGAGCTTATGCTGAATGAGACATGCCGTGAAAGGCGTGGCGTAGATGGGACAGCGCAATTGCGGCCACAGATGGCCGATGGCACCGATGTGATCCTCATGGGCGTGAGTCAGCACGATGGCGAGCACTTTTTCGCGCTGCTCGGCGAGAAAGCGAATGTCCGGCATGATCACATCGACGCCGGGTGTCGCGCTTTCGCGGCCGAAAACCACGCCGCAATCGACCACGAGCCAGCGCCGGTCGTCGGGCGGCCCGCAGCCATAGGCGTTGAAGTTCATGCCGATTTCGCCCGCGCCGCCCAAGGGCAAGAAAACGAGGTCTTCCAGGGACGACGAAGCATCCATCAGGGTCTGGAACGCACGGGGGCGGCTTTTGCATTGCGTTCATGAATGAGGACTAGGCCGCGAATCGTGAGGTCCGGGTCCAGATGGTCGATGGCCTGAGTTTGCCTGTGGAAAGGCGTGGCAAGACCGCCGGTGCCGATGACGGTCATCGGCTCGCCATATTCGTGCTTGATGCGCGCGACAAGTCCTTCGATGAGGCCGATATAGCCCCAGTACAGACCCGACTGCATGGCCGGTATCGTGTCCTTGCCGATCACCGACTGGGTGCGATGCACCGCGACGCGCGGAAGCATGGCCGCCGCCTTGTGCAATGCTTCGGCGGAGATGTTGGCGCCCGGAGCAATGACGCCGCCTTCATAGTGGCCCTGCGCGCTGATCACGTCGAAAGTGGTCGCCGTACCGAAATCCACCACGATCAGGGCGCCGTGGTATCGTGCATGCGCCGCCACGGTGTTGACCAGCCGGTCCGCGCCGACGACCTCGGGGCGGTCCACATGAACCTCAATGCCGAGATCGACATTCGCTTCGCCAACGACCAGCGGCTCGCAATGGATGTAACGCCGGCAAAACAGTCTCAGATCGAAGAGCGCCGTCGGCACCACACTTGCGATGATGGCGCTGTCGATGTCCGCAAAGCCGATTCCCTGCAGCGAGAAGAGCGGCACCAGCAGAACCGCGTATTCGTCGGCAGTGCGGGTGGTTTCGGTCACGGCGCGCCACTCGGCGCGAACCTCCTTCCCGTCGTGAACGGCGAAGACGATATTGGTATTGCCGGCATCGATGACGAGAAGCATGACCCGTCTCTAGAAGAACACTTCGCCGGCCGCAATGGCGCGGATGCGGCCCTGGGACTCGCGCAAAATCAAGGCTCCGGTCTCGTCAATGCCCTCAAACACGCCGTTCATTTCCGCCGCTGCGAACTTCGCCCGAATGCGTTCCCCCAACCGCGCGGCCCGCGAAAGCCAGACATCCCTGATCTGCGCAAAGCCGCGGCGCCGCCACGTTTCATACCATTCGTTCCAGACCGCGGCGAGGTGACGGCAGACAACGCCGGAGTTCGGAGCGTCAACGCCCAGAGCTGCGAGCGACGTCGCAGGAAAATCCGTGTCTTGCGGAAAATACGCGAGATTGATACCGATGCCGACCGCCAGCCAGTCGAGACGTTCGCTGCCGCTGCTGGCGGATTCCAGCAGGATGCCCGCGATCTTCCGGCCCTCTGCCAGTACGTCGTTGGGCCATTTGACGCGCACCTCGGCGGCGGGCGCAAGCCGCGCGACGACATCGAAGACGGCCAGCGCCGCAACGAAGGATAACTGGGCGCATTCGCATGCGGGTTTGTCCGGACGCAGGAAAAGTGTCGCCGCAAGATTGCCGGCGGGAGATTGCCAGGCGCGGCCACGACGGCCGCGGCCTGCCGTTTGCCGATCCGCCACAATCCAGACCGGACCGGGCTCGCCGGCGGCCGCAAGCCGTTTGGCTTCCTCGTTTGTGGAGTCGATTGCCCCGTAATGTTTGAGCGCATAGCCGGGCGGCCAGGCGGCCGTCACAGTCACGGCAGAAGCGCTTTCGCGCCCAGTGCTGCCGCGCCGATGAGGCCGATCGGCGCTGCAAAGACGACAAAAAACGTATTGAAAAGCGCCGAAGCTGCGAGGATCGCGCCGAGCCGGGCGCCCATGCCGCCCTGGAACGCCGGCGCAGGTTCATCGAAATACATGATCTTCACGATGCGCAGATAATAATAGGCGCCGATTACGCTTGCCAGAACGCCGATGACCGCCAGCGCATAGAGGTGGGCATCGACCGCGGCGAGGAAGACATAGAATTTCGCCCAGAATCCGGCGAAAGGCGGAATACCCGCCAGGCTCACCATCAGGATGGCGAAAGCAAGTGCCAGGCGCGGCTGCGTTCGCGCAAGGCCTGCGAGATCGGGTATCGTCTCGATCATCACTCCGTCGCGACGCATGCAGAGGATGCAGACGAACACGCCGGCATTGGTGATGACGTAGATCGCCAGATAGATCAGCACCCCTTGCACGCCCAGCGCCGTACCGGCCGCCAGTCCCAGGAGCGCGTAGCCCATATGGGCGATGGAACTGTATGCCATCAGCCGCTTGATGTTGTTTTGTCCAATGGCGGCAACCGCTCCGAGGATCATCGACAGAATTGAAATGAACACGACGATCTGCCGCCATTGATGAATGGCGTCCGGGAAAGCCTGCAGCATGGTGCGCAGGAAAATCGCCATCGCCGCCGCCTTGGGCGCCATCGAAAAAAAGGCCGTGATCGGCGTCGGCGCGCCTTCGTAAACATCGGGCGTCCACATATGAAACGGGACCGCCGAAATTTTGAAGGCAAGCCCGGAAATCAGAAAAACGAGACCGAACACAACGCCGATATTCGCGCTGGTATGTAACAGCGCGTGCGCCACCGCGGCAAAATTCGTCGTGCCGGTGAAGCCGTAGATGAGGGAAATGCCGTACAGCATCATGCCCGAGGAAAGAGCGCCAAGGACAAAATACTTGAGGCCGGCCTCGCTCGACCGCAGCGAATCCCGATTGAAGGCGGCGAGAACATAGAGGGCGAGATTCTGCAGCTCGAAACCCAGATAGAGCGAAACAAAGCTCGAGGCCGAGACCATGAACATCATCCCGAGCGTGGAAAAAAGAACCAGCACCGGAAACTCGAAGCAGGCAATCTTCTCGTTTTCGAGATAGTCGAACGACATGAGAATGGTCAGGGTCGACCCCAGAAGCACGACCAGCTTCGCGAACTTGGCGAAGCCGTCGGCGGCGAACGCACCGTGAAACGCCATGACGTTGCCGGTGAGCGGCGCCACGACGAACCAGGCGGCGGCGGCCATCGCAACAATGGCGAGCACGGACAGAACCCGTATCGAACGATCGCCGAGAAACACCCCCAGAACGAGGAGCCCCAGGCCGGCCAGGGCCAGAATAACCTCCGGAAAAAGCACCATCAGATCGGTGGAAATCCCGTTCACCGCACTGCCCCTTCACGTGTCGCCGCCATTTTCGGGGCGCGATCTGCCAACAGCGCAGTTTTGTGCTGCTCGATAAGATTGGCGACGGACACCGACGTCACGTCGAAAATCGGCTTGGGATAAACGCCGACAACGATCGTGATCGCCACCAAAGGCGCCAATGTCACGAGCTCGCGAATGCTCAAATCCTGAATGGTCTTCAGCGTGGGCTTTACCAGCGCGCCGAAGATGATCCGCCGATAGAGATAAAGCATGTAAGCAGCCGACAAGATCACGCTCGATGCCGCAAAAATCACGACAAGATTGTTGACCTGGAAGGTTCCCAGCATGGTGAGAAATTCGCCGATGAAACCGGTCGTCCCCGGCAATCCCATATTGGCCAGAGAAAAAACCATGAAACATGCCGCGTAGACGGGCATGCGGTTCACGAGCCCTCCATAGGCGTCGATGTCGCGCGTATGCACGCGGTCGTACACGACGCCCACGCAGAGAAAAAGCGCCCCCGATACGATCCCGTGCGAAAGCATCTGAAATATGCCGCCATCGACACCGATGGCGGTAAGCGAAAATATCCCCATCGTGACAAAGCCCATATGCGCGACGGACGAATAGGCGATGAGCTTTTTCATGTCGTCCTGCGCAAGCGCCACCAGCGAGGTATAAATGATGGCAACGATGGAGAGCGCAAAGATCAGGGGCGCGAACTGTTCGGTGGCCGCAGGAAACATCGGCAGCGAAAACCGCAGGAAACCATAGCCGCCCATCTTGAGCAGAATGGCTGCGAGGATCACGGAACCGGCCGTGGGCGCCTCGACATGGGCGTCCGGTAGCCAGGTGTGCAAGGGCCACATGGGTATCTTCACCGCGAAGGACGCAAAGAATGCGAGGAACAGCCAGAACTGCATGGCGACGGGGAAATGCGCGGTTCTGATCAACACTTCGATGTCCGTCGTATGGGCGTACAGATACATCGACAGGATCGCGAGCAGCATTAGCACCGAGCCGAGCAGCGTATAGAGAAAGAACTTGAAACTGGCATAGACCCGGCGCTTGCCGCCCCAGACTCCGATGATGAGGAACATCGGGATCAGGCCGCCTTCGAAGAACACGTAGAAGAGAACCAGATTGAGGGCGGTGAAGACGCCCATCATCATGGTCTCGAGCAACAGGAACGCGACCATGTATTCCGGAACGCGGTCGCGAACGGATTTCCAGCTTGCCAGAATACAGATCGGCATAAGCCCGGCAGTCAGCACCAGAAACAGCATCGAAATGCCGTCGACGCCGACATGATAGCTGATGCCGTTGCCGAGCCATGCGGCATTCTCGACGAACTGGAAGGCGGAGCTTGTTCCGTCGAACCGCGCCCAGATGACAACCGCCACCGCAAGGTTGGCAAGCGTGATGAGCAACGCAATGGCGCGGGCATTGCGAGCCTGGGTTTCCCGATCGCCGAAGGCGAGAAGGATGAAGAATGCTCCCGCCAGCGGCAGGAAATTGGCGATTGTGAGCAGGGGCACATGGGTCACCGGATACCCCCGGCGAACATGAAACAGGTCGCGATCAGAACCACTCCCACCAGCATTGCAAACGCGTAATGGTAGACATAACCGGACTGCAGACGGATGGCGTCGCGCGTAGCGTCGATCACCCGCGCGGCCACCCCGTCGGGGCCAATTCCGTCGATGATGCGGCCGTCGCCAACCTTCCACAGAAATCGCGCGATCCGGAATGTCGGACGCACGATCAGAAAGTCGTAAATTTCGTCGAAGTACCACTTGTTGTAGAGAAACCTGTAAATGAGCCCGTTGCGCGCGGCCAGTTGCGGCGGCAATTCGGGGCGCATGACATAGTAATAGTAGGCGACCGCAAAGCCCGCGATGGTGGCGACGATCGGCCCAAGCTCGACCCAGACCGGCAGCTCGCCCGAAGGATGATGGCCCGAAATGCTGGCAACCGTTCCATGCCAAAAACCGCGCGCATCCGGTCCCACAAAGTCGTGATTGAAGATCATCCCGGCGAAAAGAGCTCCGAGCGCGAGCACAAGCATCGGCAGAAGCATCGCCAGCGGCGACTCATGAACTTGCGACAGATCCAGCCGGTCGCGATGCCCATGACCTGACAGCGGCTCGTCATGGGCATGCGCCGACGCATCCGCGTGCGGCAAATCCTGCTCCCCGCCGCCACGATATGACCCGTGAAACGTCATTAGAAATTGGCGCCAGGAGTAGAAGGATGTCATCAGCGCCGCCGTCAGCGTCAGCACGAATGCGTAAGTGCCGATGGGTGTGCCGGCCAGAAACGTCGCGTTGATGATGCCGTCCTTCGAATAAAATCCGGAAGTGCCGAATAGATAAGGAATGCCGACACCGGTGAGCGCGAGATTGCCGATCCCCATCATGGCCCATGTGAACGGCAGCAGCTTCACCAGCCCTCCCATCTTTCGCATGTCCTGCTCGTGGTGTATGGCGTTGATGACCGAGCCCGCCGCCAAAAACAGCAGTGCCTTGAAGAAGGCGTGCGTGAAAAGATGGAACATCGCGGCGCCATAAGCCGACACGCCGGCGGCGGCAAACATATAGCCAAGCTGCGAGCAGGTCGAATAGGCGATGACCCGCTTGATGTCGTTCTGAAAGAGGCCGACCGAGGCCGCGAAGAACGCAGTGGTAGCGCCGATGAACGCCACAAAGGCCAGCGCGTCGGGCGCGTGTTCGAAAAGCGGCGAACACCGGCACACCAGGAACACGCCTGCCGTGACCATGGTCGCGGCATGAATGAGGGCCGACACCGGGGTCGGGCCCTCCATCGCATCCGGCAACCAGGTGTGCAGCACGATCTGGGCGGATTTTCCCATCGCGCCTGTGAAGAGCAGCAAACACAGCGTGGTCAGAATATCGACCGAATGCCCGGCAAACAGGAACGTCTTTCCGGCCATCGCCGGTGCTGCCGTGAACACCGCATTGAAATCCAGGGTGTGAAAAACCGCGTAGATGCCGAAAATTCCGAGCGCAAAGCCAAAATCGCCGACGCGATTGACGACGAAAGCTTTGATGGCTGCGGCATTGGCGGAAGGGCGCGTGTACCAGAACCCGATCAGCAGGTAGGATGCCAGCCCCACGCCTTCCCAGCCGAAGAACAACTGAAGAAAATTATTCGCGGTAACGAGCGCCAGCATCGCGAAGGTGAAGAACGACAGATACGAAAAAAAGCGCTGGCGATGTTCGTCGTCGTGCATATAGCCGATCGAATAAAGATGAACGAGCGCTGAAACGCCGGTCACGACCACCAGCATAATTGCCGTCAGCGCATCGACACGGATCGTCCAATCCGCTTCGAACTCTCCGACGGCCACCCATTCGAGCACGCGAACGAGCTGGGCGTGGCCAAGCCAGATCACATCGTAGAAGGCGATGCACGAAAGAGCAGCCGAGACAAAGAGCAGGCCGGTCGTAAGAATTTCGGAAGCGCGCGCACCGACGAGCCGGCCGAACAGCCCCGCGACGATCGACGCGATGAGCGGAAGGAATACGATCGCGCTGTACACGCGCTAGCCTTTCATCAGGTTGACGTCTTCGACCGCAATGGTGCCGCGGTTGCGGAAATAAACCACGAGAATGGCAAGCCCGATTGCCGCTTCGGCGGCGGCGACCGTAAGAACGAACAGCGCGAATACCTGACCCACCATGTCGCCGAGATAGGCGGAGAAAGCCACAAAATTGATGTTGACGGCGAGAAGGATGAGCTCGATCGACATCAAAATGACGATCACGTTCTTTCTGTTGAGGAAAATCCCCACCACGGCGATGGTGAACAGGATCGCCGCCACGAAGAGGTAATTGGCCAGTCCGATCTGCACGTCGATTACGCTCCCTGCCCCGGCTGGATATCTTTCAACTCAACCGAGAGCGCGGGCCGGCGGGCATTCTGCCGTCCGATGCTTTGCCGGCGCACGCCGCTGCGGTGCCGCAAGGTCAGCACAATGGCGCCGATCATCGCCACGAGGAGAATCAGGCCGGCCGTCTCGAAGTAGTAAACGTAGTCGGTATAGAGGATTCGGCCCAGCGCTTCGGTGTTGGTCAGATGCGCAGGCGATGCGTGCGGAATGCCGGACTGCGCCCGGCCGCCAAGAAAATGGAACGACACGAAGGCAAGCTCGGCGACAAGTATCACCCCAACGGTTGCCCCTATCGGCAGATATTGCAGCGAGCCGCGTTTCATCTCGACGAAATCGATGTCGAGCATCATGATAACGAAAAGGAAAAGAACGGCGACCGCGCCGACATAGACGATAAGGAGAATCATTGCCAGAAATTCCGCGCCAAGAAGCACGAACAAGCCGGCGGCATTGAAAAACGCAAGAATTAGAAACAGAACGGAATGCACGGGGTTGCGCGAGACGATAACCATCAGCGCCGCCGCGATGAGGACGGTCGAAAAGACGTAAAAAGCAACCGCCGTCAGCATGGCCCGCGTATCGTTCCCCTGCCCCCCGCGCTAGCGGTAGGGTGCGTCAAGTTCCAGATTCTGTGCGATTTCGCGCTCCCAGCGATCCCCGTTCGCCATCAGCCGATCCTTGTCGTAATAGAGTTCTTCGCGGGTTTCCGTCGAGAATTCGAAGTTCGGTCCTTCCACAATCGCATCGACGGGGCAAGCCTCCTGGCAGAGGCCGCAATAGATGCACTTGACCATGTCGATGTCGTAGCGGGTTGTCCGGCGGCTGCCGTCGTCGCGCGGCTCTGCCTCGATCGTGATCGCCAGCGCGGGGCACACGGCTTCGCAGAGTTTGCAGGCAATGCAGCGCTCCTCGCCGTTGGCGTAGCGCCGCAGCGCATGCTCCCCGCGGAAGCGCGGCGAAAGCGGCCCTTTCTCGAAGGGGTAATTGATTGTCGCTTTCGGTGCGAAGAAATACCGCATGCAGAGCGCGAAGCTCTTCACGAATTCCACCAGAAAGATCGAACGGGCGGTGCGGTCGAGCCAGGCCATGGGTCTCACATCGGGCGGGGATGGTGGAAAACGAGCACATACCCCGCCGTCACGACCACCCAAAGAAGCGAAAGAGGGAGAAAAACCTTCCAGCCAAGGCGCATAAGCTGGTCATAGCGAAAGCGGGGCACCATCGTCTTCACCATGGCGAACAGGAAAAAGAAAAACCAGATTTTCAGGATCAGCCAGATGATGCCGGGCACGGCATTCAGCGGCCAGACGTTCCAGGGCGGCAGCCAGCCGCCCGCGAACAGGATCGACAGCAGCGCGCACATCAATACGATGTTGAGATATTCGCCGATCATGAACAGCAGATACGGCGTCGAGGAATACTCGACCATGTAGCCGGCCACGAGTTCGGATTCGGCTTCCGGTAGATCGAAGGGCGGCCGGTTTGTTTCGGCAAGTGCGGAGACGAAGAAGACCGCGAACATCGGAAACAGGATCGAAAACGCAAACCAGCCATGGCTCTGTGCCCGCACGATCTGCGACAGATTGAGCGAGCCCGCGAAAAGCAGCACGGTAATGAGGACGAAGCCGATCGAGACTTCGTAGGACACCATCTGCGCCGCCGACCTCAATCCGCCCAGAAACGGATATTTCGAGTTCGAGGCCCAGCCACCCATGATGATGCCGTACACGCCGAGCGACGAAATGGCGAAAAGATAGAGAATGCCGACATTGATATTGGCGATGACCCAGCCGTCATTGACCGGAATGACAGCCCAGGCGGCGAATGCCAACACAAAGCTCAGAAGCGGCGCCAGCAGAAAAACGCCCTTGTTGGCGCCTGCGGGAACGATCACTTCCTTCAGGGCAAATTTGAGAAAATCCGCGAATGATTGCAGCAGACCGAAGGCGCCGACGACATTGGGGCCCTTGCGCATCATCACGGCCGCCCAAATCTTGCGGTCGGCCAGCAAAATGTAGGCCAGCATCAGCAGAAGACCGATGGCCAACACCAGGATCGCGCAGATCTCGCCGACGAGCCACGCCCACCCGAATGGCAATCCCCAGTTCTGGAAGGCGCGAACGAAGACCATCGTTTATTCCGCCGCCATCCGTTGCGCGCCGCCCACAAACAGGCGGCTGCACTCGGCCATGGTCGCGCTCGCCCGCGCAATCGGATTGGTCAGATAGAAATCGGTGATCGGCGACGATAGCGGTGCATGGGCGTCGATTTCGCCACTCGCCCCGATGGAATCCCAGAGCGCGGGATCTGCGGCCGGCGGCGGCGGCAGTGTGCCCACCTCCGCGAAATGCGGCGCTTCGGCAACAATGGCGCGCCGCAGAGCCTCGCGATCGTCATAGGGCAGACGTTTGCCCAGCACATCGGACAGCGCACGCAGGATCGCCCAATCTTCCCTAGCCTCGCCTGGCGCGAATGTGGCGCGCCGTCCGCGCTGCACGCGTCCTTCGAAATTGACGTACAGACCCTCCTTCTCCGTGTAGGCCGACCCCGGCAGAACGACGTCGGCGCGCTGCGCACCCGCATCGCCATGCGTGCCCTGATAGACAACAAAGGCTTTACCGAGCCGGCCGGTATCGAACTCGTCGGCGCCCAGCAGGTAGACGAAATCGATTTTGCCGCTCGCCGCGCCGTCGAGGATACCCGCGACATCGCGACCGCGTTCGCCTGGCAGAAATCCAAGATCGAGCGCGCCAACGCGCGAGGCGGCCGTATGAAGCACGTTGAAGCCGTTCCAGCCGCCTTCCGCCACGGGGGTCGCGGGACCGATCATTCCGGTATCGCCGGCGATTTTCGCCGCAAGCTTGAGGATGGCCGCGCCATCGGAACGCGCGAGCGCGCCCGAGCCCAGGATCAACATGGGCCGCTGCGCATCTTTGAGATCTTGCAATAACGAATGTTTGCCGCTGGCGATCTCTTCGAGAACGCTTGCCCCCGCGCCGAGTTGAGTCACCGGATACGTCAGATCGTATGGCGTCCCGACGTTTGCGACCTTGAGGTTGCCGTAGAGCCATGCCTTGCGCACGCGCGCGTTCAACACCGGCGCTTCCCAGCGCAAATTCGTGCCGATCAAAAGCAGGGAGTCTGCCGCTTCGACACCGGCAATGGTCGTATTGAACAGCCATGATTGCCGCGGCGCGCGCTGCAGCATGGCCCCGTCCTGCCGGCAATCCAGATCGACCACACCGAGCGAAATCATCAAATCCTTAAGCGCCTTGATCTCCTCGACCGCGGCAAGATCGCCCACAATGGCAGCCATCCGCGCCGGACTTGTCGCAGCCACCCGCTGTGCTATCGCCGCAAAGGCGTCCCCCCAGCTTGCGGGCACCAGCTTGCCGTTCCGGCGCAGATATGGCCGGTCGAGCCGCTGACGCCTGAGGCCGTCGCAGGCGTGCCGCGTCTTGTCGGATATCCATTCCTCGTTCACCGCTTCGTCAAGGCGCGGCAGCACCCGCATGACGTCGCGTCCGCGCGTATCGATGCGAATGTGACAGCCCTGGGCGTCCATGACATCGATGGATTCGGTTTTGCGCAACTCCCAGGGCCGCGCATTGAAAGCATAGGGTTTCGACGTCAGCGCCCCGACCGGACAGATATCGACCGCGTTGCCGGACAGTTCCGACGAAAAGGCCTTCTCGAGATAGGTTGTGATCTCCATGTCCTCGCCGCGACCGGTGGCGCCTAGATCCGGAACGCCCGCCACTTCCGTCGCGAAGCGAATGCAGCGCGTGCACTGGATGCAGCGGGTCATGATCGTCTTGATCAGCGGACCCATGTACTTGTCGTCCACGGCGCGCTTGTTCTCGTTGAAGCGATGGAAAGCCCCCCGGCCATAGGCCATGGCCTGATCCTGCAAATCGCACTCCCCGCCCTGGTCGCAGATCGGGCAGTCCAGCGGATGATTGATCAGCAGGAATTCCATCACCCCTTCGCGGGCGCGCTTGACCAGGGGCGATTTGGTGTTGATGCGCGCCGGCGATTTGTCCTTGTTCGGGAAAATGTCGCGCACCTGAAGGGCGCAACTCGCCTGCGGCTTCGGCGCACCGACCCACTCGACCAGGCACATGCGGCAATTGCCGGCAATCGACAGGCGCTCGTGATAGCAGAAGCGCGGAATCTCGGCGCCTGCCTGCTCGCAGGCCTGCAGTAGCGTAAGCCCGTCGTCGGCTTCGATCTCCTTACCGTCGATGATGAGCTTGCGGGAAGCCATCGCCCTACTCCGCCGCCTGGGCTGCGAGCGCGCCCTTACGCGCGGTTATCCGGCGCTCGATTTCGGGGCGGAAGTGCCGGAGTAATCCCTGCACCGGCCACGACGCGCCCTCGCCGAACGCACAAATCGTGTGACCTTCGATCTCCTTTGTAACGTCCTGCAGCAGATCGATTTCGGCGCGCTCGGCGTCTCCACGCTGCATGCGGGTCAGGACGCGCCACATCCAGCCAGTGCCCTCGCGGCAGGGTGTGCATTGGCCGCAGCTTTCGTGCTTGTAAAAATAGGCGAGCCGCGCGAACGCCTTGATGATGTCGGTGGATTTGTCCATCACCACGACGGCGGCCGTGCCAAGGCCCGAATTCACCGCGACCAGGGAGTCGAAATCCATCAGCACCGTGTCGGCAATCTCTTTGGAAAGCACCGGCATCGACGAGCCGCCGGGAATCACCGCCATCAGATTGTCCCAGCCGCCGCGCACGCCGCCGGCGTGGCGCTCGATGAGTTCCCGAAGCGGGATGCTCATCGCCTCCTCGACATTGCAGGGCCTGTTCACATGGCCGGAGAGGCAGAAGATTTTCGTGCCCGTATTGTTGGGCCGCCCGATGCCTGAAAACCAGTCCGCGCCGCGCCTCAGGATATCCGGCACGACAGCAATCGATTCCACATTATTGACGGTTGTCGGGCAACCATAGACACCGACATTGGCCGGAAATGGCGGCTTCAGCCGGGGCTGGCCTTTCTTGCCCTCAAGGCTTTCGAGAAGCGCCGTCTCTTCGCCGCAGATATAGGCGCCGGCGCCATGATGGACGTAACAGTCGAAATCCCAGCCGTGGAGGTTGTTCTTGCCGATCAGTTTCGCCGCGCGGGCCTCGTCGATCGCCCGCTGCAACGTCTCGCGCTCGCGAATGAATTCGCCGCGCACGTAAATGTAACAGGCATGAGCACGCATGGCGAAAGAGGCGATCAGGCAGCCTTCGACGAGCAGATGCGGATCGTGGCGCATGATGTCCCGGTCCTTGCAGGTCCCGGGCTCGGATTCGTCGGCATTGACGACAAGATAGTGCGGCCGGTCTTTCACTTCTTTGGGCATGAACGACCATTTGAGGCCGGTCGGGAATCCGGCGCCGCCCCGCCCCCGCAGGCCCGAATTCTTCATCTCGCCGATGATCCAGTCCTGGCCTTTGTCGAGGATCGCCTTGGTGCCGTCCCAGGCGCCGCGGGCCCGTGCGCCGTCCAGGCCCGGATCCTCGAAGCCATAGAGATTGGTGAAGATGCGGTCGCGGTCAGCGAGCATTGCTGTTGCCCCGGCTCATGTTGCTGCTCCAGGAGGTTTCTGCATCGGTGCTTCGCGATCGCTTGCGCCTTGTGTCGGATGCTTCGCGTCGCCGTCCGTTACCCCGACACCGCCATGCCGTCGATTGCCCGCTTGATAGATCGAGCGGTCGGTCAGGGTCAGCGCGCCGCCAAGCGGTTCGGAGGAACGTCTTCCATTCTGCGGGCCGGGCGTGGGGCGCTCTCCGCGGCGAAACGATTCGAGGATCGCTTCGGTCTTCGTTCCGTCAAGATCCTCATAGAAATCCCTGCCGATCTGCAGCACCGGCGCATTGACGCAGGCGCCGAGACACTCGACCTCCATCCAGGAAAAGACTCCGTCTTTGGAAATCGTTTGCTGCTGCGGGGCAATCTGTTTCTTGCAGACAGCGACAACATCGTCGGATCCCGCGAGCCAGCAGGGCGTCGTCGTACAGACCTGAACGAGATGTTTGCCGACGGGTTCGAGATTGAACATCGTGTAAAAAGTCGTGACTTCGAGCACGCGGATATAAGCCATGGCGAGCATGCGCGCGATCTCCTCGATCATCGGCCTGCTCACCCAGCCTTCCTGCTCCTGCCCCCGCCATAACAGGGCGATGACGGCGGAAGCCTGACGGCCCGGGGGGTATTTCGAAATTTCCTTTTCCGCCCACGCCTTGTTCTCGGCCTTAAAGGCAAAGCTCGAAGGCTGCTCGTGATAAAGACGCCGCTGGCTCAACGGTCGATCTCCCCGAAAACGATGTCGAGAGAGCCGAGGACGGCGGAGACGTCGGCGAGCATGTGACCCCGGCACATGAAATCGATGGCCTGCAGATGCGCGTAGCTTGGAGGGCGTATCTTGCAGCGGTAAGGCTTGTTGGTGCCGTCGGACACCAGGTAAACGCCGAATTCGCCTTTTGGTGCTTCGACGGCTGCGTAAACCTCTCCCGCCGGCACATGATAGCCTTCGGTGAAAAGCTTGAAGTGATGGATGAGCGCCTCCATCGAGCGCTTCATCTCCCCCCGCTTCGGGGGCACCACCTTGTGGTCCTCAGTCGAAACCGGGCCGGCCGGCATCCTGTCGAGGCACTGTTTCATCAGCAGGTTGGACTGGCGCATCTCTTCCATGCGCATCAGGTAGCGGTCGTAACAATCCCCGTTCTTTCCGATGGGAACCTTGAATTCGAGGTCGGAATAGCACTCATAGGGCTGCGCCCGGCGCAGATCCCAGGCGACGCCGGTCGAGCGAAGCATCACTCCGCTGAAGCCCCATGCTTCGGCCTCCGCCCGCGAGACGATACCGATATCGACGTTGCGCTGCTTGAAGATGCGGCTTTCCGTCAACAGCCCTTCGATGTCGTCGAGCACCTTGGGAAAGTGCTCGCAGAACCCGTAGATATCCTCCGTCAGCCCGGCAGGAATATCCTGGTGCACGCCCCCGGTGCGGAAGTAGTTTGCGTGCAGCCGTGCGCCGGAGGCGCGCTCATAGAAGATCATGAGCTTTTCGCGCTCTTCGAATCCCCACAGCGGCGGCGTCAGCGCGCCGACGTCTAACGCCTGGGTGGTCACGTTGAGCAGATGAGACAGCAGGCGGCCGATTTCCGAAAACAGAACGCGGATATATTGTCCGCGCGGCGGAACTTCCAATCCCAGCAATTTTTCGATCGCAAGCGAGAAAGCATGCTCCTGGTTCATCGGCGCGACGTAGTCGAGACGGTCGAAATAGGGCAGCGCCTGCATATAGGTCTTGTGCTCGATGAGCTTTTCGGTGCCGCGATGGAGCAGGCCGATATGGGGATCGATTCTGGTCACGATCTCGCCGTCGAGTTCCATGACGAGCCGCAGGACGCCGTGGGCGGCCGGATGCTGTGGCCCCCAGTTCAAGGTCATGCGCTGATCTTCCAGGACGTCCGCCATCAGCCGCTTTCCTTTGGCGCCTTTTCATCGCCGGGCAATACGTAGCGGGCGCCCTCCCACGGACTCATAAAATCGAAATCGCGGAATTCCTGCACCAGCTCGACAGGCTGGTAAACGACCCGCTTGACCTCTTCGTCGTAGCGAACTTCGACGTAGCCGGTCAGCGGAAAATCCTTGCGCATCGGATAACCGGAAAAGCCGTAATCGGTGAGCAGCCGGCGCAGATCCGGATGATCGGCAAAGGTGATGCCGAACATGTCGAATGCTTCGCGCTCGAACCAGCTCGCTGCCGGGAACAGGCTCACCGCCGAAGGAACCGCGCTATCCTCGTCGGTTTCGACCTTCAGGCGGATCCTCCGGTTCTTCGTAAGCGACAACAGGTGATACACGACATCGAAGCGTTTCGCGCGTTGCGGCCAATCGACCCCGCAAATGTCGATGAGAACGGCAAAATCGCAAGCGGGATCGTCCCGCAGATATCGCAGCACGTTCACAATCTCCCCCGGAGCGATGGCGAGCGCGAGTTCGCCCAGGTCGGTCGTCTGGCCAAGCACAGAGCCCGGCAGAGCCGCGGCGATGTCCTTCCCGAAATCTTCAAGACTCTGCGTCATTGCACTTCAACGATCGATATTGCCGGTGCGGCGGATTTTCCGCTGCAGGAGCATCACGCCGTAGAGCAGCGCTTCGGCGGACGGCGGGCAGCCCGGCACATAGATATCGACCGGAACGATCCGGTCGCATCCGCGCACGACCGAATAGGAATAATGGTAATAGCCGCCGCCGTTCGCGCAGGAGCCCATGGAGATGACATACCGCGGCTCCGCCATCTGGTCGTAGACCTTGCGCAGGGCCGGCGCCATTTTGTTGGTAAGCGTGCCGGCGACAATCATCACGTCCGACTGCCGCGGACTTCCCCTCGGCGCAAAGCCAAACCGTTCCATATCGTAGCGCGGCATGCTCGCCTGCATCATCTCGACGGCACAGCAGGCCAGCCCGAACGTCATCCACATCAAAGAACCTGTACGGGCCCAATTGATGAGGGCATCGGCGTTCGCTACAAGAAAACCCTTTTCCTGCAGCTCGGCCTGCATTGCCCTGAAATAGGGATCGTCCGGCGGAGCGCCGGCTCCTGGCATATTGCCGGCAGGCAAAACGGCGGAAGCGCTGGTCGCGGCAATCACTCCCATTCCAGCGCGCCTTTTTTCCACTCATAGATGAAACCCACGGTCAATACGCCCAGGAACACCATCATCGACCAGAACGCGAATGCGCCGGTCGCTCCAAGGGTGATGGCCCAGGGAAACAGGAACGCCACCTCCAGATCGAAAATGATGAAAAGGATCGAAACCAGGTAAAACCGCACGTCGAACTTCATCCGTGCGTCGCTGAACGCGTTAAAGCCGCACTCGTAGGCGGAAAGTTTTTCCGGGTCGGGTTTGGATGGCGCAATCAGCAGTGGGACGGCGATCAGCGCCATGCCGATCATGCCGGCAATACCGATGAAAATCAGGATCGGAAGATACTGAAGGAGAAAGCCATCCATGGTTCGTCCCAAGTCGAAAACGTGCCAAGTCGAAAACGTGTTCCCGCGACGCCATTGCGGCAGTTGCGTTTTGCGGTCGCAGTATAGGCGGCGCTGTCGGGTGTGCAACGCGCGTTTCGCTCAAGATTCCATGCTGCGACAATGGGGTTTTGGAAGATTTTCTCCATCTCCCGTTTGCGGGGATGGCGGGAGCGACGGGGCTCGAACCCGCGACCTTCGGCGTGACAGGCCGACACTCTAACCAACTGAGCTACGCCCCCGCGTGTTGCCCGCGAGCAACCCGCGAAAGAGGGCCGATGTAAGGCGCGCCCCTGCGCCTGTCAAGCAAACGCGGGCTCTCCCGAGTTCCCCTCAGCTTCCGCTGTTCGTTGTTGCTGGCGGTTCCGCCGAAGTGGATGGTCGGCGCCCGGGATGCAATTGTTTGGGCGTGAGCCGCCCGGTCGCTTTCTTGTCCAATTGATCGAAAAGCGAACGCGGAGTTGCGGCGAATTCGTCGTAATCGATGCATCCGGTGTGTTTGAAATCGATCAGTGGCGACGCCGTCGATGCACCCTCCTTCCAGCGCTCTTCATTGACCGCGCGGGCTTCGTTCGCGTCAAGGCAGCCGTTGTGATCGACATCCACCTTTGCAAAGTCCGCCCGCAGGCCGGCCTCCATGGCCGCGCTTGTCACCACACCATTCTTGTCGGCATATTTGTCGAGCATCTCGGCAGGCGGATGCCATTCTTCGATTACCTTGTGTGAACCGCCCGAACAGGCGGCCAGGACAAGCGCGGCGACGGCAAGAAGCCGAAGGCTGGGAAAACAACGCATGGAGAGACACTCCTCCCGGCGCGCGCGCCCGCCGTCAAGACCGATCCCTCGCAGCGTCGCCAACGAGAAATCAGCCGCCGCGAAATTTGGTGGGCGGTGACGGGTTCGAACCGCCGACCCCTTCGGTGTAAACGAAGTGCTCTTCCAGCTGAGCTAACCGCCCTGGTCGTGCTTATAGCAACGCGAGCGCAATTCCGGTCAGCAAACCGGCTCGGCAAAGGCTAATTGAGTGCATCTTTCAGCTGCTTCCCGGGCCGAAAGCGAGGTGCTCTGGAAGGTTTGATGTCGATTTCCGCACCCGTTTGCGGATTACGACCCTTGCCTCCTGCCCGCTTTGCAACAACGAAAACGCCAAATCCCGTCAGCCGCACTTCATCGCCCGCCTTGAGGGTATCGGTAATGACATCAAATACGCCGTCGACCGCCTTGGCGGCGTCGTTCTTTGCAAGACCGGTACGATCCGAAAGTTGTTGAATCAAATCGTTCTTGTTCACTGGCCGGCTCCTTTGTACGACTCTGTCACGGGGATTCTAGGACTTCGCTCGCCGGCTCGCCAAGCCGAATCCCACGAAAATCCGGCATTCTTCAAAGAAAGAGGCCCGGCCCACCATCAGGGGCCGGGCCAAGACCCGCGCGAACCCTGCGTTTCAGTGTGTAATAACCGCGTCAGCGTCCGTATCTGCGAGCGCCGCCGCAGGCGGTACCATTTCTGGCTCCTGCCAAGTTATCGGCACAGGCTGCCTTGTAAGGGCGACCTTGAGGACCTCATCCATGGTTGCGGTCGGCACGATCTGGAGGCCGGCCTTCACATTGTCCGGAATCTCAGCCAGATCCTTCTCGTTCTCTGCCGGAATGACAACAATCTTCAACCCGGCGCGGAGCGCCGCCAACAGCTTCTCCTTCAACCCGCCGATCGGCAATACCCTGCCGCGCAAAGTGATTTCACCGGTCATGGCGACATCCCGGCGAACCGGAATACCGGTGAGGACGGAGATGATGGATGTTGCCATTGCAACGCCGGCGGACGGCCCATCCTTGGGCGTTGCGCCTTCCGGCACATGCACATGGATGTCCTTCTGGTCGAAAGTCGGGGGCTTGATGCCGTAAGATGTCGCCTTCGACCTCACGTAGGAGCGCGCGGCGTCGATCGATTCCTTCATCACGTCGCCGAGCTTGCCCGTCGTCTGCATGCGTCCCTTCCCGGGCAGCATGACCGACTCGATCTGCAGCGTCTCTCCGCCGACTTCGGTCCAGGCAAGACCGGTTACGACACCGACCTGGTCTTCGCCTTCCATTTCGCCATAGCGGAATTTCCGGACACCTGAATAGGTGCCGAGATTTTCGGACGTCACCTCCACGCTGGTGCATTTGTCCGAGACAATGTCCTTTACCGCCTTGCGCGTGAGATTGGCGATCTCGCGCTCAAGATTGCGAACCCCGGCTTCGCGGGTATGGTAGCGGATAAGATCATACAATGCCGCGTCCTGGATGCTCCATTCCCCATCCTTGAGACCGTGCGCCTTGAGCTCCTTCGGAATGAGGTGGCGCTTGGCGATTTCGACCTTCTCATCCTCGGTGTAACCCGGAATACGAATGATCTCCATGCGGTCCATCAGCGCTTGCGGCATGCGCAGAGTATTGGCCGTCGTGATGAACATTACGTCGGAAAGATCGAAATCCACCTCAAGGTAATGGTCATTGAACGTGTGGTTCTGCTCCGGATCGAGGACTTCGAGAAGCGCCGATGACGGATCGCCGCGCCAATCCGCACCGAGCTTGTCGATCTCGTCCAGCAGGAACAACGGGTTTGCCGCTTTCGCTTTCTTCATGGATTGGATGATCTTGCCGGGCATGGAGCCGATATAGGTGCGGCGGTGGCCGCGAATCTCGGCTTCGTCGCGCACACCGCCGAGGCTCATGCGCACAAACTCGCGCCCGGTCGCTTTCGCGATCGACTTTCCGAGCGACGTCTTGCCGACGCCTGGCGGACCGACCAGGCACAAAATGGGACCCTTCATCTTGCCGGCCCGCTGTTGCACGGCAAGATATTCGATGATTCTTTCCTTCACTTTTTCGAGGCCGTAGTGATCCTCGTGGAGCACCTTTTCGGCGAGCCTGATATCCTTATTGACCTTCGATTTTTTGCCCCAGGGCAATGACAGCAACCAGTCGAGATAGTTGCGCACGACCGTTGCTTCCGCCGACATCGGACTCATCTGGCGGATCTTTTTCATTTCAGCCAGCGCCTTTTCGCGGGCTTCCTTGGACAGCTTGGTTTTTCGAATGCGCTCGTCGAGCTCGTTCAGTTCGTCGCGGCCTTCCTCGCCTTCTCCCAATTCCTTCTGGATGGCCTTAAGCTGCTCGTTAAGATAGTATTCTCGCTGCGTCTTCTCCATTTGGCGCTTGACGCGAGAACGGATCTTCCGCTCGACCTGAAGAACACCGATCTCGCCTTCGATGAGGCTCAGAACCCGTTCGAGCCGCGCGCCCGTATTGAGTGTCTCCAAAAGCTGTTGCCGGTCGGCAATTTTCACCGAGAGGTGCGAAGCGACCATGTCGCTCAACTTGGCGGGGTCGTCGATTTGCGCGAGCGAAGCAAGTGTCTCCGCCGGAACCTTTTTGTTCAACTTGATATAGCTCTCGAAATTTGCCTTTACCGTACGTACCAGCGCTTCGGTTTCCTTGGACTCGCCGACAGTATCGACGACCTTCTCGATGCTGGCCTGAAAGAAATCCGTGCGGGGCACAAATCCGGTCACACGGGCGCGGGTCTTACCCTCCACGAGAACCCTGACTGTCTGGTCGGGTAGCTTGAGAAGCTGCAGGACCGTAGCCATTGTGCCAATGGTATGCAGGCCGTCCGGAGTCGGATCGTCGTCTGCTGCATTCTTCTGGGTCAACAGCAAAATCTGCTTTTCATCATTCATCACCTCCTCGAGAGCGCGAACCGATTTTTCGCGGCCGACGAAGAGCGGCACAATCATGTGCGGAAACACCACAATATCGCGCAACGGCAAAACGGGTGCCAGAACGCGACCGGGATCGATTTGAGAAACACCAGCGACTTCAGTCATTCTCTTCTCCTGGCACGGACTCGCGTCCCGTGCTTTCCGGCATCGTACCCCGTTTGGGCATAAGTGCCAGAATTGAGGGGCCGCTCATACGGGCCGGCTCCTGGGCGTCTAATTTGGTTTCCGCTGCCGGCGGTTTCAAGATAACCGATATCGGCATGGGAGATTGTGGCCGAACGGCGACAGAACCGGCTATTTATGACGCGGTCTGCTCGCGCGCCTGACCCTTGTCGGAATATGTGTATAGCGGTCGCGAACGACCATCGACCACATCGGAAGTGATTACGACTTCCTGCACGCCGTTCAAGGTCGGCAACTCAAACATCGTTTCCAGCAGTATTCCTTCCAGGATCGAGCGAAGACCGCGTGCGCCGGTTTTTCGCTGGATCGCGCGCCGTGCAATGGAATGAAGCGCCTCTTCCTGGAAGCGCAGACGAACGCCCTCCATTTCGAACATTCGCTGGTATTGTTTCGCGAGCGCGTTCTTCGGGCGCGTCAGAATTTCGATCAGCGCGGCTTCGCTGAGATCGCCAAGCGTCGCGATGACGGGGAGCCGTCCAATAAACTCCGGAATAAGACCGAATTTGAGCAAATCCTCCGGCTCGACTTCGCGTAGCACCTCCCCCGTTCCCCGTTCGTCAGCCGCCCGAACAGCCGCACCAAATCCCATCGAAGTTCCGTGGGTCCGGGAAGATATGATTTTCTCGAGGCCCGAAAATGCACCGCCGCAAATGAAAAGAATATTCGTCGTGTCTACCTGCAGAAACTCCTGCTGGGGATGTTTTCTTCCGCCTTGCGGAGGCACGCTTGCGACGGTGCCCTCCATGATCTTCAGAAGAGCCTGCTGCACACCTTCGCCCGACACGTCCCTCGTAATGGATGGGTTATCGGACTTGCGACTGATCTTGTCGACCTCGTCGATATAGACAATGCCGCGCTGGGCCCGCTCGACATTGTAGTCCGCGTTCTGCAGCAATTTGAGAATGATATTCTCGACGTCCTCGCCGACATAACCGGCCTCGGTGAGTGTGGTGGCGTCCGCCATCGTGAACGGTACGTCCAGGATACGTGCCAAGGTCTGCGCAAGCAGTGTTTTTCCACATCCCGTTGGGCCGACCAGAAGAATGTTGGATTTGGCGAGTTCAACGTCGCCATTCTTCCCGGTGGCGTTTATTCGCTTGTAGTGGTTGTGGACGGCAACAGACAGCACCTTCTTGGCATGCTGCTGACCCACGACATAGTCGTCCAGGACCTTGAATATCTCGGCTGGCGAGGGGACGCCGTCGCGCGACTTCAGGAAAGAGGTTTTGTTCTCCTCCCGAATGATTTCCATGCACAGTTCGACGCATTCGTCGCAGATGAAGACGGTCGGGCCGGCAATGAGTTTGCGGACCTCGTGCTGGCTTTTGCCGCAAAAGGAGCAGTAAAGCGTGTTCTTCGACTCGCCGCCGCCCGTCTTACTCATAAGCACTCCCGGGACAGTTTTCCTGCCTCCACCTTTGCGGACTTTCCTGCGATCCGGCCATTTGCCTCGCCGACCTCACGACCTCCGCCAACCAGGGACTCTGCCTTGAAATATTCGACCACGATAGATGGCGCAGGATCAAGATTTGTTTAACTCGGCCCGATGTCCTCGGGTCGTGCCAGCTCGCGGACACCTTACGAGACCCCATCGGGTTCGGGCCGGCGCGACAAAACCTTATCGATCAGGCCAAAGGCCTTTGCCTCTTCCGCCGTCATATAAGTATCTCGATCAAGCACCTTTTCAACTGCGTCGACAGTCTGGCCGGTGTGCTTGGCATAAATTTCGTTCAGCCGCCGCTTGAGTTTAACCACTTCCTGGGCGTGGCGGGCTATATCTGCCGCCTGCCCATAAAAAGACGCGGAGGGCTGATGAACGAGCAATCTCGAATTGGGCAGACTGAACCGCGCGCCCTTATCGCCGGCGCATAAGAGCAGCGTAGCGGCCGATGCCGCCTGGCCGACACACAGGGTTTGGATGTTTGGACGGATGTACTGCATCGTGTCGTAAATAGCCAGTCCCGCCGTGACGATGCCTCCGGGAGAATTGATGTACATTGCAATTTCTTTTTTCGGATTCTCCGCTTCGAGAAACAGTAGTTGGGCCGTGATCAGGCTGGCGCCGTAGTCTTCGATCGGACCCGTGATGAATACGATTCGTTCCTTGAGCAACCGCGAATAGATGTCATAGGCACGCTCGCCACGGGCAGTCTGCTCGACCACCATGGGAACGAGCGTGTTCATGTAGGCGTCGCGCAATTCTTTCATGCTCGCATTCCGCACATTTGGTCGAATCCGCATCTCTGAGAATGACGGTCGGCTCTCGGCACTGTCAATTCAACCGGCGGCGGCCAAACCGCTCATATCATTTGTTGGCGGCCGGATTCCGACCCGCTATTTGGAAGGCCCACGCGACTTATTTTTCCGTATTCAGCTTTTCAGCCGCCTCGTCGGGATCAAGGAAAAGCGTCTCACGATCCACTTTTCGCTCCGAGACTTGGGCCAGCTCGGCAATGAAGTCAACGACCTTTTCCTCAAACAGAGGTGCGCGAATCTCTGCCTGCGCCTGTGAATTCTGTGTATAAAAATTGAAGACCTGCTGCTCCTGGCCGGGAAACTGGCGAGCACGGGAGGCGATGGCGCGTTGCACCTCATCCGGTGCAACAGTAATGCCATTTTGCTCGCCGATTCGGGCCAAAACAAGACCCAGACGCACCCGGCGCTCGGCAATGTCGCGATATTCCTTTTTCAACTCCGCTTCGCTCTTGCCCTCATCTTCGGCAGTTTTGCCTTCGCGCTCCAATTCGGCCACCACCCGTTTCCAGATGGCGTCGAATTCACCTTCGACCATTGTCGGCGGCAGCGAGAATGCATGCTCGCGGTCCAGGGCGTCCAGGATGCGGCGCTTGAGATGCATCCGGCTGGCCCGGGTAAAATCTGTCTTTAGTTGTTCGCGGATACGCTCCTTCAACAAACCCGCCGAATCGAGACCAAGCCTTTTGGCGAGCTCGTCGTCGATGTTGAGCGGATCCGGCTTCCTGACTTCCTTCACCTTTACGTCAAAGACAGCGTCTTTGCCCGCCAGGTTCGCTTGCGGATAATCGCCTGGAAAAGTGATTTGCACCTCGCGCTCGTCGCCCGACCTGGCGCCGATCAGCGGATCCTCGAATCCCGGCAGGAATTGGCCGGAGCCGACAACAAGGTTGAAATCTTCCGCTTTCCCGCCGGTAAATTCCTGGCCGTCAACGCGGCCCACAAAATCGATCCGAACCGAATCCTTGTCCTCGGCCCCCTCGTCTTCCCCGCGCGCAGAATACGTGCGTGCCTGCTCCGCGACGCGTTGTAGCGCATCGTCGAGGTCGGCGTCGGTGATGTCCGCGACCAGCGTTTCGACTTCCAGTTTCGAAACATCGGCGAGGTCGAAATCGGGCATCAGATCGACTTTGACGGTAAACTCCAGGTCGGACTTCCCTTCGACCACCTGTTGCATCTCGCTCACGAAATCGACGCGGGGTGGGAAAGCAGGCTTGAGTTCGCGTTCGGTCACAGTTTTCTGGCTGGTCTCGGAAACCGCCTGTTCGACGATCTCGCCCATCAGGGATTTGCCAAAAGTCTTCCTAAG
>DATCBQ010000077.1:0-13772 GCA_036511745.1 Rhizomicrobium sp.
CGAGGGAAGGGTGGAGCGTTTCATGAAGGGAGAATCGCCGTTGTGACCGAGTCAACCTGTCGAATCTGAACTTCGCAACATCGCGCGGCCGATAACGCAGCAAGAAATGGCCGCGCGCCTCTCGGTAGCAACAAGTAGGAATTTTTGCTACCATTTCGCCTGATAGCCGGGAGCCGATATCATGGCCAACATCGAAAAGCTCAGCATCGCGTTGCCGCACGACATGGTCGAGGCGATCAGGGACGCCGTGGATCAGGGCGAATACGCGACCACTAGCGAGGTCGTCCGCGACGCGCTGCGCGACTGGGGGAGGAAGCGCAGGGTCGATGCCCTTGAAATTGAGGAATTGCGGAAACTTGTGCTTCCCGCGCTTGCCTCCCTCGACCGCGGCGAAGGAGTTCCCGCGGAGCACGTGTTCAAACGCCTCGAGGCGAAATACGCGGCGATGGCAAAAAAGAAAAAACGGTGACCGCGACCACATTTGCACCGCTGGCAATCATCGATCTGGAAGAAATCGGCGGCTATATCGCGAAGGATAACCCGGTGCGAGCAGCCAGCTTCGTAAGGGAACTCCGGAAAAAGGCGGAGTCCATTTCTCACGCGGCCAGAGCTTATCCGGAACGGAAGGAGATTGCACAAGGCCTGCGGGTAGCGATTCATGGACGTTACCTCATTCTATTTCGCACGAGCGGCGGTCATGTTGAGATTGCCCGGATTGTCCACTCTGCGCGTGATCTTTCACGCATTTTCGAAAGCTAACCCTCCAATCTCGTCGAACACAATTTTGCCCGGAACGCATTGCGGCTTGAGGACTTAGACTCTATGCGCGCATCGCCGGTCACGCTGTGAAGGTGCAGCAAGAGACAGGTCCGAGATCACCAAAGCCAACGCGGTGCGCATCCATTTCTTTTGTCAAAGGAGTCCGCTTTCATGGCCAATCCCTTCACACTTTCCCCCCTGCCGTTTGGCGAGAATGCACTGGAGCCCGCCATTTCCGCCCGCACGATCGGATTTCACTACCACAAACACCACAAAACTTATGTGGAGACGCTGAACAAGCTCGTCGAAGGTACGCGTTACGCCGACATGAAGCTCGAGCAGGTGGTGCGCATGACCGCAAACGGCGCCGATGAAAAGGAAATGAAGATTTTCAACAATGCCGGACAGGTCTGGAACCACGATTTCTACTGGCGCAGCCTGGCAGCAAAGGAGACAAAACCGGAAGGCAGATTGGCACAGGCCATCGAGCGGGATTTTGGCGGACACGACGCGCTTCTCAAACAGCTGGCAGTGGCCGGATCCGGCCAGTTTGGCAGTGGCTGGGCGTGGCTCGTTTCAAAAGAAGGAAAGCTTTCCATCGAAAAAACCGGGAATGCGCTCGATCCGATGGCGCGCCACATCAACTGTCTCCTCGCCCTCGACGTATGGGAACACGCGTATTACCTCGATTATCAGAACGAGCGGGCAAAATATCTGGAGGCGGTCCTCGGCAAGATCAACTGGCACTTCGCGGCGGAAAACCTGGACCAGGAGGATCATCCCGTACGCGCTGCGGCCTGACAGCCGGTTCGATCATTGACGTTGACGTGAGCGCCTACTAGGAGTCCGGTCTCTAGATTACGTGGCAGCACATCTTTTTGTCCGGACGGGTTTGAGCCGGACTTTGCTCCATCCGCGATCTCGCAAGGGAACTGGACGTTACGGCCCGCACTCTGCGCTACTACGAGGCGGAAGGCTTTATGGTGCCGTCGCGTCGGAGCCGGACTCGGCGCTGTTCTGCCCGCGAATGGACCCGTATGACCCTCATCTTGTGCGGTCGCCGGGTTGGATTCGCGCTCGCCGAAATCCGGGAGATTCTGGATCGGCATACTCCCTGTCCAACGGAGCCGACGACCGATGACCGACTGTTATGTGTTCGATGCCGTGCGCACGCCGCGCGGCAAAGGAAAGAAAGACGGCGCATTGCACGAAGTCACAGCGCTTGAGCTGGCGACGCAGGCATTGCGCGCCATTCGCGACCGCAATCGACTCGATACGTCGAAGATTGACGATGTGGTCTTCGGATGTGTGGATCCGGTAGGCGAGCAGGGCTCCAATATCGCACGTATCGCCGTCATCAATGCCGACTATGCGGATTCGGTGGCCGGGGTGCAGATCAATCGCTTCTGCGCCAGCGGACTCGAGGCCTGCAACATGGCCGCGGGCCAGATTATGGCGGGCCAGTCGGACATGACGATCGGCGGCGGCGTCGAGTCCATGAGCCGCGTCGGGATGGGCGCGTCCGGGGGGGCGTGGGCCACCGATCCGCAGGTCGCGATCAAGTCCTACTTCACGCCCCAGGGCATCGGCGCCGACCTGATTGCCACTCTGGACGGTTTTTCGCGCGACGATGTGGATGGCTTTGCCGTGGAAAGCCAGAGGCGCGCAGCCCATGCCTGGGACAACGGCTACTTCAAGAATTCCGTTGTGCCGGTCAAGGACATCATCGGCCAGACCATCCTCGACCGCGACGAACATATGCGCCCCGATGCCTCCATGCAGTCGCTCGCGTCGTTAAGGCCGGCCTTCGAGCAGATCGGCGAATTTGCCGGTTTCGATTCCGTGGCAATCCAGCGCTACCCGCAGGTCGAGAAGCTCAATCATGTGCATCATGCCGGCAATTCCTCGGGAATTGTGGATGGCGCGGCCGCGGTGTTGCTGGGTACGAAGGAAGCAGGCGAGGCGATGGGTTTGAAGCCCCGCGCACGCATCAAGGCGTTCGCCTCCATCGGCTCGGAGCCCTGCATCATGCTCACGGGCCCCGCGCTGGTGACCGAAAAGCTGCTGAAGCGCGCCGGCATGTCCACAGAGGACATCGATCTCTTCGAACTGAATGAAGCGTTCGCGTCCGTCGTGTTGCGCTTCATGAACGTGCTCGACATTCCGCACGAGAAGACAAATGTGAACGGCGGCGCCATCGCCATGGGTCACCCCCTGGGCGCCACGGGTGCGATGATTCTCGGCACCGTGCTCGACGAGCTTGAGCGCCGCGACCTTGAGACGGCGCTGGTAACGCTGTGCGTCGGCGCCGGCATGGGAACGGCCACCATCATCGAACGCGTCTGACAGTCCCGCGAAGGAAAAGCCAACATGGAATTGTCCAATTTCAAGTGGGATAAAGATGCGGACGGCATCGTCACGCTAAGCTGGGATGTTCCCGGACGAAGCATGAATCTGCTGACAGGTTCCGGCATCCGCGATTTGACGCAAGCCGCGGAGACGGTGGCCTCCGATGCTTCGGTCGCGGGACTGGTTATCACCAGCGGCAAGACGAACGGCTTTTGCGCCGGAGCGGCGCTCGATGAAATGGAAGACACGGCCGAAGGCGCCGGCCTGAAGACGATGACGCCGCAGGAAGCCATTGCGGCTCGTTACAACGGAGTGATGCGCTTCCATGCGGCGCTGAGGAAACTCGAAACCTGCGGCAAGCCCGTCGCCGCGGCCATCAACGGGCTTGCTCTCGGCGGCGGACTGGAGGTGACGCTGGCCTGCCATTATCGCGTCGTGTCGGACCATCCGAAAGTCCAACTCGGACTCCCGGAAGCCAGGGTGGGCTTGCTGCCCGGCGGCGGCGGCACGCAACGCTTGCCGCGCCTGATGGGCGCCATGCAGGCGCTCCCGCTCATTCTCAAGGGTCAAAGCGTCGATCCGCAAAAGGCACTTGCGCTCAAGCTCGTGGATGCGGTCGTCCCCGCCAACGAGGTCGTGGCGAATGCAAAGGCGTGGATCAAAAGCAAGCCCGACGTCACGCAGCCTTGGGACAGGAAGGATTTCAGGATTCCCGGCGGCGGCCCCTTCTCTGCCGGCGGCAGCCAGATGTTCACAATGGGCAATGCGATGCTGCGCAAGGAAAGTTACGGCAATTATCCGGCGCAGCGCTACATCATGTCATGCGTATACGAAGGCATTCAGGTCCCCATCGACGCGGGCCTGCGCATCGAGGCACGCTACTTTGTCAAGCTTCTGATGGATCCGGCGAGCCGCAACATGATCCGCTCGCTGTTCCTGTCGATGCAGGACCTCGGCAAAGGCGCGCGCCGTCCGCCACTGGAGCCGAAGACCGATGTGAAGACGTTGGGCATCCTTGGCGCTGGTGTCATGGGCGCAGGTATCGCCTATGTTTCCGCGACTGCCGGCATCGAAGTGGTGCTGCTTGACACGACCATCGAGAAAGCGAATGCGGGACGCGATCATGCTGCACAGATCATCGACAGGCAGATCGGAAAAGGGCGCTCGACGCCGGAAAAAAAGGCCGAGATTTTGGGTCGTATCCGCACCACGGCCGACTTTGCCGACCTGAAGGCCGTCGATCTCCTCGTCGAGGCGGTGTTCGAGGACCGTGCGGTGAAGGCGGAAGCAACGCAAAACGCGTGTGCGGTCATACCCAAAACCGCCATCTTCGGTTCCAACACATCGACCTTGCCGATCGCAGGACTCGCCGAAGCGAGCGACCGCCCCGAGAGTTTCATCGGCACCCACTTTTTCTCGCCGGTGGATCGCATGGCGCTGGTCGAGATCATCATGGGCAAGAAGACCAATCCGCATGCGCTCGCGACGGCCGTCGATTATGTGCTGAAAATCAAGAAAACGCCCATCGTCGTCAACGACAGCCGCGGCTTCTATACCTCGCGTTGTGTCGGTACCTTCCCCGCCGAAGGCGTTGCGATGCTGAGCGAGGGCTTACATCCTGCCCTGATCGAGAACGTGGCGCGCATGGCCGGCATGCCGATGGGTCCACTGGAGCTGATGGACTCCATTGGCATCGACACCGGCCTGAAGGTGCGGCGCCAGACGAACAAGGATCTCGGCATCACGGTAACCGATCCCTCTGAAGATTTCTTCGCCTGGATCGTGGAAAAGGCGAACCGCCCGGGACGCAAAACCGGTAAAGGGTTTTACGACTATGACGCCAAAGGCAAACGATTGCGGCTATGGCCTGAGCTGTTGACCTACAAGGGCGGCAAGTGGCGGACAGACGGCGATGTCGAAGAGCTGAAGGCGCGGTTCCTGACCATCCAGGCGCTGGAAGCCGCGCGGTGTTTCGAGGAAGGTGTGATTACCGATCCGCGCGATGCCGATGTCGGCGCCATTCTCGGCTGGGGCTTTGCTCCGTTCACGGGCGGCCCCCTTTCCTACATTGACACGCTTGGCGCCGCGGCTTTCGTGGAGCGTTGCGACGGTTTTGCCGCAAAATTCGGCGAGCGGTTCGCACCCAACAAACTCCTTCGCGAAATGGCGGCGAAGAGCGAAACCTTTTATTCCCGCTTCGCGCCGCAGAAACAGGCACCCTGAACAGGAGACGCGGCCGGAGAAATCGCGGCCCTTTGCAATTTTTGGACGCAACCATGACTTACGAACAGATCAAGGCCGACGTGAAGGACAACATTCTCACGCTGACGTTGAACCGGCCGGAAAAGCTCAATGCGTTTACCGGCACAATGATGAACGAGATGATCGACGTGTTCGCGCGCGCCAACTGCGACGACGAAGTGCGCGCCATTGTCGTCACCGGGGCCGGCCGGGCGTTCTGTGCCGGAGCCGATCTTTCGGCCGGCGCGGTCACCTTCGATTACAACGCCCGCGGCGACCGTCCGGATCGGGCCGCCGGGAGCGGTGCCGATATCGACTGGAGCGACGAGCGCCTGCGCGATGGCGGCGGCCGCCTCACGCTGGCCATCTTCGAATGTCTGAAGCCGGTGATTGCCGCCGTTAACGGTCCTGCTGTGGGCGTTGGCGTCACCATGCAGCTTGCCATGGACATCCGCCTCGCCAGCGAGTCGGCGCGCTTCGGCTTCGTATTCGCGCGGCGCGGCATCGTACCCGAGGCCTGCTCGAGCTGGTTCTTGCCGAAGATCGTGGGGATATCCCAGGCGCTCGACTGGACGTTGTCGGGACGGGTGTTCGACGCCCAGGAAGCATTGCGCGGCAATCTTGTGAAAGAAGTGGTCGAGCCGGAAAACCTGCTTCCGCGTGCCTATGCGCTCGCGGCCGAGATTCGCGACAACACTGCACCCGTCTCCGTAGCGCTGATCCGGCAGATGATGTGGCGGCTGTCCGCGCTCGACGATCCCATGGAAGCACACAAAATTGACAGCCGGGGCATTTATTCGCGTGGCAGTTCAGGGGACGTTAAAGAGGGTGTCGCCGCGTTCCTTGAGAAACGTCCCGCCAATTTCCAGCAGAAAGTGTCCTCCGACATGCCCCCGTGGTTTCCATGGTGGAGCGAGCGGACGTATTCCTAGAGCGAACGGCGCTGGCCAGCCCGGTTGCTCAATGCGTGCCTGGCAGCGGGCCACCCATCGGATTTGAGCCAGGCTGCGTTCCAGCAGGTGTATTCGTCGTGCGGCAGGCCGAAAAGCCGTTCGACCACCCGGTCCGATACGCGGCATCCGCCTTATACAAACTGTCGTCCTGCACGAGCCTCCCGCGAAGATCGGCGCCCTGCTGCGTGGCGGAGGCGCAGCCGTCTTCGTATCCCTGCTGAAAATTCGCCGATTTGCGGAGCCTGGCATCTTCCATACCGCCGCCGAGCGCGCCGCAGGCGGACAAGCCGAAAAAACAAATCCCCGCCGAGAATAAAAGAGGCGATCGCATGTTCGGCAAACTCCGGCGAGATGGTGGCGTCCTGGCAGTCACGTCGCCAAAGGGGAACCGGCCATCGACATCACGTCGCCGTCCCCACGACGGCTTTGATTGCGTCCCAGCACGAAATCACGCCGACAACTCTGCGGGTATCCGGTTCAACGACAGCGAGCGAATTGTGACTCTGGCAGAAGAGTCGAATGGCTTCGATTTCCGGTGTATCGGGCTCCAGTGTCGCCGCACCGCGATCGGCCGCGTCGCCAACTCGCCCGGCTTTCAGGTCGCGGTAGCGCTGTCGCAACACCGTAGGGTCGTCGCTGATGAACCGGAGATTGGGCAGGAGATTTCCCGCCAGCGCCACGCGCGGAACGAGCACGCTCAGCAGGTCGTTGACACCGAACATGCCGGCATACCGGCCCTCGCTGTCGATGACGGGCAGGCTGACGCATTGGTGCTCGACCAGCTTTCCTGCGGCTTCGCTCACGCATTCATCGACATGCAGCATGAGCGGGCTTTTCGTCATGATTGCGGCGCAACTCATTGAATCCCTTCCCGGACCGTCCGCCTCGACCTGCTGTAACTTGCACCTTGCTCTGCCGCAAGCGAAAGGCTTTGTCAGTCGAGCTTGACAAGGTACCGATGCATCCCTTCCAGCACGAGGGCGCCGGTCTGGTTGTGCACGGTTGCACGCAGCGCAATCACGCCGGTCGTGTTCTGTTTGATGAGTTCGACAATCTCAAGCGCCGGGTAGAGCGTGTCGCCGGGGTAGACGGGCTTGAGAAACTTCGCGCTTACATCGACGAAACCGATCAATGCCTCGCCGATCGCATGCGGAAACAAACCGGCTCCTGCGGCCGTGAAAGCAAGCACCTGAAGCCCGTGCGCCAGCGGGGCGGGATGGCCAAGCCGGCGACAATACTCCGCGTCATAGTGGATGGGGTGGTTGTCCAGGCTGAGAGCCTGGAAAGCGCTGAAGTTCGCGGCATCGACCGTGCGGGAAGGGGCGTAAAAGACTTCCCCGACGCAAAGCTCGGAGAAGCCGCGCTGCGGGACCATGCGATGCATTTTCGGATCGAAAACCGACTCCTCCGTCAAACGGCCCCTCCCTGCGTCCCGTTGCGAATGGAGGCGGCCTGGCGGCCCGCTGTCAACTCGACCCGCCGCGTCTTGCTGCGCGCACGCGTTGCTGCGCTTCGATATCAGCCTTCACCTGGACAAGGGTGCGAAACGCCGAGCCCTGCACAGATTCGAGGAAGCTCGATCCCGCGGTGCATGGGGCCTCGCGCCCGCGACATATCTGGCCGGCCCGGGAAACCGCTTCCGAAGGCAGGCCCTGTATTCCAGGACGGCCAAAACCGAGATCCGGCTCGCGCGGCATCAACACGGACACAAGCGTAATCCAGAACAGCGCACGCAGAACCATCTGTCACCTCGCTGCCCCTTGCGGGAACCTAACGCGCGGCCTTTGCGGTCGATACAAGCGAATCATTAAACTTGGACACAAACCGGTTAATTCGACGCACGCGACGGACCCGCAAGAAGAATGCAGCAGCGTCGGTGCTTGGCAGGATACGCCGGCGGGTTATCCCCACCTTTCACGATCGCCGGGAGTCGCGATGTTAAGGCGTAAAGTTCGCGCGTGCCAAAGCGATTTGCAGTAATCGCACGATCAAGCTTAAGGGGCGATGAATTTTCGGCCCACAATTTTTTACGAACGAAATCCGCTTACGTTCAGGGTTCGTTAAGTACGGCCCCCAAAGATAGGCGCGCAATCGCGATCACCCAGAGCGCCATGTCAATGCTGGATTTCCGGGCGATCGGAATGACTGTGGACGCGGCCCGCTGTCGCCGCCGCTTCGCGACCGCGCAAGCCGTAAAGGCCCTCTTGGGTGCCGGTCTCGCAGTCGGATACATCTTCCTCGTCGGCCGGATAGGCGCGCAGGAGCTATTGGCGGGTGTAGGCCTGGTTTTCCCGGTCGTTTTGGCGGCATTGGCATTTACTCGCGTTTCGCTTGCCGCGCTCGAGACGGCGTCGCTGGTGTCGTTGGCCGCGCTCATATCCTATCTTGCGATGCTTACTGGCGGAATGACTTCGCCACTCGTGGTCTGGTTCGTCTTGATTCCGGCGGAAGCCGCACTCGCCGGCGGACGCACGGTTGTCTGGAGGGCGGCGTTGGCATCGTGCGCGGCGCTTTTCGCTGTCGTTGCGGCGCAAAGTGTCGGGGTGCTGCCGTACCAGGGAGCCGGTTATGGCTCGTGGTCGGTTTATGCTGCTGCGTTGCTCGCAGCGATTGTGCAATCCGCTCTCCTTGCCATTGCGTCGCAAAACCGCCAGCGCGAATCCGACAAGGCCGCAGCGGAGGGCGCAGCCATGTATCGATTCCTTGCCGATAACGCCATGGATCTGATCACGCGCCACGGAGCAGACGGGCGCATCCGCTTTGCGAGCCCTGCTTCGATGGGTCTCTTATGCACGCCTCCCGAGGCATTGATCGGGCACGCGCCATCCGCCCTCGTGCATGCCGACGATTTGAAGATCATGCAGGCTGCCTTCGTCGAAGCGAGTTATTTCGGGCGCGCTGCAACGGCCGAAGTGCGACTGAAACGCGCCGATGGAGAATACCTGTGGACCGAAATGCGATGTCGCCCCGTCGTGCAAAGCGACGGACGGGCCGCCGACATCGTAGCCGTGACCCGCGACATCTCCGAACGCAAGTCGCAGGAACGCGCACTTATCGACGCGCGCGACCTGGCCGAGCAGGGCAGCCGCGCCAAGTCGCGTTTTCTGGCCAATATGAGCCACGAGTTGAGGACGCCGTTGAACGCCATCATCGGGTTTTCGGAAGTAATGACGCACGAGATGTTCGGGCCGCTGGGCGCTCCACGCTATCACGAATATTCGCGGCTCATTCATGAGAGCGGCAATCATCTGCTCGAACTGATCAACGGTATTTTGGATATGTCGAAAATCGAGGCCGGGAAATTCGAGTTGACCGAGGAGATTTTCGATCTTCAGGACGTCGCGATCCAGGCGCTTCGGTTCGTGAAGCTGCAAGCCGACCGCAAGGGCGTGGCGCTGAAAATGGATATGGCTCCCAAGGCGAAGACCATTTTTGCGGATCGCCGCGCAATCAAGCAAATATTGGTCAACCTCATCACGAACGGCGTAAAATTTACGCCGCGCGGGGGAGAAGTCGGCTTGTTATGTGCGCGTGTCGGTGGCGGCGTCGAAATCGTCGTTGCGGATACGGGGGTGGGTATCGCCTCTAAAGATCTCGACCGGCTTGGACGGCCTTTCGAACAGGTGGAAGGGGCGCATGTCCGCGCACAGGAAGGCACCGGTTTGGGGCTGGCCCTCGTCAAGGCACTTGTGCAGATGCACCGTGGGGAGGTGTCGATTGAGTCGACGCCGGGTATCGGTACCGTTGTGCAGTTGAAGTTTCCGAATGCAGCCGTCAGCGACGAGAATGGCTGTATTGCACCGGAACGCTTGCAAGGAAATGCGCGGGGCTTTAAAGGCGCAGCGTGATTGCGCGCCTCAAAACTGCTCTTTACGTGAAATCGATCATCCGTCGCGCAGAGGTGGAAGGCGCCTCGGCGTTTGTCGTGCGTCACGGATCGGAGGAAGCCGGTGCGCTGTTTCTCAAGGTCGCCCGTCTGGACGGCACCTGCATCGTCCTTAACCAGGCCCGGCGCGGGGAAGGCGAACTCGTCTGGACGAAGCCGTTGGGCGACTCCGTGGACGAAGAGCGTGCCCGGCAATATTTCGACAGGCAGGAGAAGTTCGATCCCGACCTCTGGATTGTCGAAATCGAAGACCGCCAGGGCCGCGCCTTTGTTGTCGAGCCGATAGCCTGAAAGTAACGGGCAGGCGTGACAACCGCGGCGCAGTCGTGTATCCCCCGCCGCCTTATGAGTGAAACGCGCGCGATCGTACCGGAATCCCCCGCGGGTCAGGCTGCCCGCCGGCGGACATTTGCCATCATCTCGCACCCGGATGCCGGCAAAACGACACTGACGGAACATCTGCTTCTGCTCGGCGGCGCAATCCGCATGGCGGGGCGCGTCAAGGCGCGCGGCGAGGCCCGGCGCGCTCGTTCCGACTGGATGAAGATCGAGCAGGAGCGCGGGATCTCCGTCACCAGCGCAGTCATGACGTTCGAATATGGCGACGCGGTTTTCAATCTGCTGGATACGCCCGGCCATGAAGATTTCAGCGAGGATACGTATCGTACGCTGACAGCCGCGGATTCCGCCATAATGGTGATCGACGCCGCGCGCGGAATCGAGAGCCAGACACGCAAACTCTTTGAAGTGTGCCGCCTTCGCGACATACCCATCATCACTTTCATCAACAAGATGGACCGCGAGGCGCGCGATCCGTTCGAGTTGCTGGATGAAATCTCCGATCAGTTGCAGCTCGAATGCGCGCCGATGGTCTGGCCCGCCGGAATGGGTCTCAATTTCCGGGGGATATTCGATTTTGCGGGCGACGAATTCGTCGTCTTCGGTTCCGGCGAGCGCATGGGGCGCGATACGGCGCGTGCAATGCTTGCCGAAGATGTCCGGGCCACGCTGGATGAAGAGATCGCGCTCGCGCTTGGCGCCTGCCCCGCTTTTGACACGGAAAGCTATCGCGCGGGCCACCTTACGCCGGTCTATTTCGGGAGCGCGCTCAAGAATTTCGGCGTGAAGGAATTGATTGGCGCGCTGGCCGACTATGCACCTTCGCCCCGGGTGCAGGCCGCGAAGGGACGCGACGTCTCGCCCGCCGATCGCGAAGTGACGGGTTTCGTTTTCAAGGTGCAGGCAAATCTCGACCCAAATCATCGCGATCGTGTAGCGTTCCTGCGGCTGTGCTCCGGAAAATTCCTTCGCGGGATGAAGCTGAAACAGTCCGGTACGGGGAAAACGCTGGGCGTTCACAATCCGATTCTTTTTTTCGCCCAGGAACGCGAAACGGTAGACGAAGCGTGGCCAGGCGACATCATCGGCATTCCCAATCATGGCGTTCTGCGGGTTGGCGACACGCTCTCGGAGTCCGGCTCAGTCGTCTTTACGGGCATCCCCAATTTCGCCCCGGAAATCCTGCGTCGCGTAAGGCTGTCGGACCCCATGAAGCAGAAGCATTTGACGCGGGCGCTCGAAAGTCTCGCAGAAGAGGGTATCACGCAGGTTTTCAAGCCCATGTTGGGCGCCCAATGGATCGTGGGTGTGGTGGGTGCGCTGCAGCTCGACGTGCTCAAGAGCAGGTTGCGCGATGAATATGAGCTCGAAGCGGATCTCGATGCCTCGCCTTACGACACTGCGCGCTGGGTATCCGGACCGGAAGAGGCTGTCGAAAAACTTGTTGCGACGTACCGAAACCAGATGGCGCGTGATCGCGATGGCGCGCCGGTGTTTCTGGCGAAAAGCGCCTGGGAGCTCAACTACGTCGCGGACCGGTTCAAGGACATTCGTTTCGCGAAGACGCGCGAGCGCGCCGACGTCCACGCCGAGATCTGAAGTCAGCATTCTGACTGCGCGAGACTTGAGCCATCGTCGCCGGAAGCAGATTTCGGACGGCGCTTCAGTGACCGAGCCTGCGATATGCCGGGTAGCGCGAAGTCTGAAGCTCAGTTGCCGACGATTGCCCAACGATCGGGAAAGAAGCCGTTGAACGTCGTACGAACGGCCACGGAATAGGCGCCGATGGCGTCGAATACAATGAAGTCGCCTGGACCAATGGCTTCGGGAAGCATCAGGGGCCGGGGGAAAACGTCGAGCGTGTCGCAGGTGGGACCGTAGATACGGAACGGGCTATGGCCGGGCGGCTGCATCCATGCATGACCATTCTCGTCGAGCGTGAACACGCGCAGATGATAATCGGCCATCCAGCCCGGCAGGGTCAACTCGTCGAAGCTGCCATAGATGCCATCATTGATATAAAGCTTGTCCGACTTGCGCAGCACCACCTGGGTCACGAGCGATACCCCTTCCGCGATCAGCGCACGCCCCGGCTCGCACAACAGGCTAAGCCTCGTATCGTTCGGCAGCGTCGCGATCGCCTCGCGGATGGTATCGAAATACCAATGGTAGGGCGGTACATCATTGCCGCTGTAGGGTCCGGGAAAGCCGCCGCCGATATCCAGCACCGCGATCTCGATGCCGGCCAGCGCCGCCGTTCTGCGCGCCATTTCAATCGCCTGCGCGTAGGAAAACGGACTCAAGCATTGCGAGCCCACGTGAAAGGTGATGGCGGGAGTGGCGCCCGTTTCCACGACGCGTTTCAGCAGCCGCGCCGCATCGTCGGGCGTGGTGCCGAATTTGCTGGAAAGCTCCAGAACCGCGCCGCCCAAGGGAGTGGCTATGCGCACGAAGATGCGCAGATCCTTGCCGCCGCCGGTCTCCGAAAGCAGCTTGTCCAGTTCATAATCGCAATCGACGACGAAATCGCGGACGTGATGTTTCTCGTAGGCGGCCCTGGCGGTTCCAGGCAAACGCACGGGCGCCATGAAGTGGCACTGCGCATCGGGAAAGCGACCGCGAACAAACTCGATCTCCGGCAGGGACGCTGTATCGAAATGCCGGATGCCGGAGGCGTAAACGAGATCGAGGACGTGAGGAGCCGGATTGGCCTTGATCGCAAAGAGCGTGTCGCCAGGAAACGCGTCGAGAAAGCGGCGCGCCGCGATCCGGAACTTTTCGGGATGGAGTATATAGACGGGCTCCGTCGGCTTCAGTTGTTCGAGCAGCCGTTCCACGCTCGCAAAATGCGGCAGCCCGGTGTCGGTGGAACGAATGTTCATCGTTGACTGGCCTTCGGAGGTTAGCGCCTCTTAGGAGCGCGCGGGCTCAGGGTCAAGCGCAAGGGGCCGCGGTAGAATTCGCAGGCAACGTCATGAAAAATCCTTTCGGTGCTCTCGGTCGAACTTTCGGCTCCGCGGATCCAACATGCCGCGAAGGAGAAGAAGCGCGCCCGAAAAGGTGATTCCGACGCGACAATGCGGGCGCGCTCGATCGTCTCCAATCTGATCGACGCCTGGCGCGGATGTCATAGAATAAGGTACGAAAAAGGCGCCCGGCAAACAATTGCGCGGCTCGCGGAGTGGGATGCCGTCTGCCGATAAAAGCACTGAGCACAAGGGAGCGCATAGAAATGCCACTAAGAC
>DATCBQ010000078.1:0-2399 GCA_036511745.1 Rhizomicrobium sp.
TGGAGACCTGAGATGCCAATTGAACTCCTCACTGATTGTGCATCCGACCAGAGTTCGCGTTATGCGAGTCCAAACTTCTGTAGAACGGTAAAGAAAGCAGATTAGATTCCCCGTTCGTTCCTTCACCCGATTCCCCTGGGGAACACGGAAGGCAAGTTAGCGCGGTGATCGGCGCCGGCTATGTCAACGACTGGTTCGTGCTGCCGGCCAACTATGTCACGTCTTATTCCTGCGCCACGCCAGCCTCGCCGCCGTGCTCATCAAGCGTTCATGGTGCAGATTGGCCTCCGCACGATCGGGCCATGTCGTTCGCGGTGCCTCGACGTGGTGAGGGTGTGGCGGACGGACATACAATCCGGGTCTGACCGACCTCGGGTCCTGACTGCGCCGGCTCCTGCAGCTTTGGTGCTGAATAAATCGTTCTTCCGCCGCGCCCAAACTCCGTCACGGGGTTTGCAAACCGTCCGACAACTTGCCGCTTTCCGCCCCGAATGTTATCCGGAATGGATGCAGCCATTCCCCGTCCAACCCATTAGTCCCGAACAGTTTTTGGCCTTCGATTTTCCCAAGCTCGGAACGGTCCTGAAGCTTGCCGAAATCTATGACGGATTGCAGTTTCGCGATCGTCCGAGACTTGTCGAGGCTTGAGTCACGGGCGGTCCGGGCAAAGGCATACGCGCCAGATTATTTCCCGCCCCGCTTCTTCTCGATCGCGTCCCAGATCATTGCCGCCACATCAGGCCCGCCGAGTTTTGCGATCGCGCGAATTCCCGTTGGCGAAGTCACGTTGATTTCGGTGAGGTGGTCATCGATCACGTCGATGCCGACGAACAATAATCCGCGCTCGCGCAATGCGGGCGCGAGGCGCGCGCAGATTTCGCGCTCGCGCGGCGTGAGGTCGGTGGCTTGCGCCGCACCGCCGCGCACCATGTTGGAGCGCAGATCGTCCGCCGCGGGCACCCGGTTGACCGCGCCGGCGAATTCGCCATCGACCAGGATGATGCGCTTGTCGCCCTTTTTGACCTCGGGAAGAAAGCGCTGGATCACCCAGGGCTCCCTGAACGTCACCGAAAACATGTCGAACAGCGAGCCGAAATTCATGTCCTGCGGCATGGTGCGAAATACCGAAGCACCGCCATAGCCGTGCAGCGGTTTCATCACCACCGCGCCATGCTCCTCGCGGAACGAATTGATCTCGTCGATATCGCGCGAAATCAGCGTCGGCGGCATCAGGTCCGGAAAATCCATCACGAAGATTTTTTCCGGCGCGTTGCGCACGCTGGCGGGATCGTTGACGACAAGCGTTTTGGGATGCAGGCGCTCCAGCAAATGCGTCGAGGTGATGTAGGCAAGATCGAACGGCGGATCCTGCCGCAGCAGGATCACGTCATATTGCGCCAGCGGCTCCCGCTTCGGCTCGCCAAGGGTAAAATGGTTGCCCGGCTCGTCGCGCACGCTGAGCGCCTGCACCGGCGCGACCACTTCCTCGCCGCGCAGCGACAGTTTGTCCGGCGTGTAATAGGACAATCGATGGCCGCGCCTCTGCGCTTCCAGCAGCAGCGCGAAGGTTGAATCGCCTGACACGTTGATGCGCGCGATGGGGTCCATCTGGACGGCGACGTTCAATTTCATGGGCTGGTCCGAGGGGTTGGGTGGGAAGGGATTTTCAGGTGCTGGCGTCGAACGCCGCTAACAGATGGCGCGGCAACCGCCGCGGCGCAATCAGCATGACGTCGAAACGCATTTCGTATTCGGCATGTTCGGGATGCGCCATCAGCCAGGCCTGCGCGGCGTCGATGATGCGCGCCTGCTGGCGCGGCGTCACCGCATAGGCGGCCTCATCGAGGCTGGCGCGGGCCTTGACCTCGACAAAGGCCAACAGACCGCGTTTGCGCGCCACGATGTCGATCTCGCCATAGGGGGTGCGAAAGCGTTTTGCCAGGATGCGATAGCCTTTTGCCATGAGGTACGCCGCGGCGCGGGTTTCGGCGGAAACGCCGGTTTGAAACGCCGCGACCCGCTCCGGCGCGGGTGCCTTTGCCGCCGCTGTTTCGGTCCGCGCGTCGTCAGGCTTGATGTCAGACTTTATGTCAGTCTTGGCCATCGTCGCCTTCCGCGCCGGCCTGCGCTTCGATCTCCGCCTCAGTTTCCTTGGCGAGTTCGAGCGCGCGGGCATAGATCTCGCGGCGCGGCCGGCCCGACAGTTCGACCGCATGCGCCACCGCATCCTTGACGCTGTGGCGTTGAAGCGAACGCCGCAACAGTTCGTCGAGTTCATCTTCCGCCATGACCTGCGTGCCCGCCGCGGGCGGGCCGATCACCAGCACGAATTCGCCGCGCGTCTCCAGCGTGTCCGCTCCCTGCGCCAGTTGCGCGACCGGGCCGCGCTGGATCTCTTC
>DATCBQ010000079.1:0-10583 GCA_036511745.1 Rhizomicrobium sp.
AATGGCGGCGCAATTCGCCGATCTGCCGGAAGCGATCGACAACACGCTCGAGATCGCAAGGCGCTGTGCGTTCCGGCCGAAAAAGCGCGCGCCCATCCTGCCGCGATTTGTGCCCGACTCGGGTCTGTCGCCCGACGAAGAATTGCGCGTGCAGGCGCAAGCGGGGCTTGCCCGCCGCCTCGCCGCGCACGGCCGCTATGCCGACGAGCAGGTCTATCGCGACCGCCTCGCCTTCGAGCTCGACGTCATCATTCGCATGGATTTCGCGGGCTATTTCCTCATCGTCTCCGATTTCATGAAATGGACGCGCGGGCAGGGCATCCCCGTCGGCGTGCGCGGCTCGGGTGCCACCTCGCTGGTCGCCTGGGCGCTCGACATCACCGGGCTCGATCCCATCCGCTTCGGCCTGCTGTTCGAGCGCTTCCTCAACCCCGAACGGGTGTCGATGCCGGATTTCGACATCGATTTCTGCCAGGAGCGCCGCGACGAAGTGGTGCATTACGTGCAGCACAAATACGGCGCCGACCGGGTGGCGCACATCATCGCGCTGGGCTCGCTGCAGGCGCGCGCGGCGGTGCGCGACGTGGGCCGGGTGCTGCAGATGCCGCTGGGGCTGGTGGACCGCATCGCCAAGCTGGTTCCCAATCCCGCCGGTCATCCGATGGGAATCGAAGAAGCGATCGCCGGCGAACCGCGCCTGCAGGCGATCCGCGAGCAGGAGCCGCTGGCCGAACGGCTGTTCGCCATCGTCAGCCGGATCGAAGGGCTCTATCGCCACGCCTCCACCCATCCGGCCGGCGTGGTGATCGGCGACAGGCCGCTGGACGAGATCGTGCCGCTTTATCGCGATCCGCGCTCCGACATGCCGGTGACGCAGTTCGACTATGAAGACGCGGAAAAAGCCGGCCTCGTCAAATTCGATTTTCTCGGGCTGAAGACCCTGACGGTAATCGCCAAATGCGAGGCGCTGCTCAAGCGCCGCGGCATCGAGGTCGACACCCAGACCATCGATTTCGACGATGTGCCCACTTTCGAAATGCTTGCGCGCGGAGAAAGCGTCGGCGTCTTCCAGCTCGAAGGCGCCGGCATGCGCGATCTGATCCGCAAGATGCGCCCCGACCACATCAACGATCTGGTGGCGCTGGTGGCGCTTTATCGCCCCGGCCCGATGGATTCGATTCCGAAATACATCGCCTGCAAGCGCGGCAAGGAGAAGCCGGACTATCTGCATCCGGCGCTGGAACCGATCCTGAGCGAAACCTTCGGCGTAATGACTTACCAGGAAGACGTCATGCGCATCGCCCGCGAGCTGGGCGGTTATTCGATGGGGCAGGCCGATCTTCTGCGCCGCGCCATGGGCAAGAAGATTCCGTCCGAAATGGCGGTGCACCGCGAGACCTTCGTGAAAGGCGCCAGCGAAAAAGGCGTCGCCGCGCCGGTGGCCGAAACGATTTTCGAGACTGCCGCGAAGTTCGCGGGCTATGGCTTCAACAAGGGCCATGCCGCCGCCTATGCGCAAGTCGCCTATCAGACCGCCTATCTGAAGGCGAATTATCCGGTTGAGTTCCTGGCCGCCTCGATGACGCTCGATATCGGTTCGACCGACCGGCTCAATATTTTCCGCCAGGAAGCGCAGCGCCTGGGCATCCGCGTGGCGCCGCCCGACATCAACCGCTCGGAAGCGATCTTCGCCTGCGACAACGAAAAGCGGGTGATTTTCTATGCGCTGGCGGCGGTGAAAGGCGTCGGCCGCCAGGCGATGGACCATGTCGTGGCGATGCGCGAAGCGGGCGGCGCGTTCCGCGGCATGGCGGATTTCGCGCGCCGGGTCGACGCCAAGCTCGTCAACCGCCGCGCCTTCGAAAGCCTGGTGCGGGCGGGCGCTTTCGATGCGCTGAGCGCCAATCGCCGCCAGCTCGTCGAATCCGCCGACACCGTCCTCAACGATTCCCAGCGCACCACGCGCGAACGCGAATGCGGCCAGTCGACCCTGTTCGGCGAAGCGGTGGTGGAAGAGGATTTGCGGCTGGCCCCGGTGGACGACTGGCTGCCGCACGAGCGGCTGAGCGAGGAATTCGCCGCTATCGGCTTTTATCTCTCCGGTCATCCGCTCGATGCCTATGCCGCCGCGCTCAAGCGGCTGGGCGTGGTGAGCTGGGCGGCGCTGTGCGAAGACCGCCGGCGCTCCAGTTTCCGCGCCGTGCTGGCCGGCACCATCATCCGCAAACAGGAACGCCGCGGCCGCAACGATCAGCCTTACGGCTTTCTCTCGCTGTCCGATCCCACGGGCATGTTCGAAGCGATGGTGTTCTCCGAAGTGCTGGTGGCGGCGCGCCCGCTGCTGGAGGCCGGCAAATCCGTCTTGCTGGCGGTCGGCGCCGACTGGATCGACGACGAGCTCAAGCTGCGCGCGCTTTCCATCTCCGATCTCGAAAAAGCGGTGGCCGAAGCGGGCGAGGGCCTGCGCATCTTTCTCGACGACACCAGGCCGCTCAACGCCATCGCCGGCCAGATGAAAAACGCAGGCAGGGGAATCGTCACCCTGGTGGTCAATGGCAGCGAGGGCCGCGAAGTCGAGATCAGGCTGAAAGACCGCCAGCAGATTACCGCCAGCCTGCGCAACGCCATCAAATCGCTGCCCGGCGTGGCGGCGGTGGAGTCGGTGTGATGACACTGACGCCAAGACGGCCGCGCGCACACCCCGATTTCACCATGGCCGGGCTTGACCCGGCCACCCAGCCGCCGCATGAGCCTGCCCTCGCGAAGGCGAGGGTCGGCGCGGCGAATGACAAGGTTGAATCATGCCCAGCGGTTTCGTTTATATCTGCGCCAGCCGGAGGAACGGCACGCTTTACGCCGGCATCACCTCCGACATTCCCGCACGCATGCAGGCGCATCGCGACGGCCAAGGCTCGAAGTTCGTTCAAAAATACGGCGTCACGCGGCACGTCTGGTTCGAAGAGCACCCGCTCTACGCGAACGCGATTCAGCGCGAGACCAGCATCAAGCGCTGGAAACGCGCATGGAAACTCGCATTGATCGAGAAGAGGAATCCGCTATGGGACGATCTGCTTGAGACATGGAATGCCTGAGCGTCACATCGGCGCGCGGACGCTCGCCTGCTGGGTGGCCGGGTCGAGCCCGGCCATGGTGACAGAGGGTGGGTGACCGGCTCGGAGGCCTGTCACAGTGTCGGGCCGACCACGCCGTCGCCATGCGAGTTGGTGTCCGAAACGCGTTCAATCGCCGCCGCCCAACCATTATACCAAATCTCACCATGGCCGGCCTCCGAGCCGGCCACCCAGCCGCCGCATGAGCCTGCCCTCGCGAAGGCGAGGGTCGGCGCGGCGAGGGAATCCTTGGTACGATCGCCGGCTTGCGATGGGAAATGCATGAGCGAGCGGCGCCAAATCGGCTCGCGGACGCTCGCCTGCTGGGTGGCCGGGTCGAGCCCGGCCATGGTGAAGGGGGGTGGGTGGCCGGCTCGAATGCCTGTCACAGTGTCGGGCCGACCACGCCGTCGCCATGCGCGCTGCTGTCCGAAACGCATTCAATCGTCGCCGCCGAACCAATATTTCCAAACCTCACCATGGCCGGCCTCCGAGCCGGCCACCCAGCCGCCGCATGAGCCTGCCCTCGCGAAGGCGAGGGTCGGCGCGGCGAGGGACAAAGATGAATCATCGGAAGCGCCTCGGCGCAGAATGGAGCCAATGTGAGCGAACATGCCGGCGGAGCCTTCGACGTGAAGCTTGCGCCCGAAACGGTGACCGGCAGGGTGGCCGACGCCTCGCTCGGCCAAATGTCCATCGACAAGACGTTCCACGGCGACCTCAAAGCGACAAGCACTGGAGCGATGCTGACGGCCGGGACCGCCGCAAAGGGATCGGCAGACTATGTCGCGCTGGAGAAAGTCACGGGCACGCTCAAGGCGCGCGCGGGGAGTTTCATCCTCATGCACAACGCCACCATGACGCGCGGCGAAGGTTTGCTGAACGTCATCGTGGTGCCGGATTCCGGAACCGGCGCGCTTGCCGGACTGACCGGCAAGATGACCATCCGCATCGAAGCCGGAAAGCACCTCTACGATTTCGACTACGAGCTGCCGCTAAGGAAGTGAGGGATTTGTCACCAGCGCCATGACAGCGGTTAGGAGTGGTCTCCAAGACGGAGTCTTGCCTCGACGGCAGCCGTGGAGTCGGTTGAAATTCGTTCAACAACAGACATTTGCGCTTCCTATTGACGAATCACAGGCTTGCATGCACGCATCCACATATGGTCGTGCGAACAAAGCGCTCAGTCCCTCCGTCTTGCTCGGCGGCAAATTCTGACAAACCGCCTTTCGTCAATGGTAGTCTAAGAAAGGTGAAATGCGAAGGAGCGATTTTCGAAGCGTGTTCGGCGATAACGCCCTCCCCTTCTTCTCAATCTGACGTAGTTCTTGACTTCCAGAAAGGCGTTGCAGATCAGCAATTTGGAACCGTACTTTCCGATCCACCGTGGCAGTTTCTAAATCGAACGGGAAAGATTGCACCTGAGCATCGGCGTCTTACACGCTATTCAACGATGAGCGTGGACAAAATATGTTCGTTGCCCGTCGCAAACTGTCTGGCGCAGACAGCGCATCTTTATCTTTGGGTACCGAATGCCCTTTTGCCGGAAGGGCTTCGCGTAATGAAGGCTTGGGGATTTCAGTATAAATCGAACATCGTTTGGCACAAGCTACGCAAGGACGGCGGCAGTGACGGGCGCGGCGTCGGGTTCTATTTCCGCAATGTCACGGAGATTTTGTTGTTCGGAACGCGCGGCAAAAATGCGCGGACACATAAGCCCGGCCGCACCCAGGTCAACTATATTGGTACGCGCAAGCGCGAGCATAGCCGCAAACCAGACGAGCAGTATCCGCTAATTGAAGGATGCAGCCCTGGACCTTTCCTTGAGATGTTTGCGCGCGGCGCGCGCCCAGGTTGGGCGAGTTGGGGGAATCAGGCAGAGGATGGTTACGCACCGACGTGGAACACTTACGCTCACAACTCCTCATCCGGACGGATGGCTACCTCTGCCAACGGGACTGGCCGATAGATCGTAGCAACGGCATTCTTCGCAAGCAGCCTCGGAAGCTTCTGGCGAAGACATGAAAATTCGGACTTCTATGAATGTGTGTTATAGAGGACCGCGGCAGTACATACGAATTTCAGAATGACAGCCGATTCAGAACAATGGAGTCCAGGCAGCTTCACGAAGAATTTCAGTTGGGGCGACGAGTCGTCTGGCCTGCTGCAACTTCATGAAAGTATACGGCTCGGCTTTGCTGGCGCCATGTCCGACGTACCGCGGGCCGAATTTCGCGCGAGGGTCGAGGGATCGTATCGACCAGATTACATTCCAATGAATTTCTTTCTCTTCAACCGGGTCGTTGATGGCATCGACCATCTGATTGCCGATGAGCTTGTGTTTCAGGCTCTAAATGAAGTGCATTCGCCCCGTTTTGATAAGCTAGCCCTCTTTGCGTTCAATTTCAGTTTCGCAGGAAAATGGCGGGGTGCGAAACCGTATCAGCGGCGACCTGCACTGTGGTCAAACGAATACGTTAAGAAACGCGTTGATCGACAATTTCATTGGAACACGAAATTGATCAACGCCGGCGATATTGAGGGATTCGTATTTTCTGACCCTCGTTATACTGGGAAGACGGTTAGAAAGTTGGCAACCAACCTGAACTATCTTTACAGGCTTGGGCGGTTGTCGGAATTTGCGGAAACGCGCGTTGAGCGCTGGTGGGTTGATGCTCTTTTCCTGGCCTTGGATCGTCTCATTGAAGACCGCAAGTTAGACGGCAAAACACCAATTGAATCGCGATACGGCGCATTGCTATCCCGGTCAGACTTCCAAGCTATCAGCGGGAACCGCAGTGTCGAAAAGGACTTGGCCACTAAGCACCTCATAACACTGTACACAGCATGCGGAGCGAGAGAGAGATTTTCAGATGAGTTGGTGAAAGAAAGAACCGCGCTGAAGTTACCCGAAGTGGAGTGGTTGTTCGCCAATGATTATAGACCGCAGGGAGCCGTACATCCGACAAATCCACAAATCCTAAAAAATATTCCTCGGGCTTGTGCCATGCTCGCTCGATATGCGGGGTTTGATGTTATCGACGCTGATGAATTGGCAAACTTCAATGCGGCAGAGTTTATTCGAAGACATACAAGGGACGCGTTGGCGAATCTGCGTGAAAGAAGAATTAAGCCGACAATGAGTGCCGAAGAATTGACGAGAATTACGAGAGAGAGATGACCACGTTCATCGATACAAACATTCTAATTTACCTCACGAATCCAGCGGAAAAAATGCATTCATGGTCGGTCAAGAAATTTCAGGAATGTAAATCAAAGGGCCCGGTCATTATCTCCGACATAGTGTATTGCGAATTTTCTGTTGGCATGGAGACGAAGAGTGATGTCGATGCGGCACTATCGCTGTTCGCATTGGAGCGATTGCCAGAAAGCGACGAGGCGCTTTTTCGTGCTGGTGTGGCGTTCAAAGCGTACCGAGCGAACAAGGGACAAAAGTTGAACGTTCTTCCAGATTTTTTGATTGGTGCACTCGCTGAAGTCGTTGGAGCTCCTCTTTTAACGGCCAACGAGAAGGACATCCTAAAATACTTTCCTGACGTTACAGTGATCAGTCCATAGCCTGAGGAGCGTGTTACTGGAAGATAGTTTTGGCAATCCGGGGAGTTGAGTGCGGCAGCCGCCGCGCCAAACTGTCATCGCACCCGCCGAATATGCACAGGAGGGAACGTGACGCACGGTTCGTTTCCATCGTGAGGTCGCCAATGCTGTCGGTGCACGATTCGTCGCCTATGGCTCAGGCTTGTTGCAGACGGAGCATTCACCTTGGCATCTGTCGCAGAATGCTGCGTCAAAGGTTTGCGCAACTTCCCATCGCTGCGTCTCGGGGTCCCATTCGGCCCATGCATCGACACGGACTTCTTCGCTTCCACAAGTCCCGCAGATAACAATGTATCGCCGCGGCTTCGACGCCCGTGCGCTCATGGTCATGGTTTTCTCCTCAGTTGGCGTTCTCATGATACCGCGGCCAAGAGTTCGGCGACAGGTCGGGAATTTGCTTGGAATTGTAAATCGCGTTTATCGTCAGCGCGACGAGCCGCTGAACCAACACGTCACCATGGCCGGCCTGCGAGCCGGCCGCCCATCCGCCGCGCATCGGCGCAACACGTATCCCACCCATGCTGTGGCGAGGCGAACAGCGGTTGAGCGCATCCGGCGGCGGTGAGACAAGCATCAACCGTGAGGAATCCTTCCTCACTCTTCTTCCGAGAAAAAATCTTCGTCGATTCGTTTGAAGTCGATGCTGCGGTCCACGCGAACGCCCACGTTGTGCTCGACCATGAGATCGGCAAGTTGCTGCCCGTCGATCAGAACAATGCGTTGCGCCAAATGTCGCGCGAACTCGACAGCTTGGGCGCTGAAGGACGACGTGGTTACAAAGACGCCCTTCGAGGCTCCAAGGCCGACGAGGCTGCCGACAAACGCCTGAACATCTGGCCGCCCTACAGCCAGGCCCTCCCGATAGCGTTTTGCCTGCACGTACACTCTGTCCAGTCCGAGTCTGTCTTCGCTGATGACGCCATCCACGCCACCATCGCCTGTCCTGCCAAGCTGTTCCGCCGCGTTCTTGTGCGATCCGCCGTAGTCCATCGCCACAAGAAGCTTCACGATTGTTGCCTCGAAGAACGCTGGAGGGTTTTGCAAAATCCGTTGAAGCAGGTCCGAGCGAAGGGCCGATCCCAATGCCATGTATGCAGCATCTATCTGCTCTTCCGGTGTAGCCACAGAAGCAGGGCCGACACTGGATGACGCAGTTACGGCTTGTTGACTTGAAGTGCGATCGCGACGGCTATCGTGATAGAATTCGCTGAATTGGGGAATTGCGAGAAGCGCATCGAGATCAATGCGTGCAGGATTGGTTGACAGCATCGCGCGGCCTGCACCGCTAGAAACAAATCGGCCCCTTTGCGGAATATCGATCAAGCCTGCCTTGGTCAGATAGAATTTTGCCCAATGAACGCGGTTGTGAAGGAGCCTTTGGCGGCCGCTTGGCAACAATTCGTTCCGCTCGATTTCCGTAAGTCCGAACTGGTCGGCAATCTCGTTTGCCGCGGTGGGAACAGTCGTTTCACCCCCGGCTGAAGCCTTCAAGACAGGCAGCATCAGGGTCTGATAGTCCGGTATTGGCATATCGGCCTCGCAAGTGAACCCAAGCTTATTTTGTGAAATCGACTCCGTCACGGAGCGTTGGCAGTTCGAAGATCAGAGTCAATTCGGCTCGCGGACGCTCGCCGGCTGGGTGGCCGGGTCAAGCCCGGCCATGGTGAGGGGGCGGTGGGTCAAGCCCGGCCACATGTGGTCTGCCGCCGAGTGGGCCACGGCGAATGGGGTGGCGATAACGCCCGTCAGTTGTTGGCGGATTTGTCCGCCGGATCCGTCCTCTTCTCTACGCAGGGGAGGAATGCACCGTCGCGAGCTTCGCGATTTGTCCACGCCGCAGGCGGATCACAGGATAGGCCGCGAGTGCGAGAACGACCGCGCCCGCGCTCCAGACGAGGAGATCGGGATCGGACGATGCGATGAGCCAGACGCAAAATGCCGTGCTGCAAACGGCAATCGCGCGCACGCTCCATCGGTATTTCCCGGGCGCGGAGCGGCTCAGCCGAAAAAGCGCAAGGCTTGCCGCGCCATAGGCCGCCACGCAGAGAACGACGGACATGTTCGCCACGATCGTGAACTGGCGCGCCAGCGTCGGGCTCGCCGAAGCAATGGCAACGAGGCTCATGAGCATGCCCATTGCGAACAGCGTCAAATTCGAAACCCTGTCCGCCGGTCGCGCGGTCATGATCTGCCCGATCATGGTTTCGCTTTCCGCCGTTTCCGCATTCATCAGGATGACGGTGCCCAGGGTGCCCGACGCCTTCATGAGAGCAAAGAGCGCGATGACGCCCGCCGCCACGGTGCCGAGCATCGGAACCACTGCCGCGGCGAAGGGCGCATTGGATTTGGCGAGAACGGCGGCGGGCAGGATTCCCATGATTGCGGCGGAGGCGGCAATGTAGATGACCGCCGCGATGGCAAGACCCCCGAAGGTGCCGATGGGCACATTGCGTCCGGGATTTCGCACGCGCTGCGTGATGACGCTGGCCGATTCGATCCCGAGAAACGCCCAGAACACCATCACCGTCGCGCGCGGCACCACCGCGGGCAGACTCTTTCCCGTGACGTTCCACGACGCCATGAAGGTGTGGCTATCGAACACGAACCAGCCGCCGATCGCCACGATCAGAATCGGCACCAGACCGATCGCCAGCATCCATCCGGCGAAGCGGGCGACGAATTTCGGTCCGATCAGGTTGGCGCCGATGAGGAGCCAGATGGCCGCGATCATTCCGATCGTCGAGCCCGGCGGTTTTGCGACCCACGGAATGAAAACACTGAGATACCCCACTACTGCGAGGCTGACGGCAACGGTGGCAACCCAGGTCGAGGCCCAATAAAGCGCAGCGGAAACGAATCCCGCGCCGGGGCCGAAGGCCTCCTGCACATGGGCGAACAGGCTCGTGTTTTCCGGTTTGAGGACCGCAAGCCACGCAAAGACGGCTGCTATCACCGCCGCGCCCAGCGTCGCCGCCACCCAGGCGATGATCGAAACCGAACCGATCGTGCCGAGGCCTGCGGGCAGCAAATAAATTCCCGAGCCCATCATGGAGTTGGCGACGACCACCATCGCCAGCAACGGCCCGAGTTTCTTTTCCCTGTCCGCCGCTTTCATGGGTGCCCCTGGTGATTCGACGCCACCCCAAGCATTGCGCTCCGCGCGCCGCTGCGACAAGGCGCGTTCTCGGTCGGCCGCGCGAATTGCGTTGCGTCAATCGCAGTGTCTGGCCCTAAAATCCAACCAACATCACCATGGCCGGCCTCCGAGCCGGCCACCCAGCGACCGCGCGTCGGCGCGGCCAGGGAATCCTTTGCGCGCTGCCGCTGCCGCGCGCCAACTGCTGTCAAATTCCCGCCACCGCCTTTGCCAGCCGGTCGAGGCCCGTGCGCACGCGGGCGGCGTCCTGGGCGAAGCAGACGCGGACGAATGAATCCGTATGCGGATCGTTCGGCGCGCCGAAGGCCGAGCCCGGCGCCGTGCCGACGCGCGCGCTGCGCACCAGTTCCGTCGCGAAGGCCAGACTGTCGCGCATGCCGTCGACGTGGAGAAAGCCGTAGAAGGCGCCCTGCGGCGCAATCCAGCGGATGCGGTTCTGCTCAGTGAGCCAGTCCGCGACGACGCCCATTCCGGCGCGGCAGCGTTCCAGCATTTCGGCGCGGAAGGCATCGCCCTGCGGCGACAGCGCCGCCAGCGCGCCATATTGCGCGAAGGTCGTGGCGCCGGTGTTGTTGGCGGCCGACATCATCCACATCTGCTGGCCGAGTCCCGCCGGGTGCACCAGCCAGCCGATGCGCCAGCCCGTCATCGCCCAGGGTTTGGAGAAACTGTTGATGACGAACACCGCATCGTCGGGC
>DATCBQ010000080.1:0-3141 GCA_036511745.1 Rhizomicrobium sp.
GCCGACCGCCGAATTGTTCGCGCCGCTGCCCGCCTGGGCGATGACGTTGCGCTCGACGCGGAAGTCCGGACAGTTGCTGTCGATGTCGTCGTTCACGGACGAGGTGACAAAGCTGTCGAAGAGCTGCACGTCCTCGCCGGCGCCGATGCAATGGAAATTGACATTTCCCCCGTAAAGAAACGATCCATCCACCAGATCCGCCTGGCCGTAGGCATCGACCGTGTCGTAGGGCGTGGACACCCCACCGGTCGTCTGATGATCCGATGCGATAAGACCCACATCGTGGGCGGCGCAACCGCCGGTCGTGTTGCTGGGATAATCCATCACCAACAGCGCCGGCGTCGCCGAACTTGAAAAGCCTCCGCCGCTATTGTCGGAAAAGATTTGAAACAGCGGCACGGGGCCGTTGATCTCCGTCGTGCCTGTGCGAGGCGGCCCGGAGATACTTGTGCCGTTGCAATATAGCGGGCTCGTGATTCGCGAATTTCCCGGGGTTGCGACGTGCGGCTGGTTGGCGTTTACCCAGTTTTGCAGGGAAGAGGTATCGTCGTTCCCGTTGCTTGGCGAACCGGTCGGATTATAGTTCTGCATTGCGCCCCATTCTTGCGGTCCGTAGTTCGAGCTTGCGCGGGAGAAGCAAGTCGAAGCTCCGCCGCCTTCGTTGTCGCCGATGATCGAGCCGCCATTGTCGTACGAGAATTGCAGCGACGCCGAGGCCTGCGTTGTTGTGGCGGCCGAGAACATCGTGATGGTAAGAATAACATGGGTGACGCTGTTATAGGTGATGCTGGCGATCGTGTCGTTGGCCGGAAACGGGGACGAGCCGGATGACACGCTGACGGCCATTCCCGCGACAATAGTCAAATTGTTCGACGTGCTGACGCCGCTGATCGTCGTCTGCGCCTGGGTTACATTGCCTGTGGCCGCATAGAATTGGCAATTGGTGGGCGCGGGAGAGACGTTTTGCACGAACGTTCCGCCTCCTGCGCCGCCAGGTGCATAATATCCGGCGGCCGTTACGACGCTATAGGCGCCCAGATTCGTGCTCCGAAAGACTGAGCTGTTGCACCCTGAAACTGACGCGAAGATGCAGCTTACGTCTGCTGTGTTGACCGTGCTCTGTCCGTCGACGGCCGTGTCAGCCGAAAGAAATAGGGCTGCAACTATAAGCAGATTTCGAATGACCGACATACTGCCCCCGCGTTCGTTCATGGCCGCAATTAAGACCAGCAAAGCCATTCGGCATGACGACGAAAAACACTCAGCGGTGGCGCAAAATTTCGCGCGCCGACCGGAATCGTCGCAAGCCCCTTAAACTTTCAGTTTAGCCCCGTTGCCGGGAATATCAAGCAAATGTTTGGACAATTTGATGCGCGATGATACTGTCCTGCTCAGGACTTGTCATTGCGTCGCGGTCGGAGACTATCGATGTCGGCTATCGTTCGGTTCAAGCATACTCTTCCCTTAGGCGCAATATTCGGCGTCGTCATTGGTCTGGCTACCGAGAGCCTTGCCGCCGTTACGATCTCGTCGAAGCCCACCCAGAACTTATCCTGCGTGACTGGCGTCTGCACGCCAACGGCGGCGAATGCGGTGCTGAACGTGGGCGATCTGACGAACCTGCTGGCCAGTTCGAATGTCCAGGTCAACACAGGTTCGGGCTCTCTGGCCCAACAGGTCGAAGATATTGTCGTATCGAAGAGTTTCTCGTGGGCGAGCGCAAACTCCCTCACGCTTGATGCCTACCGATCGATCACCCTAAATGCGCCCATCGCGGCTAACGGCGCCGGCGCGGTTGCGCTGACGACGAACGATGGCGGCAGCGGCGGCACATTATCGTTCGGCTCAAGCGGCAGCTTGTCGTTCCTTGGCACAGCGAACAGCCTCGCGATCAACGGAAGCGCTTACCTGCTTGTGAATACGCTCGCTTCGCTGGCGAGCGCGGTCGCAAACAACCCCGCGGGCGCCTATGCCTTTGCCGCCAACTACGATGCCACCCCTGATGGAACATACTCGCAATCGCCGGTGCCGACGATATTTACGGGCATCTTCGAAGGGCTCGGAAACACGATCTCCAACGTCACGGTTAGAAACGCCGCTCGCGGTGTTGAGAGCATCGGTGGACTGCTTGCGCAGGTGACCGCCGGAACCGTCAAGGACATTGGGCTTTCGACAGTCAAAGTTGACGGATACCGGGCCAGCTTTGTGGGCGGTCTGGTCGGCACAAATACCGGAGGATTATTGGTCGGCGACCATGTCAGCGGAAATGTTGCGAACGGTGATGTGGTCGGCGGAATCCTGGGTGTGAATGGTGGTGGAAATTTGGACAATTCCTATGCTGTCGTCGATGTCAGGAGTCGCCAAGGCGGCGGCGGCGTGGTCGGCGTCAATGAAGGAAGGGTGAGCTATTGTTTTGCGATGGGAAGCGTTGGCGGAGGCCCGGGATCCAATCCCGGGGGGTTGGCAGCGGCCAATACCTACATAATCAGTAATTCCTACGCAACGAGTTCCGTAACCGGCGGTACGAGCGCGAACATCGGAGGCCTTGTTGGGGATAACGAAGGGGAGATCGACACGTCCTACTCGACGGGCAAAGCAACAGGGGGCGCGCAAAGCAAGATTGGGGGGTTCATCGGCTACGATGATTTCAATACCGAAAATGCAAGTTCATATTGGGACACGACGACCAGCGGCACGAACCAAGGCACAGGTAACTTTGGAAATGTGCAAGGGCTGACCGGTCTGACGACACAGCAACTACAATCCGGCCTTCCCTCCGGCTTTGACCCCACAATCTGGGCAGAGAATCCCAAGATCAACCACGGTTTCCCCTATCTGATCGCCAACCCGCCGCCGGAGAAGTAGGAGCGCGCACCTAACGTCGCGCGCGGGGGTAATACCATGCGCATTCACGCATTGCGGATCGCGATTATGGCATCGCGCTGCCGGCTCAGCGCCGCCGTACAGGAGGCCACCAGGGTAATGGGAAAGCTGTTGGTACTGTCGGGCGCGTCGCCGGGCGCGATATCGAGGATCGGCACGCCGCCCGTCGAGGCGTCGGCGAGCGCGAAGCCGTTCGCGTAGTTCTGCCAGACATGCGGCGTGACCGCGGCCTGCAGCCCGAGCGCGATCGCGCTGGGC
>DATCBQ010000081.1:0-2682 GCA_036511745.1 Rhizomicrobium sp.
AGACGGACGCCCCGGAGCTGCTGGCGCGCAGGCGCACCTGTCCGCTGGTGTTGGTGTAGAGCCGGAAAGGATAGGCGGTGGTCGCCGATCCCGCGCTGCTGGTGCTGTATCCCGGCGCACCGGGGAAGCCCGACGGCGCTCCCGGACTGGAATCGATGCTCGATATCAGCGTCGGCTTGGCGATACTCGTGAGCGAGCCGCCGACGATGCGGCCCAGGGCTTCGACCTTGATGCCGGTGGAACAGGCAACGGTCAGCCCGCATGGCACCGAAAGGGCGCAACTGACATCCGCGTTGCCGATCGTTCCCATGTTGCAGGCATTGCCGCCGGTGTTGTTGGTGTTGATGTCCGCCACCGGCGATTGCAGAGTAAATGTGTCGCCATCCTGCATGAAGGACACGACATTCGTGTTGCCCGGGTTGGTGTAAAGCGCGCCCGCCATGCGGTAGAGGCCCGTGTAGACGGTAAAGCTGGAATGTGCGGGTGCGGTGCTGGCGGCGGGAGCGGCAAGCTGCACCGTATTGCCACTCGAAACCACGATGCAGTCACCGCTGATTGTACCATTCGATTCAAGGGCGGGCGCTATCGAAAACACGCCGCCGCTTGGCGCCGAAGAGATCGTGTATGTGTTCGCCGCGAGGTACTTTTGTGCACTGTTGGTCCCCGTGCAGTTTGCAGCCGATTGAAAGACATCCGAAATCTCCATGCCAAACGCCATGTTTGTTGCCGATCCGACGGGCACGGTTACGGTCGTTGCACACGCCAAAGGACAACTTCCCGTGGCGATACTCGCAACCGCCTCGCTCGTCAGCGTGCCCACGGCCGCGATCGTCGTCGCCGGCGAAATATAGGAATTCATTTCCACCCGTTGGCCAACCGCGAGACCGGCAACGGAAGCCATATTGTAGATATACGAGAATCCTGCATAGGTTTGGCCGCTGACGCTCGTGTCATAAGGCGACCCCGCATATTTGAAGGACGGCACGGTATTTGCCGATGCCATGCAGGACGGATTGCCGCCGCCGACCGAGGCGATGACGAAATAGAAATAGGTCGTGTTGGCCACGACGCTGCCCGTGTCCAGCCCGCCGGGGCCATTCGTCAAAGCCGCGAGATTGACGTAACAGGCCGTCGAACCTGACGAAGCCAGCGCGATGGTCGCCGTGCCGGTGCTGTCGGTGGCTTCGCCGGGGGCGAAATCGACCTGGCTGGTTGTCGTCAAATCGTTGGAAAGCGTGAGGCCGGCGATCTGGCTGAGCGGCACATGGGGGGCCTGCAACTGCGGCAGGATCGCCGCCGCCGCGGGCGAATAGACCGCGCCGCCGGCCTGTGGCGAAGGGCTGTCGTAAAGATGGGTATTGGTGAGAACGGTGCCCGGCGCCGCGTCGTAGACGAACGAGGGTCCGAGCGCCACATTCGAAATCGTCTACGGCGCGTAGACGTTGGTGCCGATGTTGATGTTGTCGGAGGTTCCCGCGAACAGGATTTGCGCCGAGCCGGTCTCGAAGCCGCCGTTTCCTTCCAGGTGATTGCCGGAGATGGCGATGGTGTTGGAATTGTTGATCCGGATGCCGGCGCCCCCGCTCGCCCCGCGGCCATTGCCCTGAATATGCTCCGCGGTAACGGACACCCGGTCGGCGCCGGCAAGATCGAGCCCGATACCGGCGGATTCCTGGATCACGCCGCCCGAAATGGTCCCTTCTCCTCCGGCGAAGGAAATGCCGCTGCCACTTCCGCTCTTGCCTGCTCCGGAGACCAGGTCTTCGATCAGACGCACGTCGTGGCACGAACCGGTGATGTGGATGCCATCGGTCCAGGCACTATCGAGCTCGACATTTTTTTTTTGCAAGCCATAAACGCTGCCGCTCCCGACATTGCATTTGAGGTCGTAAGGAAAGCCATTCTTCAGTTCGGAGAAGCCGTCGATGGTCACATGTGTTCCAAGCACGTCCACTGCGTCGGCTCGCCCGTTTGCGTCGATGCCCACACCGCTTATGCGGCAGGAAGCGTCGGCCGCGATAACGGAACTTCCCGTAAATATTGCACTTGTAGCAGTTATGACGAAAACCGGCGTACCCTGTCCCGCAAGGTTGGACGGTCCCTGGATTGTCGCATTGCTCGGACAGGTCAGCGTTGCTGAAACGATCGAATTGCCCGGCACCGCGATATGAGGCTGTGTCGCGTTGAACCAGTTCTGCAACGCGGTCGTGTCGTCGTGGGCGGTGACCCCATCGCTATAGGCGCCGAATTCCTTCTGACTCCATGTGGAATTGATCCGGGAGAAGCAATTGCGGGCGTTATCCTGAATTATCGATCCTCCATTGGGCATGCATGAGCCGGATTGCAGCGTAAGCGTTCCGCCCCCTCCGTCGCCTGGCTGATGATAACCGGCTACGGAAATGAGCGGATAACCGCCCAGGTTCGTGTTGCTGAACGCGCCATACGGACAGAAAGTGGCGGAATAGACAATGCAGGAGACATAGGATTGGGGTGTTTGTGCGCGGGCAGCCACGCAACTCGAAATCAAGGCGAAAAACAGAAACAGAAATTTTCCTGTGCGGTTCATCTATGTCCCCCTAACAAACAGATATCGCCGCGCAGCCCTGCACAAGCATCGCGGATGGAGACGCAAGAGAGTTCCACAGCGAGTTGCGGACGCAATCGCTTACTGAACCCGGTTTG
>DATCBQ010000082.1:0-19435 GCA_036511745.1 Rhizomicrobium sp.
GCCCAGCGCGATCGCGCTCGGGCTGCAGGCCGCGGTCACGCCGCATGTCTGGCAGAACTACGCGAACGGCTTCGCGCTCGCCGACGCCTCGACGGGCGGCGTGCCGATCCTCGATATCGCGCCCGGCGACGCGCCCGACAGCACCAACAGCTTTCCCATCACGTTGACGTCGTCTTCTCCCACGGCGCCCGCCTGCATCGTCAATTTCGGCCTGGCGCGCGGCCTCGGCGCTCTCGACGCGGGAACGCTCGGCGGCAACACAAAATATTACATCTATGCCGTATCCGGGCCCGAAGGCCACAAACCGAATTGCATGGCATCGCTGAACGCGCCGAGCTCGCCCTTCGCCGGCCCCAGTTTCGTCAACGCGAGCGGCTACACCACCGTGACCGCGGCCAATACCTTTTTGGGCTCCCCGACCCTGTTTAATGTCGGTCAATCCACCAGCGGCCTGCACAGCAGCCAGTCCGATGGCTGGCCTCTCAAGGGCGCGGCGATCGGCAATCTGATAAAAGACTCCCTGGGCTACCTCCCGCCGGCGGGAACGACCGTGTCCGGTCTGTCGTCCTACAACACCAGTATATCGACCTGCATGCTCACCAGTTACGCCGGCCCCCCGCCAGCGACGCTGGTCAGTTGCACGTTGGGGCCGCCGGCTCTTGTTATGGGCATGGTGGCGTCGGCGCCGGATTTCACGACTTCACGAGGCAACGGCAATGCGGCCGTGATCGTGGCGGTGAATGGCGCGCAATACCCGCCGTCCGCCGCGGTCTGCACATCGACCGCCACCGCGTTTTGCGTAAACGTCGCCAGTTCCGCAACCGGGCCCGAAAGCGTGAACATTGGCGGAAACCTCACCATCACGGCGGGCGCCAGCGCGGGCGGCAGTACGATGATAACCGTGAGCGGCAGTTCGGTCACGACCGTGCAAGACGCGATCACCATCTATACCGGCTATTACCGCCTTCTCGGGACGGTTATCACCAATTCCGGCGCCACGGATTTTTCGGGTTACACGTCGGTGCAGAACCTGACGGGCCTTACCGCGTCGATCACCAATCCCGGCGCCGGCGCCTGCACAAGCGGCACCGCGACGGTGCCCGGCGCCATGACGGGGATCGGGCAGAAAGCGGTCGCCACTCCGGTCCTCCCGCAGGGCGTCGGTATTGTCTGGAGCGCGGCCGTCACCGCCGCGAACACCGTGCGGGTGAACGTCTGTGCGGTGACCGCCGCAATAGGCTCGACGGCCTACAATGTGACGGTGCTGAATTAGCGCCTGAAGCGGTCACCGTTTCGCCCGTCCGCTTGTGTTCTCAGCCAAAGAGCACGATCGCGTGCGCCAATCCCAGGCTCCACAACAGCGCCAGGACGAAATAGATGAAGATGTCCATCTGTCCCGGGGTGGCTTTCAGGTGCAGCGTGGCCCTGGCGAGCGTGAGCAGCCAGGCGCCCTCCTCGTCGTTTCCCGGCGTTCGCCAGCGTCCCGTTCGGATTGTCGATTCCAGATTGTTGAGGACGCAGGAGTTCTTGTTGAACAGCCATTGCACGGCGACGGCCGGAAGGAAAAACACATAAAAACCCAACGCAGCCCGGAACGGCGCGAGCCAGCCGAACACGATATAGAGCATGATCGCCAGATGCAGGAGGAAGCAGGCGTTGCCCAGAAGGTCGCGCCGGCTTTTCACGTCGGTGGCGGCGCCGTCGTCCTGGCGCATCGCACTCATTCAAGGGCGCCGGACGGCAAGCTTGCCCGCGCCTTCCATGAGGCGATGCCTTCGCGTAGATGCATCTCCAAAGCGTCGCCCTCTCCGATCGGCATGGACATTCCCCCTGTATTTCGTTGCGCCAGCATAGGGTCTGTCGGTCCGGGACCAAAATCGGCACCGCGGCGGACCGCGCATCGCGCGGCAGTTGTGCCTGTGGCCGACAAATGCTGATATTGACGAAGGCGCGCGGCCCCGCCCGCGAGACCCTCGGCGCCAAAACAGGCCTAAACAGGAAGGACGCATTGCATGAGTTCGGACCAGGTCCAACAGATCATTACCCAGATGAGCGGCGCCATCGGCTCGAACTCCGGCCTTGGCGGGACGCTGAAATTCGATTTCGGCGAGCCGGGCAGCGTCTATGTCGACGGCAAGTCGGTCCCCAACACGGTGTCGGACGGCGCGGGCAAGGATGCCGATTGCACCATTTCGGTGGGCCTCGATACCTTCGAAAAGATGGTGAAGGGCGAGCTCGACGGCACCTCCGCCTTCATGCAGGGCAAGCTGCGGGTCGCGGGCGATATGGGACTGGCCATGAAGCTCGGGCCGATTCTTCAAAAGGCGCGGGGCTGACAGGCATCGCGCGTTTTGGAACTTCCAGGCACGCGGCTCGCGCGGGCACGCGACGGCACCCGCATTCGCTGCGCGACCTGGCCTTCGGATCCCCGCGTGCCGCCGCGCGGTGTGTGTGCGATCCTGGGCGGCCAAACGGAATTTCTTGAGAAATACGGCGAAGTCGTTGGCGAACTCACGGCGCGCGGCTTTGCCGTCGCCGCGTTCGACTGGCGCGGCCAGGGCGGCTCCATGCGCCGGCTTCCCGACATGCTGAAGGTCCATGTCGGCGACTTCGAGGAGTATGACGAGGACCTTGAGGCCTTCATCGACCAGATCGTGCAGCCGATGAGCGACAGGCCCGCGCTGGCGCTGGCCCATTCCATGGGGGCGCATAACCTTCTGCGCATGCTCCACGACCGGCCGAAGTGTTTCGCCGCCGCAGTCATGACCGCGCCGATGCTGCGCGCAAGCACCCGGGGCAATCCGGCGTGGCTGGTGCGGCTCATCTGCCGGGCGCACAATCTGAACGGCGCCTCGACGGACTGGGTGTGGGGCATGGACCGCCGCGATCCGCTCGCCATGACATTCGAGGACAATCTCGTCACCTCAGACCGCGGGCGTTTTGCACGGATGCAGGACATGCTCGCGGCCAATCCGGCGATCCGCCTCGCCGGGCCCACCTGGGGCTGGCTGGAAGCGGCGTATCGCTCGATGGCGCGCGTGGCATCGCCCGGTTTCGCCGAAGCGATTGCGACACCGATTCTGATCGTGGGCGCCGGCCGCGATCGCATCGTGCAAACCGCGGCCGCCCGCGCCTTCGCGCACCGCCTTCCCAACGGCACCTGGCTGGAACTCGAGGATTCCGAACACGAAATCCTGATGGAGAACGATTCCATCCGCTCCCGCTTCTGGGCGGCCTTCGATGCGTTTGTCGAAAGGATGCCGTGAGCGACGCGCGAACACCGCGTCGGCTCATGCCTGGATCGTTCAGAGGCGGGAATTTCGCTGCGCAGGATGACTTTCGTTTCTTCCTGCAAATAATTCACGCGGAGAGGGCGAGACGCGGACCTGCGCGCATTATAAGAATTGTCATTCCCGCGAAAGCGGGAACCCAGCTCCTTCGCGGGAGCGCGCACATAGCGAAGCGATACGCTCCGCAAAGCGCGGCAAATGGCGTATCCTTGATCGCCAGGAGCGAAGAGGTTTAATACGCTCGCGGACGCTCGCGCGCCGGGTTCCCGCTTTCGCGGGAATGACAGCGAGGGTGAAAGCGACAGCGGCGCACAATAAATTTTGGTGCGCGATAGCGCGCATGACTCATTTTTGCATATGTTCCCCGGACAGCATCTCCATCGCCTGCGCGTGGACGCGCGTGTCGCCTGCCGCCAGAATCTGTCCGCCGGCGGAACAGTCGCCGCCCTGCCAGTTGGTGATGAGGCCGCCGGCGCCCTCGACGATGGGAATGAGTGCCGCCACGTCCCAGCGGTTGAAAGTCGATTCCACGATCAGATCGACGAAACCGAGCGCAAGTGCTGCAAACAGATAGCAATCGCCGCCGAAGCGGGTCATGCGAACCGCCCGCGCAAGCCGCGCGAATTGCGCCCGCTCGCCCGGCGCGAAATAGGCGTCGGGATGGGTGGCGCAGAGGTTCGCTTGCGCAAGCGCCGGGCAGTCGCGCGTGCGAAGCGGGGAACGCATTCCTTCCGCCTCGAAGAAGGCGCGCCCGTTCGCGCCCACGAAGCGCTCGCGCAGGATCGGCTGGTCGAGAATGCCGAGAACGGGTCGCGCGTCTTTTTCCAGCGCGATGAGCGAGCCCCATTCGTGGCGCCCGGTGATGAAGGCGCGCGTGCCGTCAACCGGATCGAGCACCCAGCGCAAACCGCTCGTCCCTTCTTCTTCGCCGAATTCCTCGCCGAGGATTCCATCGCCGGGGCGTTCGCGCTTGATGATGGCGCGGATCGCGGATTCGGCGCCTTTGTCGGCCTCGGTCACCGGATCGAATACGGTTGTGCCGCGGACGACAGGACGCTTGTCGGTCACCGCGATGCGAACGCGAAACCAGGGCCGGATCGCTTCGCCGGCCGCATCCGCCAGGCGGTGCGCGAAGGCGATGGTCTCCTCGTCGATGTCATTTCCGTCGATAGCGGTCATGCGGCTGTCCCCGGCTGTGGGCCAATATTGCACGCGGAGAACGAAAGGAGGAGCATTTGATGACTGATGGCCCACACGCTGGCAAAGAGCATGGTGGCCCCATGACTGCGGCGCGACTCCGTCGATGCGAAAAAGGCGGCATCCAACCTACGGAAACACGGGATCGATTTCGAGCTTGCCAAATTGATCTTCGAAGATCCCCTCGTATGCGAAAGCGCGGAAGAGGATGAGCATGGAGAGATACGCTGGCGGGCAATCGGGGAGATTGGCGGAAAGTTCCTCTTCGTCTCGTACACGTCGTTCGAAGAAGACGACATTGAAGTCGTCCGCGTCATCTCCGCGCGCAAAGCCTCGCGTCAAGAGCGCCGGGCGTACGAAACTTCGTCCAAAGCTTACCGCTGAAATGCGTCGGCAACTCGATGCGCTCGAAGCAATGTCGGACGACGAAATCGACTTCAGCGACATTCCGGAAATGACCGAAGAAAATTTTGATCGCCCGCGCTACGTTGGTCTGCATTATCGAGCGGCCAAGAGGAGCGTCACCATCCGACTCGATTCCGACATGGTCGACTGGTTCAAGTCGCAGGGACGCGGCTGGCAGACCCGGATGAACTGGGTGATGCGGCTCTACTTCGCCAGCCATCGAAAGACGGGCGTAAAAGTCGGCAGACCTTAAAGGATGAGTCTTCGGACATCTTCTCCCACGCTGCGCGCAATATAAGAATTGTCATTCCCGCGAAAGCGGGAACCCAGCCGCGGCGCGGGAGCGCGCATGTGGCGAAGCGATACGCTTCGCAAAGTGCGGCAAATGGCGTTTCCTTGAACGCCAAGAGCGAAGAGGCTTATTACGCTCGCGGACGCTCGCGCGCTGGGTTCCCGCTTTCGCGGGAATGACAGCGAGCGGGATTGCCGTCGCCTCTCTTTTTTAATCCACTTCCGTTTTGGCCCTTTTGCGCAGATGCGGCAGCAGTTCCTTCTTGCGCAGGCGGATGGATTCCGGCGTCACTTCGACAAGCTCGTCGTCGCCGATATAGGCGATGGATTGTTCTAGGGTGAGCGGCATGATCGGCGTCAGTCTGAGCGCTTCGTCCTTGGCGTGGGTGCGGATATTGGTGAGCTGCTTGGCCTTGAGCGGATTGACGTCCAGATCGTTGTCGCGCGAATTCTCGCCCACCACCATGCCCTGATAGATTCGCGTTCCCGGCACGATGAAGAGCTTGCCGCGCTCCTCGAGAAAGAACAGCGCGTAGTTTGTCGCCTCGCCGACCGCGGTGGAAATGAGAACGCCATTACGCCGGCCTTCGATCGTCCCCTTGAACGGCGCATAGGCGTGGAACATGCGGTTGATCACGCCGGTGCCGCGGGTGTCGGTGAGGAACTCGCCGTGATAGCCGATGAGCCCGCGCGACGGCGCGAAGAACACGAGCCGGGTCTTTCCGGCGCCCGTCGGGCGCATGTCCTGCAGCTCGCCTTTCCTCTGGCTGATCTTGTCGATGACGATGCCGGTATAGGGATCGTCGACATCGACGGTCACTTCCTCGACCGGCTCGAGGCGCTGACCGGTCTCGGGGTCGTTCTGGAACAGCACGCGCGGCCGGCTGATGGAAAGCTCGAAGCCTTCGCGGCGCATGGTTTCGATCAGCACACCGAGCTGCAGCTCGCCGCGGCCCGCGACTTCGTAATTGCCGTCGCCCGTCTCGCGCAGCTTGATGGCGACATTGCCTTCGGCTTCGCGCAGCAGGCGCTCGCGAATGACGCGGCTTTGCACCTTGCTGCCTTCGCGGCCGGCGTAAGGCGAATCATTCACCGAGATGGTGATCGCCAGGGTCGGCGGATCGATCGGATGCGCCTTGATCGGCTGCTCGACGGCAAGGTCGCACAGCGTATCGGCCACTGTCGTCGTCGTCAGACCGGCGATCGCGATGATGTCTCCCGCTTCCGCCCGCTCGACGGGCAGTCGCGCCAGGCCGCGAAAGGCGAGAAGCTTGGTGGCGCGGGCGCGCTCGACTTCGCTGCCGTCGCGCGCCAGCGCCTTGATCTGGCGATTGATCGTGATGGCCCCCGACTCGATGCGCCCGGTGAGAACGCGGCCCAGATAGGGATCGGCCTCCAGGGTCGTCACCAGCATGGTGAAGGGATACGCGTCGCCTGCGCGCGCCAGCGGCGCGGGCGGCGGCACATCGGCCACCACCCGGTCGAACAGCGGACCGAGATCGGTGCGCGGCTGCGAAAGGTCGGCCACCGCCCAGCCCTGCCGGCCCGACGCATAGAGCACATGGAAATCGAGCTGGTAATCATTGGCCTCGAGCGCGAGGAACAGATCGAAGATGCTTTCGAGCGTTTCCTTCGGCTGGGCATCGGAGCGGTCGATCTTGTTGATCAGGACAATGGGCTTGAGACCCAGCTTGAGCGCCTTGGAAAGGACGAATTTCGTCTGCGGCATCACCGACTCGGCGGCATCGACCAGGAGCACGACTCCGTCCACCATGGAGAGAATGCGCTCCACTTCGCCCCCGAAATCGGCATGGCCCGGGGTATCGACGATGTTGATGCGCGTGCCCTTCCATTCGACGCTGGTGCATTTGGCGAGGATGGTGATGCCGCGTTCGCGCTCCTGGTCGTTGGAATCCATCGCCCGCTCGGCGACATGCTGGTTGCCGCGAACCGCGCCGGACTGCTTGAGCAGCTGATCCACCAGGGTCGTCTTGCCATGGTCGACATGGGCAATGATGGCGATGTTGCGGATATCCATGGGCGCGTCCGGGGGGGAGCGCGCTTATAGGAGCAAAAGGGCTCATCTCGCAACTGCGAAGACGGGAGCGGCGCCGGGTGGGCATTCACGGCGGGTGCGACAGCCACGAAAAAGGGCGCCGGTTTCCCGGCGCCCCGTTTCTCGCAGGCGGTCAACCGCCTAGAAGTGGAAGCCCACCCTGATGCCATAGGTGCGCGGGTCGCCCAGAAACTCGTTGGTGTACAGCCCCGAGCTCGAACTCGTCAGGTACTCGCCCGTCACATACACCTTGTTGAACGCGTTCTTGACGTAGCCCTGGACGTACCAGGCATCTTCGGGCGCGTTCAACTGGAGCTGGGCGTTGGTGTTTACATAGCCCGAGATCCGGTCGGCCGGATCCTCGAATACGCGGCCCCACATCTGGGTCTGATAATAGACGTCCACGCGCGGCACCAGGGTGTAATCATTGCCGACGTTGAACGTGTATTGCGCGCCGAAACTGACCGTCCATGGCGGCGTATTGGGATTCTCGTTGCCGTGCAGATTGATCGGAACGCCGCCTGCTCCGTTACGCGTACCCGGCTGATTGAACGAATAGCCAAAGGCGTTCATGAGCGCGATGATTTGGGGATTGGAAGAAAACGCCGGGCTGCAATTGCCGTAGTTTGTCAGCGGAATTCCGTAAGGGGCCAGCTGGTTCGAGCCGCCGGGAGGGTCGAAATAGGTCGGCAGGCCGGCCGCAGTCAGCGCGGCATTCAGGGCTGCGTTGTCTCCCGGCGCCAGGGTCTGACCGTTGGTCAGATATACCGCGCAGTTTTGCGCCGCCGTCGCGGTCGGGGTGGAGTCCTTGATCAGGACGGCGTTCTTCAGGCCGTCGGTCGGGTTTCTCGGATCGACGAGATAATTGTTGCCGATGGTCGAATGGGTGTAGCCGACGTTCAAGCTGAACTGCCAATGGTCGTCGGGCACATAAACGAACTGGCCTTCGGAACCGTACATTCGCGAATTGATGTTGGAATTGATCGAGTCGTTGTCGAGGATTTGCGAGATCTGCAGCCCCTCGTAATTGTAATACCAGGCATCGAGATTGGCCTGCAGCGTGGCGCCAAAAAGCATGTTCTTGGTGCCCACTTCGAACGCATCGATGCCTTCGGGATTATAGGTGGACGAAACGCCCGAATTGATCGCGAAGGTTGAAAGCCCGGGATTGAAGCCGCCCGCCTTGTAGCCACGCGAATAGCTGGCGTAGATCAGCGTCTGATCCGTGAAATCGAGCTTGGGCGTGTAATCGATAACCGCCCGCCCGGTGACCTTGTCCCAGCTTTGTTGCTGGAATTGATAGGGGACGCCACCCACCGCGGGGTTGGTCGGGAAGGACGATTCTCCGATCGGCTGGTTGCTGTTGACCAGGATGATGCGATCGGCCTGCGACTTGTAATCGTCCGTCCAGCGCGCACCGAGGGTCAGTTTCAGAAGATCCGGCAGGATCGTGTAGTAGGTTTCGCCGTAAATCGACTTCGATTTGAGCGTGTCACCGCCCGGATCGGGGACACTGTTGTCATAGTAGGCCGGCGCGTACAGACAGCCCGGCGAAGGATTGCAGGCCGGATTGAACAGCCCCGCGATCGAACCCAAAACGACCGATGCATAGCCCTGCGCGCCGCTGGAGACGAAGTAATCGCCCGACGCCTCCTGGCGAAGGTAAAACGCGCCCAGCATGAAGTTGAAAGGCCCATCCAGGTGCGAAGAAAAGCGCGCGTCGATGGAGTACTGCGCCTCCTCGGCATTCGACTGGTCGAAAGTCGAGAAGGTGTTGGTGAAATAGGCAATCTTGCCGGTGTTTAACCCGAGGCCGGTCAGCGCGGAGACCGGCAACTCGCCGGGATGGCTGGCGAGATAGGGCGCGTACAGGGCCGCATAAGCGGGGCCGCCCAAACCGGCCAGAATGTCGTAAAGTGTGCCCTCTGCCGTCGAGCCGTAAGCGGCCGGCCCGAAGATGCCGAGATTGGCTTCATTGAGAGGCTGGGGAGCGGTGTTGTTGTAGCTCTCCTGGGATACCGTCGAGCCGTGCTCGTCGCCGGCGTTGACCTCGAAATCGAGCCAGCTGGTAACCCGCTGCTTGCCATTGATGGCGAAGAAGGTGTCGTTGGCGTGCCAGGTGGGATTGAAGTCGGTGTCCACCTTGAATGCCTGCGCGGGATTCTGCACTTCCAATGCCTGTTTCGTCAGATCGACAAGACCCAATGCGCCTGCGTCGGGGATCAAGGCTCCGAAAGCATCAACGAAGGCCTGCTTGCTGCCTATGTCGGCGGCGAAGAATGCGTTCTCGTTGATGCCGTTATTGGCCAGCCCGTTGGGCAAACACCCCAGCGTGCCACTGGGGTCGTAGAGACATTGCTGCCTCTCCGAGCGCATCGTCGAATCGTCCTTGTGAAAGCTCGCCGCGACAAGATCGATGGTTGTCGCGTCGGTTGGCTGCCACCGCAAAGTCCCGCGGAACGAGTAGGTGCTGTTGCTGTCGATGTGCGTGTTGTTGTAGATATTATCGACGAAGCCGTCGTGATAGTCGCGGTCCAGCGCGATCCGCAGCCCGAGCTGATCGGTGACCAGCGGCAGATTGACCGCGATGCGATCCTCGTTGGCGTTGTAATTGCCGTAGCTGAAATCGGCGTTGACATAGCCCTGTTCGAGGTCGGGCTTGGCGGGGAGGATGTTGACGGTGCCGGCCGTCGCGCCGCGGCCATACAAGGTGCTTTGCGGACCTTCCAGAACTTCGATGCGGTCGATGTCGTAAAACTGCGCGAGGTCGAGCCCCGCGCCGGCCAGATAGACGTTGTCGAAGCTCACCGCGACGCCGGACTCGCCGCCGCCGGTGATCACGTCGTTGCCGATGCCGCGAATGCTGAAATCGTCGCCGCTGAAATTGGTCTTGGTGTAGGTCACGTTCGGCGTTGCGAACTGCAGATCCTTCGCCATGGTGATCTGGTGGGCGTTGAGGTCGGCCGAGGTAAACGCCGTCACCGCGATCGGCACGTTCTGAATGGACTCCGCCCGCCGCTGCGCGGTCACGACGACCTGCTCGACCTGGGCCAAAGCCGGCGCGGCAATGGCCGTCGACAGCAAGAGTGCGGTGACAAACAAGGAGGACCGGCCGGTCCCCGGACGCTGTGCAGACATCGTTGGCTCCCCGTTGCAATTTCGCCTGGCGACGAAATCCTTTATCGCCACGCGGACGCCCCTGACCCCGAGCGCAACGGTGACGGTCGTTGCTGTCAGGATGGTGCAAGGCGGAAACCCCGGCAAGAAAGATAAAGCTCGAAGCCGTTTTCAGGCATCATTTCGTGCGTAGTTTGTACCCGGAATGTCACACTTCGACTCCCGCGCGTATATTCCCGGCGGCAAAGCTATTTTCGAAGCGGACGCTGCGACGCGCGAGAACGAATCAGGGCCTCGGGAAAGGGCCGATCGGGAACGGTTGCTCGTCGCGCACGAAGGTGATGAAGGCCAGCAATTCCCACAGGTACTGGACCATGCTCAAGCTGAATGCCTTGAGCTCCTCATTGGCCCGGCCGGTGACGCCGATGACAATGAACTGGATCACCGCCAGCGACAGGGTCAGACAAAGGGAGAACCAGGCAAGGATGCCGAAGGCAAAAGCGTAAAGCAGGCGCACGAACGGGAAAGGAGCGCGAGCAGGTGTTGACGGCCTGGAATCGGCCGCGCCATCGTTGGTGCTTGTCATGAATGCCCTCCATCGGCAGCCCAGCGCCGCCGCCCGATATCTATGCGCGCAAGCGGCCGGTTCAAGGAGAACGCAACGACGCAGAAGTGCTTCCGCATAGCTCCTCCCCCACGAAGCGAAGCGGAGTGGGGCGAGGGGGACCATGCGCAGCATGGTGGAGGGGGCGGTCGCAGGCGCGATGTTCGTGGTTGGCCCCCTCCGTCTCGCACGGACTTTTCGTCCGTGCGGTCCACCTCCCCCGCATCGCTGGCGCTCGCAGGGGAGGAGCCCGAATGCTGCAGGGGATCAAGGGACGGAAGCGCCTCGCCGTCTGGCCCAGGCGTCGAAGGGGCCGGCGAGAATGAGGCCGGCAAAATATCCCCCCAGATGGGCAACCCATGCGACGAAATTGACGCCCGGCCCGCCGCCGAAGCCGGTCAGGCCCGCGCCGACATTGAGCAGCGCCCAGATCGCCGACCAGACCAGAATCCGCGTCGACAGCAACGGCTCCAGCGGCGCGTCGCTTGGCCGGCGTGGTCCAAAAGGCAGCATCCGGAAGGCGGCCCCCATCAGCCCCGAGATTCCGGCAGAAGCTCCAATCACCGGCGCTGTCGTTCCCCAGTAGACCGCCAGATGCAGCGCCGCGCCGGCAACGCCGCAGACGATAAAGAACCCGAGAAAAAGTGCTGTCCCGAACCGGCGCGCCACCACCGCCCCGAAGGCCAGCAGCCACACGCAGTTGATCAGGACATGGGCCCAGCTACCGTGCAGAAAGATGTATGTGACGAACGGCAACGCCTGGTCGAGAAGGTTGCCGGGATTGACGCCCGTACGGGTGAGGAAGGTGGTCGAATAACGCGCCGGAATGAAGCCGTAGGTCACGTAGATTTCGTTGGCATGCGCCGCGAAGAAAAACGTCAGCAGCGCGTGAATCGCCACCAGCAGTGCAATCAGCCAGAGGACCACGGGTGGCGCGCGCAGGAATGGCTGACGCGCGGGATCCTGAAAAAAGGCCATGAGAACTATTTCGCCAGCGCAGTCGGAGCCGCCTCGACCAGAGGCATATTTCGGAAATGATCGCCTTGCAAACCACACCGGCGCGTCCGCCGGATTTGCGGTTTGAAACCACCGCCGTGGCACTTGGCCCCCCGCCGCCCCCACATGCAAGCGAATCTCTGGTAGCGTGCCGCTCAGGGCAGTTTCAAAAAAACCGGGGGCTTCGGCATGCTCAAACAGGCAGACTCCATTCGCGAGTTCACCATTCGCGGTCTCGTCATCGGCATCCTCATCACCACCATCTTCACTGCCGCCAACGTCTATCTCGGACTGAAAGTCGGCCTCACCTTCGCCACCTCGATCCCCGCCGCCGTCATTTCCATGGCGATCCTGTCGGCCTTCAGGGGCGCAACGATCCTTGAGAACAATATTGTGCAGACCGTGGCCTCGGCCGCCGGAACGCTGTCGGCCATCATCTTCGTGTTGCCCGGCCTCGTCATCATCGGCGCCTGGACCGGCTTTCCGTTCTGGACTTCGTTCCTGATCTGCGCCTCCGGCGGCGTTCTGGGTGTTCTTTTCACCATTCCCCTGCGCCGCGCGATGGTAACGACGTCGGATCTTCCCTATCCGGAAGGGGTTGCCGCCGCCGAAGTGCTGGAAGTGGGTTCGCGCGCGCGCGAAGCTGTCGCAGGCAGCGGCGCTTCCGAGGCCCGCGAGGGCCTTGTCGCCGTCGTCTACGGCTCGATAGCGTCGGCAGCGCTTGCCGTTTTTGCGGCCACCCGCATCGCCGCCGGCGAGGTGACCCAGTTTTTCCGTGTCGGGCCTGCCGCGGTCAGCGGCTACGACATGTCGTTCTCGCTGGCCCTGGTCGGCGCGGGTTATCTGGTGGGAATTTCGGTTGGCATGGCCATGCTGCTGGGACTTCTGATCGCCTGGGCCGGCGCGGTTCCCATCCTCACGGCATTGCAGGGCGCCGACTCCGCGGCGATTGCGGACCGCGCGACGGACATCTGGACCCACCAGGTCCGCTTCATCGGCGCGGGCACGATCGGCGTGGCCGCCGTCTGGACACTTCTGAAGCTCGCGGGCCCGGTGGTGAGCGGGCTCATCGGCACCGCCGCGGCATCGCGCGCCAGCAAAAGCGGCGAAGCCGACCGCCGCGACACGGACATGTCGCCGGCGTGGATCGGTGTGCTGACGATCATCAGCCTGGTCGTTATCGCTTACATTCTTGTCGGGTTTCTCGGTCCGACGCCGCTTTCGTCTCAAACCCTGCAACTCGTCATTGCCGCCATCCCCTTTATCTTCTTCGGCGGATTTCTCGTCGCTGCGATCTGCGGCTATATGGCGGGGCTGATCGGCGCCTCGAACAGCCCCATCTCCGGCGTCGGCATCCTGGCGATTTTGATTTGCGCCGCGCTGCTGCTGGCGGTGGCGCACACTTCGGCCGCTTCCCGCGGCACCCTCGTGGCCTATGCACTTTTCACCACCGCCATCGTTTTCGCCATCGCCACCATCTCCAACAACAACCTTCAGGACCTGAAGACCGGCCAGCTCGTCGGCGCCACACCCAGCGCGCAGCAATGGGCGCTCGTCATCGGCGTGATCGCGGGTGCGGCCGTCATTCCTCCCGTGCTCAACCTGTTGGCCCACGCCTATGGCTTCGCGGGCGCGCCGCATCCTGCCGGCGCCATTGCCAAACCGTTGCCGGCGCCGCAGGCCAATCTGATTGCCGCGTTGGCGCAGGGCGTCATCGAGCAGAAGCTCAACTGGGTCATGCTGGGCATCGGCAGCGCGCTTGGCGTTGTCGTCGTCGCGCTGGACGAGCTTCTGGGCGCGCGCAAATGGCTGCGACTGCCGCCACTGGCCGTCGGCATCGGAATTTATCTGCCCATGTCCGCAACCCTGCCCGTCGTCATCGGAGCGGTGATCGGATTTTGGTACGACCGGCGCGCGGAACGCTCGAACAGTCCGCAACATGCCCGGCGTCTTGGCGTGCTCGTCGCCTCCGGCATGATTGTCGGCGAAAGCCTGTTCGGCGTGCTGCTGGCGGGCCTCATCGTCGCCCATGTGCCGCTGGCGCTGGTGGCGGAAGATTTCGCGCCGGCGAACGCAATCGGCCTCGCCGCTTTCGTGCTGCTGATCGCGGTACTCTATGGCTGGATGCTGCGGCGCTCACGCGCGTGAACCGGCAATGGGCATTGGGCAATAGGCAGTTTCGCATTGCCTGTTGCCTATTGCCTACTGCCTACTACCTACTGCCTCAGCCATCGCCAGCACATGCCTTGCCTGTTTCAGGTGCGGCTGATCCAGCATCTTGCCGTCGAGCGAAGCCACCCCCGCGCCCGACTCAAATGCCGCCACCACCAGGCGGGCATGTGCGATGTCGGCCGCGGAAGGCGTGAACGCCGCATTGATCGTTTCGACCTGATCGGGATGGATGGCCAACATTCCGGAGAAGCCCTCGCGTTGGGCCGCGCGCGCAAATCGCTCGAGTCCCGCGGAATCGCGAAAATCCGCATAAAGGGTTTCGATGGCTTCAACATCCGCCGCTTTCGCGGCAACAAGGCACAGCGAACGCACCATGCGATAGGTAAACGCGAAGGCGCCGTCTCCATCGCGATTGGTCGCCGCGCCAAGCGCCGCCGACAAATCTTCCGCGCCCCAGGTGAGCGCCGCCAGACGCGGCGGCGGCTTGCGGTATTCGCCCAGCGCCAGAACCGCAGCCGGCGTTTCGCTGGCAACGGGAATGACCTTCGTTGCACGGTCGGGCACACCGTGCTTCGCCTCCAGCGCCGAAAGATCGCGGTCGAGCGCACGCAGCACATCGGGCGAATCGGGTTTGGGCACAACGATACCTGCCGACCGCGCCGCCACGACGGCTGCGAGGTCGCTCTGGTAATCCGCGCTTCCCACCGGGTTGATCCGTACCCAGAGCGACGCTCTGCTTATTGGCTGCTGCAAAAATTCGCGCATCAGTTCGCGCGCCTGCGGCCGCCGTTCCGCCGCGACCGCATCCTCCAGGTCGAGAATGAGCGCATCCGCCGGCGACGATTTCGCTTTCTCAAGCTTGCGCTCGCTGTCGGCGGGAACGAAGAGAAGGGAGCGCAGGATCATGTCCGCTGCGATCTTGAACTAAAATAATGTTTTACGCGGAGACGCGGAGACGATTTGCGCACGCCATCGCCGCTAAGGCTCCTCATCTGCGAGCGAAGCGATGCGGGGGAGGTGGATTGCGTCGCTTCGCGACGCAAGACGGAGGGGGCGCTCGGAAGTATTGCCCGCGAGGCCGCCCCCTCCACCGCCTTCGGCGGTTCCCCTCCCCCCCTTCGCTGCCGCTCCGCGGGGGAGGAGCCAATTGCTCCGCATCCCGGCGTCTCCGCGTGAGAATTCTTCACTTCGGCTTCCTCAACATCAGGGCGGACCGCTTGCATGTTGCAACAATTTCGTTCCTCTGATTGAAAGCGCGATGCGCGAAGATGACAATGCCGTTGTCGGGCCGCGATTTCGATTCGCGGATTTCCAGCACCTCGCTTTCCACGCGCAAGGTGTCGCCATGAAAAACCGGCTTGGGAAAACGCACCTCGTCCCAACCGAGATTGGCGACGGTGGTGCCCAGGGTCGTCTCGCCGACGGAAATCCCCACCATCAATCCCAGGGTGAAGCAGCTATTGACGACACGCTGGCCGAATTCCGTGTGCTCGCGGCAATACTCCTCGTCGAGGTGCAGCGCGGCCGGATTATGCGTGAGGGCGGAAAAGAAAACATTGTCGGCCTCCGTCACCGTGCGCCGGATCGGATGCCGGAATGTCTGTCCGACCGAGAATTCTTCGAAGTACAGACCCGGCATATCGCGTGCTCCAAGGAAATCCCGTAGTGTTTAGTCCGTCTCAAGGAACGGACGCCACAGCCATGAAATGGGAGGCTCGCTTTCCTGGGACCGCGGCCATCCTGGCCGCATTACGGCGCTGGGGCATTGATGCGGGCTGGAAGCCCGCGGTCCCAGGAAGAAATTCGCTTCCAGCCTCAATACGATTTCGGCAGGTCGAGCACGTTCTCGCCGATGTACGAAAGAATGAGCTGCTCCGTCACCGGCGCGATGCGGGTGAGAATGGCTTCGCGGAATAGCCGCTCGACCTGGTACTCCTGCGCATAGCCCATGCCGCCATGGGTAAGGACGGCCTGTGTCGCCGCGTCGAAGGCGGCGCGGGCGCTGACGAACTTCGCCGCATTGGCTTCGGCGCCGCAGGGCTTTTTCGCGTCGTAGAGCTGTGCGGCCCGCAGACACATCCACCAGGCACTTTCCAGATAGGCCCAATTCTCCGCCAAAGGATGCTGAATGCCCTGGTTCTGGCCGATGGCCCGCCCGAAGACGCGGCGCTCGCCGGCATAGACGCTTGCCCTGCGCAGCGCGTCGCGGCCGATGCCGACGGCTTCGGCGGCGACCAGAATGCGCTCGGGGTTGAGGCTGTCGAGCAGATAGCGGAAGCCTTCGCCTTCCTCGCCGATGCGGTCTTCGTCGGGCACCAACAGATCGTCGATGAAGACCGTGTTCGAATCCACGGCGTTGCGGCCCATCTTCGCAATGCGCCGGACCTCGATCTTGGTGCGGTCGAGATCGGCATAGAGCAGCGTCATGCCGTCGCTGGCGCGCCGGCAATCGGCTTTCGGCGTCGTGCGCGCCAGGATCAGAATCTTGTCGGCTTCCTGGGCTGTCGTTGTCCAGATTTTCCGTCCGCGGACGATGTAACCGTTATTGGTGCGCGCGGCCGTCGTCTCGATGCTGGTGGTGTCGAGTCCCGCATCGGGCTCGGTGACGGCGAAGCAGGCCTTCTGTTCGCCCTGGATCAACGGCGTAAGCCAGCGCGCTTTCTGCTCCGCCGTCCCATGGACGACGATCGCATGCGGGCCGAACAGGTTGATGTGGATGGTCGAGGCGGCCGAGAAGCCGCCGCCGCCGCGGGCTACGGCCTCCATCATGATGGCGGCCTCGGTGACGCCAAGCCCCGCGCCGCCCAGATCCACCGGCATGGTGATGCCGAGCCAGCCTGCTTGCGCCATCGCGCGGTGGAATTCGTGCGGAAAGCGCGGCGCGCTGTCGCACTGCGTCCAGTAATCGTCGCCGAAGCGCGCGCAAATCCGGCTCACATTCTCGTCGATCGCGCGCTGCTCGTCGGAAAGCGAAATGTCCAAAGTTCGTGCCCCATTTTCCTAACTCTGTCATGGCCCGCGAAGGCGGGCCACCCAGTTCCGTACGCGGAAGCCTGGAGTTCAGACCGATTGAAACTATCCCTGCCCACGACTTCAGAACCTGGGTAGCCCGCCTTCGCGGGCCATGACATATGATGGAGGGGCGTTTGGTGATTGCGCCCGACCCCCAAGGGTCTAATATCGGGAGCGAGGGCAAATCGGGGCTCGCGGGATTTTTGTCCCGCCTGCAAAGGAACGTGCGGCCGTTGCCGAGGCCGCCGACGGAGATTGTTCAGGAACATGAGTTCAGTTTCGGCCGAGGGGCTTGACGTCGAAGCCCTGTCCCGTCCGTCCGGTATGCAGCCGACCGATGTCAGCAACCCGGATTACTTCCACAAGGTGGTCGATTGCCAGTGGGCGTGCCCGGCGCATACCCCCGTGCCGGAATATATCCGGCTGATCGCGGAGGGCCGCTACAGCGACGCCTACATGATCAATTGGGAATCCAATGTCTTTCCGGGCGTGCTGGGGCGGACCTGCGACCGCCCGTGCGAGCCCGCCTGCCGGCGCGGCCGTGTGGAGAAAGACCCGGTCGCCATCTGCCGCCTGAAGCGCGTGGCCGCCGATAACAAGGACGACATCCGCGATCGGTTGCCGAAACCCGCCAAACGGAAGAACGGCAAACGCATCGCGTTGATCGGCGCCGGCCCCGCCTCGCTGACCGTCGCGCGCGATCTGCTGCCGCTGGGCTACGCGGTGGTGCTCTACGATCAGGACACGCGCGCCGGCGGCATGATGCGCACGCAGATCCCGAAATTCCGCCTGCCGGAAACCGTGCTCGACGAGGAGTGCGGCTATATCCTCGGTCTGGAGCCGGAATTGAAACTCGGCCGGCGGGTGGACAGCCTGAAGGCGATTCTGGCGGAGAATTACGACGCGATCTTTGTCGGCTGCGGCGCGCCCCGGGGCCGCGATCTGGAGATTCCCGGCCGCAAGGAGGCCATCGCCAACATCCACATCGGCATCGACTGGCTGTCCAGCGTTTCATTCGGCCACATCGAAAAGATCGGCAAACGCGTGATCGTGCTGGGCGGCGGCAACACCGCCATGGATTGCTGCCGCACCTCGCGCCGGCTGGGCGGCGAGGACGTGCGCGTCGTCGTCCGCTCCGGCTTCGAGGAAATGAAAGCCTCGCCGTGGGAAAAAGAAGACGCGATGCACGAGGACATTCCCATCCACAATTTTCTCGTGCCGAAGGAATTTGCCCGCGAGAGCGGCAGGCTGACCGGCGTCGTGTTCGAAAAGGTGAAAGCGCAGCGCGACGCCAATGGCCGGCGCGAGCTGGTGGCCACGGGCGAGCCCGATATGCTGATGGAATGCGACGACGTTCTCGTCGCGGTCGGGCAGGAGAATGCGTTTCCGTGGATCGAGCGCGATATCGGCATCGAATTCGACCGCTGGGACATGCCAAAAATCGATTCGCCGAGCATGCAATCGACAAATCCCAAAGTGTTCTTCGGCGGCGATTCCGCCTTCGGCCCCAAGAACATCATCTGGGCGGTGGCGCACGGCCATGACGCCGCCATCTCGATCGATCTGGTCTGCAGCGGCAAGGACGTGAAAAAACGCCCGCCGCCGCTGGTCAATCTGGCGAGCCAGAAGATGGGCATCCACGAATGGAGCTACGACAACGACGTCTCGCTCGACCTGCGTTACAAGGTGCCGCACGCGCCCAAGGACATTACGCTGCGGAACGTGAAGGTCGAAGTCGAGCTCGGCTTCGACCGGCAGCTGGGCTTTCTCGAAGCGCAGCGCTGCCTCAATTGCGACATCGAAACGGTGTTCGAGACCAAGCTGTGCATCGAATGCGACGCCTGCGTCGACATCTGCCCGACGGACTGCATCACCTTCACGCCGAACGAAGCAGAAGACGAGCTGCGCGGTCATCTGACGGCGCCGGCTGTCAACACGACGCAGGACCTTTATGTGTCGAGCCTGCTCAAGACCGGCCGCGTGATGGTGAAGGACGAAGACGTGTGCCTGCATTGCGGGCTATGCGCCGAACGCTGCCCCACCGGCGCCTGGGACATGAAAAAATTCTATCTCGAACCCGCGCAGGCGCAATCATGCCACAGGTGATGGGCAGCGGAGATCGGGAGCGTTTTCCCCCCAACTGTCATGGCCCGCAAATGCGAGGGCTTTGCAGAAGTCGCTGTATGTGCGGGTTGGCAGTTGATTGCGGTTTTCGTTCGGTTTGCGGGTCGGGAAAGGTGGACTGGAGGAGCGTTGTCCCCGTTATGGGGCCATCGCTGCAACCCTTTTGAGGTT
>DATCBQ010000083.1:0-48696 GCA_036511745.1 Rhizomicrobium sp.
TTCCGGCCTGCAACCTCCCTGTCTACGCTTCGCAGTGGCCCTTACCGGACACCACGCAAGACTCGGTACGCGGCTGCTCGCTAGGCTTTACCGCGGCCGCCATCTCAGGCGACGGAGTTCAACGCACTTGCACGGCGCAACCCTCGCAGGACCCGGCGTAGCGCGTCGACAATTCGGCTGTGGCTGATCGGGCGGGATGTCCGCCTCCTCACGCCGGCTAGTTCGTGCAGGCGCAGTTCCACGCTGTGAAATCACAAAGAATCCCTGTTTAAGACGCGCTGGCGGCTCAAACGACCGTTTGAATTTCAATCGGCCATTTGATAACTGTTCCGGCCATGAGGTATCCCATGCTGACGATAGAGTTGACGCGACCGATTATCGACTATGTGCCGGCTTGTCCGAACTGTGGCCGCTCGATGCACCTGACGCGCACGACTCCACGAGACGGACTGCCAGACCAGTGCGTTTTTAAATGCGGGGAATGCTCAATTTGGCTGACAGAGTCTGCCGACGACCGCCCCGCCGCTTAATTTCTGAGCACGTTCGGAAATGGCGCCCTCGAACGCCGTCAATGCACAATCGGATCCGTGCTTGTTAGGCGGCGGCGCAAGGGCAAACGAACCAACCGCGGCACTCGGGAACTTAGTGGCGGATTTTTCGTTTTTGATCCGCACGATCACGCCGACCGAGGGAGGCTCGCGTTACAAAAGCCGCGCCGCAGGTAATGCGCAACGCACGCCTGCGCGAAGGCATGCCCTTCCCCCGCGGGGCTACCTGGTCGGGGCTGGGCGTTAACTTTGCCCTGTTTTCGGCCAACGCCACGAAGGTCGAGCTGTGTCTTTTCGATGACCAGGGCGAGCGCGAAATCGAGCGTATCGAACTGCCGGAATTCACCGACGAAATCTGGCACGGGTTTCTGCCCGATGCTCGCCCCGGCTCGATTTACGGCTATCGTGTCCACGGCCCGTACGATCCCGCGCACGGTCATCGCTTTAATCCAAACAAGCTGCTGCTGGACCCGTACGCCAAAGCCGTGGTCGGCAATATCGAGTGGAATCCGACGCTGTTCGGCTACAAGATGGAGAGCGGCGACGATCTTTCATTCGACGAGAGCGACAGCGCGCCCTTTATGCCGCGCTGCCGCGTCATCGACCCCGCCTTCACGTGGGGAGACGAGCGGCCTCCGCGGGCCCCCTGGAGCCGGACCGTCATCTATGAACTGCACGTCCGCGGCTATACCAAGCTGCATCCGCTCGTGAGTGAAGGATTGCGCGGCACCTTCCGGGGATTGACCGAACCTGCCGTGCTGAACCACTTGCGCGATATCGGCATAACCGCAGTCGAACTGATGCCGGTGCATGCCTTCGTCAATGACAGCTATCTGCTCGACAAGAAGCTGACGAATTACTGGGGTTACAACACGATCGCATTCTTCGCGCCGGATCGGCGCTACGCACACGTGCCGGATTTCGCGTTCTCCGAATTCAAGGAAATGGTGGCCCGCTTTCACGATGCCGGCATCGAGATCATCCTCGATGTCGTGTACAACCATACCGCGGAGGGCAATCACCTCGGCCCAACGCTGTCGTTTAAAGGCATCGATAACGCCTCCTATTACCGGCTCGTGCCGGACGAGCCGCGCTATTACATCAACGACACCGGCACCGGAAACACCTTCAATCTTTCGCACCAGCGCGTGCTGCAGATGGTCACGGACTCGCTGCGCTATTGGGTGCAGGAGATGCACGTTGACGGTTTCCGTTTCGATCTCGGCACGGTGCTCGCCCGCGAGACGCATGGCTTTGACGCCGGCGGCGGCTTCCTCGATTCCTGCCAGCAGGATCCGATCCTGTCGTCGGTCAAGCTGATTGCCGAACCGTGGGATATCGGTCCGGACGGCTATCAAGTTGGCGGCTTCGCTCCGGGCTGGGCCGAATGGAACGACCGCTATCGCGATACCGTGAGAGCGTACTGGAAAGGCGACAACGGCATGATTGCCGACCTCGCAGCGCGAATCAGCGGCTCGGCCGACCTCTTCAACCGGCGCGGCCGCAAGCCCTCGGCCAGCGTGAACTTCGTCACTGCACACGACGGATTCACGCTGAACGATCTCGTGGCGTACGATCAAAAGCACAATGAGGCCAATGGCGAAGACAACCGGGACGGCCACTCCGACAATAAATCGTGGAATCATGGCGCCGAGGGGCCGACGGACGACGAAAACATCATAGCGCTCCGCGAACGGCAAAAAAGAAATCTGCTTGCTACGCTGCTGCTGTCGCAAGGCACCCCGATGATCCTCGCGGGCGACGAATTCGGCCGCACTCAGCGCGGCAACAACAACGCCTACTGTCAGGACAACGAGATTTCCTGGGTCAATTGGGATCACGACGATCGCGCCGAAGATTTGATTGCGTTCGTGCGCCGGCTGGCGGGTTTGCGCAGCCGATTTCCAGTCTTGCGCCAAAGCCTGTTCTTGACGGGCGCTTGGAATAAAGAACTAGGCGTCAAGGATTGCACGTGGCTCACGCCCGCCGGCGACGAGATGACGCCCCAGCACTGGCAGGATCCAGCCGCCAAATGCGTCGGACTTTTGCTTGACGGCCGCGCTCAAACCAGCGGCATTCGCCGGCTTGGTGGCGAAGCGTCACTGCTGCTGGTCACAAACGCGCACCATGACGTTGTTGCATTTACGCTCCCAAAGGCGGCAGGAGGGCGCGACTGGCTTCGCCTCGTGGACACCAATAGGCCTGACGAAGATGAGGACTATGACACGAGCGCGACCTTCAGGTTCGGGCATCGCTATCAGGTGACGGGCCGATCGTTGCTACTGTTCCTGCTGCGCCGCCCACGCAGAGCCCGGCGGCCGTCAGGAGACGGCGGCCGCGCGGCCAAGCGGCTCACTACACCCCCGTGAATGCCGCCAGGACGCGGCGGTTAGCAGTCTGCCGTTCAATGGAACTTTTCCGCCCCGTCCGTTTTGACACCAGGGGCATGGAACCCGACGGCCGGCCGAGGGGACGATCAGCCTTATGGCGATGGGCCAGCGTGCAAGCGTGGGCGAAGACGGCCGTGATCTGTTTGCACCCCGAATCTACTACTTTCATCCCCTATTGGCCGGACCGCGCCTGTCGTGGCCCTGGCAACTGCGGCGCTGCCGCGACATGGGCTTTGATTGCGTGCTTACAGCCCCTCTATTCGCGCCGGGGGCGGCCGGCGACCTGTTCTTAACCGGAGATCATGAACGGCCTCATCCGGCGATCGAAGACTCGCTTGATGCCGATCAATTGATCAACGAACTGGCGCGAGACTGCCGGGACGCCGGGCTGAATCTGCTTCTCGACATCGTACTCGGCCGTGTCGCCAACAATGCGGGCGTGACGCAGTCGCACCCCGGTTGGTTTCGCGACGGCAATGCGAACGGTCACGCCGTGGACCCGCGGAACGCCCTGCCGGCGCCCGCCGCGGCTTATCTGCGCTTCGACCAGCACGCCGTCGAACCGGTAACCGAGTGGTGGATCGAGCGGCTTCTTCGCCTGGCGAGTGCCGGCGTGTCTGGATTTTGCTGTTCGCAGCCGCAGCTGGTGCCGAGACAGGTTTGGCGGCGCATCATCGCAGCCGTTGCGCAAAGCGTCCCCGATATCCGCTTCGTGGCCTGGACCCCGGGCCTGAACTGGTCAGACATCACGGCACTGCAGGGGATTGGCTTCGACGGCGCTTTTTCGTCAGCGCCGTGGTGGGACGGTCGCGCTAATTGGTTCATCGAGGAGCACGAATTGTTGCGCGGACTTGGGGCGGTGATTGCCTCGCCTGAGGCGCCGTTCGGGCCGCGACTCGCACGGCGCTTGGCCCATGTCGATAATCCAGTCCCCCTCTATCGGCACATGCTGCAGCGCGCCGCCGCCATCGGCGATGGCATCATCGTGCCAATGGGTTTCGAGTACGCGGCAGCCGACGACATGGATGCGCGCCAAGAAAGCATCACGGATGCTCTGTCTGCAAGACCGAGCAGCAACGCGGATCTATCGGAGGAGATCCGCGAAGCAAATGCTTTGAGCGCCGAGCTCAAAGCCCTGAAAATCAACCGGGAAATGCGGCGGCTGACCGATCCGGGGGAGCCTGTCACTGCTCTTATTCGCTCCGACGGCCCAAGCGCCCGAGACGCCTCCGCGCCGATCGTGGTGGTGATCAACACTGATCTCGCGCGCGAGAAGCCTCTTCCCATTGATCTTGAACCCCTTCCGCCCGCGGCTGGCGCGAGTCTCATGGTAGCCAAAACTATCGTGACAGAGCGCGACAGAAGCTCAGCACTCGCAGCGGGCGAAATTCGAGTCCTGCAGGCCCACAGAAGCGATCCGATCGAAACCGCGCGACCCGACGCCGCGCCGAAGGCACTCGCGGCGGCGCCGCGTATCGTCATCGACAAGCTGGTCCCAAGCGTGGACGGCGGACGGTTTGCGGCAAAGCGCGTGATTGGCGACCCCATAATCGTTGAGGCCGACGTCTTTACGGACGGTCACGAAACGCTCGGCGTGGAACTGCTCTGGCGAAGTGCCAACCAAAGAGACTGGTCGCGCTCGCCCATGCGGATCGTGAATAATGACCGGTGGCGCGCAACGATCCATCCGGAGCGGATCGGACGTTATGAACTCACCGTTGAAGCCTGGATCGACAGCTACGGAACACTCGCGCGCGACATCGAGTTGAAACGTGCGGCCGGCGCAGACGTTGCCAACGAAATCACCGAAGCACGACGCGTTCTCGATCGAGCCCACAAGCTCGTGACCGGCGGCGAGGGCAAAGTCATCGCCAGCGCTTTGAAATGGCTTTCGGACGCCTCGACCGACGAAAGCGCCGACATCCTGCTCACGCGCGACCTCCGCGAGGTGATGTATGAAGCGGGAGGGCGGGAGTTTGTTTGCCGTCGCAAGCCAGCCATTTCGTTGGACGTTGAGCGCCCCCAGGCGCTGTTTGCTGCTTGGTACGAGCTGTTTCCGCGTTCGACCGCGGCGACGAGCGATCGGCATGGTACTCTGACCGATGTCATCGGCCGGCTGCCTGGTCTGCAACAGATGGGCTTCGACGTGCTTTATCTCACGCCGATACATCCGATCGGCAGCACCAATCGCAAAGGCCGAAACAACCTGCTGGACGCGGCGCCCGATGATGTGGGCAGTCCGTACGCCATCGGCAACAAGGACGGCGGACACGACGCCATCCACTCTGCGCTCGGCACAATCGAGGATTTCCGGCAGCTTCGCGACGCGGCCGCCGAGCATGGCTTGGAATTGGCGCTCGATTTTGCCATCCAGTGTTCGCCGGACCATCCCTGGCTGAAAGACCACCCTGAATGGTTCAATTGGCGGCCGGATGGATCGATACGCTTTGCCGAGAATCCTCCGAAGAAATACGAGGACATCGTCAACGTTGATTTTTATGCAAAGGACGCAATCCCCGATCTGTGGCTTGGACTCCGTAACATCGTCCTGTTCTGGGTCGATGAGGGCGTGCGAATTTTTCGTGTCGATAATCCGCACACAAAGCCGCTGCCCTTCTGGGAATGGCTCATCAATGAGGTGCGGTCGCAGCATCCAGACGTGATCTTTCTGTCTGAAGCGTTTACGCGGCCCAAGATGATGAATCGCTTGGCCAAGGTCGGCTTTTCACAGTCTTATACGTATTTCACGTGGCGCAACACCAAACAGGATCTGGTTGAGTATTTTACCGAGCTCACGACCTCAGAGGTCAAGGAATTCTTTCGACCGCATCTGTTCGTCAACACGCCGGATATCAATCCGTTCTTTCTGCAGACCTCCGGCCGTCCGGGGTTTCTCATCCGCGCCGCGCTGGCGGCGACCCTTTCAGGCCTATGGGGCATGTATTCGGGCTTCGAACTGTGCGAGGCGGCACCGTTGCAGGGCCGCGAGGAATACCTCGATTCCGAGAAATACGAGATTCGCGCGCGCCGACTGGACGCGCCCGGAAACATCGTCGCCGAGATCGGAAAACTCAACCGCATCCGCAAGGCACACCCTGCGCTGCAGACCCATCTGGGACTGCGCTTCTACCTGGCCCACAACGATCAGGTGATCTTCTACGGCAAAGGATTGCTGGCCGGCCGTAGCCTCATTCTGTGCGCCATCAGTCTCGATCCTTTCCACGTCCAGGAAGCGACCGTCGAAGTCCCTCTGTGGGAGTGGGGCCTGCCCGACACGGCAAGTTTCACCGCTTACGATCTGATGCACGACACCGAAACCGTTCGCTCCGGCAAGCTGCAGCGCCTGCGTCTCGATCCGGCTGAGCTTCCGTTTGTCATCTGGCGCATCGCGCCGCTGGAGGCCTGATCGTGGACGCGCAATCAGCAAAAAGTGCGCCGCGCGCCGACCAGCTCTGGTACAAGGACGCATGCATCTATCAATTGCACATCAAGTCGTTCTGCGACGGCAACGGCGACGGCATCGGCGATTTTCCCGGTCTTCTTTCCAAACTTGAGTACATCGCGGATCTTGGGGCCAACGCGATCTGGCTTTTGCCCTTCTATCCTTCGCCGTTGTTGGACGATGGCTACGACATCAGTGAGTACCGCAATGTTCATCCGGATTACGGCACGCTGGCCGATTTTCGCCAATTCGTGCGCGCCGCCCATGCGCGCGGCATCCGGGTCATTACCGAACTTGTCATCAACCATACCTCGGATCAGCATCCGTGGTTCCAGCGCGCGCGGCAAGCGAAGCCGGGCTCGTCGCACCGGAATTTCTACGTCTGGTCGGATACCAACCAAAAATACGCCGACACCCGTATTATCTTTCTCGACACCGAGCGTTCCAATTGGACCTGGGACCCGGTCGCCGGCGCCTACTATTGGCACCGCTTCTATTCTCATCAGCCTGATCTGAATTTTGATAATCCGCAGGTGATGCGCGCCGTTCTGAGCGTGATGCGGTTTTGGCTGGAGATGGGTGTCGACGGCCTGCGGCTCGACGCCGTCCCGTATCTCGTCGAGCGCGAAGGCACCAGCAACGAGAACCTTCCTGAGACCCACGCGGTGCTCAAGCGGATTCGCGCCGAAGTGGATGCTGCGTTTCCGGGGCGGATGCTGCTCGCCGAAGTGAACCAGTGGCCGGAGGATACCAAGGATTATTTCGGCGACGGCGACGAATGCCACATGGCGTTCCATTTCCCGCTGATGCCGCGCATGTACATGGCGATCGCACGCGAGGATCGCTTCCCGATCAGCGACATCATGCGACAGACGCCGCCCATTCCAAGCAACTGCCAGTGGGCGATCTTTCTGCGCAACCACGACGAGCTGACGCTGGAAATGGTGACCGACGACGAGCGGGACTATCTGTGGCAAACCTACGCCGCCGACCGGCGCGCGCGGCTCAATCTGGGAATTCGCCGGCGGCTCTCGCCGCTTCTGGAACGCGACCGCCGCCGCATCGAGCTGATGAACAGCCTGCTGCTGTCGCTTCCGGGCACCCCCGTCATCTATTACGGGGACGAAATCGGCATGGGCGACAACATCCACCTGGGCGACCGCAATGGCGTCCGCACGCCGATGCAATGGTCGTATGACCGCAACGGCGGATTCTCACGCGCGGACCCCGCCGCGCTGGTTTTGCCTCCCATCATGGATCCGCTCTATGGCTATGGCGCGGTCAACGTCGAGGCGCAAACACGCGATCCGCACTCGCTCTTGAATTGGATGCGGCGAATGCTTGCGGTGCGCAGCCGCCATCCCGCATTCGGCCGAGGAACACTGACGTTCCTATATCCAGGAAATCGGAAGATTCTCGTTTTCCTGCGAGAATTCGAGGGCGAGACCCTACTGTGTGTCGCCAACGTCGCGCACAGCCATCAGGCGGTGGAACTCGATCTCTCAACGTTCAAAGGCCGTGTTCCGGTGGAACTAAGCGGCGGGACTCCGTTTCCTCCCATTGGCGAGCTTACCTATTTGCTCACGCTGCCGCCTTACGGCTTTTATTGGTTTGCGTTGGGAACCATGAGCGACTGGCCTTCTTGGCATACTCCGGCGCCGGAACCACTACCGGAATTCGTGACCCTCGTGGTTCGTGGGCGGGTAGGCGACGCGCTTTTGCGTATGGCGCGAGACGCCGTCGAAAACGAAATATTACCGCAATACATCGCCAAGCGCCGCTGGTTCGGTCTCAAAGATGAGAAAATCGAATCGACGCGAATCGCCCGCCTGATCGATATTGGCGAGGGCGCCGAAGAGATTTTGCTCGCCGAGATCGAAGTTAAAACAAAGAGCGGTAGGACCTGCTGGCTCCTACCGCTTGGCGTGCTTTGGGAGGATGGAACTACCGCGGCGCTGCCCAGCCGGCTCGCTCTTGCGCGCGTTCGCCAGCACCGACGTGTCGGCTTGCTCACCGACGGTTTTGCGCTGGCGAGCTTCGCGCGCCGCTTTGTCCAGGCGCTGGCATCGGACGTGGAGTTAAATCAGGCCGACGGCGCGTTGCTCTTTCGCAGCATGCCGGGTGAACGGGATCTGCTCCGAACCCAGGCGGACGCGGAAATAAACTGGTTGGCGGCAGAGCAATCGAACAGTTCGCTGACCATCGGCGACCAGCTCATGCTGAAGATCTATCGCCGGATATTGCCCGGCGAGCATCCCGAATCCGAAATGGGCCGCTATTTAACCGCTCAAGGCTTCGCTCACATGCCGCCGCTTCTCGGAGACGTGGTTCAGGTCGCACCCGACGGCACTCCGCATACCCTTGCCATCGCGGTTGCCTTCATTCGCAATCAGGGCGACGCGTGGTCATGGACTCTCGATCAGCTCAGACATGCGCTCGACCAGATCACCGCACCGCAAGCCACTCCGGACATTGAATTAGCCGATTTAAAAGCCGTGATGGCGGCCATCGGACGACGCCTCGGCGAAATGCATACGGTCCTCGCGCGTGAAACGTCGGACCAGGCGTTCGCGCCGCAAACCGCCGATGCCAAGGACGCGGCACGCTGGGGCAAGAAGGTTGAGGAACGCCTCGGCAAAGCCTTGGCGCTGATTGCGAGCCAAAGCAGCTGGCAGCGCGAGCAAGACTGCGAACGTGCGAACGCCCTTCTCGATCGGCGCGAGACACTACTCTCCGCGATTCAAATCCTGGCCAAAGCCGGCGAAGGCACGCCGATGTCACGCGTTCACGGCGATTTTCATCTGGGTCAGGTGCTGGTCGCGAGCGGCGATGCCTACATTATCGATTTTGAAGGCGAGCCGGCAGCATCCATTGCCGAACGCCGGAGCAAAGCCAGTCCGTTGCGCGATGTGGCGGGGCTGCTGCGCTCGATCGATTATGCGGGTGCCGCGCTGATGGACCGCAATGACGTGAGTGTCGTTCCGATCGACGAGGCACGGCGCGATGAATTTATCGCCCGCTTTCGAAATCAAGCTTCGCAAGCTTTCCTCCACGACTATTGGGAAACAAGCCCCCTGCGCAATAGCCCGTCGGCACGTGCATTGCTTGAACTCTTCCTGATCGAAAAAGCCGCCTACGAGATCGCCTACGAGGCGGCGAACCGCCCGAACTGGCTCGCGGTGCCGCTAGCGGGGCTCTCACGGCTTCAGTCGCGGATTCTCGGCAAGGAGACGGTGGCAACCCATGGCTGAGCCGCAGCTAAAGACCTCCTGGCGGCTCGACATGGATTCCGCGCGCGCGTTCGCGCAGGCCAACCATGGCGATCCTTTTGCCGTCCTGGGGCCGCACGACACGGAGAACGGCCGCATCATTCGCGCGTTCCTGCCGGGAGCAATCAAAGTCGAGCTTTTGCGTCCCGACGACAGCATCCTCGCACCGCTGGAGCATGGCGAGCAGGACGGCCTCTTTGAAAACTTGATTGCCGAGAGGGTTCCCTATCGCCTGCGAATCCATTGGCCCAGTGGCGTCCAGGAAACCGAAGATCCCTACTCATTCGGCGTCTTGCTCGGCGATATCGACCTGCATCTGTTTAACGAGGGCCGTCACTTTGGACTGGCACAGTGTCTTGGCGCGCAGACCACCACGGTCGATGGCGTCAACGGCGTCCGATTTGCCGTGTGGGCGCCCAATGCAGCGCGGGTGAGCGTCGTTGGCGATTTCAATTCGTGGGATCGCAGAAGACATCCAATGCGGCTGCGGCACCGCGCCGGCATCTGGGAATTGTTTATACCGCGCGTCGCACCGGGCTCGCGCTACAAATACGATATTCGCGGGCCGGATGGCACCCAGCTGCCGTGGAAAGCCGATCCACTCGCCCGGCAGACCGAAACGCCACCCAGCACCGCTTCAATCGTCCCGCATCCGGAGCGGCATCACTGGCACGACCAACACTGGATGGCCGAGCGCGCCAAGCGCCAAGCTGCTGATGCGCCCGTTTCCATCTACGAAATGCACCTGGGATCATGGCTAACCCCGGATCAACACGGTGACGGCGACTCGCTTTGGGATTTCGCCACACGCCGACTGGTGCCGTATCTGGTCGGAATGGGATTTACCCACGTCGAGCTTCTGCCAATCACGGAACATCCTTTCGGCGGCTCTTGGGGTTACCAACCATTGTCTCTCTATGCGCCGACGGCGCGATACGGCCCGCCGGACGACTTCTCGCGCTTTGTCGAGGCGCTGCACGCTGCGGATATCGGCATCATACTTGACTGGGTACCGGCGCACTTTCCAACCGACCCACACGGACTTGCCAGGTTCGACGGCACCGCGCTTTACGAACATCTCGATCCGCGCGAAGGCTTTCATCGCGACTGGAATACCTACATCTACAATTTCGGCAGGCGCGAAGTTCAAGGTTTTCTCATAGCAAGCGCGCTTTACTGGCTGGAGCATTTTCATATCGACGGTCTCCGCGTCGATGCCGTGGCCTCAATGCTCTATCGCGACTATAGCCGCAACGACGGCGAATGGATCCCGAACGCCTATGGCGGCCGCGAAAATCTCGAGGCGATCGGCTTCGTGCGTCATCTCAACGCGGTAGTCGGCGAGCGCTGCCCGGGCGCGATGATGATCGCCGAGGAATCGACGGCTTGGCCCGGCGTCAGCCGTCCGATTTCGAGCGGTGGCCTCGGCTTTTCCTACAAGTGGAACATGGGATGGATGCACGACACGCTGCAATACATGGAAAAACAGCCGGTCCATCGCCAGCATCATCATCACGATATGACGTTCGGGCTGCTCTATGCGTTTTCTGAGAATTTCATTCTGCCGCTGTCCCACGACGAAGTCGTTTACGGAAAGCGATCGCTGATCGGCAAAATGCCGGGCGATCACTGGCAACGCTTCGCTAATCTGCGCGCCTATTTCGGCTTTATGTGGGGCCATCCGGGCAAGAAGCTCTTGTTCATGGGTGGCGAATTTGCCCAGGAAAGCGAGTGGGATCACGATCGCCAACTGGACTGGGGATCGATCAGGGATCCGGCGCATGCCGGGATTCAGCGGCTGGTCGCCGATTTGAATCGACTTTACAGGCGAGAACCCGCGTTGCACCGGCGCGACTCCGAAGGCAGCGGCTTTTCCTGGACAGTGGGTGACGATCGCTCGAACTCCGTGTTTGCGTTCCTGCGTTTCGCGGCCGATGAACGCCCGGTTCTCGTCGTCAGCAACATGACGCCGGTGCCGCGGCACGGCTACCGCATCGGAGCGCCGCTCAGTGGTCCGTGGCGCGAAATTCTCAACACGGATTCCAGCCATTACGGAGGAACAAACGTCGGTAACGCCGGCATCGTCCATGCATCGGACAGCCCCGCGCACGGACAACCATGTTCGCTGGAGCTGGTATTGCCGCCGCTGGCGACGATCTTCCTCCGTCACGAGGCATGAGCGATGGCCGCTTTCCCCGACCGGCTGGAGCCGGGCGCGTCAACTCCGCTTGGCGCCACATGGGATGGACTGGGCATAAACTTCGCGGTCTTTTCGGCGCATGCCAGGCAAGTTGAACTGTGCATCTTCGATCAAACAGCGCGGCGAGAGACCGCGCGATTTCGATTGCCTGAATGCACCGATGAGGTTTGGCATGGCTATCTTCCAGGCGCGCGAATTGGGCTGATCTACGGCTACCGCGCCTACGGACCTTACAATCCGCAGGAGGGGCATCGCTTCAACGACCGCAAACTGCTGCTTGATCCGTATGCTAGGCAGTGCGCCGGAATTTTTCGCTGGTCGGACGCACTGTTCGGCTACCGCATTCATTCGCCGCGAGGCGACCTTTCTTACGACAGCCGCGACAGTGCCCAAGGCATGATGAAAGCGGTGGTTTGCGATGACACGTTCGATTGGGGCAATGACCAGCCTCCCAATGTACCGTGGTCCGACACCGTCATCTATGAGGCGCATCTGCGCGGGATGACGATGCTGCGGAACGATATTCGTGCGGAAGAACGCGGCACGTTCGCGGCCCTGGCAAACCAGAGGATTATCCATCACCTGCAAGAACTCGGCATAACCGCGATCGAGTTGATGCCCATTCAGGCATTCTTGCAGGACCGCACGCTGGTCGAGCGCGGACTGTCGAATTACTGGGGCTACAACACGCTGGGGTTTTTCGCGATCGAGCCGCGCTATCTTTCCGAAAAATTGCGTAACGAAATGCGCGTCGCCGTGCGGCGGCTGCACGCGGCAGGCATCGAAGTTATTCTAGACGTTGTTTACAACCATACTGCGGAGGGAAACGAACTCGGGCCAACGCTCTCCTATCGAGGCCTCGACAACGCCAGCTACTATCGCCTCGTCCCCGACAACAAGCGGCAATACATCAACGATACCGGCACGGGCAACACGCTCAACCTGGCGCATCCGCGTGTGCTGCAGCTGGTCATGGACTCGCTGCGCTACTGGGTAAGTTCCTTCCACGTTGACGGGTTTCGTTTCGATCTCGGCGTCACATTGGGACGCGAGGCCGGAGGCTTCGATCCAGGCTCAGGTTTCTTCGACGTCTTGCGCCAGGATCCGCTTTTGAGCCGGGTCAAATTGATCTCCGAGCCATGGGACCTTGGGCCGGGCGGCTACCAGCTGGGCAATCATCCACCGGGATTCGCCGAGTGGAACGATCGCTTCCGCGACAGCACAAGACGGTTCTGGCGAGGTGACGCCGGAGAACGTCCCGAATTCGCCGGACGTCTGGCGGGCTCTGGCGACCTGTTTGACAAACACGGACGGCGTCCCTGGGCGTCGATCAATTACGCCGCTTGCCATGATGGCTTCACCCTGGCCGACCTGGTCAGCTTCGCCGGAAAGCACAACGAAGCGAATGGCGAGGGCAATAAGGATGGGCCGGCGGAGAACTATTCGGCCAATTACGGCGTTGAAGGTCAAACGAGCGATAAGTTTATCCCGGAAGTCCGCATGCGCGTTCAGCGCGCCCTGCTGGCAACCGTGGTTCTTGCGCTAGGCACGCCCATGATCCTCGGAGGCGACGAGTTTGGACGATCGCAGCAGGGCAACAACAATGCCTATTGCCACGACAACGCAGTGTCCTGGTGGGATTGGTCGCAGGCGGCACTGCCGCAAGGCCGCCAGCTGACACGCTTTCTCGCCAAGCTCATTGCCGTGCGCCGGCGCTATCCCGCGCTGCGCTCCTTGCAGTTCCTGCATGGCAAGACTGAATTCGCCCCGAACCTGCGTGACATTGCCTGGTTTGACAGCGACGGCACGGAAATGGCCGACGAGTCTTGGAGGCACCCCGATCGCCGCTTGCTTTGTCTGCGCCGTGTCGCCGCGGACGAAAATGACGGGCTAACGTTGTTGAATTTCCTGCTCAATCCGACCGCTGACGATGCTTACTTCATTTTACCCGAACCGGCTCTCCCTGGGCACATTCTGATCGACACCGCACAACCCGACTCCGATGAAATTCCACCGAGCGACAAAAAAATCGGAGTGCGTTCGCGGAGCGCCATATTGGTTTATTCGAAACTGGAAAGACCGTTGCAGTGAACAGCGTCAATTGGCGCCCGTCGTTCGGCGCCAACCTGCTTGAACAACAGCGAACTCGATTCCGCGTCTGGGCTCCCGCGCAAAAGATAATGTCTGTTGCAATCGAGGGCGGTTACCGCGTGGCGATGAAGCCAGCCGGCGATGGATGGTTCGAAGCCGAGGCGACCTGCGGAGCTGGAACGCGATATCACTTCCTTCTGGCAGACGACACCGCGATCCCCGACCCGGCTTCCCGCGGCCAGGACAGCGATGTCCATGGCGAGAGCATTGTGGTCGATGCTGCGTCCTACAACTGGCGCCATCCGCACTGGGTTGGGCGTCCTTGGCACGAGACCGTGCTGTACGAGCTTCACGCCGGGGTTCTGGGCGGTTACGCCGGCGTCATGCGGGAATTACCCCGGCTCGCCGCCCTTGGCATTACGGCGGTAGAACTGATGCCGATCGCGGAATTCCCGGGCGCGCGCAATTGGGGTTACGACGGCACTCTGCCCTACGCTCCAGAACGCGGCTACGGCACGCCCGACGAATTGCGCGCGTTGATCGACGCGGCGCATGGGCACGGCCTCATGGTCTTCCTTGACGTCGTGTACAATCACTTCGGACCGGACGGAAACTACCTTCCGCTTCTGGCGCCCGAAATGTTCCGCGGCGACGTTTCGACGCCGTGGGGGCCGGCGATTGATTTTCGCCGCCCGCAGGTCCGCCGGTTCTTTACGGAAAACGCGCTCTACTGGCTGCTCGATTACCGGTTCGACGGTCTTCGCTTTGATGCCGTGCATGCCATTACCGAGCCGGACTGGCTCCATGAAATGGCCACCGAAGTCCGGTGCACTGTTAGGCGCGGACGCGCCGTGCATCTCGTACTTGAGAACGACCGAAATGACGCCGCCTGTTTGTCTCGCGATTTCGACGCGCAGTGGAACGACGACGCGCATCATGTTTTGCATGTGCTGCTGACCGGCGAGCACGAAGGCTATTACGGGGACTATGCCGACAAACCTGCCGAGCGTCTGGCGCGCTGTCTGCGGGAAGGTTTTGGCTATCAAGGCGAGCCGTCTCCGCATCGCGGCGGCAAGCCGCGCGGCTCTCCGAGCGCAGCCTTGCCACCGATGGCGTTCGTTCTGTTCCTGCAGAATCACGATCAAATCGGCAATCGTGCCTTCGGTGAACGGTTGACCACACTCGCAGACCCGCGCGCCCTCGAAGCGGCGACGGCACTGCAACTGCTCGCCCCGCAGATACCGCTTATCTTCATGGGCGAGGAAACGGCAAGTAAAGCGCCGTTTCTATTTTTCACCGATCACAATCAGGAGCTTGCCAAGGCCGTGCGCGAAGGACGCAAAGCGGAATTCTCCACCTTTCCGCATTTCTCCGATCCGGCGCTGATCGCGCGCCTCCCTGACCCGAATGCACGCGATTCGTTCGAACACTCAAGGCCGGTTCCGGAGGGCGGATGCGCGGCGGCGCGATCGCTGTTCTATCACGAGCTTCTGAAAGTTCGTCGCGCGGAGATCGTGCCGCGTCTCCCAAACACGCACGCGCTCGACGCGCACGCGCTCGGGGCCGCCGCCGTGGTCGCGCGCTGGCAAATGGGCGATGGCTCGCTGCTGACGGTCGCCTGCAATCTTGGACAGTCGAGCGTCGGGATGCCGTCACTCTCCGGACGCGTCCTGTTCGCAACTTCTCAAACGGCCGGGAAACAGGCTTCATCCGGTCGGCTTTCCGGCTGTTCAACAGTCGCTGCTTTAGACCTCAAATGAGCGACGAGGCGCTAAAGGCGCTCGCACGGCGCGCCGGCATAGCCCTTGAATGGCGCGACTACGCCGACAAATCGAATACGGTCTCGATCGAAACCGTGCGGTGCATTCTCTCGGCTTTAGGATTTGCTTGCGACACGGCGGAGGCAATTGCCGACAGCACGCATCGGCTTGAATCTCCCGCGATGCCGCCGCTGATCACGACGACTGTCAGGACACCAGTAGAGCTTCCGATTGACGCCAATCGGCTCGGCTCCGCGCGCATCGTTGCGGAAGACGGCGCGATCCTCGGGGCACGACTTGAGGCAACGTCGCATGGAGCACGGCTCTATGGTCTGGAAAAACCGGGCTACCACGTTCTTGAGTTTGGCGACGATCGCGTGACTTTGGCAGCCGCACCGCCCCGCTGTTTCACCGTCGGCGACATCGCGGGCAACCAACGCCTTTGGGGCCTTGCGGTGCAGGCTTACGCCCTGCGCGGCCCCGGCGACGCCGGCATCGGCGACATGGGTGACGTCGCGGCTCTTGCCAACGAAGCAGCAAAACTCAAAGCCGACGCGCTGGTGCTAAGCCCGATTCACGCGTTGTTCGCGGCCAATCCAACCACGTACAGTCCATATTCACCGTCGAGCCGGCTTTTCTATAATCCCTTGTTAGCCGATCCGCGACCGCTGTTTGGTGGCCATTGTGTCCAAGAGGCTTTGGCCAAGGCCGAAGTCCCTGATCACAGCGCCGACTTGATCCACAGTCCCCTCATCGATTGGCCTCGCGCCTCGGTATTTAAGCTGCGGATGTTTCGTTCTCTCTTCGATGATTTTTTGTCGCACGATCTCGCCGTCGGCCATGTAAGCCATCTCAGGGATGAGTTCCGCGAATTTTGCGAAGCAGGCGGCGCGCTTTTGCGCAACCATGCGGTTTTTGAAGCGCTCCATGCGGCTCGGTCTGACATGGATGGTCCCGGTTCGCATTGGCGCTCTTGGCCTATCTCTTTGCAGTCGCCTCATAGCCAAGAGGTGAAGCAATTTGCGCGCGATAACGAAAAGGAAGTCCAGTTTCATTGTTTCCTGCAATGGGTCGCCGACCGCTCGCTCGCCACCGCGCAGCAAGCGGCGAGCGACGCCGGGATGCGCATAGGTCTGATTTCAGACCTCGCAGTCGGCATGAGCGTTGATGGCAGCCACGCATGGAGCAACCAGCACGATGTGTTGAACGGTCTTCGGATCGGTGCACCGCCCGATCTCTATAATCGAAAGGGCCAGGACTGGGGCCTCACAACCTTCTCGCCTTGGGCGCTCCGCGGCGGCGGTTTCGCTCCCTTTATCGCTACATTGCGTGCGGCGCTGCGCCACGCCGGGGGCGTCCGCATCGATCACGTCATGGGATTAATGCGCCTGTGGGTGATCCCGACGGGCGGCGATCCGCAAGATGGCGCCTATCTCGCCTATCCGCTCGACGACCTGTCGCGACTAACAGCGCTTGAATCGCTCCGTCATCGGGCAATCGTCATCGGCGAGGATCTCGGTACCGTACCAACTGGATTTCGCGAATTCCTTTCGCAGATCGGCATCTACGGCATGCAGGTCTTGTGGTTTGAACGCGGGAAACGACGCTTCTTTCCACCGCAAGACTGGTCGGTGAATGCCACCGCGATGACATCGACGCACGATCTGCCGACCGTGACCGGCTGGTGGCGTGGCCACGACATCGAAACGCGGCACGAGCTTGATCTTGTCGCGGACCCCGACGAGGAAATAAAAACGAGACAGGCTGACAGAAAAACTTTGTGGCGCTCGTTCGTGCGGACCAAAGCTGCGTCCGGAGAAATGCCGGCGCCGGGCGAGCCGGACCGCGCCGTCGATGCCGCCCTGGAGTTTGTCGCACAGACGCCTTCGCAACTGGCGCTTATACCACTGGAAGATGCGCTCGCGCTTGAGGAACAGCCCAATCTTCCCGGCACGATCGACGAACATCCCAATTGGCGCCGCCGCTATCCCGGCAAAGCGGATCAACTGCTCGACTCTGCTCAGGTCAGAAAACGGCTGGCCCCCCTGACGCGGCGGAGCAAGCAATGAGTGTGCCGCGCGCCACCATGCGCCTGCAATTCCACCGCGGCTTCACGTTCGCCCATGCGGCCGCTCTGGCGCCTTACATTGCTTCGCTCGGTATCAGCCACATTTATGCATCGCCGATCATGACGGCGCGGTCAGGTTCGCTGCACGGCTATGACACGATCGATCCGACGCGCGTCAATGCCGAACTGGGCGGGGAAGACGGCCTGAGAGCGCTGGTGTGCGAACTCCACCGTCACGACCTGGGACTGATTGTTGATATCGTCCCGAATCATATGGCAATCGGAAACGGCAACGCGTGGTGGCTGGATGTCCTGGCGCGCGGCCGGAACAGCCGCCACGCAAAATATTTCGACATCGACTGGACGCCGGCCGATCCACACCTGCACGGCAAGGTGCTGTTACCGATTCTCGGCCGGCCGTACGGCGAGGCCCTTTCGGCTGGCGAAATTAGGCTGGGGACGAGCGAGGCAGGCCGATCTGTTATCCGCTATTTCGATCACGAATTTCCAGTAGCACCCGATTGCGCTGACGGTGGTCCCGGATCACTTTACGAGTTTGCGGCGGATTCGGCGGCTGGCCGCGCGCGGCTTCATGGCCTTCTGGAACAGCAGCACTACCGGCTTGCTTGGTGGCGATGCGCCAACGATGAGATCAATTGGCGCCGGTTCTTCGATATCAACGAACTTGCGGCCATTCGCATTGAAGACACCGAAGTCTTCGAGGCAATGCACGGCACGCTGTTTCGCCTCTACGTTGAGGGTATCATCGACGGCGTGCGCGTGGACCATGTCGATGGGCTGTCGCTGCCTGAAACATATTGTCGCCAATTACGCGCGCGCTTGACAGCGTTGGAGAAACAGCGCCCGCCAGACTGCCCCTCGGGTCCCGCCTATTTCATCGTCGAAAAGATCCTCGCCTACGATGAACAGCTACCGGCCAATTGGGAAACCGACGGCACATCCGGCTACGATTTTATGGATGAAATAAGCGCGCTGCAGCATGACGGCACGGGCGCAGAGGCGCTGGAGAAGTTGTGGCAACAGATCAGCGGCCGCTCAAGCAGCTTCGCTGCCGAACAGCGCGAAGCGCGCCGGGAGGTTCTGCAACGCACCTTTTCGTCGCAGCTCGAGGCGGTGCTTGATGCGCTGTCCGCGATCGCGCAGGGCGATCCCAAGACCAGAGATATTTCGCGGCCCGCGCTCCGTCGCACCGTAACCGAGATGCTCGTTCACTTTCCGGCTTATCGCATCTACGCTCAAGTCGGAAAAAACTCGCGATCCGATGCCATCATGTTGGTAAAGGCGGTTTCGGGCGCGGCGAACTCTTGCTTGCCAACTGACCGCTGGCTCGTCGCGTTGCTCGGACACTGGCTGCTTGGCGAGCACATCCGTCCGAACGCCGACAAGCTGCAGAGCTTTGCCCTTATGCGTTTCCAACAGCTAAGCGCGCCACTTTCCGCAAAGGCAGTGGAGGACACCGCATTCTATCGCTACGGCCGGCTGCTGTCGCGCAACGACGTCGGCTTCGATCCTGGCCGCTTTGCCTGCTCGACTGCTGAATTCCATGATCGAATGCAATTAAGGAAAGACACCTTCCCTCACGCGATGCTTGCCACCGCGACACACGACCACAAGCGCGGTGAGGACGTCCGTGCCCGCGTCGCCGTGCTGAGCGAGGTCGCCAACGAGTGGGGCAATTTGCTGGAGCGCTGGCTCGCATTGAGCGCCGAGCAATTCCCGTCGAAGACGGGCCAGCCGCTGCCGGATGCGGCGGACCGCACGACGCTGTTCCAAACGCTAGTGGGCACGTGGCCCATGCAGCCCACGCTCGATGATGTAGGCCTGGATCGGTTCGCCGAACGAATTACCGCTTGGCAACTGAAATCGCTCAGGGAAGCAAAGCTGCGCAGCGAATGGACGACGCCAAACGAGCCTTACGAACGCGCGGCCGGCGAATTCGTGTCCTGGCTGTTTGCCACGTCTCCGCTCTTGCCCGAAATCGCAACCTTCGCGCGCCGCATCGCACCGGCCGGCGCCGTCAACAGTTTGGGACAAACGCTGTGCAAGCTCACGGCGCCAGGCGTGCCCGACATCTACCAGGGGACGGAGTATTGGGACTTAAGCCTGGTCGATCCAGACAACCGTCAACCAGTCGATTTTGCTGTGCGGCAACAATCGCTGACCGCATCAGCGGGTGCACGAGCAACCGACATCGAAACCGGCCGTATCAAGCAACGTCTCATCGCTCGCGTTCTTGCCGCGCGCAAGAAGGCGCCGGCATTGTTTAGCGACGGCGATTATCTGCCGCTGCAGCCCGCAGGCCCGCTCGCGCGTCATCTCGTTGCCTTTGCGCGCGTCCTGCGGGGGGCGGTGGCTGTCTCGGTATTTTGCCGTCACCCGGCGCGCCTCTTGGGACGTGAATCCGGCATCACCATTCCGCCGGAATGCTGGCAGGACACCCGCATCGTCCTGCCGGCCGCGATTCGTTCGGCGCAATTTATCGATGTTGTGAGCGGCGAACCCAAATCCGCGAGCGGTACCGCCTTTGATGCAGCGCACATTCTCGCCGGCATGCCGGTGACGCTTCTGCTTAATTACGGCGATTGACGGCTCATTTCTGACGTCAACGTTCATTGTGCTCTGCAACGTAATGAAAGCTCGTCCATCGCGCATTTGCGAACGTCATTGCGGATTGCTAAATCTCGATTCGCATAGTCGCGGCGGCGTGGAAATCGCAGACACGCAGCAAGGGACGCACGGGAGCCGGGGACCTATTGTTGGGTGAGGGGCGCCCAGAAGCGGACATCCGAGACGCAGCGGCCACTACCTCACGGTGCGTAGGTAGCGATAAAGTGGCCAGCCGGAGTGGCGACCGGCCCGCGATGCATGCACCTCCAACCTCGCTTCGCACATTCAATTCAGAAGCGGCCGCTTGTGCGGCATCCAAGTTGCGCTGATATTTGTCGTTGTCAGACGCCGGGGTATTTGCGCGTTTCCAAATGACGGGCGAGATCGCATTGACCCGTCGGCCGATTTCAGCCTATCCAGCGATGCGGCGCGGGGGATTATAGAACATGACGACTTGGCTTCTCTCTGCTCATGAGCACGGGGACCGCTCATCATGAGCGATACTGTTCTTGCAATTCTATTCATCGGCGGATTTGTCCTTTACGGCGCGATCGGCACCACGGTCGTCCGCAGATTGATTCGTCGGCAGGTCGCTGAGGGACACAATGACGTTCTGGTGCCGCTGTTCCTGACGGCTGGCGTCATCTACGCAGTACTGCTGGGCTTCATGGTGGTCGGCGAGTGGGAGTCTTACGACGCGGCGCGCGCCAACGCGGGCGAGGAGGCTGCCGTGCTCGTGCCACTTTACCGGCAAACGACCGTAATGGATGCGCATGGCCGCGACGCCATGCGCAAAGTGCTGCGCGAATATGCCGAGCATGTCGTTCAGGGATGGCAGCGCTTCGCGAACGGCAACCGCAACAGGCGGGCCGGACACGATGCCAATGAAATTCTCAGTGTCATCGGTGAGCTGAAATTCGAGACGAAGTCGCAGGAGCTGATAGCGGCACAGTTTCTGCAGACCTATTCGCAGCTCGTTCTCGACCGCAACAAACGTTACGTGCAGGCGGCGGACTCGCTGTCTTGGTTGATGTGGTTCGCCGCCATCGGCGGCGGCATCGTCACGGTCACGATGAGTTTCATGCTGTTTATGGAGCGCTGCTGGCCGCAAGTTTTGGCGGTGTGCGTCATGTCTGCTCTGATCGGCACGCTGTTATGGACGGTGGCACTGCTCAGCCGGCCGTTTCTTGGCCCACTGGCACTCGATCCGGCGCCATTCGAGCAGTCGCTTTCCGTATTCAACGACGTCGATCACGGCTTTTAGGTCAGGTGGCACATGCGCATCAGCAGCCTGAATGCTCTCCCGCCGGGCGATGAGGAGCTCGGCGTCGTCTACGCCTCGGTCGAGGGTGTAAACGAAACCTCATACGAGGAGTGTCTGGAGAAACTGATTCACAAAGCTCATGGCCTTGGCGCCACGGCGCTCGTTGCCCTGCAGCTGGTGCAGAGCCAATTCCAGTGGAATCAGCGCACCAGCCTGCTTGCGACCGCGGTGCGGGCACGCGCCAGTAGCGCTCCGCCGACCTGACGCCCCTCACAGGCGCGGCCAAGCGGCCGTTAAGGCAAATCCGAGGTTCGCAATCGTACGCGGCACAAAGCCTTACCGGCTGAGCGGACCGCGCTGGATTCTCCGGGAATATCAGGTATATGCAGGCGCCACCGTGCTCCGCGCCGCCAAATCGGGACGTTACGCGACAGCCGGCGCGCAATGTTTGGGCTAAACATCAGGCCCCTGGGTTAAGGCTATGCAGGCGCCACAACCGAGTATTTCCGGCACCCGCGACTATGCGGGGGGCGACGCCGTCGCGCTGCAGACGGCACGCGACGCCATAGAGGCAACGCTGCGGCGCTACGCTTATGCGCCAATCAACCCACCTATTTTGGAAAGTCCGCTGCCGTTCCTCAACCGCTCGGGCGAGGATATCCGCCGCCACATGTACATTTTCCCCGATCCCGGCGGCAGCGAAGTCTGCCTGCGGCCGGAGCTGACGATTCCAGTCTGCCGCGCCTATTTGCGCCAACTGCAGGCCGCGGGGAACGCCGCCGAAGAACCCGCCGAGCGCGAAGCGCGACTTTGCTATTTCGGCTCGGCCTTCACCTACGAATCGTCCAACGACCGCCACTACCGCCAATTCTATCAAGCCGGTGCCGAATTCATCGGCGTGCAGGACCGAGAATCAGCGGATGCAGAAATACTGGCCGCGGCACTGGACGCGCTGGAAGCCGCCGGCCTCAAGGAAACACGCGTTGAAATCGGCGATGTCGAAATTCGCAACGCATTTATCGATCAACTTCCGGTCAGCGAGCGTTCGAAGACGCGCATCCGGCGTATCGCGCTGCGCAACCAGAAAGAACTCCGCACCGGCGACACTTTTGCCGAATCGGGGACGACCACGTCCGACACGGTAAACGAATTCGGCGAGCTTGCGTCGCTGCTGGCGTCGGTCGAGCCGGGCAAGGCCGAACTGCTGATCCGGGAAGTGTTCGCGCTCGCGGATGTGCGGCATGTCGGCGGGCGCACGCCGGAGGAAATCGTCGAACGTTTGATCAGCCGCACCGCGCAACAGGTCGAGCCGGTTTCAGCCGAGCTGATGCAGGGCGTACTGGATCTTCTCAATGTCCGGGCCAAGCCGGAGACTGCCTTCAAACAGATCCGCGAGCATTTCCGGAAATTTCGCATCGGCTCAATCGATCGCGTTCTGGAGCGGTGCGACAAGCGGCTGCGTTATGTCAGCGCCTATCGGCAGCAGCCGATGGAACTGCAATTCAACGTCGGACTGCGCCGCGGTCTTGAGTATTACACGGGGTTTCTGTTCGAGATCTACGCCAAGGACTTCGCCGAGGTCGGGCATGTCTGCGGCGGCGGCCGATACGATAATTTGCTCGACGGCCTGGGCGCGAGCGAATCAATTCCCGCGGTCGGATTTGGCATCGGGCTCGACCGTTTGCTTCCGGCGTTACAGAACATAAACCCCGCTGCGGCAGCCGCGATACCGGCTCTGCAGGCGCTGATCGTTGCCCTGGGCGGCAATCGCGAAGAGGAATGCATCGCCGCGAGCGTCGCGCTGCGGCGGGCCGGCTGCGCCGCCGAGCTTGATTTGTCGGGTCGGGACGAGCGGGGCGCACTGAACTACGCGGCTAAGCGAAAGATTTCCTGCGTGATTCTCATCGGTGCTGAAAAGTATAAAAAAGGCCACGCGCGCGTCAGGCGGCTCGGCAGTCGCGGCGATCAGGTCATGCCGATTGCATCGCTAGCAGCCTATGTCAAAGGCGAAGCCGGCGGCGCGGGCAAAGCGCCATGATCGCGAGCACTCCAAGGCAAAAGTTCGTGCTTGCCCTGCCGAGCAAAGGCCGGCTGCAGGAACAATGCATCGCTTTCCTCAGCGGCTGCGGCTTCGACGTACGCCGTGTCGGCAACGGTCGCGAATATGTCGCCCCTATGGTCGGCGTCGACGACGTCGACGTCATCTTTTTGCGGCCCGAGGAGATTCCGAGCCGCATCGAACAGGGCGACGCTCACGCCGGCATGACCGGCGAAGACCTCTATCGCGAATACGGCGAGGGATCGCCGGCTTCGGCGCTGGTGATGCCCAAGCTCGGCTTCGGCGGCGCGCGCCTGGTGGTCGCGGTCCCGCAATCGTGGGTCGATGTCGCATCCATGAGCGATCTCGACGAGGCGGCGATGCTGTTTCATCAGCGGCACGGCCGAAGCCTGCGCGTCGCCACCAAATTTACTCGGCTCACGCGTGCGTTCTTCGCCGACAGCGGCATCGTCGAATATTCGCTGGTCGAGTCGTCCGGCGCCACCGAGGGCGCACCGGCTTCCGGCGTGGCCGATTTCGTGGTCGATCTCACCTCGACAGGCACCACGCTAGCGGAAAATCATCTCAAGGAAATCGCCGGCGGCACCGTCCTGCAAACCGAGGTATGCCTGATCGCGTCGCTGCGCGGCGCGCTGTGGAGCCCTCAGGCCATCGCCGCATTAGAGCACCTGGTCGAGCAGATCGAGGCGCGCATTCGCGCAACCTCACGGCTCGTGCTGCGCTTTTCCATTCCAAATAAAGCGTCGGCAAATGCCCAGCAGCAATTAACGGAAAAGTACGGCTGCGTGCTCAGCTCATGGGGCGACGGCGCTGCCTCGCCGTCGGCCGCGGGCCGCACCATTGTGGCCGCCTATTGCCAACGCTCAAAGCTGTACGGCGTCGTAAAATTCCTCAAATCGTCGGGTGCAGCGGGCATCATCGTCGATCGCGGCGAATTCATTTTCGAGGGATCGTCGCCGGCTTTCGAGACATTCAAGCAGGCGCTCAAAGGTCACCAAACCGCGGCAAGGCCCGCAGCTGCAGCCGGTAAAGAGCGGGCACGCCGCTGAACGGTTTGCGGCCTGATGCGCGAGGATCCCTGCGCCATCGACAACAGGCTTGCTGGCACAACGGTCGGCGAATTGCTACTTGATGAAAAACCTTCGGCAGGATTTCAGCCATGAACGACCAGGCATCGCGGCCCCTTGATCGGCCCAAAGCGCGCTTGCCGCGCGGATTTCAAGACTCGACCGGCAAGGTGCTCGCGGTCCACGACCGGCTTATCGGCAAGTTGTCGGAAGTCTATGCGTCGTACGGTTTCGACCGGCTGACCACACCGAGCATCGAGTTTGCCGACGCACTCGGCAAGTTCCTGCCTGATCTCGACCGGCCGCACGAAGGTGTGTTCTCGTTTCAGGACGATGACGGCCAATGGCTGGTGTTGCGCTACGATTTGACGGCGCCCTTGGCGCGCTACGTCGCAGAAAATTTCGATACGCTGGCGTTTCCGTATCGGCGTTTTCAGACCGGCCTGGTGTTTCGCGACGAAAAGCCCGGGCCGGGGCGCTTCCGCGAATTCGTACAATTCGACGCCGACACGATCGGCACTGCCGCGATGGCGGCGGATGCCGAACTCTGCATGCTGGTCGCGGACAGCCTCGAGGCGCTCGGCCTCGCTCGCGGCGATTACATCGTCAGGGTCAACAACCGCAAAATCCTCAGCGGCATGCTCGAACTGATCGGCGTACCGGAAGGGCCGGAAGGCGACACGACCCGGCTCACGGTGTTGCGCGCGATGGACAAGCTTGACCGCTTGGGTATGAAGGGCGTCGCCCAGCTTCTGGGCGGCGGCCGCAAGGACGAATCCGGCGACTTCACCAAAGGCGCCGGATTGCCCACCAAGGATATCGACCGTGTGTTGGGCTTTCTCCACGCGGAAGGCGATAGCCGCGCCGCGATTTGCGCCTCAATGATGGAAAAGGTGAAAGGCAGCGCAGTCGCTGAACAAGGCGCCGCAGAGCTTCTGGAAATCGATGCCGCCTTGACGGCGGCGGGATTTGGTCCCGATCGCGTGCGATTCGATCCGGCGATCATTCGCGGCCTCGGTTATTACACCGGCCCCATTTTCGAGGCGGAACTCAATTTCGAGATCAAGGACGATGACGGGCGCACGGTCCGGTTTGGCTCGGTCGGCGGCGGCGGACGGTATGACAATCTGGTCGAGCGCTTCCTGGGCAAGAGGGTGCCGGCAACCGGCGTGTCGATCGGCGTGTCGCGGCTGGCGGCCGCATTGGAAATGCGCGGGTTGCTGACCCAACAGGCGCATGTCGGACCGGTTGTCGTGCTGGTGCTCGATCGCGATCAGCTTGCGCGCTATCAAGCCATGGTCAGTGAGCTGCGCGCCAATGGGGTTCGCGCCGAGCTCTATCTCGGGCAGAGCGGGATGCGGGCGCAGCTCAAATATGCCGACAAACGCGCCGCGCCGATCGTCGTCATCGAAGGCGGCGACGAACGGGCCAAGGGCGAAGTGACGCTGAAAGACATGGCGCTGGGCGCCGAACTGTCCGGCGAAATCAAGAGCCGCGCCGAATGGGCCAAGGGCGCGGTGGCGCAGGTCTCGGTCAAGCGCGACGACCTGGCGCGGCGTGTTTGCGAGATTCTCGCAAGCCATCGCGCCTGAAAAATCACTTTTCGTCGCCTGACGAGCATGGAACTCCCCGGATCGGTCCGGCGTTAGCAGGCCGCACGGGTGGAGGATATTGCGCCAATCACACGATGAGGCGCGGCTGGCGGTGCAATCGGCATGCATCGAGGCGGCTAAGGAAGGCATTGTGATGCGGTGCGTTATCGTCAATGGAGCCAAGCTCAAGGCCGAAGTGTTCTGCGCCCATTGTTCCCGCGCAGTCGGTGAAGGTTATGTGCGGGACATGCGCAACCGCGTGATCTACTGCGATTTTGCTTGCTACCGGGTGGCGGTCGGAATGCCGCCTGTCGCGTTCGAACAGCGGGCCCCCGCGCCCAATGGATGGATGCGACGATCATGAAGGGGCGTTGCGACTATTGCTGCAGGAAACTCGGTCTGATGGTTCACCGCTATTGGCATATGCGATTTTGCTCCTCGGCCTGCGCGCAAAACTACGAGCAGCGGCTTGATGAGGCGAAGGCGAGAATGCGCCGGCTGTTCGGCAGCGGCGAGAACGCTTCGGCGACGAACGGCCTGCTCGACGCTTCTGCAGTCGGAATTTGACCGCACGACCGAACGGCTTTGGCAAGTGAATGAGCGAAACGGGTTCGGCAAGCGAACAGGCGCGTCGCCTCGGGCAGGCGGCGCCCGTCATACAGGCAGCCCCATAGCTGAATGATCACTTCCGGCGACGGACGCCTCTGCGCTCGCGCATCCAGACGCAGCGTAATGCCGCACGTCTGCGCGATCCTCGTGACCACCGCCGTTTTGCTCATCCCGACGGCGGTAATGGCCGCGCCCGTGGCGCCAACGGAAAGTTCGATAGCGTCGTTTGTCGCCGAACTCGGCATATTGTTGCTCGTTGGCCGGCTTATGGGCGAGGCTGCGCAGCGCATCGGTCAGCCGGCCGTCATGGGGCAACTCGTCGGCGGCGTTTTGCTCGGCCCATCGGTGCTCGGCCTGTTGTGGCCGCAGGCGCAACACCTGCTGTTTCCGACGGGCGCTGCGCAGAAGAGCATGATCGATGGCGTGTCCCAGCTCGGCATTCTGATGCTGCTGCTGCTGACCGGCATGGAAACCGATCTGCCGCTGGTCAGACGCGTCGGGCGCAGCGCCATTATGGTCGCTATCGCCGGCGTCGCTATTCCTCTCGCCTGCGGCATAGGGCTCGGCGAAATGCTGCCCGCGTCGTTGCTGCCCAAGCCGGACGCGCGGTTTGTCACCGCATTGTTTCTCGGCATCGCGCTATCGATCTCCTCGGTAAAAATTGTCGCGATGGTCGTCGGCGAGATGAATTTCATGCGCCGCGACATCGGCCAGATCATCGTGGCCTCCGCCATTCTTGAGGACACAATCGGCTGGGTCGTCGTTGCCATTGCGTTTGGGCTGGCGTCCGCGGGCACCCTCGACATCTGGTCGGTGGGGCGCTCGGTTTTGGAAACGGCGCTGTTTCTAGGCGCGAGCCTGACGATCGGCCGGCGCATCGTGTTTCTTCTGATTCGCTTCGCCAACGACAATTTCCGCAGCGATTTTTCCGTCGTCACCACCATCCTGGTCATCATGGTCGCCATGGCGCTGACCACCCAGTGGATCGGCGTAAATCTGGTGCTCGGCGCTTTCGTCGCCGGCGTCCTGGTCGGTGAATCGCCGATCCTGACGCGCCACATCGACGAGCAATTACGCGGCCTCATTGTCGCGCTGTTCATGCCGGTATTTTTCGGTCTCTCGGGCTTGAGCGCCGATCTGACCGTTCTGAAGAATACCGATCTGGCGCTGCTTGCGTTCGGGCTGATCGTGATCGCCTCCGCGGGTAAATTTCTCGGCGCCTTTGTCGGCGCCAAGCTCGGCGGCCTGGTCGGCAGTGAGGCGCTGGCGCTTGCTAGTGCAATGAATGCCCGCGGTTCGACCGAGGTGATCATCGCCACGATCGGCCTGTCGATGGGCGTGCTCAGTCAAAATCTGTTCACCCTGATCGTCACCATGGCGGTCATCACGACCGTTGCGATGCCGCCGATGCTGCGCTGGTCGCTCAGTCGCGTGCCGATGCGCGAAGATGAACGGATCAGGCTCGAACGTGAAGAAATCGACGCGCGCGGCTTCGTGACAAATCTCGAGCGGCTTCTTCTTGTCGTGGACGACAGCCCCAACGGCAAATTTGCGGCGCGGCTTGCCGGCGTCATCGGTGGCGCCATCGGGAAGCCGACGACGGTGCTCGAATTGACCGCAGGCCGCGCGGACAAGAAGGCGGACAACCGCAAGGCCTCGGCAAAGACTCCGGCAAAGACTCCGGCAAAAAGCTGGGCCGACGAGGAGCAATCGGACGATTCGACCAGCGAAGTGAAATCCGCCGCCGAGCAAGTCACCACGCTTCACGCCCACCCGGAGGACAAAAAGCAAGGCAGCATTGACGTTACGACGGTACGCAAATCCAACGTCGGACCCGAAGAGATCGAGGCCGAGGCGCGGAAAGGTTACGACTTCCTCATCGTCGGCGTCGGCGAGACGCGCGCTTCCAAGGGCGGGTTCGCCGAGAACGTTTCGGAAATTGCCGCGAAATTTGCCGGACCGGTCGCCATCGTCGACACGCACGGCGCCGCCACCGACCGGCTGCTCGCAGGACTTGCCAAGATCGTGGTCCCGGTCAACGGAACCGAGGTATCGCGGCGCGCCGCCGAAGTGGCTTTCGCTCTGGCGCGCGCCAGCGACGCGCAGGTCACGGTGCTCTATGTCACCAGTCCGCCCGACGGGAAGAAGCCCGGCCGCGGGCGGAGCCGTGCGGAACGCCGCAACGACAAGGCGGTCCTCAAGGACATCAGTGCCCTGGCGAAACGCTATTCGGTCAATGTTCGCCGCAGTATGCCGGAAAATGCCGCGCCAGTTGACGCGATCCTCAAGGAGGCAAGGCGCGGCTACGATCTGATCGTGGTTGGAGCGAACCGACGGCCGGGCGACACGTTATTCTTTGGCAATACGGCGGCAGCCATTCTCGATCGTGCGCCGACCGCGAAGCTTTTTGTTGCGAGCTAGCAATTATGGCAACTTTATTCAGTTCCATTCCGGCCGCCGGCCATCCCGCGTGCAACGCCCTGCTTTGGCGCGAAAAGCGGGGCTGGCGTATACGCACCCACAAGGGCATAGTTTCTTCATGCTGGACCGAAGCAGCGAAATGATCGGCGCGGCAGTTGGCACAGGGATCGCGCGCCCGGCTGTGGAGGAGGGAGTGCGGCCATGTCCATAGTTCCGCTACTAGCGCAGTCAGCCTTTGATCCGGAATTCATTGAAACGCTGGTTTCCGCGTATGAGGATGCCTGGCAGGAGCTGGAGAAATCGGGCAGCACCTTTGCGTCGCCGCGCTACCGGCGCGCCGCGCAGGAAATCGTCGCAAAACGAATTATCGAAATGGCCCAGCGCGGCGAGCGCGAGCGCGTCCAACTTGCCAAGGACGCCGTAGCCTATTTGGCGCGTTCGTACGCCTGATTGCGTTCGGATGCAGCGTCGTCCGATTTTTGTTGTGTGGGCGAAGGCGGCGAGCAAATGTCGCTTGGCGGTTTCTCATTGGCATGGCTCGCAATCGTTGCATGGCTGATCATGCGCGCCGTCCGTCAGCGCGGACTATTGCCGCACCTCGCAGCCGCCGTTCCGCTCTCCCTTCCCGAAGCGCCAATCTTAAGCGTTGTCATTCCGGCCCGCGACGAGGCGGGCAATATCGCGCGCTGTCTCGATTCGCTGCTCGCGCAGAATTATCCGGCGCAACGGCTGAACGTCATTGTCGTTGACGACCATTCCACCGACGAAACCTCCGCAATCGTGCGCGAGATTGCGGCGCGCCATCCGTGTTTAACGTTGCGGCACAGTCCGCCACTGCCGCCACACTGGACCGGAAAGTCGCACGCCTGCTGGGTTGGAGCACGCACCGCGGCGCCCGAGACGGAATGGCTATGCTTTGTCGACGCGGATGTGTGGGGCGAAAGCGCGCTGTTGTCGAGCGCCGTGCGCGCAGCGCTGGACCGCAGACTCGACCTGCTATCGCTGGCGCCGCGCCAGCAACTGAAAAGCTTCGCCGAGCAGCTCATTCTGCCCTGCGGCCTCATTCTTCTTTCATTTGTCCAGGATCTCCACCGTGCCCAGGGGCGTTCAGAGTCCGCCGTGACCGCAACCGGACAATTTATGCTGGTGCGGCGTGCGGCCTACGATGCGGTCGGCGGACACGCGGCGGTCTCCAGTGCGATCTGCGAAGATTTGGAATTTGCGCGCAGGCTCAAACAGACTCGATACGCTGTGCTGTTGATGGACGGCGGGGACGTCGTATCCGCCCGCATGTATACCGGCTGGCGAACCCTGTGGCCGGGACTGGCGAAGAACCTGATCGACTCGTTGGGCGGCCGAACCGCGACTCTGATGCTTGCCGCCACCGCCGTGGCACTGTCATGGGCGGCGATCGCGATCCCGACGCTCGACGTGGTTGCCTGCCTGCATCACATACCGGTCGCCTGGATGGCGTTGATCCCAGCGCTATCGGCTTCCGCCGCGGCGTTTGGGTTGCATATCGCTGCCGCGCGCCACTTTCGCATTCCTTTTTACTACGGACTGCTATTCCCGCTAGGCTATACCGTGGGCGCAGTCATGGCGCTCGATAGCGTCCGCCGCCGGCTGACCGGGCGGGTAAGCTGGAAAGGCCGTATCTATTCATGACGACCGTTGAGAAGAAGGGCGAGGACGATCCCGAACCCGGAAGCCAACGCGGCGGGGCGAGGCTCGATGCCGGCGAAGCGCGCGCGGTCATTGTTGCAGCCGCGGCGCTTGCGATATTTCTCTATTTCATCAAGCCGATATTGCTGCCGTTCATCCTGCCGGCGATCTTGGCCTACATCTGTACTCCCGCAATTGACTGGCTGACCAGGCGCACGCGCTGGCCGCGTCTCATTTTTGCTATCGGTTTCTTCCTGGTCATCATGGGCATCGGCGTTCTGTTTGGAGTCTTTGCCGCAGGACGAATTGTCGATGAGGCCCGGAGCCTGGCATTCGACCTGCAGGGCACGCTGCAAAGACTCGTCGGCGACGCAACGGGAAATCATCCGGTTCAATTCCTTGGTCATACCGTAGACCCCCAGCAAGCCGTCAAATTGGTGCTCGACCGCATTGCCGATTGGATTGGGCAAACCGATCAATTGGCGCTGTTCGCTGGCCTTGGCTTGGCGCTCATTGCCGGCTTCTTTCTTTGTGTTGTGCTGCTATTTTATTTCCTCGCCAGCGGCGAGCACATTGCGCGTGGTCTGTTGTGGATCGCGCCGCCGCATCGCCGGGACCTTGTCAGGCGGATCTGGGCGAGGCTCGATCCGGTCCTGACACGTTATTTCGCCGGCATGATCGTGGTCGTGATCTACGCAACGTCGGCTTCTTACGTGGGACTTGGCTTTTTCCTGGACATTCATCACGCGGTCCTGTTGGCGCTGCTGACCGGAATCCTCGAAACCGTCCCGTTTATTGGTCCGATGGCGGCGGCGATCGTCGCCGGACTGGTTTCGTTGCAAACAGCGACCGGCTTCATGAGCATTTTGGATTATGCGCTCTACGCCACCGCATTGCGCCTCTCGATCGATCAACTGGTCGGCCCGATCGTGCTCGGGGCCGCCGCGCGTCTTCATCCGGTGCTCATTATCTTCTGCTTTCTTGCCGGCGGCGTCGTGTTCGGCATTCCGGGCGTCATCCTCGCTGTGCCTCTGGCGCTCTTGATCAAGAGCACGCTCGCCACGTTGTACGGCGACGAGAGCGCTTAACCGTCGCCATGGGAAAGCCGGCCCGATTCAACATTGTCCGGCTCCGTACAGAATTTGAGACCATCGTACGGCCAAGGTCCGAAACTTTTTTGAGGACAAAAAGTTGCATGTTTGGGGCGGCTATAGCGCGAAGAGCCGCGTATGGCTGGTTCCGCCAAGCACAGCCTGGCGTCCCCTTACGGCCATCCCTGGCTGGCCGGGGCCCTTTTTGTGCTCGACATCCAACTGCGGCACCATCTCGAGGTCGTCGAATATTCCACGCACCCGGCCTGCATTTTCCGCGTACAGATCGCCCATGCGCATCGGCAGCTCATGCTCGCCGACGGCTGTCACTTGAGGCCCGGCGATCGGATAGCCCAGCTGCACTTTTGGAACGAGCATATTCCGCCCGTGCCGCGGCGTGGGACAACCCTCCGATGGGCACGCCGGATGCAAGGCTGTATTTCGATCTCGCTCCAAGAGCTGGCACGCTATTTGTCGTCCGAGCCCGATTTGTGCGATATATCAGCAATCTGCGGCGACGTTCCATCGGCCACCAGGGCGCAATGCCGGCAGATCGCGTACATCATGGCCCACTACGGTTTCGAGACCATCATGGAAACAGGACAGCTGTCCTTCGCCAACCGTATCCATCGACTGGGCGAGAATATTCTGATCTCGCTTACGGTCTTCGCCCAGAATCCCGCTGCGCTTCGTCTTGACACGTTGCAGCGTGTACGCGTTCCGATCTATCTATCGCGGCGAACTCTTGAGCGTAAATTCGGCTCCGTGAATGCAGTTGGAGGAGCCGTGGGGGCAGCATGAGTTTTGTTCCGCTTATGGATGAAGCAACGGTGCTGGTGAAGTCGCTGTGCGACATTTGCCTCGCCGGCGCATTCATCGGATGCATCCTCATGCTGCTCGAATCCGCATTCGTGCTCGGGTTTGGCGGGCCGCGTCTGGCCGCGAACAGCACCGAGCCTGCCGTCACAGTTCTAAAGCCACTGCACGGCGCCGAACCTGAATTGCCCGCGCGCCTCGCCGCGTTCTGCAAGCAGGACTATGACGGCCCCGTCCAGATGCTCTGCGGCATACGCGACGCAAACGCGCCGGCAGCCAGCGCCGTGCGCACCATGCAGCGCGAACATCCGGATTGGCCAATCGAACTTCATGCCGATCCGCGCCGCCACGGCAGCAACCGCAAGATGTCCAATTTAATCAATATGCTTCCGCGCGTCCGCCACGACACGCTGATGCTCTCCGATAGCGACATCGTGGTCGAGCCTTCGTATTTGCGCGACATCGCCGCTCTGCTGGCTCAGCCGCGCGCGGGCGCGGTCACGACCCTGTATCACGGCATAGCCGGCGAGGGTCTGTGGGCACGATTGTCGGCCCTTGCCATCAATATGAACTTTCTGCCGCAGGCGATTACCGGATTGGCCCTCAAGGCGGCGAAACCTTGCTTCGGTGCCACCGTCGCGCTGCGGCGGTCGGTGCTCGAAGAAATTGGCGGTTTCAGTCGCTTCGCCGACGAACTCGCTGACGACTACGCCATAGGCATGGCGGTTCGATCCGCCGACTATGACGTGGTCATTGCCCCATTCCTGGTCGGCCATGTCTGCTTTGAGACCAGTCTGCGCCAGTTCGTTCGCCATCAGATTCGGGTGGCCCGCACCGTCAAGACCATCGATCCGATCGGCTACGCCGGCACGATCCTGACCCACCCCTTGCCGCTGGCGCTGCTTGGCATGCTCTCGGGGAGCGCCGCGGCGGCACTACTGGCGGTTGCCGCCCTGGCATCGCGCATTGCATTGTGCCGATGCGTCGAACGGCGTTTCGGATTGCCGCGGGAACAATATTGGCTCATCCCGTTGCAAGACATTGTTGCTTTTGCGGTGTACGTAGCGAGCTACTTTGGGGCGACGGTTCACTGGAGGGGTGCCGAGTACCGCGTGGCAACGGACGGCACCTTGATTGAGGACGATCCGAGGCGCCCATGATGCGAACTCTTTGCCTGCAGGCTCCGTCGTTCGACGGCTTCGATGGCGGAGCTGGCGCGCGCTATCAGGCGCGGCGCGAAATTCGCTCCTTCTGGTATCCGACTTGGCTTGCTCAGGTCGCCGCGGTCGTGCCTGGCAGCAAGCTGATCGACGCCACGCCACACGGACTGACGCTCAAGGACGTCGTCGCCAAGGCGCGCGACTACGATCTCGCCGTGCTGCATACATCCACGCCCTCGTTTTCCTCCGATGTCAGCGTGATCGAAGCGCTTAAGGCCGCCAACCCGGCGCTTAAGGCCGGCTTCGTGGGCGCCAAGGTCGCGGTTGAGCCGGGCGCCAGCCTGCTTGCTTCGCAGACCATTGATTTCGTCGCCGGCAACGAATTCGATTTCACCATCAAGGAAGTTGCTGAAGGCCGTGACTGGAGCACCATCACGGGACTGTCATATCGTGATGCCGACGGCACGATCCGGCACAATGCGCCGCGCGCGGTGCTGGAAAACATGGATGAACTGCCTTTCGTCACCCCGGTCTACAAGCGAGATCTGGCGGTCGAGAACTACTTCATCGGCTATCTGAAGCATCCATACATCTCGCTTTACACCGGCCGCGGCTGCAAATCGCGTTGCACGTTCTGCCTGTGGCCACAAACCGTTGGCGGCCATCGCTATCGCACGCGCAGCGTCGGCCACGTCGTCGATGAAATCCGCTGGGCCAAAGCGGCGTTTCCGCAGGTCAAGGAATTCTTCTTTGACGATGACACCTTCACGGACGATCGGCCGCGCACCGAGGCTATCGCACGCGAACTTGGCAAGCTCGGCGTCACCTGGTCATGCAATGCCAAGGCCAACGTACCGCGCGACACGTTGAAAGTGATGCGTGACAACGGCCTGCGGCTTCTGCTGGTCGGCTACGAGACCGGCAATCAGCAGATTCTGCATAACATCCGAAAGGGCATGCGTGTCGATGTGGCCCGGCGCTTCACCCGCGATTGTCACGAGCTGGGCATCACCATTCACGGCACCTTCATCATGGGCCTGCCCGGCGAGAGCAAAGAAACGATTGCCGAAACCATCCGCTTTGCCACCGAGATCAATCCGCACACCATTCAGGTTTCGATCGCTGCGCCCTATCCGGGGACCGAACTGTATCGCGAGGCGCTCGAACATGGCTGGCTCGACGAGCATCACGCGCAACTGGTCGACACGAGCGGCGTGCAGATCGCGCCGTTGCATTATCCGCACCTGACGCACACCGAGATTTTCCAGTCGGTCGAGGATTTTTATCGGCGCTTCTACTTCCGCGTTCCCAAGATCGCGTCGATCGTCTCCGAAATGGTGCGAAGTCCTGAAATGATGAAGCGCCGGCTGCGGGAAGGTGTGGAATTCTTCGCGTTCCTGCGCGGGCGCCGGGAGTTGGCGAACTGAGACGGCGCGGCCCGGATAGCGCGCGTTACTTGCGATCGAGATAGCCGTTTTCCCGGAACCACTGAATCGCATCCTGCAGACCGGCGATGTACGGCCTCGCGCGATAGCCGAGGTCGCGCTCCGCCTTCGCGGCCGTAAAGAACATGCGGTATTTGGCCATGCGAACGCCGTCCACGGTCGCGAACGGCTCGCGCCCCGTGAAACGGGCCACTGCCTCCGCCGCATAGGCGATCGGCATGACGGCGGCACGTGGGATGCGCAGGCGTGGCGGTTTGCGGCCGACCAGTCGCGCGATATCAGCCAGCATGTCGGCGAATGTCACGTTGGCGCCGCCGAGAATGTAGCGCTCGCCGACGACGCCGCGCTCAAGCGCCGCAAGATGCCCGTCCGCGACGTCGTCGACATGCACGAGGTTGAGGCCAGTGTCGACGAAGCCCGGAATCCGGCCGCATGCAGCCTCGACGATGATACGCCCGGTCGGCGTCGGCTTGACGTCGCGCGGCCCGACCGGCGTCGACGGGTTGACGATAATGGCTGGCAAACCGTCGCGGGCAATCATGGCTTCGACCAGCCGTTCCGCAGCGATCTTGCTGCGCTTATAGGCGCCGATGCCCTGCGTCTCGGACAGCGGGTTGGCTTCGTCGGCGGGCATGCCATCTGGCCGCAGCCCCAGCGTGGCCACGCTGCTGGTATACACCACACGCTCCACGCCAGCCCGCAATGCCGCCTGCATCAGGTTGCGTGTGCCATCGACGTTGGCGGTGAAGATCTCGCGTGGCTCGCGCGCCCAAAGCCGATAGTCGGCGGCAACGTGAAACACGTAGCGTACGCCCTCGGCCGCGCAGCCGACCGAATCTGGGTCACGCAAATCACCTTCGACAAACTCCAATTCCAAGTCGCCGAGATGAGAGCGCGGGCTACCGCGACGCACCAGCGCCCGCACCGGAAATCCGGCGCGATTGAGCGCCCGTGCGACCGCCGAGCCAACAAATCCCGTGGCCCCTGTCAGCAATGTCTTGGCGTCGCGCTGCATGGCAGAATAAGGTCGGTTATGTTACATTGCGGGTTGTCGGATAAGCTTAATGGCCTCCATGAATCCACCATGTTCTTGAGCCATCAAGTTCTTGGGCCATCAAACTTGCGGCGCGGGGTTAGGGACCAAGTGCGGAACTAAGCAGGGGAAATCGCACCTTTCCAAGTAGTTGCAAGGCAATTTTCCGCGCCTCGTGTTTTGACCTGGATCGGGCGAGGACATCTGCGGGTGTCCTCTTTGTGGGAAGATCGACGGCCGATCACGTCGCGGGGGCCGGTCTGACGTATGTCACTGGAAGCGGATTTCGACGTTGCGGATGGCCTGCTGGGCGCGGATGACGCCGCCCGGTTTGCAGGCGTACCGCTTGAGCGCAGCCAGCGCGCCGTCATCGCCTTTGTGGGCATGGCCTTCGAAGCCCGGATTGCGGCGGGGCCCGGCATTCACGTGTTTTCGCGCAATGCCCAGCGCGAGCTTGAGACGGCGGCGGCGAGCGCTTCACGCCATGGTTATCGTGGCATCATCAGCTTCGGCGTTGCGGGCGGCTTGGCCGATGAGCTTCGCCCCGGCGACTGGATTGTCGCCTCTGCGGTCGCCGAAGCGCAAGGCTCAAACCCGACTGATGCTGCGTGGTCCCAGAAACTTCTGAACGCCATCGCGGGCGCTCATCATGCTCCGGTGATCGGCGTGGACACGCCGATCGCCGATCCGGCTAAAAAACGCGAACTGCGCCGGCTCACCGGCGCCGCTGCCGTCGATATGGAATCGCACATTGTCGCCAGGGTTGCGGTAGCTCATGGACTCGCGTTTACCGCGCTGCGCGTCATTGTCGATCCGGCGCATCGCGCCATCCCGCGAGCGGCGTTGAAGGGCATGGGCGCCGGACCGCGAGCCGACGGCGCGGCGGTCATGCGCGACCTCGTCGCACGGCCGTCACAGCTGGCATTGCTGCTGCGCATTTCACTGGATGCCTTTATCGCACGACGCGCCATGCAGCGCTTGCGGCTGCGTCTTGGGCCGCATTTCGCCTTCACCGATCCGGGCATCGCCGGGTTGGCGCCGTCAAAATTGACGCTGGGCGATCTCACCGACGCGAGCGTTGCGCCCTATCGCTCTCCCGCCTGAAGCAAGTCGAAGTCGCCGCCCATCACCAGATCGAGACGCCCGCTGCGCCATTTGCCGGCGGCGTCGCGCACCAGCGGCGGCTCCTCGCGGTATCGCCGCACGACCGCATTCACCCGCGGCGCTTCATCGAGCGCCCTGACGATCAGTTTACGCTCCTTCGCGGCAGGCACGTCGCCGAGCGGCACGGCGGCAAGACGCACGCGCGCGGTAACCCGGCCCGCAGCGCCTTCGGACAGTTCGAACACGTGCAAGCCCGCCTCCGGCGCCAGGATGCGATGCGCGCCGAAGCCGCTGACCATCAGGATCGGCGTGTCCTTGTCTTTTCCCACGCCCTGGATTTCCGAAATTTGCATGCGGCGCTTGCCGGCCCAGGCGCGGTACATCGATCCTAGCCTCCGGCACCAGCCCAAAGTCGCGAGCCGATCGGTGGCGCCCTCGAACACCGGCTCGATCACCAGCGCCAGTTCGATCGGGGCATTTTCGAGCGCGTCCCTGATGCCTTCCCGGATCAAAAACAACTGCAACGCCATGCGGCCGCTGAGCTGGGCCGAATAATGCGACGGCGAGCGGCCGTAACGCTCCAGCCGCCCGCGCAGCGCCTTCGCCGTCTCAGTCGCCGACTTGACCCGATCCATCAAGGCAAATCGCGCCAGCACACCGAAGCGATCCGGGCGAGTCCAAAAATCTGCGGTCGCCATGTCCTCGGCCAGATCGTCCTTCAGCCCCGTCCATTCGGCGGATTGCTGAACCCGCACGATGTCGGCGTATTCGTCCTGCAGCATCTGGAATTCGGCACGCGACCCGCCAGGCGCGAGCACCACCGCGGCGAGCGAGGGCGGCGCCGCGGCGCTTGGCGCCTCGACGAATGCCTCGCCGTCCGCCGGCGGCTCGGCATCGGGATCGACGAACTCCGCCTGAATGCCGTTGCCGTCGCTACGCACGAACAGAAACTGTTCGCCTTCCGGGAAGCGCCTCTCGACGATGATCGCAGCCAATGGCGCCACGACATATTGGTCAATCGCGCGCTTGAGTGGCCGCGCGCCCATTTCGGGCGAAAAGCCTCTTTCCAGCAGGAATTCCGACGCGGATGATTCCCATTCGATCGCCCAGCTGCGATCCCTGAGGCCGCGGCGTTCCAGCAGCGATGCCAGCTCCTTCTTGAGAATTCCGCGCATCAGCTCGCGGGTGAGCGGGCGGAACACGATGACCTTGTCGAGCCGGTTCTGGAATTCCGGCCGATAGGTTTGGGCGATGGCGCGTAGCACCTGTTCTTTGGTGAAAACCTCCTCCTGCGGCGCGAAGCCCAGTCCCAGACTGCGATGCGCCGTGGCGCCGAGATTCGATGTGAGAATGATCAGGCAGTGCCGCAGGTCGGCGGTCTGCCCCATCGCATCGGTCAACCGCCCCTCGTCGAACGCCTGCAGAAACAGGTCCCAGATCATCGGATGGGATTTCTCGAACTCGTCGAGCAGAAGCACCGAGAACGGCTGCTTGCGCACGCGGCTGATCAGCGAGTCAGCCTCGAATGCCGACGACGAACTCTGCCCGAGAATCTTGCTCATCGAGTCGTGGGTTTGAAATTCGCTCATGTCGAGGCGGATCAAACGCTCGGCCGAACCGAACAGATATTCCGAGACGGCTTTGGCCAGTTCGGTCTTGCCAGTCCCGGTCGGCCCGGCGAACAGAAAAACGCCGATCGGTTTACCAGGATCGTTGAGGCCGGCCTTGAGCATGGCGATGCGGTCCACCACCGCCCCGACCGCCTCGTCCTGGCCGAGTACGCGCGCGTTGAAGAAGTCGCGCACCGACGTGAGGTCGAGCTGCTCCCTGGTGTCGAGGATAGCCAGTGGCAGACCGGAAAGCTGCGACAGCGTTTCCAGAATCTGGCGCGCGGAGATGACTTCGTCTTTTTTCTCCGCGCGAACCGCGGTGAGCTTGAGCATCAGCAGCACCGAGCCCGGCAGCGCACTGCTTCCCATATATTGGCTGACGGTGTCGCGCGCGACTTCGGCGCAATCAGGCTCAAAGCGAATATTCGCCCGGTCCGCCATCTGCTCCATGACGTCGCGCGCCAGCGGCAGCGTATTTGCGGCCGACATCGGCTCGATCGCGACGATTTCGAACAGGCCGCGCAGCGAGGGATTGATGCGCAAGAGCCGCGCCATTCCCTTCGGCGACGCCTCGGCCCAGACCACCAGGCGGCCGGCGCTGATTGCCGGAATGATCTGATCGAGAATGGTGGCGCTCTGGCCCGAATGCGTGCCGGACATCGCCAGCTGAACGATATCCGGGATGTACCAGATCATCTGCCGCGCGTTCGCCATCTCGTCGATGACCTGACGGATGCGGCCCTCGAGTTGGCCGATGTAGATTTGATCGGCCTGCAGATCGGCGCCGCGCGCCTCGAACACAGTCCAGCCGTCCCGCGCGATCTTTCCCGCGAGGAGCCGCAGGAACGACGATTTGCCGACCAGCGGCTCGCCGGAGACCAGCAACGAGCGTGGCGAATTTTGCCGCACGGCATTTTCCGCGAGCGCAAACGCCTTGCTCCAGTCCGCGGGCTCGACCAGAAATTCGGCGTCGCGCTCGCGTGTCCAGAATTGCCCGACCTTTTTGAGAGTACCGACATCCTCGGGCGCCGATGACGCGGTTGATGACGACGCCGGTGGCGTCGCATCGTCGATTTCTTTGGTGAGAGTTGCCGCCGCCGGATGAGCGATGGTCTGCAGGAAGCGCCGGATCAGCGCATTAGGCGCCGTCCCTACGGCCCACAGCGAAGGCCCGAAGGCGATCGTATCGCCGCGCTCGGCGCAACGCACCAGATAATCGCGGAAAATATTCGGCATCCAGCGATTGTCGATCCACCACTCCTTGGCGCGCGCCAGCGGTGCACCAATCGGCCGGAGCGGTTCAGCCTCGAACAGAAATTCGAGCGCGAAATATATGGTCCAGGGCGCGAAATGGTCGCACTGCCGCAGCACACGATCGATCGCCAACGCGCAATCGAGGCGCCGGCGCAGCGCCGCCAGCGCGGCGCTCGACAGCGACCAGCTGTTGCCCTCGACATATTGCATCACCGTTTCGAACGGAACGTTCGGCAGTGCAAGCAGCCGAACGGCTTCCTTGAATTCGGCCTGCGCGTAGAGATCGCTCGGATGCGCCGCACTGGAGCCGAACGGACCGAAGATCTTGTCCAACTCGTAAAGCCGGCTGGAGAGCGCCGCTTGATCGAACGGCGCGGGCGGGATGATCTCGGCCGGCATGGCCGGCGGCTTGGCGTTGGCTTGCCGTCTGCGCGCCAGCCACGCCAGCAACCGCCTCCGGAACAACGCTCCGAAGATGACGGCGATGGCAATGAGGGCGGATACGCCGTTCCAGTTCACGCGGTCAGCTCCGCCCTCGGCGTCACGCCTTCACGTTTGCACGGACCGCAGCGGTCACCCGCAGCCGTGCGTCACCGTCGCATCGATCCAAAGGCGATCACGCCTGCGAAATGAACTTGGTGACCAGATAGGCGCCCAAGCCCTCGATGCCGCCTTCGCTGCCGTGGCCGCTCTCCTTGACGCCGCCGAACGGCGTCTCCGGCGTCGAAATCGCGATCGAGTTGACGCCGACCATGCCCGAGTCCAGCGCGTCGCCGATCGCGGCGGCCGTGGCGTTCGAGGTCGTAAAGGCGTAGGCCGCGAGCCCGAATTCCAGCGAGTTGGCCCGTTCGACGACTTCGTCAAAGGTCTTGAAGGTGACCACGGGCGCTAGCGGCCCGAACGGCTCCTGCGTCATGACCTTGCTGTCATCCGGCACATCGGTGATCACGGTCGGCTCGTAGAAAAAGCCCTGGTTGCCGCGCCGCTTGCCGCCGGTCTGGATCTTACCGCCACGGCTTTTGGCATCGTTGACGAACGCTTCCATCGTCTCGATACGCCGCGCGTTGGCCATCGGTCCCATCGCGATGCCCTTTTCCAGACCGTCGCCGACCTTCAATCCGCTGGCATATTCGGTGAAGCGCTTGAGGAAGCGCGCATAGACGTCTTGCTGTACATAAAAGCGCGTCGGCGAGATGCAGACCTGCCCGGCGTTGCGATACTTGAAGGCCGCAATGGTGTCGGCGGCTTTTTCAGGATCGGCGTCGGCGAACACCACGACCGGCGAATGACCGCCGAGCTCCATGGTGGTGCGCTTCATGCCCTTGGCGGCGAGCGCCGCCAGATGCTTGCCGACCGGGATCGAGCCGGTGAAGGAAACTTTGCGAACCGTGTCCTTGGCGAGCAGATATTCGGAGACCTCGGCCGGCACGCCGAACACCAGATTGAGCACGCCCGCGGGCAGGCCGGCGTCGGCAAAGCAGCGTACCAGCTCGACGCAGGCGCCCGGCGTTTCTTCCGAGGCTTTCAGAATGAGCGAGCAGCCGGCCGCGAGCGCGCCGCCGATTTTCCGCGCCGGCGTCAATACCGGAAAATTCCACGGCGTGAACGCGGCGACGACGCCGATCGGCTCCTGCACCACGAGCTGGCGCACGCCCTTGCCGCGCCCCGGCACGATACGGCCGTAGGAGCGGCGGCCTTCCTCCGCATACCACTCGATAATGTCGGCGGAGGTGATCACTTCGCCGCGGGCTTCCGGATAGACCTTGCCCTGCTCCAAAACCATGATCTTGGAGATTGCGTCATAGCGCTCGCGCATCAGGTCGGCGGCCTTGCGCATGATCTTGCAGCGATCGTAGGCCGAGGTCGCGCGCCACACCGCAAAGCCCTTCTTGGCGGCTTCGAGCGCCTGGTCGAGATCGGCCTTGCTGGCATGCGGCAGATGGGCGAGCGGCTTTTCGGTCGCCGGGTTGATCACGTCCTCGCCCTTGCGGCCATCGCCGCTGAGCCATTTGCCGTCGATGAAGAGTTCAAGATTACCGTACATGACCATCCTCGCTTGGGCTTATCGCTGGGCCGGTTTCGTTGGACCAATGTTCTTGGCCAATGTTCGTGGCCAAGGCATTAGCAGGTTTTTCGATGACGATCACGTGGCCCCACTCCTTCTCCCAGCGTGCGGCCGCGTGCGGGGAGAGGTGATTCAATGCACGAAATTCGACGGCGGAAAGCCGCGCAAGGCCCACTCCTTGTGGGTGGCCGAACGCAGCCGCCGCGGCCCGCCTCGGCGGACGAGCACGAAGGCTTGCTCCTGCACGCGCTTCGGCATCAGCGGCCAACCCTGCTGGAGGCAGGCGCGGCCGTCGCCCTTGCAGGTGTGGTGCCGCCGGCAATAAGCGCGCCCGCAAACACGCCACAACGGCAGCGACTCGACATAGAGCGCGCGAATGGCCGCGAACGCCGCTTCGCGCTGCACCTGCTGGCCTTCTTCGGTCCTGGCATCGGCGTAGCGGCTCTTCTTTTTCCTGCGTCTGCGGTGAGGCATTTTTGATGGTCCGGTGTTTGTTCGCGAGCCCGCCTTCATCCCGCCCCGCGCTGTCGCGGGTGACGATAAGCGCGCGTTCTCGCAATGCCTGGGCATCCGAGTTTTGCCAACCATTTGCACAAACGGGCCTCCCACAAAGGAGGGAGGCGGAGCGCCGAAAGGCGCGTATCCAACCGCCACGCCGTACTCCCGGATGTCGCCATCCGGGATACCAGCGCGGCGCGCGCCACAGATGATCCGCTCACACGAACCATCCGCTTCGGGCGCGCGCTCGCCTTCCGGCGCTCCACCGCGGCTTTCGTCGCAGGGCGAACGCTTTCGACTCGATCAAGGCCGCGCTTCACGTGATGAAGTACGAAGGCATTACCCTCGCCTTTGGATCGCGTTTAAGCCAAGCACCTGGCTCGCCGGTCGTCATGCCGGCGGGGACGATGCCCTGACCGCCCGGGTGCGGAGTGTATGGCTCCGCCCGCAGGAACCGCCCTCGCTCCCCTTCGGGGAGTACCCTCGGCCGAAAGACCCTCACATACGGTGAGCGAGGTGGATCGCTTGTAGCATATTCGGGGACATTGTCAAGGAAAAGGAGACAAGTCAAAATACTCGAATTGCTGAACTGGAATAAGATCTACCGCGACTTGTGAGGCGGGGGCCCACAAGCCATGTCATCCGCATGAAACGCCCAACAAAATCGTCTAATGGGAAAATCATCCTATATACGAGACGGAACGAGTCGGGATAGAGTGATGCCCGACGCAATCCGACGACTTAATCGACCGAAGATTGATATGGCGCGGCGCAACCTAGCAGCGGCGGCTGTAGTTTGTTGCCTATGACCGAGCCAATGCAGCCACGAAAGCTGAGCATTCCGACGGCCCTTACGGGGCAGGTAGAGCTCGTATGCCCTATCTGCAAACACGATGAATTTTTGACCTTCGCTCCCGACATGGAGAGGGCGAAGAAGGAAGGCTTTAGGCACGTAATCGTCGGAATGTATGGACTAGACCAGCTGCAAGCACTGGCTGTAAAGTTCTGGCACTGTGCAAATTGCGGTTACATCATGAAATTCGTAATCGGACAGTTCCCATCCGAAGAAGGAAAGCCGCAATGACGGACTACGGACAAATCTGGGGGAAGGCACCCAAGCAATGGTGCAACATAGGTTTCAAAGAGAGGCAGATTTCGAGTGCGTTGCTTGTGATCGCATGGATGGGCATGATTTCGTTTTTCATTTTTGGTGCATTTACGCTCCTCACTAAAACTGATTCGGCTGCAATTTGCATGATTGCGTCTATACTCGTTTGGTTAGGCAGTGGAATCGCAATCATCCGCATGCGGCGAGCGCAAAAGGGGCTCGTATCATTCAACAAATGATTGGCCTACTAAAGGATTTACCGATCCGAGCAACGCCGGCCGTCATTTACCTGGCGGCTTGTATGTCGTTCGGTGAATTGGTTATTAGGCTGCCCGTCAAAACAGAAGCCGAGAACGCTCTGGCGTTCGCAATGGGTATCTTCACATTTGCTAGTGGCGCGCTGTTTTTTTTGAAGATTTTTTTCAATTGGCCGCGCACGGCATGGCTGCATGTTAGTGACGGCAGCGGCTACATGGGCTGAGCCTATGGTGGTCTCCATTCATATTTGCCGATGCTTCTGGTCTGATAGCTCCAAACCGCCGGAGAGGTTTTTTAGACGCGCGTCGGATCGATCACGAAATTCGTAAAGCCGCCGGCGCGGTCGTCCATGCCGGCGAGCACTTCGTTGACCCTGGACAGCGGCGATACGCGGTGTTCGAGGATCGAGAGATCGAGCGTGCCAGCCGCGGCCATCGCGGCCATATCCTCGCCCTCCCCGGTCGTGAACCAGACCGAGCCCTGCAGTGAGATGCGGTTGGTCATCATCCAGAAGGCGTTGATCGGCAACGTTTCCATTACGGCGCCGACATTCACGGCACGGCCGCCGCGCCGCAGGCAGAACAACGCGCGCAGCAGAGCGCTGCCCGGCGCGCCGGGGGGGAGGCAATCGATCATACCGTCGACGCCGTGGCCGTCCGTCAGTTGCTTTGCCCAGACAACCAGCGGATCGGGATTGGCGGGGGAGAATTGGGACGGGGCGTTCGGCACCGACAGCACCTCGATGCGCTCTGGCACCAGCGCCTTGACGCGATCGAGCAGTTTCTGATTGCGCCCGGTGCCGAGAATTTTTGTTGCGCCCATCGCCAGCGCCAGCGACGCGGCGTTGAGCCCGAGCTGGCCGCTGATGCCGTTGATCAGCAGCGTCTGACCGGGGCCGACGCCGATCTTCTTCATCGCCGCATAAGCGGTGCCGTAATAGCCGAACCGCGCGCCGGCCTCGAAACTCACATTGTCGGGCAGCTTGACCAGCGCGGTGGCCGGCGCGGTGATGAATTGCGCCAGCCCGCCGTACGGATAGGCCCGCATGATCTCCTGCGAGCGGCCGAAATAGCCCTGCAGGGTCCAGCCCGGACAATCGTAGGGCGCCCCGCTTCGGCACATGCGGCACGAGCCGCACGAGCGGCCCGGATTGACGTAGACACGCTCGCCCGGACGCACATGCCACACTTGCTCGCCGACCTTGGCGACCACGCCGGCCGGATCGAGGCCGAAGATCGCCGGCAGCGGCGGCATCATCTTGTTGTCGGGTGTTAGCGTGCCGAAATAGTTGCTGACCACGCGCGTAAGGTTGGGGACGACGACGCAGGCCTTGACCTCGACCAGCACATCGGTCGGCCGCGGCTGTGGCACCTCGATGCGGTCGAGCGTCATCGGCTTGCCGAATTCATGCAGCCGCGCCGCGATCATTGTGGCCATCGTGTTTCCTCCCGGACTTTTCGAACGGCCGAACTCATCCTCCCCCGCGCTATCGCGGGGAAGGATGAAGATGTGCGCCGCCGCGATTATTTCGCCCGTGCGGCGGCCGCCAGCACCGTTTCGACGGCCGCGTGGAGCTCCGGGCGATCTTTGGACAGGACGTCGCCGATGTTGGCGGTCTTGGCGAGAAACGCCGCCTGCTCGTCGGCCGGCAGGCTGATGAGTTCGCCGCCCTTATCGGTCCACGCCTTGCGCTGCGCGGCGAAGAAATCGTTGACGAACGGCACGATGCTGACCGCCGTCGCCGTCGCGTCGTCGCGCACGATCTTTTGCAGATCGGGCGGCAGCGCTTCCAGCCACTTTTTGTTCATCACCGCGATGGTGTTCACATAGGGCTGGCCGATCTCGGTGATGTACTTGGCGGCATCGAGATAGTGCAGCGGACCGAACACCGGGACGGTGCCGAGCGCGCCGTCGATGGTGCCCTGCTGCAGCGCCGGCAGCACGTCGGCCAGCGACATCGCCACTGGCGATGCATCCATGCGCTTGATCATCTCGAGCTGGAACGGTGAAGCCAACACGCGGATGCGCATGCCTTTGAACTCGGCCAGATGCCGAATGGGCTTACGCAGTACGACCGACGACGGCCCGAGCGGCAGCAGCGCGATCCCGGCCAAGCCCTTGTTGGCGCCGAGCCCGAGCATCATGGTCTTGACCGCCGGATCCTGGATGACTTTCACATCCTGATCCTGGCTGGCAAACATGCCCGGCGCGCTGAGCGCCTCATAGCGCTGATCGACGCCGACCAGAAATTCCGGCGGGCCGATCCAGGCCTGGATCGAACCAAATTGCGTGCCCTCGATCTGGCGCGGAATCGAGCCGAGCTGGCTGGCCGGATAGACCTCGGCCTTGATGCGGCCGCCGGCATCCTTGGTCACCGCCGCGGCAAAACGCTTCATCCACTCGTGCTGTGTGTCGTTGAGCGTCGCCGTGGAGAGCTTCATCACATAGGTCTTCGCCCCTTGCGCCGATGCCGGGGACGGCACCGCACACAACGCAGAGACCATCGCCGCGCAGGCTGTTACAGCGCCGCGCGACACATATCGGCTTACCCTCATTTCCATTTTCCTTTTTGACCTGAAGCCGCGTCGCTTAACACGCCGGCGATGCCGGCAAATCCGCCGCGGCCGCATGGCAGGACCGCAATTCGAGGCCGAAATGGCGCAGCCGTGCGCTCGGGTTGCGATCAGGCCACAGCATGTCCTGGCATTACCCCCATGACCGCAAACTGGTAGTTTTGCCCCGAATCCAGGCATCTGCGTTAGCACTCATGGACCGCTTGTCGATCTGGCCCCGCATCCGCACCCTGCTCCGGACCTCCCGGCCGCGCTGGCGTTTTGCCGCGCGCGTGACCGCATCCGGCCTGCTGGCCTACGCCGCCGCCCAAGTCATGCGGCTTCCCTTGCAGGGCCTTTGGATGATTCTGACCGCCATCGTGGTCACGCAAGCGAGCGCCGGCGGATCGGTACGCGCGACGCTCCAATACATCATCGGCACGGTTGGGGGCGCCGTGTATGCGGCCATCCTCGGTATCCTGATTCCTCATGGAACGCCGCTTGTGGAGATCGGGGTGCTGGCGCTCGCAATTGCCCCGCTGGGGCTCGTCGCCGCATTCAATCCGAACTTCCGCGTGGCGCCGTTTTCGGCGGTGCTGGTTCTGCTGCTCGCGGGGCAATTCGGCGAAGGCCCGATCGAATCGGCGCTCACACGAACGGCCGAAGTGGCGCTGGGCGGCTTGATCGCGGTGGTCGTCTCGCTCCTGGTTTTCCCCGAGCGCGCGCAGCAGATGCGGCTGAACGTGGCCGTCAGCCTGATGCGGCGGTTTGCGCGTGAGCTGCCTCGGCTCCTCGCCGGCTTCACGGGCGAGCTCGATGTGGCCACAAACAGCGGCATCCAGAACGACATCGGCGCGGCGGTTTCGGAGTTCCAACAAATCACGGCGGAGGCGCAGCACGAACTGATGATCACGTTCGCGGCGCAGCCCGATCCCGGCCCGCTGTCGCGCACCATGCTGCGGCTGCGCCACGACCTGGTGATCATCGGCCGCGCCGGAATGAGGCCGCTACCCGAGCCACTGCTCACGCGCCTGGGCTCGCCATTAATCCGCGTCGGCGCGGCGGCGAGCGATTTTCTCAGCGCCAGCGCGACCGCGCTCGCTGAGCGCAATGCGCCGCCGCCGCTTGACGGCTACGAAGCTGCGCTGGACGCGTACACGATCGAGGTCGAGGCGGTGCGCAGCGAAGGCCTGACGCTGCCGCTTACCGCCAACGAAGTCGAACCGGTGTTCGCGCTCGGCTTCACGCTGGAGCAGTTGCGGCAGAATTTCATCGATCTGCAACGCTGCGTGCAGGATTACGCGCGGCGGGTGGCGCGGAAGAAAAAAGGCGCAGGCCGAAAGTAAAACGCACATAAAGCAGCGACGGTAATTGCGCGCCCGGCCATTCCACGGCGCGTCATGGCCGGACTTGTTTCGGCCATGAATGCGCAAGTTATTCAATAATGGCGGGCGTTCCGTGAGTTCCGACCCTATCCGCGACCCTACTTTGGATAGTATTGGATCGATTAGATACGGCAGTAGACCGGCCCGGGCAATTCTGCTAGGAATAGGCCAACTTGAACCGCGCGTGATGCGCCTCATGAGTGAGGTTGCGTCATGCCTAGGTCCCAACTCCCCGCCGTCCCCCTGT
>DATCBQ010000084.1:0-93973 GCA_036511745.1 Rhizomicrobium sp.
GCTCAGCACCACGGCTTTTGTCCGCAGCACCTTGCGGTGGTTTGCAGCCTGCGTCCGACCGCCGGCCGCGAGGGACCTGCCCTCATCTCATGCACAGCATCGAACCTCCTCTCGTCAGTTCGTTCGTGACACACCGTCTCCTGCTCTCCGCGTGAATCATTCGCCGGGACAATCGAAACCCTGAGTGGGGAAACCATCGCGCGTGCCTTGTTGTTGAAGAAAAACTTCGCGCTGACTCAGGAGATTCCCCGGACGGCTCTGCGGCTGGCGGGAGCAGGCAACAGGTTACCGAGTTGCGGACAAGAAGACTTGCGGCGGAAAGATTGCGTTAGCCCAAAAATCGACCTTCATTTGTATTGCGGACCCGCAACGTAAACCATCGCGCATATCAAGGTGCGAAATGGGGCGTTCGCATGTCGTTTGCCGCGAAAGTCGGGCTTGTCGCCGGGTTGAGTCTGGTCGCTGTCTCGGCCGCTGCAGAAGAATCCGCAGCGACGGCAACGGGCAATCTGCAAAACCACTGGCTCCGCGACCGCCAGACGGGGTGCCGCGCCACCAATCCTGCTTTCGCGCAAGCGGACGGCATCGTCTGGGCTGGCGCCTGCACCGATGGCGTTGCCAACGGACCGGGCACGCTCATTTTCCTCAACAAGGGCCAGCCCCAGCTCACGGTCGGCGGCATCTTCCGCAACGGCGAGCTCGATCCCGGTCGCGCTTCGCTGACCTGGGCCGACGGCTCGAAATTCGACGGCGCACAGAGCGGCGCGAAATTCGACGGCGCCGGTGTCTTCATCTCGGCCCGCAACGATCGCTTCGACGGCGAATGGAAGGGCGGCGTGCTGAACGGCCATGCCGTCGCCACCTGGGCCAGCGGCAATCATTATGACGGCGCGTGGCTGAACGGCAAAGCCGAAGGCAGCGGAATCGAAATCTGGGCCAATGGCGACCGTTACGAAGGCGAATGGCGCAACGATCGGCCCAATGGAGCCGGCAAACTCGTGCGCGCGGCAGGCGGGACCTATGCCGGCCAGTTCGTCGATGGTTTCCCCGCGGGGGTTGCCAATGCGCCCGCGTCGCAGGCGGCACAGACGCCGGCGCCTGCCAAGGCGGCACCGACGACGCTTGTCGCGTCCGCAACGGCGGCATCCGCCGTCGTAGCGCCGGCGCCCGCTGCCACCGACGATCCGCTGCCGCCGCATAACCAGTTCGCCGGTGCGGAAAGCAGAAGGCTTTTCGCCGTGGATGGATCGAGCATTGCGCTCGCCACCTCGGAAGGCGGGTTTGCGCGCACGGTCGGCACCCCCGACGGCGCGAACACCACGACGACGTTCACCTTCGTCAACGAGCGCATGGGAACGGTCGCCAATGCGGCCGACCCTGCGCGCGTGACCGGACTCTTCAAGCTGGCCGACACGGAAATCGACATTGACTATTCCGACGGCCATTCCGAAGTGCTGCGGTCCGGAGCGGGGGGTGTCACGCTTGCCCTGCACACGCCCGACGGACAAAGTTCCTGCATGGCGTGGTACCCGGAGGGTCATGCCTTCAGCGAAGCGGAAAAGAAAACGGCGCTGGCCGAATATGCGAGCCGGCTGGGCGTGACGCTGAAAGGCGCCGGGACGAAAGCGTCGCATAGTTCCGCCTGTAACGCTGCACCGGCCGCGTTTGCGCCGGCGATCGTCACCTCTGCAGTGTTGCGCCGCGTTCCGCATCCCCAACCCCGCCCGATTTCCGCGAGCTTCGAACAGACCGCCGCGCCGCAGGGCGCTGCATCATCCCCCTCGCAAGCGGGGATTTTCGTGCGCACATCCGAAGTGCATCTCATTGACGCGCCGAAGCCGAACATCCCGGCTTTTGCCGGCGGCCAATTTGTAGCGTCCGCGACGGCAAGCGCCGCTTTCGCGCCGGCGCCCGCCGCCGTACTCTTACAGGCGTCGGCAACCTTGCCGGGCCCTGCTTCCGCAGGTTCTGCAACCGTTGCGCCCATGCACGCGCTGACAGCATCCCTCCCCAGTCCCTACCAGCCGGATATTACAGATGCCGGCGCTTCGAACTGTCTGGCTGTGGCAAGCGACGGCTCGCACTGGGGCTTTAAGAATAGCTGCGCGTATTCGGTGCAATTCGTCTATTGCCTGAAGGGCGAAAGCGAGTTGCTCGCCGCCTGCAAGAATGGCTCGATCGCCGGCAGCGCCGCGCCACAGAGCTTCAGCGCATTGGTGGCGGACGCGAGTATGAAAGAAAACAACGTCGATCACCAGTTTCGCTGGGTTGCGTGCGGCGGCGGCGCCGGCGAAGTCATTCCGAAGCTTGACGGTGTCGATCCACCCATCGGCCGCTGTCTGCGCGCTCGAACGGCAGCGCGGTAATTGTCCGGGAGGTCGAACGTCGGCCGACCCAACAAGCCCCTTCACGCTATGCTCGGGGTATGCCAGGCGAATTCCGCCACTCGCATTCTTGCACTTTTCCCCCTAGCGTGACGCCGCAACCGGGAGGGGGCGGTGGATCACACGCAGACATTACGCGATTACACCTCTTTCGACTTCGACGACGGTCGCTGGACGCGGCGGGTCTATCGCCGCGGACAGGGCCCTGGTGTCATTGTCATTCACGAAATGCCGGGGCTGCACCCCCTTGTCGTGCGTTTCGCCGACCGGGTGGCGGAGGCAGGCATGGGCGTGTTTCTGCCGGTGCTGTTCGGCGAGGCGGGACGCGACGTTTCCATGGGCTACGCGATTCCCGAATTGCTCAAGGGGATCTGCATCCGCCGCGAGTTTGCAGTATGGGCGACGGACCGCTCCAGCCCGATCGTCGACTGGCTGCGCGCACTCGCAAGGAAAGTTCACGGCGAATGCGGCGGTCGCGGTGTCGGGGCGATCGGGATGTGTTTCACCGGGAACTTTGCGCTCGCGATGATGACGGAGCCCGCTGTGGTGGCGCCCGTATTGTCGCAGCCGTCCCTTCCCCTGCCTCTCGGCGCCAGGCGCAGGGCGGCAATCGGCGTCTCGGCCGAAGAGATCGCCTGCGCGCGCAATCGCTTCGAGACGGAAGACCTCTCGATGATCGGTCTGCGTTTCTTCGGCGACAGAAGCGTTCCAGACGAGCGTTTTGCCACCTTGCGGAAGGAATTCGGCGAACGGTTCGAAGCCATCGAGATCGATCCGAAGGATTCCACGCCGGGACCAGCCGGAGCTCATTCCGTGCTGACCCTGAACCTCGAAGATCGCTCCGGCACACCCACCAAACGGGCGGAAGAACGCGTGATCGCGTTTTTCAGGGAGCGTCTGCGCGCAGGCGCGTGAAACGGCCTGCGAGGGTATCGCCCCCTTGACGTCCTGGCGATTCGATGCCGCCATCGACCGTCTGTTCGATTTACCACCGCGCCCGCGCGCAGGAACACCTTCAGATTTCGATTTGGGTGCCGAGTTCTACAACCCTGTTTGGAGGGAGCCGGTAGAACTTCGCGGGCGACAGGGCGGACGCGGCAAGGCTCAGATAAATCCGAGTTACCCATTTGCCGAGGGCCGGATGTTCGGCGGGAACAAGCGTTTCACGACCAATGAAGAATGTGGTCGTGGCGACATCGAGCGCGAGGCCGAACGGCCTGCAGGATTCCAGCCACGCGGGAACGTCCGGCGTCTCGAAAAACCCGCAATGCAGCTTGACCGCAAAGAACCCCTTGCCGAGCTTGCGAAGCTCGATGCGCCGCTCCCGCGCAACTATCGGCACATCCTCGACATAAACGTGTGCAATGAGAATGCGCTCGTGCAGGACCTTGTAGTGCTTCAGGCTGTGAAGAAGCGCTCCCGGTACCACATCGGTGCGCGCGCTCAGGAACACGGCCGTACCAGCGACTCTTTGGGCGGTTTTATCGGCGCGTTCCAGAAAGAGTTCGATCGGCAGCGCTTCGCTTCGCAATTTCGCAAGATGGGCGCGGCGGCCGAGACGCCAGACTTCCATCAGTACGAACACGCATCCGGCGATGAAGAGCGGCAACCAGCCTCCCCCGACAACCTTCAACGAATTGGCTGCCAGAAACGAAAGATCGACAAGTACGAAAAGGCCGAAAAGCGCGGCTGCCGCGTGCAGACTCCAGTGCCATTGCCGCCTTGCGACGATGGAAGCGTGAATTGTGTCGATAACCATCACGCCGCTCACGGCGATGCCGTACGCGGCGGCCAGCGAACTCGAGGTGTGGAAAATAAGAACGATCATCACCACACCCACTGCCAGAATGGTATTCATCCGCGGCACGTAGATCTGTCCGTAGTCTGTTGCCGAGGTGTGACGAATTTCCATCCGCGGCAGCCGACCCAGCTGCACGGCCTGTCGGGTCAGGGAGAAAACGCCCGAGATCACGGCTTGCGAGGCAATGATCGTCGCCATCGTCGCAAGGAGAATGAGCGGGTAGTGAGCCCAATGAGGGGCGAGCGCATAAAACGGGGCCCCGGCCGCCGCCCGGTTGTGAAGGATTTCCGCGCCCTGTCCGAAGTAGTTCAATACCAGTGCGGGCAGCACGATGAAAAGCCACGCGCGCCGAATGGGCTTTTTCCCGAAGTGGCCCATGTCCGCATAGAGCGCCTCGCAACCGGTAACGGCCAGCACAACGGCGCCGAGCGCCACGAAGGCGGTCCAGGGGGCCCGCGCGAAAAGCGATAACGCATACCAGGGGTTCGCGGCGAGGAGAATGTCCGGCCCCTGTGCGATGCCCCGCAGCCCCAGCACCGAGAGCACGACGAACCAGACCACCATTACCGGTCCGAACAGCCGGCCGATTTTGGCCGTGCCCTTGTTCTGCATTATGAACAGGGCGATCAAAATAATCAGGGTGAGAGGAATGATAAGCGGCTCGAAACTCTGCGATCCCACAGCCAATCCTTCGACCGCGCTCAGCACCGAGATCGCGGGCGTCAGCATGCCGTCGCCAAAAAAGAGCGCCAACCCCAGGATCGCGGCGATGCCGATCGCGTTCTTCACCTTTCGCGATATTCCCGGCGAGCGATGCGCCAGAGAAGCGAGCGCCAGGACGCCGCCCTCTCCGTCGTTGTCGGCTCGCATGATGAGGACGACGTATTTTACGGTGACCACGAGAATCAGGGCCCAGAGGATGGCCGACAGCGCACCCATCACAGCCAACCGTCCGGGCATTGCTCCGCCGGTGGCGCGAACGGTTTCCCGCATGGCATAGATCGGGCTCGTGCCGATGTCTCCGAAGACGACGCCCAATGCACCAAGCGTCAGCACGCTCATGCGCGAATGAGAGGGAGAACCCGTCTCGCTCGTAGGAAGTGGCGTCTCCGAGTTCCTTTGCTTACCCGCAGAATTCGCATCCGGGTTGAAAGAGGTCGTACCGGTTTTGATCATGGACTCGGGCGTTCGCGGCGTTTGTGTCGGCGCTTGCGCGCAATTCGGGGCAAGGAGTCTTCGCCAAGCGCCAGACTCGGAGGTTTCTCCGATCCGCTTCCAGACTGTCCCCATTGCGCCGAATTTGTGCAACCGGTCAAAACCCGAATTAGTTCCGAAAATACTACAGCGGTTGCAAACATCCGCGTTGTCAAAAAGGGGTGTCACACGGCGGTGACTCTTGTCGCAGCGAATCTTTACTCTTTCCGGCCCGCATGCATTGTGGCCGGAATGACATCCGACTGGGGAAACCATGTCCGCGATCAATTCCGTCACCGATCTGTCCGTTGAAGACGGCATCGCCGTCATCACCCTCAACGCCCCGCCGGTGAATGCGTTATCCGCCACTGTTCGCGACGGGTTGGCCGAGGGTTTCCGCCGCGCCATCGCCGATCCGGCGGTCAAAGCCATCGTGCTCATCTGCGACGGCAGGACCTTCATCGCCGGCGCGGACATTTCGGAATTCGGCAAAAAGCCCTCCGGCACCGGCCTCTACGAACTGCAGGACATCATCGAGAATTCGCCCAAACCCACCATCGCGGCCATTCACGGCACGGCGCTGGGCGGCGGTCTCGAAGTGGCGCTCACCTGCCATTTCCGCGTCGGCGTTGCGTCCGCGCGTTGCGGGTTGCCGGAAGTGAACATCGGCCTGTTGCCCGGAGGCGGCGGCACGCAGCGGCTGCCGCGCATTGCCGGCGTCGAGAAAGCGCTCGAAATGGTGACGACCGGCCAGCATGTGGCAGCGAAGGCCTGCCTTGCGATGGCCCTTCTTGATGCGATCGTGCCGGAAGGAGGGTTGCGAGAAGGCGCGATTGCTTTTGCCCGCAAGGCGGTGGCGCAGAACCGCCCGCTCACCAAAGTGCGCGACAACAATGCGAAGGTCGAAGCCGCGCGCGGCCATCCCGAAATCTTCGCGGAATTCCGCAAGGCCAACGCCCGGAAATTCCGGGGATTTCTGGCGCCGGAATACAACATCCGCTGCATCGAAGCGGCAGTGAATCTTCCGTTCGAGGAAGGATTGAAAACCGAGCGCTCGCTGTTCCGCGAACTGCTGACGGGCGCGCAATCCGCGGCGCAACGCTACGTGTTCTTTGCCGAACGGCAGGTGTGGAAAGTGCCCGATGTGCCGGGCGACACGCCGGTCATTCCCGTTGCACGCGTCGGTATTGTCGGCGCCGGCACCATGGGCGGCGGCATTGCGATGAATTTTGCCAATGCCGGCATTCCCGTGACCATCGTGGAAGCGGCAAAAGAGGCGCTGGACCGCGGACTCGCCGTCATCCGCCGCAACTACGAAACCACCGCAAGGCGCGGCCGGCTGACGGAAGATGACGTCGAGAAGCGCGTGGGGCTGATCGCCGGTTCGCTTGCACTCGACGATCTCAAAGACTGCGACCTCGTTATCGAAGCCGTGTTCGAGAACATGGATGTGAAGAAGGAGGTGTTCCGAAAGCTCGACGGCATCGTGAAACAGGGCGCGATCCTCGCCACCAACACTTCGGCGCTCGACATCGACCAAATCGCGGCCGCCACCGGGCGTCCCGAAGCGGTGATCGGACTGCATTTCTTTTCCCCGGCAAACGTGATGCGGCTGGTCGAAGTGGTGCGGGCGGCCAAAACTTCCAAATCCGTTATCGCCACTTCGATGCAGATAGCGCGCAGAATCGGCAAGATCGCGGTGCTGGTCGGCGTCTGCCCCGGCTTCGTCGGCAACCGGATTCTCGCGCAGCGCCAGCGCGAGGCGCAGAAGCTGGTGCTGGAAGGCGCCATGCCGTGGGACGTCGATCGCGTGCTCTATGAATTCGGCTTTCCCATGGGTCCGTTTGCGATGAGCGATCTCGCCGGCCTCGACATCGGCTGGAGCAGGGAGAAATCGAAAGGCGAAACCCTGCGCGATATTCTGTGCGAAATGGACCGCCGCGGCCAGAAGACCGGGAAGGGCTTTTACGATTACGACGACAACCGCAATGCCAAACCGTCGCCGGTGACGGAACAGATCGTCCGCGACTTCCGCAGCAGGCGCGGCATCAATGCGCGCGCGATTTCCGATGCGGAGATTCTCGAGCGCTGCCTCTATCCCATGATCAATGAAGGCGCGAAAATCCTGGAAGACAAAAAGGCCATCCGCGCGTCGGACATCGATATTGTCTGGATCAACGGTTACGGCTGGCCCGTTTACCGCGGCGGCCCGATGTTCTACGGCGATTCGATCGGGTTGGATAAGGTGCTCGCGAAAATGAAGGAATGGCAGGGCACGATGGGTGACGTGTTCAAGCCGAGTGAGCTGCTGGAAAAGCTGGCCGGCGAAGGAAAGAAGTTTGCCGATCTGAAGTGAGCGACCATCAGATGCGCGCTACGCCGCAGTTCTTCTTCCTCAAACTGTCAGGGCCCGCAAATGCGGACCACCCGGTTTGCGCACTTGACGCTGTATGCTGCGCGCATCGCGCACGAAACCCGTTGACACGCTCGGTGGAACAACCTGGGCGGCCCCGCAATCGCGGGCCGTGACAATTAATTTTGAATATGCAAGGAGAACAGAACATTCGTAAAGCCGTCATCGTTTCCTATGCGCGCACCGGTCCGGCGAAAGCCGCGCGCAGCGGATTCAACAACAGGCCCAACATGACCATACTCGCCGCGATTGTCGCCATGTGCATCGGCGGCGGCATGGGCGCCGCGGAATTGTCCGAAGTCTATTGAGATGGAGTGGGCGACGGAAGGCTGTTGCTGGCGACAACCTGGTTGTGGTGCGCCTTCCCCATGCCGCTTTCGTAGCTATACACGCCGATACCACAGATCGCCACCGCCACGATCACCGCGCCGATAATCTTTCCCGTGCTGCCGAGGTTCATTCCTGTTGGCGCATTTCCGCCTCTGAGGTCGCTCATGGTCAATTCCTTTCTCTATTCCGGATAAGGAACGTGCCCGGACGCAGACAGTTTCCAACTTATCAATTGCGCGAATTATGAAGACAGACTGCAAGCGAAAATGCGCCGCCCGGAAATGGATCACAGGCTATTACTTTTCCCGTCGTGAAGCGCACCTTGGCCGTCTCCGGACCGGAGATGAAATTCGAGCGCATCCATTGCGGCCGGTCCACAAGCGCGATCCCGTCCATACCCGGCAGCGAACTTCCGGCACTGACAAGGTACGATTTTCATGGGCTAACACCCTTTGCCGATCACCGCTTTTCGCGCCTAGAATTCTGTCTTGAAATGCCTGTTCGAACAGGAACAATATCAAGCTTCGCGCGTTGCGAACATGCCAGCCGGAATTTCCTCCATCTTTTGAAAGTCGCCCGTCGTGAGTCGCAATGTCTGACGATCTCGATCAGCTTTCCATCAACACCATCCGCACGCTCTCCATGGATGCCGTCCAGAAGGCGAATTCCGGACATCCCGGAACGCCGATGGCCATGGCCCCTGTCGTTTATACGCTGTGGCAGCGGCATCTGAGATACGATCCACAGAATCCGCTGTGGCCCAATCGCGATCGCTTCGTGCTGTCCTGCGGCCATGCGTCGATGGTTCTGTATTCCGTGCTGCATCTCGCAGGGGTGCGCGAGATGGCGCCCGACGGAAAGCCTACAGGGGCGCCCGCCGTTTCGCTGGACGACATCAAGGCGTTCAGGCAACTCGACAGCAAATGTCCCGGCCATCCGGAATATGGCAAGACCACCGGCGTCGAAGTGACGACCGGTCCGCTCGGTCAGGGCGCCGGGATGAGCGTCGGCATCGCCATGGCCGGTTTGTGGCGGGCGCAACACTTCAATCGTCCCGAACTGCCGCTCTTCAACTTTCGTGTGTTCGCGCTGTTGAGCGATGGCGACATGATGGAAGGCGTTTGCAGCGAAGCCGCTTCGCTGGCGGGTCATCTGCGCCTGCCGAACCTTTGCTGGATTTATGACAGCAACCACATCACCATCGAAGGCTCCACGGACCTCGCGTTCGACGAGGACGTGGCCGGGCGCTTCTCGGCCTATGGCTGGAGCGTGCTGCATGTGGCCGATGCGAACGACATTGTCGATCTTGACGAGAAGCTTGCCGCGGCAACGGCGACGAAGAACCAGCCCACGCTTATTATCGTCAGAAGTCACATCGCCTATGGCGCGCCGCACAAGCAGGATACCAAAGAGGCGCATGGCGAGCCGCTGGGCGAGGACGAGATTCGGTCCGCCAAGCGCGCCTATGGCTGGCCGCAGGATGCGAAGTTCCTCGTGCCCGACGGCGTAATGCAACATTTCGCGCAAGGCATCGGCACGCGCGGCAGCGATCTGCGTTCGAAATGGGAAGCGTTGTTGGCCCGCTATCGCGACGCCAATCCGGAATTGGCGCAACAGCTGGAAAGTCTGCGTGTGCGCGAGTTGCCGCGGGATTGGGACGGCGCGATCGAGGAATTTCGTCCGGACGAGAAGGGTCTCGCGACGCGCGACAGCGCCGGCAAGGTATTGGATGAAATCGCGACCAGGGTGCCATGGCTGATGGGTGGTGCCGGCGATCTGTCTCCATCCACCAAAACCCACATGAAGGACAGCGGAGATTTCGAGGCCGGAAACTTCGGAGCCCGCAACCTCCATTTCGGCATCCGCGAACACGCCATGGGCGCGGTCGTCAACGGACTGACTCTTTCCGGGTTGAAGGCGTTCGGCGCGACATTTCTTATTTTCAGCGACTATATGCGTCCCGCGTTGCGGCTTTCCGCGCTGATGGAGATTCCCAGCATCTGGGTCTACACGCACGATTCCATTGGCCTGGGAGAGGACGGTCCCACGCATCAGTCGATCGAACAGCTGATGGGCCTGCGCACCATCCCGGGGATGATCGTGCTGCGGCCGGCGGACGCCAACGAAGCAGCCGAAGCCTGGCGCGTCATCATCGAGCTAAAGGATCGCCCCGCCTGTCTCGTATTGTCGCGGCAGAAGCTGCCGACCTTCGACCGCAGCAAGTACGGCCCTGCTAAGGACGTGGCGCGGGGCGCCTACATCCTCGCCGATCCGCAGCAGGGTGCGCCGCAGGTCATTCTCGTCGCCACGGGTAGCGAGGTCGCTCTTGCGGTTGCCGCGCATGATGCCCTGGCCAAAACGGGGATACGTTCCCGCGTCGTTTCCATGCCGAGCTGGGAGCTGTTCGACGCGCAGGACGAAGCCTGGCGTGCCCGTGTATTGCCGCCGGATATCGAGGCGCGGGTGTCCGTCGAAGCCGCAAGCACGATCGGCTGGGAACGGTATGTCGGGCGCAAGGGCGCGCGGATCGGAATGGAGAGCTTCGGAGGCTCGGCGCCGGCGGCAGATTTGTACAAGAAGTTCGGCATCACCGCGGAGGCGATCGAAAGCGCGGCGCGGAACCAGATTGCGCAGGTCGGGGGCAAAACATGAATCCGCTGAAAGAACTGGGTGCGTTCGGGCAGTCGGTGTGGCTCGATTTTCTGAGTCGCGATCTTCTGCGCAGCGGTGACCTCAAGGTGCTGATCGAGCGCGACGGATTGAAAGGCATGACCTCCAATCCGTCGATTTTCCAGAAATCGATCGCGCACGGGATCGACTACGACGATGACATCCGGCGCTACGCCGAAGCCGGCGAAGATGTAGGACAAATCTTCCGGCACCTCAGCGTGAAGGACATCCAGGACGCGACGGATGCGCTCAGGCCGGTCTACGATTCCACGAACGGCGCCGACGGTTTCGTCAGCATCGAAGTTTCGCCCTATCTCGCCTTCGATACGAACGCCACGCTCGCGGAAGCGCGTTCCTTATGGAAGGAGATCGGCCGCCCCAACCTGATGGTGAAAATCCCCGGCACCGACCAGGGAATTCCCGCCATACGGGCGGCCATTAGCGAAGGCATTAACGTCAACATCACGCTTCTGTTCTCGCAACACATGTATGAGCGGGTGGTTGAGGCCTACATTTCCGGCCTCGAAAGTCTGGCTCGGACACAAAACCTGGACAGGATCGCGAGCGTCGCGAGTTTCTTTGTCAGCCGCATCGACTCCAAAGCGGACGCGGCCATCCAGGAAAAGCTGAAGGGTCCGTGCGGGCCCGAGCGGACGATGATCGAAAATCTTCAGGGCAAGGTGGCGATCGCGAACGCAAAGCTCGCATACCAGTTTTTCAAGAAGGCGTTCTCGGGCAGCCGCTGGGAAACGCTTGCCGCCAAAGGAGCGAAGAAACAGCGATTGCTGTGGGCCTCCACCAGCACCAAGAACAAAGCCTATCCCGATGTTCTCTACGTCGATTCGCTCATCGGCAGCGATACGGTGAACACGATTCCCACCGAAACGATGGATGCCTTTCGCGACCACGGCCATCCCGCGGCGACGCTGGATGCAAATCTGGACGATGCGCGCGAGACATTGGCGAATCTCGAGCATGCGGGGCTTTCGCTGGACCGGATGACGGACGAGCTTACCGTCGAAGGTGTCGATCTCTTCGCGGCGGCCGCCGATAAAATCTATGCGTCGCTGGCCGAGAAGCGCGAAAAGATCCTTGATAGCCAGCTCCTGCGCATGAATGCCGATTTCGGCGATGCGGAAGACGCGGTGCAGCGTGCGTTAGAGGCGTGGACCAAGGCCGGCAATGCGCGCCGCCTCTGGGCGCGCGACAAGACTCTCTGGATGAACAAAGACGAAGACAAATGGCTGGGCTGGCTCGACATCGTCGCCCAGGAACGCAAGAACACGACCCCGCTGCATGAATTCGCTACAGAGGTTCAAAGGCGGAGCCTGACCGACGTCGTTCTGCTGGGCATGGGTGGATCGAGCCTCGGCTCGGCGGTCCTGAGCGATGCATTCGGCCAACTCGCCGGCTGGCCGCGTCTGCACGTGCTGGACTCCACCGATCCCGACCGCATCCGGACCGTCGAAAATGAAATCACGCTTGCTTCGACCCTCTTTATTGTGGCGTCCAAGTCGGGCTCGACCCTGGAACCGAACCTCCTCAAGGACCATTTTTTCCATCTTGTCTCGGAAAAAACCGGCGCCAGCGCGGGCGAACAGTTCGTTGCCATCACCGATCCTGGCAGTTCGCTGGAAGCAGAAGCGAAACGCGACGGGTTCGGTCACGTTTTCTTCGGCGATGCTTCGATCGGCGGCCGGTTCTCCGTGCTCTCCAATTTTGGGCTCGTGCCGGCGGCAGCGATGGGGCTCGATGTCGACCGCTTCCTGCGGGAGGCATCGTCGGCTGTCACCAGTTCGCATCCGATGGTGCCCGCCGAAGCAAGCCCCGGTCTCAAGCTCGGTATTGCGCTCGGCACGCTGGCGAAAGAATGCGGACGCGACAAGGTCACACTCGTAGCCTCCGACGATATCGGCACACTCGGCGCATGGCTCGAACAGCTCATTGCCGAATCGACGGGCAAGCAGGGCAAGGGATTGATTCCGGTTTACGGCGAGCCGCTCGGCAGCGCGGATGCCTATGGCAAGGATCGCATATTTGTCCATTTGCACATGTCGGGCTGCAGCGAACCGTCGGAGCTCCTTCAGCAGCTTACCGATCGCGATCATCCCGTCATCCGGCTCGCCATCGAGGACACTTACCAGTTTGCGCAAATGTTCTTTCTCTGGGAACTGGCGATCGCCGCGGCCGGCGCCGTGATCGGCATCGATCCCTTCGATCAGCCGGATGTCGAAGCCCAGAAACAAAAAACGCGGGAGATGACAAAAGCATACGAGGAAAAGGGATCGCTGCCCCGGCAGACGCCCATTGCTACATATGACGGCATCGCGATCTATGCGGATGCACGCAACAGCAAGACCGTCGCCGACGCGAAAAACCTGTCGGAATGTCTGCGCGCGCACTTGAACCAGCTCGGCGCCAGGGATTATTTCGCATTGCTCGCCTATATCGAACAGTCGCAGGCGCATGAGACTGCGCTCGACGGCATCCGCGCCAGGGTGCGTGACGCCAAAAGGGTGGCGACGGTGGCGGGTTTCGGGCCGCGCTATCTGCACTCGACGGGACAGGCCTACAAGGGCGGCGCCAACGAAGGCGTCTTCATCACCATTACGGGCGAGCATCGCGAGGCCATCGCGGTGCGCAATGGCGGCCTCGATTTCGGCACCGTGCAGCTCGCCCAGGCGATCGGCGATCTGGAGGTTTTGAACGAGCGCGGCCGTCGCGCCATTCGCATCCATCTGAACGATATCGAAAGCGGACTCGCCTCCCTGGCTGCGGCGATCACGCAGGCCCTCGCATGACGGAGATCCCATGCAGATAGCAATGATCGGGCTTGGCCGCATGGGCGGCAATATTGCGCAACGTCTTTTGAAGCACGGCCACGAAGTGGTTGTTTTCGACCGCAATCCGGACGCGGCTAAAGCTCTTGCGAAAGAAAAGGCGACGCCGGCGCGCAGTCTTGAAGAGGTTGCAAAGCTGCTTTCGCCGCCCCGGACCGCCTGGGTGATGCTTCCCGCGGGGGAGCCCACGGAATCCACCATTGCTACACTGGGTCAGGTACTGCGCGAAGGCGACACGGTGATCGATGGCGGTAACAGCTTCTACAAGGATGACATTCGTCGCGCGAAGGAGCTGGCGACAAGAAAAATCGGTTACATCGATGTCGGCACATCCGGCGGCGTCTGGGGTGCGGAGCGCGGCTACTGCATGATGATCGGAGGCGACACGAAGAACGTCGAGCGGCTGGACCCGATTTTCTCGGCGCTGGCGCCCGGCATCGGCGATATCGAACGCACGCCGGGGCGTGCGGGACGCGATATGCGGCCCGAACGCGGATATCTCCATGCCGGACCCGCAGGCGCAGGCCATTTCGTGAAGATGGTGCATAACGGCATCGAATATGGCTTGATGCAGGCCTATGCCGAAGGTTTCGACATTCTGCGCGGCAAGGCAGGCGATGGCCTGCCGCAGGACGAGCGATACGATCTGAATCTTCCCGACATTGCCGAAGTGTGGCGGCGCGGCAGCGTGATCTCGTCCTGGCTGCTGGATCTCACCGCGATCGCACTCGCGGCGAACCCGACGCTCGACAAGTTCGAAGGATATGTTGACGATTCCGGCGAAGCGCGCTGGACCGTCAATGCGGCGATTGAGGAAGCGGTGTCGGCAAATGTGCTCTCCGCCGCATTATACGCACGCTTTCGTTCGCGCATCGAACACAGCTTCGGCGAGAAACTGCTTTCTGCCATGCGCAACCAGTTCGGCGGCCACATCGAGGGACAGCTCGAAGGCGGATTGAAGAAATGAATCCGGGAAGTGCCGACTCAAAGCGCGCACCGCCGCCGCCCCTCGCGATGGTGATTTTCGGAGCCAATGGCGATCTCACCAAACGTCTTGTCGTGCCGGCGCTTTACAACCTCGCAAAGAGCGGCCTGCTGCCCGAGCACTTTGCGATCGTCGGCCTCGATCACAACGAAAAAACCGGCGAACAATGGAGCGCCGACCTGCACGATTTTCTCGAGCAGACCATCCAGACCGGCGGCGGCGAGTTCGGGGCCGGGGCGATCGAAACGTCACCATGGCAGAAACTCGCGTCCGCGATGTCGTACGTCACGGCAGATTTTGGCGATGCCAACGCGTTCAAGCGCCTGGCGGCGCACCTGGCAGACCGCGACGGGAAAGAACAATTGGGCGGAAACATTCTTTTCTATCTCGCAGTGCCCGACCGTTTTTTTGGCCCCATCGTGGATTCTTTGGGGACCGCAGGCTTGCTTCAGGACAAAGCCGGGTTCCGCCGGGTGGTGATTGAAAAGCCGTTCGGGCACGATCTCGAATCGGCGAAGTCGCTCAACGCGCGCATCCACCGGCAGTTGCGGGAAGACCAGATCTACCGCATCGATCATTTTCTCGGCAAAGAAACGGTCCAGAACATTCTGGCTCTGCGATTCGCCAACGGTCTGTTCGAGCCGGTGTGGAATCGGGACCGCATCGATCACGTGCAGATCACGGTAGCTGAGACCATCGGCATCGAAGAACGCGGCAGCTTTTACGAACAAACCGGCGCGCTCAGGGACATGGTCCCCAATCATCTTTTCCAGCTCGTTGCCATGACCGCCATGGAACCGCCTGCGTCTTTCGACGCCGACGACATCCGCGCCAGAAAGGCGGACGTATTCAAGGCCGTGCATCCGGTGAAGCCGGAAGATGCCGTGCGCGGCCAGTATGCTGCGGGCAGAATTGGCGACCACGACGTGGCCGCCTACCGCAAGGAAGATCACGTTGCGACGGATTCATTCGTCGAAACCTTCGTCGCATTGAAATTATGCATCGACAACTGGCGCTGGGCGGGGGTGCCTTTCTATCTGCGCACGGGCAAGCGATTGCCCAGGCGGACCACCGAGATCGCCATTCGCTTCAAGGAAGCGCCGTTCATGCTGTTCAAGGACACGCCCGTGGACGAGCTCGGCGCCAATTGGCTGGTGCTGCAAATCCAGCCGGACGAAGGCATACGCCTGAGGTTCAACGCCAAGATCCCGGGCCCCGACGTAGCACTTGAAAGCGTCGCCATGGACTTTCGCTATACCGACTGGTTCAAGCAATCATCCGAGGTTGGCTACGAAACGCTGCTCTACGATTGTTTCATGGGCGATCCCACGTTGTTCCAGCGCGCCGATCAAGTGGAAGCGGCGTGGGCCGTTGTCGAGCCGCTGCTCGACGCCTGGCGCGGCAAACCATCGGACGCATTTCCCAACTACGCTGCCGGGAGCGCGGGTCCGCAAGCCGCAGACGCATTGCTGACGCATGATGGGCGCGCCTGGCGGGCTATTCGCTGACTCCCAATGGCCGAAACCTGCATGCAAGGCCGGTTGGAGATCGCAAAGGATTCAGACAAGCTCGCCCAGAATGCCGCGGAGTGGTTTGTCGGGCGGGTGAACGCTCGCACGGAGAATCTGCGCATATCGCTTTCGGGCGGCTCCACGCCGAAGAAACTGTATTGTCTGCTGGGCAGCGCGGGGTTCAGCGCGCAAATGCCCTGGCAGCGACTTGATCTCTTCTGGGGAGACGAGCGTTTCGTTTCGCACGAAAGTGCGGACAGCAATTATCGCATGGCCCGGGAAACGCTGCTTGCTTCCGCGCCTATTGCACGGGAACGGGTGCATCCCGTGCCGACCGATGGAACGCCGGCCGACGCGGCCATACGGTACGAAACCGAGCTCAAGCGCAGCTATGGCGCAGAAGTTCTCGATCCTTCGAAGGCGCTTTTCGAAGTCATGTTTCTGGGACTGGGCAGCGATGGCCACACCTGTTCTCTGCTGCCCGGCCAACCCGTGCTTGAGGAACGCCGGCATTGGGTCGCCCCCGTCATGTCCGGCCGCGGCGAGCCACGAGTGACGCTGACCTATCCGGCCATCGGATCGAGCCGCGCGCTCGCCTTTCTCGTCGCCGGAGCCGACAAGGCCGAGGCCGTGAAGGCGGTGCGGGCCGGAAATCGAAACCTTCCGGCCGCGCGCATTCGAACCTCCGGCGAAGTGATCTGGTTCGTCGATTCCGCTGCCGCGGGCGAGCTCACGGGATGATGTGATGGCAAGCCGGATCGAAGATTACGCTCTTATCGGAGACATGCGCACCGCGGCGCTTGTGGGGCGAGACGGCTCGATAGACTGGCTCTGCGTTCCGCGTTTCGACTCGGCCGCCTGTTTCGCGGCGCTTCTGGGCACCCCGGAACACGGACGCTGGCTGCTTGCGCCAACGCAGAAGGCAAAAACCAGGCGGAAATATCGCGACGACACGCTCATTCTGGAAACGACATTCAAGACCGCCAAGGGTGAAGCAACCCTTATCGAATTCATGCCGGTAGCCGTCGTCCACAGTTCCATCGTGCGTGTGGTCATGGGCCGCAAAGGCATCGTTTCGTTCCTCACCGATCTGGTTATCCGGTTCGATTTCGGCGTGACGGTGCCGTGGGTAAGCAAAGACGACGAAATGACCCTGACGGCGGTCGCCGGCCCCAATCTGGTGACCCTGCGAACCACGGCGCGGCTTCACGGGAAGGATATGCACACGCAGGGTGAGTTTTCCGTTCGCGCCGGGGAAGCGGTCGCGTTCGTAATGACCTATTCTCCTTCGGATCAGCCGGTTCCCTTGCCGCTCAGCGTGGAATCCGCTCTCGATACGACAGTGAAATTCTGGGAGGAGTGGTCCGGCAAGTGCAAGATCGCAAGCAAGTGGTCGCGCGACATCCGCCGCTCGCTCATCACGCTGAAGGCATTGAGCTACCGGCCGACAGGAGGGATCGTGGCCGCGGTTACCACGTCCCTTCCGGAACAGATCGGTGGCACGCGCAACTGGGACTATCGCTACTGCTGGATTCGCGATGCGACGTTTACGCTTCTGGCGTTCATGAATGCCGGTTATCTCGAAGAAGCGGCGATGTGGCAGAACTGGCTGGTGCGGGCCATTGCCGGCAGTCCCGAACAAATTCAAGCGGTTTACGGTCCGGCCGGCGAACGACGGCTCGATGAATGGAACGTCGGCTGGCTGCCCGGATATGAAAATTCCGCGCCGGTGCGCGTGGGGAATGCGGCGGCCCTGCAGCTTCAGCTCGATGTCTTCGGCGAGCTTGCCGACGCCATGACCCAGGCGCGCAAGGGCGGATTGCCAGGCTCCCCGCGCCGCGACGAGATACGCGCGGTGATGCTGGGACATCTGGAAAAGATTTGGGACCAGCCCGACGAAGGGATTTGGGAAATCAGGGGCGCGCCCCAACATTTCACCTACTCCAAGGCAATGACCTGGGTCGCATTCGACAGAGCCTGGAAAGCCAACCGCGATCCCGCGCCCATCCGGAAGAAGTGGAAGCGGATTGCAGATCGTATCCACAAGGAAATCTGCCGCGAAGGCATCGACCCGAAACGCAAGTGCTTCGTTCAGTCCTATGGGTCGGAGCATCTGGACGCCAGCCTGCTTCTGCTGCCGATCATTGGCTTTCTGCCGCCGACCGACAGTCGCATCCGCAACACCGTCAACGAGATCGAAAGCCGATTGATGTTTAAGGACCTCGTATTGCGCTACGAAACCGGATCCGGCGTCGATGGCCTTCCCGCCGGCGAGGGCGCCTTTCTCGCCTGCAGTTTCTGGCTGGTAGACAACTATCTCCTTGTTGGCCGGCGCGCGGACGCCGAGCGGCTGTTTGCGCGTCTAGTTCGGCTTTGCAACGACGTCGGCCTGCTCGCGGAGGAGTACGATCCGCGGGCGCGGCGCATGCTTGGTAATTTTCCGCAGGCATTTTCGCACGTCGCTCTTGTCAATTCGGGTCTGGCGCTCGCCACTGGCGATCATCCGCGCCGGCATCGACAATCCGGGAGGCCAGCCGAGAAACCGGTGCTGCGGCACAAATCGTGAGCGGCGCATGGCTGCGCCCGTAAAATCTTCGGCGACATCGCGTTCGGTGCGCGTGCTGTCGATCGACATCGGGGGCAACGGTCTTAAGGCGGCTCTTGTCGATCTGCACGGCAAGCTGCTGACGCAGCGCGTGCGGATTCCTACGCCCTATCCCTGTCCCCCCGCGGTAATGATCGACAGTATCGCGGAGCTTGTCGCACCACTACCGAAACATCAGCGCATCGCGGCAGCGTTTCCAGGTGTCGTACGCGGCGGCGACGTCGTTACGGCGCCGCATTTCGGGACGAAGGATTGGGCCGGCTTCGATCTTTCGCGGTCGCTTTCGCAGCGCCTGGGCGGGCGTTGCCTTCTCATCAACGATGCCGAGATGCATGGGCTCGCCGCCGTCAGGGGGAAAGGGATCGAACTGATGCTGACTCTGGGAACCGGCGCCGGCACGGGGCTGTTCCGCGACGGCGCAATCATGCCGCACCTGGAGTTGGCTCATCATCCCGTCCACAAAGACAAGAGCTACAACGATTATGTCGGTGAAAGAGCACTCAAGACTGCTGGCAAGAAGCGGTGGAACCGGCGCGTCGAGAAAGTGATTGCCATTTTGTACTCGCTATTGAATTTCGATCACCTCTACATCGGCGGCGGAAATTCCTGCCAAATTACGTTCGAATTACCCCCTGCAGTCACGCTCGTCACCAATGATGCGGGCATCGTGGGCGGCGGGATTTTGTGGCAGCGCATGACGCGGGCAGCCTGAAGGATTGCGATGGATCGGGAAACGCAAACAACCGCCGGAAACGATCGGCTGGAATTGCCGGCGATCGATCTGCGGAAGGATACGATTCTTCTCGATATTGACGGAACCTTGCTCGACATCGCGCCGACCCCCGGGGAAGTCTTCGTTCCTGAGGACCTGTACCGGTCGCTGCGCCTGATTGCCGGAAAAACCGATGGCGCACTTGCACTTGTCAGTGGGCGCACGCTTGCGTCCATCGATGAACTATTTGCGCCCCTCAGAACCGCAGCCATTGGCTGCCACGGCGCGCAATTGCGTCGATCCCCCGCTGCGGGCGCCGAATTGCGCATGTCGCCGATACCCGAGACCCTTCGGCAAGCTTGTCGCGATATTCCTTCTCTGGAACCTCTCGTCCGCATCGAAGACAAAACTTTCACGCTTGCGTTTCACTATCGTCAGTCGCCGGATCGGGGAGAAACATTGCTTGGCCTGCTGCGCGAACGCGTTGCTCCGTTCCGGTCCGATTTCGTGCTGATGGGCGGCAAGTCGGTCTACGAGATCAAATCGAAATTCTTCAACAAGGGCGAAGCCTTGCGTGCTCTGATGCTTTTGCCGCCATTCGCAGGCCGCCGTCCTGTTTTCTTCGGCGACGACACGACGGACGAATTTGCTTTCGCGGTATTGCCAGAATTGGGAGGCTTCGGCGTTTCCGTCGGCCGCCCCATGCCCTATGCGGATTTCACGGTGTCGGGACCGGACGACGTGCGGCGCTGGCTCGCGATCCTGGCAGACGGCAGCGAGGGAGCAAATAGTGAGTAGTCCGCAAGGCCTCGATCTGGCCGTGATCGGCAACGGCAGAACTGCCGCGCTTGTGGAGAAGAGCGGCCGGATTGTCTGGTGGTGTTACCCCCGTTTCGACAGCGATCCCGTCTTCTGCCGCCTGCTTTCGGGTGAGGAAGAGAAGGGTTATTGCGATGTCGTCCTGGATCGGCTCGCCGACATCCAATCGCAATATGTCCGCAACACCGCCATTGTAAGCACTGTGCTGACGGACTCGGACGGCGCCAGCGTTCGCATTACGGATTTCGCACCGCGTTTTCGCAATTTCGGCCGCATGCTGCGGCCGCCGCAGCTGATCCGCACGATCGAACCGCTAAGCGGGCTTCCGCGCATCACCATCCGCATGCGACCCAGATACAATTATGGCGAGGCCGCGCCGCAGCGTTCCTTCGGCAGCAACCACATCCGGTTCTGGGGCAGCGATACATCCATCCGTTTAACAACCGATGCCCCGCTGTCCTATATCGAGAGGGAAACGCCGCTCGTTCTGACGCGCACTGTCCACATGGTGCTGGGCTCGGACGAGCCATTTCCCAGCGAGATCGAGTCAACGTGTCGCGAATTCGCGCAACGCACGAAGGACTATTGGCTTGAATGGGTGCGTCGACTTTCGATCGGCTACGACTGGCAGGAAGCCGTGATCCGCGCGGCGATCACCCTCAAGCTCTGCAATTTCGAAGAGACGGGCGGCATCGTCGCGGCGCTCACGACCTCCATTCCCGAAGCGCCCCGTTCGGGCCGTACGTGGGACTATCGGTACTGCTGGCTGCGCGACGCCTATTTTGTTGTGAAGGCGCTCAATCGCATCGGCGCCACGCGCACGATGGAAGACTACATCAACTACATTCTCGGAATTGTCGCCGATGAGCAGGCAGGACTCAAGCCGGTTTACGGCATTGTTCCCAACGATTGCCTCACCGAGCGCATCGCGCCGCAGCTTGCCGGATATCTCTGTCACGGCCCTGTGCGCGTTGGCAACGCGGCTGTCGACCAGATTCAGCACGATGCCTATGGCAGCGTTATTCTCGCCGCGATGCCGATGTTTTTCGATCGCAGGCTTCCGCGTCCCGCAGGAGAGTCTCAATTCCGGTTGCTGGAGAATTTGGCCGGCAGAGCTGCCGAATTGGCTCTCGAACCCGATTCCGGTATCTGGGAATATCGCGGTCGCAAGCGGGTACATACCCATTCAGCTGCAATGTGCTGGGCCGGCGTCAGTCGTATCGCTGCCATCGCTGCCCATCTGGGGCACGCGGAGCGCGCCCTGCATTGGAACGGCATCGCGGAGAGCGTTCAGAGCACGATTCTGGATCGCTCATGGAATCCCAAACGGGGCGCCTTCACCGCTGCTCCCGACATCGACGATCTCGATGCCAGCGTGCTTCTGCTTCCGGAACTTGGCCTTGTCGAACCGAAAGACCCGCGCTTTGTCTCAACCGTAGAGCTGATCGGCAGGGAACTTCTGAAAAAGAGCCACGTTATGCGATATGCGGGTGAGGATGATTTTGGCGTTCCGGAATCCGCATTTCTGGTCTGCCGGTTTTGGCTGACCGATGCGTGGTGGCTTCTGGGACGGGTCGGGGAGGCGCGCGAAATGTTCCGGGACGCGCTTAAACTCAGAAATCACTATGGTCTTCTGTCCGAAGACGTCGATCCGCGTACCGGCGCGTTGTGGGGCAACTTTCCCCAGACCTATTCGATGGCGGGACTCATCACCACTGCCATGCGCTTGTCCCGGAGTTGGGAGGACCGGTATTGGCACGCGTCTTCATAATCTCCAATCGCGTGGCGGTTCCCAATCCCGCTGCCGGCACGCACGCCGGCGGCCTGGAAGTCGCGCTGCGCGCCACACTAAAGCGGCGGCAATGCGTGTGGCTCGGGTGGAGCGGCGCCGTAAAACCCATCGGCGAGATCCGAACGCAGACCATCGAGCACGGCGGCAACACCTATATTGTCACCGATCTCGGCGAGGAGGATTACCAGGAATATTATAACGGATTTGCCAATCGAGTCCTCTGGCCGATTCTGCATTATCGCATCGACCTTGCGGAATTCTCGCGGCGGGATTTGACGGGTTATTTGCGCGTCAACGAGCATTTTGCCGAGGAGCTCGACCGGGTCCTCGAGCCGGATGATGTGGTCTGGGTTCACGACTATCATCTCATGCCGCTGGCAAAGGCGCTGAGAGCGCGTGGCCGCGACAATCGCATCGGCTTCTTTCTGCATATCCCGTTTCCGCCGCCTGAATTCCTGACCGCCATGCCGAGGCACGAGCAGCTGATTCCCTCGCTCTGCGAATATGACCTCGTCGGCTTTCAGACGGACGACGATGCGGCGAACTTCGCACGCTATCTCGCGAAAGAGTGCGGGATGTCGGCCCACATTCAGCGCAGCTTTGGCACGGGTTCGCGGTCGATGCGGATAGGGACATTTCCGGTTGGCATCGAGACGCTGGAGTTCAATCGGGTCGCCCGAAGGGCCGTGCGGTCACCGTTCGTAAAACGGGTTGCCGGCAGCCTTCCGGGCCAGACGATGATCGGCGTCGACAGACTCGATTATTCCAAGGGGTTGGCGCTGCGCCTCGAGGCTTTCGAGAGTTTTCTCGTCAATAACCTGCAATTCCGCGGAAACATGACCTGGCTTCAGATCACTCCGAAGAGTCGCAGCACAATCCAGGAATACGCGGAAATGAAACGCGAGATCGAAGCCACCGCCGGGCGCATCAACAGCACCTATGGCGATGTCTCGTGGTCTCCCCTGCGTTACACGAACAAAGCCTACAGCCGGACTGTGCTGTCGGGGCTCTATCGCTCGGCGCGGGTCGGTCTCGTGACGCCGTTGCGCGACGGGATGAATCTGGTCTGCAAGGAATATGTCGCGGCTCAGGACATGGAAGATCCGGGGGTTCTGATTCTTTCGCGATTTGCGGGCGCCGCGTCCGAATTCGGCGCCGCGCTGCTGGTGAATCCCTACGATCCGGAGGCAGTGGGCGCAGCCATCGCGCGCGCCTTCGTCATGCCCCTGGACGAGCGCATTTCACGCCACAAAAAGCTTATGGATGCGCTCCTGCAGAACGACATTTCGAGTTGGGGGGGGCGCTTCCTGGACGCATTAAATGGGAACGGCGAAGCCATGAAGACGCGCAAGCGCGAAATATCCGCTGCCATCATGGCGCGCCCCCGCTTCAACGATGACGCAAGGGCCGTTCTGTAGTTCCAATCGCGGGTACTTTCCTCGGCTATGGTTGTTTTCTTGCGGCCCAACAAACAAAAGAGCGCGACATGCTTGGCACAATCCTGATTATCCTCCTTATTTTGCTGCTTCTGGGATCTCTCCCTACTTGGCCGTATTCGGGCCGATGGGGCTATTATCCGAGCGGAACCCTCGGGCTCGTCCTCGTGATCGTGGTGATACTGGCACTACTGGGCAGACTGTAGGCAGAGGGACATGGATAAAGTGCGCCTGCGAGGCAATCCTGCCGTCCGATAGACCGGCGTCCCTAACGCGCAGGAGCTGGCTGGCCAGATACTGAAGTCGCGGCGGCGTCTCGAAGGTATGACTGCATGATATCCGCTCAGTTGTCCCCATTGTCGGAATTGTTGTTGTTTTTGCCGCCGTTGTCGCCATTGCGCTTGCGAGCAACCGCAGCTTCAACTGCTGTCTTGCAGTCCGCGCTCAATTTATCCATGTTCTGTTTCAGGCAGCGTTTCTTGCGATCATCGTTCTGACAGTATTTCGCGATGTCGTCGGCACAGATGCGGCGCAGGCCGTTGCCTCCATGTCTTCGTCCGCCGCCCAAGCGCCGTTCGCCGAATTGTTGTTGTCCGACCCGCTGTTGTTGGCCGACATGCTGGGTTTCGGTGCCCCGGTTTTGGCGGGTCTGTTCGGAGTGATCGCGCGGATGGCAGGCTGCGAGTACGCCGGTGACGGCAACGATCAGCATGATCGACGGTGCGAAACGCATATGGAGTCCTCTTGGAAAAACAGGACGAAGGCGGTGCGGACGGTGCCATGGAGACGCAACCATGCGCAAGCCTGCAGCGAGAATTCCGCAAGCGCGCTGTCGCGCCCGGCACGGAACAGCAGGCGTTACGAACAACCGGGCATTCGTGTCCCGGAATTTTCGCGCAATTGCCGAGCGACGGGAGGAAATTCCTGCTCGCTCAGGCCGGGACGTATCAAGCCAGCAGGACGAGCGCGAATTCGGGCGGCGGGCAGCTCCAGCTGCGCACCAGGGTCCAACCGGCCTCGCGCGAGATCCCGGCGAATTGCTCGATCGTATATTTGTGCGAGTTCTCCGTGTGGATCGTCTCGCCGCGCGGGAAGCGAAACTCCCGACCGGCAACGCGCACCGTCTGGTCCTCGCGCGACAGCAGGTGCATTTCGATCCGGCTCAACGCCGTGTTCCACCGCGCCAGATGCGAGAAGCCGGCCAAATCGAAGCTCGCACCCAGTTCGCGATTGATGCGCGCAAGCAGGTTCGCGTTGAATTTCGCCGTCACGCCCTGCGCATCGTCATAGGCCGCAAGCAGCGTTCCCACATCCTTCGCCAGATCGATGGCAACGAGGAATTTGCCGCCGGTTCCAAGGCTGCGTCTTGCCCGGCGCAGAAAATCGGTCGCTTCCCCGATTTCAAAATTGCCGATTGTCGATCCCGAAAAGAATCCGAGCCGGGGGCTGCGCTGCACGTTCTGCGGCAATACGATATCTTCCGCGAAATCGCCGGCAAGCGGCCGTATGTCGAGATGGGGGAATGCTGCGATCAGCGGCTCGACGCTGCTTTTGAGCGATTCTTCGCAGATGTCGATGGGAACATAGCTTGAAATGCCGGGCAGCAGATCGAGAAGCACGCGCGTCTTGGTGCAGGCGCCGCAGCCGAATTCGACAAGAGCGGTGTTCGGTTCCAGTTCGGCGGAAAGTTCCCGAGCGACAACTCCCAACAGGTCGCTTTCGCTGCGCGTCAGATAATATTCCGGCAGATTGCAGATCGCCTCGAAAAGCCGCGAGCCTTCCGCGTCATAGAAGTATTTGCTCGGCAGGTTTTTCGGTGTGGCAGAGAGCCCTCTCCAGACATCTTCCAGGAACGGCGGAATGGTTGGCGCTGGGCGCCGATGGCGGCGGGGCAAATCATCGGCCAGACGCAGACCGGAAAACTGCCAGCGCTGATGGGGATGGAAAAAATTCCGATAACCCGCGCGCACATGGTCCGTGTTCGTCAAGCAGGAGCCGCCGCGCAATACCATCTGGTTGATCATGAACTTGCCGTTGTATTCGCCGAGCGCGTCTTGCGAGGCACGAAACTCCGGATAGGCCGTGTAGGGACTTTGGGTCCATTCCCACGTGTCGCCGAACAACTGCATGCTGCCGCTGCGCGGCGACAAAGGCCTCAAATATCCGCTCTCCCGCAAATTTCCTTCTGCCGGCTGTGCTTTCGTGAAACGCGCCGCGTGCTCCCACTCGCATTCCGTCGGCAGCCGCTTGCCGCGCCAGCGGGTAAACGCATCGGCCTCGTAATAGCTCACATTGCACACGGGTGCATCGGGATCCACTGGCTGCAGGCCCGACAACGTCATCGCATGCCAGAGATCATCGCGCCTCTGCCAATAGAGCGGCGATTCCCATTGCTCTTGCCGCGCCAGCAGCCAGCCGTCCGACAGCCAGTGCGAGGCCGTTTCGTAACCGCCGCCGGCGATGAATTCCAGCCATTCTCCGTTGGTCACGAGACGGTCGGCGAGACGAAAGGGATTCAACAGAACTTCATGTGGCGGATTTTCATTGTCGAACGAGAATCCGTCGCCCGTGTGGCCGATCTCGATGATCCCGCCGTCGAAAGCGGCAAACGCCACGGCGCTACGCGGCTGGGCGACCGCGGGAACATACGGTGTGTAGGCCGGCAAAAGTGGATTCTGTGCGAACGCGTGAAGAATGTCTGTGAGAATGAGTTCCTGGTGCTGTTGCTCGTGTTCCAGACCAAGCGCGGTAAGGGTCGCGATTTCGGGTTCTTCGCCGCGCCGATCGAGCAGCGCCAGGATGCAACCGTCAACGTGCTGGCGATAGGCACGCACGTCATTGGCATCCGGGCGGGTAAGAAGGCCTCGCAGCGGACGGGCATGGCGCGGCCCGGCGGCTTCGTAGTACGAATTAAACAAAAACCCGAACCGGCTGTCGAAGGGGCGGTAGTCCTTCGCGTGGCAAAGAACGAAGGTTTCGAAAAACCATGTCGTGTGGGCGCGATGCCATTTCGTAGGGCTCGCGTCGGGCATGGACTGGACACTTTGATCCTCCCCCGTCAACTGCGCCGCGAGACGCTCGGTTTCCGCCCGAACGGCAAGATAGCGCGTCGCGATCTCTCCCCGGCTGGAAGCAACGGGCCGGCCGACCACTTGCAGGCGCGCAGACGGAACGTTCATCACTTTCTCTCAATGTGAAGCAGGGATCGCCCGAAAAAGCCCCTGAGGGATTTGGAGATATCGTGCTGCCTTGAGAAAGGTTCCCCTTGCGGTCCGCCTGCCCACCAAATCGCGGCAACCAAACTCGTTCGAATTCACCCATGATAGCGCGAACCTGGGCGCGCGCCCAGTCCCCGCACTTGGCGCATTTTATTGGGTTTTTTGGAACTTCACCCTTTGCATGACGTTCCCCAAACGCCCTAGCGGAAAGGAAAATTCACAGATGGAAACGCGTCAGGCCTCTGCAGACAAGCTTCACTCGCGCGAGACGATCGGCCTCATCGGCAGCGACAAAGTCGAAGGTACCGCCGTCTACCGCTCCGATGGCGATCGGGTCGGAACAATCGATCGCGTGATGATCGACAAAACCTCCGGCAATGTTGCGTATGCCGTCATGAGCTTCGGCGGCTTTTTGGGTATCGGCAGCGACCGATACCCCGTTCCATGGTCGCTGCTCACCTACAATGAGAGGTTGGGCGGATACGAAGTGAACGTCACCGAAGACCAACTCAGGAAAGCGCCGAAGTTCCGCGATAACGAATCCTGGCAGTACGAGGATCGCGGTCGCGAAGGTGCGCTTTATTCCTATTACGGCGTCACGCCGTACTGGTGACTTCGGCGTCGTTCAGCGGGTCGGAGGTTCTGAAAAATCCCGGCGGCGCTTTTTGTCGCTGCACTCCAAGGAGGGCCGTAATGCCCGACATAAAGCAAGCCAAAATCCTTATTATCGCTACACACGGCTTCGAACAGGCCGAACTTGAAGTTCCCCGTGATAAATTGCGCGCGGCCGGCGCGACCGTGAAAGTCGCATCGACCGACGGCAAGCCCATTCGCGGCTGGGACCACAAGGACTGGGGACGCACCTCCGAGGCGGACATGAAGATCGCCGATGCAAAATGCGCGGACTTCGACGCTCTTGTCATTCCAGGGGGCCAGATCAATCCCGACACCCTGCGCATCAATGACGACGCCATGCGCGTGGTGCGAGAGTTCCTGGAGAGCGGAAAGATTGTGGCGGCGGTCTGCCACGGCCCATGGCTGCTGATTCAAGCCGACGCCGTGAAAGGACGTCAGATGACGTCATGGAAGTCCGTACGCAAGGATCTGGAAAACGCCGGCGCCAATTGGGTCGACCGGGAGGTCGTGGTGGACGACGGCATTATCACGAGCCGCTGTCCTGCCGATCTCGACGCCTTCACGGCCAAGATCATCGAAGAGGTGCGCGAGGGCCGCCATCAGCAGCGCCAGGCTGCCGAATAGCGGTAGGCCCTCAAGACGGGGGGCGCATCGAAACCATGACCGGTGCGTCGCGATACATCGCGGGATAAATGCGTTTCAGTGCCGCGATCTTCGGCATGTCGTTTATGACAATGTAGGCGCTGTCGGGATTGTGGATGAGATAATCCTGGTGATAGTTCTCTGCCGGATAGAAGCCCGTAAGCTTGTCGACACGTGTGACGATCGGCTTAGAGAATGCATGCGCATGGCCGAGCTGCGCGATGTAGGAACGCGCGATCCGCTCCTGTGCGGGGTCCGCGTAAAAGATATTGGAACGGTAGTTTGTTCCCTCGTCGGGACTTTGCCGGTTCAGTTCCGTAGGATCCTCTGCCACGGAGAAGAACACGCGTAACAGCTCGCCATAGGATATCTGGCGCGGATCGAAGGTAATCTGCACGGATTCCGCATGACCGGTATTTCCTTCGCTCACGTCCTGGTAGTTGGCCGTATTGCGCGCACCGCCCGAATATCCCGCCACGACCTGGCGGACGCCTTTGACATGCTCGAATACGCCTTGCATGCCCCAGAAGCAGCCGCCGCTGAGCACGACAACCTGCGAACCGTCTGCGGATTGGGGGGTGTCCAGCGCGGGGGGTGGCAGTGGCCTGGGCTGTTCGTCGGCGCACGCCGCAGATACCGCCAGGGCAGACACCGACAAAGAAAGCGCCATTGCGCAAGTTCGAACGAGCGACATTGTCGCCTCCATGGCAAAAGGTTAGACGGTTGCCCGCGAAATGAATTTCATGGCCGCGGAATTCATGCAGTAGCGCAGCCCCGTTGGCCGCGGTCCGTCGTTGAACACGTGGCCCAGATGTGCATTGCAACGTTTGCATGACACAGCTGTGCGGGTCATGCCCAGGGTTCCGTCTCCCGTTTCGACTACATTGTCGCGCGAGATGGGTTGATAAAAGCTCGGCCAGCCGGTTCCGGATTCGAACTTTGTGCGTGAATCGTAAAGTGCCGTTGCGCAACAGATGCAGCGGAAAAGTCCGTCCGCGTGCAGGTTCCAGGAGACGCCCGTAAAAGGCGCCTCGGTGTCCGCATGGCGGGTTACCTCGAAGGATTCCGGCGATAGCATCCGCCGCCATTCGTCCTCACTGCGCACGACGCGGGCAACACGCTGTTGGCCGAGACTTTTCCCCGCGGCGGAAAAGTTCTCGATCGTGACTTCGTCGGGTACGGCGGCGCGCAAAAGACCGGGCGTCAGCAACGCCAAGCCCAGTGCGCTCCCGGACAGTCCCGCGCACAACAGTTCACGGCGGGTTGCAGAGAACGAAAACTGCGAAGTCATTATCCTGTCTCCGGTTGCACGATTCTTCGACTGCTCTCGCAAAGTAAGTTCGCACCGGCGATGGCAATGTTACAGCAGACAATTCCTCTACGCACATAAGGGGGCCGGAGATTGGTGCGCGCCTTTCACAAACCCGTGTAACCGGCGATCATGGCGTCAAAACCGGACAAAAGGCCATCACGCGGCAACTGGCTTGCGCGTGCCCTTTTGTTGGAGGTTGGGATCCGACGTGTTCCTTGCAATGACGCAAGCAGCACTGCCGGATCGTCCCAGGGTACGTCGTGATGCGCCGAACGCAGCCAGGGGCTTGCGGGATCGCGCTGCCATTCCCTGGGAAATATCGCGACGGTATCGTTGAGGATGGCTTCGCGCATCCCTGCCGCCGGCTCCACGACCGAAGCGAGTGCCGCTGGCAGGTCGCACCCCGCTCCGAAAGCGATCGTGCCGCCTTGCGTGGCGCGCGGATTAATCTCGATGAGATACGCCGCGCCCGTTGCATCGCGCAGAAAATCCAGTCCGTGAATACCGGACAGCCGATAATGCCGGACGATTCTGCGCGTGGCAGACTCCATTTCGGCACATTCCATGCGACGGATGACGTTGGGTGGGCCGATCTCTCCCTGCGCTACGAGCACGTCATAGTAAAACGCCCCAATGATCTCACCCTGCCAGCACGCGACTGCACTCGCCGCGGGCCGGCCGGTGATGAAGCGTTGCACGCTGAGAGCGGCAGGAGGGGGCGAAATAGCAGCGTTGAAATGGTGCGCGTCCCGGCGGCGCACGGCCCTAGCGAGCGAGCGAAACCGCGAAGGCGTCTGTCCGAGCCGGCGCAAAGCGGCATGTGCTTGCGAGCGGCCGCGTGCCACGATGACACCCTCGCCGCCCCAGCTGCCGTCCACTTTCAAGACAACAGGCAAGTCCGTCCCTGCGATGAAGCGATCGAGCTCCGCCCAGGTTGAAACGGAGCATGTATCCGGTACTCTGACGCCGAGCGCCTTTGCGCGCGCTATGAAGCCGCTGCGCGACATCATCTCGGAATAGCTCGTCGTATCGCCCAGAGAACGTTCGATGGCCGCCGCCAGCGCCTTGTCCGTACTCGTTGTCTGGTCGTAGAGCGCCAACATATGCGCGACCGCACGGTCGTCGCAGGGTACGACCAGATCGGGACTGGCCCGTGTAATGGCCGCGCGCAGCGACGCTACGGCTGAAAGGGGCTTGTAGCGGTATTGGCCGCTGACATAGCGACTGGCAAAGACCAGCGCCCGGGCGGGCGCAAGTGCGTCTACTTCGCAGGATGCGGCGGCAAACCCATGCGCGAGACGGGCGACCGACGCCCAGCCGACCGTCGTCGTCAGAAGGACTTTGCATGCCATGCGGTTCACCCCGTCGCGCAATGGCACACATGCACGAACTGTTCCTGGCATGGAATTTGGAACAAAGACGCGGCGCAACATGCCTGAGTCCGGATATGGATATCCCAGACACCTCCCATCCGCCCTTGAAATCTTCTTCCGCCTCCGCCTGCGAGGTCGCCATTATCGGTGCGGGCCCCTACGGTCTTTCGCTGGCCGCCCATCTGAACGCCAAGGGAATCGATTGCCGCGTTTTCGGAAAGCCGCTTTCCACCTGGAATGCGCACATGCCCCGAAACATGTTCCTCAAGTCCGACGGCTTTGCTTCCAACCTTTCGGCGCCTTTCCCGGAATCCACGCTTGGGGCATTCTGCGCTGTGGGCAGGATCGCCTATGCGCCGCAGGGTTTTCCGATCGCACTCGATACATTCCTCGAATACGCCGACTCGTTCTGCCGGCGCTTTGTGCCGCGGATCGATAAATCCGATGTCTCTTCGCTTACACAGGACGCTGACGGATTTCGTCTGGCGCTGGACGACGGGCGGACGCTCGCAGCGCGCAACGTCGTCGTCGCAACCGGGATTACGCATTTTGCTTACACTCCGGCCCCTCTCGGCGCGCTGCCGGAAGGCGCCGTGTCGCACAGCTTCGATCATCGTAAAGCCGATAAGTTCCTTGGCCGCGACGTGGCGGTGGTCGGCGCCGGCTCGTCTGCCACGGATACGGCAATAATGCTGCATGACGCGGGTGTATCGGTGCGCATCGTCGCGCGCGCGCCTGCGATTGAGTATAATTCCATTCCCGATCCCGACGCGGATTCGCTGCTCTATCGTATCCAGCGGCCCGCTTCCGGCATCGGGCGCGGCTGGCGTTCCTATTTTTGTGCGAGCGCGCCCCTGCTGTTCCACAAGCTGCCGGAACCCATGCGCCGCCGCGCAATTATGAGCCACATGCATCCTGCCGCCGGCTGGTTCATGCAAGAAGGAATTGAAGGTCGCGTTCCGTGCCTTTTGGGCCGACAGATTGCCGAGGCGAAAGAGTCGGGCGGCCGGGTACTTTTGACGCTTAAAGACTCCTCGGGTTCGGTAGAGGTCCTCGCATGCGACCATGTGATCGCCGCGACAGGCTACCGGCCGGACATACGCAAACTTTCGTTCCTTTCACGCGATCTCTGCGATTTGATCGCGCCCGCGCGAACGACTGCGCCGCTCACCGACAGGTTCGAGACCCGAGTGCCGGGGCTGTTCGTGATTGGCCCTGCCGCGATCGATAGCTTCGGACCATTGATGCGGTTCATGTACGGCGCGGAATTTGCGGCACCACATCTCGCCGCGTTTCTCGAGCGCAAGTTGTCTGCCGCAAGCAGACAACAGGCGGCGTGGGCGCAAAACGCCAACGGCAATGGCAAATCGGTGCGGACCGTTCGCGCTGGCGAACGAGGGGAGGCGGAGGCAACTGGCCGAGGCCGGCCCCACTATGGCGTCAAGCCTGTGCGAAACTCTGCGCCAACGCATGCCACATCGGTTTGCGATTGAGTTCGGCATCGAGCGGCAGCATGCGTGGCGAGTAGCCGCTCAAGCGCTGCCGCAAGCCCGGAGAATGGAGAAACCGATCCGACAATCCCCAACTCAGCACGGCTACAGTCGCGCGGTTGGCAAGCACGACATCGAGGAATCTTCGGCTCGCATCGGCTACGGCGCGGTCGCGCTCGTCGGCGGCCGAGGGGCCACCCGTATCGTCCACGTCATGTTCGGTCACGAGGATGCGAAGTCCAATCGCTTTCACATCGTCCAGAAAGCGGGCGAGCTTCGTCTGGTCCACCTTCGCGCCAAAGGCGGCAAGGTGACCCTGCAGCCCCAGCGCGTCGATCGGCACGCCACGCGCCAGCGCCTGCTCGAGAAACGAAAGCGTTGCCGCGCGAAAGCGGTCGTTGTCCGGCGCGCCCGCTTCGCAGCCCCAATCATTGTAGACAAGCTGTGCAACGGGATCCGCAGCTCGCGCCGCATGAAAGGCGTCATCGATAAAGGCTGGGCCAAACGCCTCCAGCCAGAAGGAATTTCGCAATCCGTCTTTCCGCCCGTCGCCGGGCGCAATCGCTTCGTTCACGACGTCCCATGAATGGATGTTGTTCTTGAAGCGGGCCATCACGGTGCCAATATAATCCGTCATCAGACTGGAATCGCGCCGGCTCTGAACCGCGTCGGGCAGCCAGGCGGGATTGCTGGCGTGCCAGACAAGCGTATGACCGCGCACGCCCATGCCGAAATTGCGTGCGAACTTCACAAGCGTTTCGCAGCCCGAAAAGTCATAGTGTCCGGGCGAGGGCTCGATGAGATTGCGTTTCAATTCGTATTCGGGAACCAGAATCCCCGCTTCGCGCCCAAGCACGGCGGCAAATTCCGAATCGCCGAGCTGATAAGAGCCCGCAGCGGAACCGAAAACGACTCCACGGCGCGCCGCCAGCGTGCGCAGGCTTTCGCGGGCCCCGCCATCGAGGACGCTCGGCCGAAGCGGCCATGCGCGGGCCGCGGTAGCGCGCGCCAGCGGCGTTAAGGAAAGGGTTTTCAACAATGTGCGACGCGAGAGCACGTCAGAGCGCGGGACGGTGTTGCGAAAAGCGGTCCGAACGCGACCACATGTTGCCGCGGCAGGCGCCGATCAGGAAATCGGCGAGCTTGCGGTACATCCGGTCGGGAACGAATATCTGCAACAGAACGACCACGGCCAGACGCGGCCGGTAGCAACCGCGGCGCGTCGCCGCGAACCATAGCTTCCAGGCGAGAAACGGATGGGACTGCGCAACACCTTTGGCGACCATCCATCCCCGCGCACCGTGATAAGCCCGATGCGGGATATCGGGCTTGATGCGCTCCAGCCATTCGATCATGCGCGCACCTTTTCTCCCCGCCGAGATGCGGCACGAATCGCCCAGATCGTTCCACACGGCACCGGGCGCTTTCGCCATCACGAAACGGCAGCCGCCGAGAAAGAGCCGGATGCAGAAGTCCGTGTCCTGGGCGAAGGAAAGCTGCTCGTCGTAGCGCACCCGCCGCGCCCACTCTCTTTCAACGACAAGCGTGATCGTCGGCACGAAGCCCCGCTCGCACAGCACGTAGCTCGCGATATGCTCGCCGGGTGCCAGGGCTCGAGGCGGTTTGAGAAAGCGTCTGCCCTTCCCTCTGTCCACAACAATGGGCGCATAGCCGGCTACATCCTTCGTACCGGCCAGCAAAAGCCGCATGGCCGCCAAATGGCCCGGCAGAAATTTGTCGTCGGAATCGAGAAAAGCCACGAAGCGCCCGCGGGCCGCATCAATGCCCGCATTGCGCGCCGCAGGACCGCCGCGATTTTCTCGCGCAAGAACCGAGATGCGAGCATCTCCGATCTCTCCGATAGCGCTCTTCGGATCGTCAAGCGAACCGTCATCGACGATGATGACCTCAAAGTCTTTTTCCGTCTGCGTCAATACCGAAAGCAGCGCAGTGCGCAATTCCGCGGCGCGGTTGTAGACGGGGATGACAACCGAGAAAAAAGGCGTCATGGCGGCCTCATTCGCCATGGATGGTCGCATATTCGTTATGGCGGCCACCGCAGACGGCGGCAATTTTTCCCGCGGCGCGCCATAATCTGCACAAATCGGCCGTTCGCTCTCCGGGAGACGCTGCATGCAGGGCAAGTCCTACCGGCGACAGCAGCATGGCGCCCGCGATCCTGAGTCCCTCTGACGCCAGAGCGGATGCATTGCCCTCGTGCTTGAGGAATACCCGCATGTCGGAGTTTCCGACGCGATACGCGCGCTTCAACGCCCAAAGAAGATTGCTGCGGGACGCCGGAACATGGGCGAATGCAATCGCTTCGTCGGCCCACGCAAACCGGGCGCCTTGCCGGCGCAGGCGGGTAAAAAATTCCTTGTCCTCGCCGCCGGTCAATGCAAAAGCCGGATCGAACCATGGACTTCCCAGACGAAACAGACAGTCGCGGCGCAGAAACACATTCGCAGTGCCGTGGATCATGTCGATCGGCCCCGTGGGATTGTGCATGGGCGCAATGCCCTGACAATGAGCCGCCCACGGGCCCGGTTCGGCTTCGAAGATTCGCATCACGGCGCCATGCAATGCGTCGGCGCCGGTTTGCTGCTGCACGCGCAGAAACGCATCGAGCCAGTGCGCTTCCGGCCATTCGTCATCGTCCAGCATGGCGACGAAGGAGGCACGGGACTCTGCAAGCGCATGACCAACGAGGGCATTTCGCGCCTGCGCAATGCCGCGTTCGGCGACGATAATGGAATGTAGAGGCCAGCGATAACCGCGCGCCCGCAAGTCCGTGCAAAGCCGGCTGCCTTCGCTCTTGTCGCAATCATTGTCCGCGACAAGCACTTCGATGCGGCAATGCGTCTCGAGCGCCTCGAGTGCCGCGAGCAGTCGCGCCAGGCCCTTCGGCCGGCGAAAGGTCGGAATGGCGACAAGCACATCCGTCATGCGCGGTCCACCAATTGCCCTAACTGCCCGGTGGTATCGCAACCGTGTTTCAAACCAAATGCGAAACCACACGGCACCGCCGCCCGCCGGGAGAAAAATGGAGCGGCAGAATGCTCCAGCGGCGGTTCGAAATTCCTTAACGGGCGCAGGGTCGGCAAACCGGAGGGAATCAATCTAGCTCTTGGCGCAGCGCAGTATCCTTCGCCGTGGGGCCCGATGGAACGGCTCTCCGCGAAGCGGTGCAAGTCAGCATGAGAAATAGGGCGTGCGGATTGGTCAGAGCGTAACGAGCGAACAGACGCCGCGGCTCCTGCCAGAGCCGGTGCAGCCATTCAAGTCCCGAGCGCCTCATCCAGCCCGGCGCACGGACATAATCGCCAGTGGCGTAGTTGTAGCAGCCGCCCGCCGTAACGAGCCAGCCGGCGCGCAACCCGTGGCTGTTGCGCACGCAGAACGCCTGTTCCAACGGAACGCCCAGGCCCACCCAGACAATATCGGCGCCCGAGGCATTGATGGTCTCGCAAAGCGCCGGCTCTTCCTGTCGCGTGAAATAGCCGTGGTGGCGACCGACGATCATCAGTCCCGGATACATTTCACGCATGACCGCGACGCAACGCGCGTTGATCGCGTCGCGGCCACCCAGCACAAACAGCCGCAGACCGTGTATCCGCGCGGCGTTCGCCGCATCGTGGAAGAAATCGGTGGTGGCGGAGCGCTCGGGGATCGGCGAGGCCGTGAACTTCGATGCAAATACGACCGGCTGCCCATCGGCATGAATGATGTCCGCGATCTCGTGATGGCGGCGGAACTCTTTATCGGTCGCGGCGAGGGAAATCGTGTGTCCGTTGGCCGCAAAGACAAGCTTTGGCTTTGCCCACGCGCGTCTGCGTTGCGCCAGGCATTGCGCTACCATGAGAGACGCAAGTGCGCCGCGCGAAAGACAGGCGACCCTGAGACCGCCGACCGTCACGCTTGGAATGGCCTGTTCCGGGGGGAACGGCGGGAGCTGCGTGCGTGGCTCCCGTGCAACAAGCGCGGCGCTCATCAGAAAGCATTCCGCCGTCGGAGCATCTCAACCGGCGTGCGCAGCAGAATCGCAAGGTCGAGCCGCAGGCTTGCGTTTCGTGCGTACCAGACATCGTGCGCGACGCGGCGCCGCATGGCGGCGAGCGTGGGCGTGGCACCGCGCAGGCCGTTGATCTGCGCCCAGCCGGTGATGCCGGGTTTGACACGGCGGCGCAGGTCATAACTGCGTATCAGCGAGCCGAACAGACGGTCGTGCACGACCGCGTGCGGCCTGGGCCCCACCAGCGACATCTCGCCTTTCAGGACATTGACGAATTGCGGCAGCTCGTCGAGGCTCGCGGCGCGCAGAAAGCGCCCGACTCGCGTGACGCGACTGTCGCTCGGCTCGGCCTGACGGATGAGATCGCCGTCCTCCAGAACCACCATTGTGCGAAATTTGAGAATGCGAAACGGCTTGCCGTCGAGTCCGAGGCGGCGCTGGCGAAACAACGCAGGACCGCTGCTCTCGAATCGAATAAGCAGGGCGATGGCCGTCAGCAGCGGCGCCAGCACAATCAACAGCGCGAGCGCAACACCGAGATCCAGCCCGCGCTTCGCGACAGTTTCGCGAGCCGACCCTCTCGCGACAGATCGCGCGGCCTTTGTTTGCCGACGGTCAGGTGGGGATTCTTGCAGATGAAATGCAGATGAAAGAGGGGATGCCGCCGACATACGCGGCGCGCGGTCCGGGAGATTCCTCGCCAATTGTTCGAGAATATCCAATGCCGTGCCTCGATGTTAACCCTCGGGCCCGGAATTGCATCGACTACGCCATAAATGTGCGGGCCGGATGTTTCGCGCTGACACGAAATTGCCAGTCATCGCCCGAAACGCAGCGAATCGAGGTGCGTTTTGTCCCGAAGCGGGAAACTCGAATGGTTAAGGAGTCAGGCGGCCAACCGGCGTTGCCAACGGGCGAGCCGGCGATTGCCCGTACGCAATAAGGGCAACAGCGCGGCCAGATTTCGCTCACGCCCCGTCAGCGCGTACCGCGGCAGCAGCCAGGGATTCTCCCCGGCATCGAGCGTCCCAGAACGTGTGGAAAACGCGTGGTCGAAACCCGCATCGCGCACCGTACGCCAAATGGCGCCGGCAATATCGCGGGCAGTTCCGAATGGATATGCAAAATTCCGGCAAGCGCCCGCATATTGCTTTACCAAGTCCCGCGCCAATCGCACCTGTTGTCCAACATGCTCCGGCGTCTGGGCATCATTCAGCGGCCAATGCCAATGGGCATGAGCGCCGATCTCGACACCGCGCTTCGCAAGCACCGTTACCTCTGACCAGGTCAAAAAACGTTCCGAGGGGAATCGGTCGATAAGTCCGCGAAGGCTGACCTCGGAGAAAACGGATTTCATTGCCTCGATACTCTCTCGCGCCTTCGTTGCCTCAAGTTGCTTCAGGGTCCGAATCGTCGTTCGGGCAACGCCACCGCGAGCGCCGTCAAGCCGGACTGACGCAGGGAGATACGGGATATCGTAACGTCCGGCCGGCGCGAAATACAGAAAGAGGCGGGCGAGAAAAAGTGGATTGGGCTCGCCCGTTTCGATGTGACGGGTGCTGACGAAAAGGCTCCAGGGCAGCCGCAGATCCGCGAGGATATCCGCCGCGGTCGTCAACGTGTTGCGGTAGCCGTCGTCCGCGGTCAGAAACACGGCACGCGGATGACGTTCGGGTTGCTCCATCACGTCGTCCAGCGCGGCAAGCGGCAGAACGTCAAAGTTTGCCCGAAGCGTCTTCACGATTCGCACGAAATCATCAAGGCCAAGGTGATTGATCTCCAGGCGGGGATCTTCGATTTCACGAGCTACGCCATGAAACACAAGCGCGACAGGACGCCCGAACGCCCGCAACGCCCCGGATGGCATCCAGCGCGACGACATCCGCAACCATTGGGAAGCACCGATCATCCGGGCAAAATGGGTCGTCAGGGTTACCAAGACGTTTGCGATGCGATGCTCGGGGCGGCCCCCGTGGTGTATACCATACCGGATACTAAATGGACCGAAATGTTACAACTTTCCCCGCCAAGAGATCGCTGCAAATATGACACACTGCACTTTAGTCCTATTTTCCCCATGCTATCGGACTGGTTTGTACCGGCGACAACTGGCCTAATCGCCACACAGGCAAAGGTGGGGGGGCGGCATGTCATATGCGATGCTGCGGGACGACGGCGTTACCGCCAATAGCGTCAATACGACAAGGGAAGCCGATTGCCGGCTGGCGCTGCCGCTTGCCGTGGCGCGGATGGAAATCGCGGCGGACTCGCCGGTTCCGATCAACGAACAGATTTGCCGCACCCTGCGCAACGCCATCGTTGCCGGAGATTTGCCGCCCGGCACTTTACTCCCCACCAGCCGCGAGCTCGCCCAGGCCCTGAGCGTGGGCCGAAACACGGTGGTCGCGGCCTATTCCCGCCTGATCGCCGAAGGCTATCTTCATTCGAAGTTTCGCCGCGGCACGCGGGTCACCGCGCCGCCCCAATCGCCCGCACTGGCGGCAGGCCCTCTGGACGCCCAATTGCAAGGCCCGGACGACCGCACCGAACCCGCAATCGAAATCGGCTACCAGGGGCAGCGGACCCTCGAAACGCTTCAACACGCCGACTGCGACAGGACGTTCGGCGTCAATGCTCCCGATCCCGCGCTCTATCCTCGCGCGCCCCTCGGACGGCTGTTGATGGATGCCTTTGGCCGCGGGCAGTTCGCAGACAATGATTCCCGCACCGCCGTGCGGCGTTTTCAGGAAGCAATTGCGGCGCATTTCCGTCAGGCGCGCGGTGTCAACTGCGAGGCAAGCCAGATCGTCCCTATCGGGGAAATATCCGCCGCCCTCGATCTCGCCGCCAGACTGCTGCTCGATCCCGGTCATGCCGTGCTGGTCGAAGACCCCGCGCCGGCCGTGGTTCGCGCCGCCTTTCATGCGGCCGGCGCACGTGTTTTCTCCCTGCCTTGCGACAGCAGCGGCGCCGATCCGGCGGCGGCGAAAAGTCCGCCGCCGCGGCTCATTTATGTTTCGCCGTCGCTGAACTTTCCCAACGGCGTACAAATGTCCGCCGCGCGCCGCATGGCGGTGCTGGAAACCGCGAACGCCTGCGGCGCGGCCGTATTCGAATCCGACGATTTCGCGGAGCTTCTCTATACGGGTGCCCGTCTGGGCGCGATCCAGGGCTTCGACCGGCAGGATCGCGTACTGTATTACGGCAGCTTCAAAAATACGCTGGGACCCCACATCCGGGCAGGTTTCCTTGTGGTGCCGCCCAATCTGGCAGACGCGTTTTCCCGCATGGCGCATCGGGTGGGCTGCGTGCCGGAAAGCTTCGTGCTGACGGCCGTCGCCGGGCTCATCGAGAGCAACCAATATGCCGTGCATGTAAAGAAAATCCGTGCCGCCTATGCCGAGCGGTTGAAGCTCATGGCGGACACCTGCCGGGCATTGCTACCCGACACGCAGATCACCGAACCACATGGCGGCTTTCATCTCGTTTTGGGGCTGCCCGACGAAATCGATTCGGAAATCGTCGCGGGCGCCGCAGTCAAACAGGGACTGGCTGTCGAGCCGCTGGCGCGATCCTTCGCGAGAAAACCGCGGGCGAACGGGATCGCGTTCGGCTTCGGAGCAATCCCGGATCGCCTGATCGAAACCGCGGTTCGTAGATTCGCCGCGATCCTCCTCGAAGCGCGTTCAGGGACGGCGCGACGAGTCGCATAGAAAACGGCCCGGTTCGGCAGGGCAGTCCTCGAAGATTAAAGCCCAACACCGTCCGCGCCCGCCGATATGCTGCAATTGCTCTACGCGGAGGCAGTCAATGGCTTCCTGCGAGGTCCGCAATCGGTTCGCCCACTTCAAAATCAAGTCTTTTTTGCAACACCTTGCGACGATCCATTTGGTTCCATGCAACTTCGATGGATTGGACCCTATCCGCATACCTAGCGTCTCGCCATGCAAATCGCGGGACGGGCGCAAGCGGGCGCGCGGAACCTGCGCCAGAGCTTTGAGGGGATCAAGCATGTTGTATGGTGTCGTCGGGGGCCGTGGCCTCCGTTCAGGACTTCTTTTAGGCGCAGCCTCGGCCGCACTGGCATCCATGTCGGTGGGCGCCCTGGCGCAGGATCAGGGGACGGCGGAGACGGTCGTGGTTACCGGCTCGCGCATTCCGCAGCCGGGTCTGTATGCCACCAGCCCGGTCACGGCGGTCGGCCAGCAGGAAATCAAGCTCGAGGGCACGACCGACGTTACCACCCTCCTGAACAATCTGCCGTCCGTGTTCGCGGATCAAAGCTCCACGGTTGCCAACGGCTCCAGCGGCACGGCGAACGTCGATTTGCGCGGCCTGGGCGTGACCCGCACTCTGGTGCTGGTCAACGGCACGCGCTTGATGCCGGGCGACCCGACGGAGATCGCCGCCGACCTTAACGACATCCCCGCCGCACTGGTGGATCACGTCGAAGTCCTCACCGGCGGCGCTTCTGCCGTCTACGGTTCCGACGCTTTGGCCGGTGTCGTGAACTTCATCATGCGGAAGGACTTCGAAGGCGTCGAACTCGACGGCACCTTCACGACCTCCCAGGCCGACAACAGCAACGCCGGGTATCGCAACCTCGTCCAGAACGAAGTCAACGGCGGGGGCTTCGGCTTCCAGCAGTCGAAGCAGGGTATCTGGAACGGCGCCACCGACGACGCGACATTCATCATCGGCTCCAACACGGAAAACGGCAAAGGCAACATCACCGCCTATCTCGGCTACCGCAGCACGCAGGCGGTGCTGGAAGGATCGCGCGATTTCTCGGCCTGTACGATCGGCGTCACCGGACCGCATGACAGCGGGCTGGAATGTAAGGGTTCGGCCAATTTCAACACTTGGGTATCACTCGACGATTACGCCAATGGCGCCCATACCTACACCTTCTTCGAGAAGGGAAACGGCAAACCGGGAAGCGGCACATTCGTTCCGTTCACAGGCCAACCCAGCCAGACCTTCAACTATGGGTCTCTGAATTATCTGCAGCGCCCCGATACCCGCTACACCGGCGGCTTCTTCGCCCATTATCAGGAAAACAAGGAGCTCGACATCTATTCGAGCTTCATGTTCTCCGACGATCACACGGTTGCCCAGATCGCGCCCTCCGGCCTTTTCCTTGGTTCAGGCACCGTCAGCGGGGCTTTCCAGCAGGTGAACTGCGGCAATCCGCTGATGACCGCCCAGGAAAATTTCACCCTTTGCGGCGAGTTTCCCGGGGATACTCCCATCACCGTCACCGGTGCGAACGGCAAGCCTTTCACCTATTATGGCGGCCAGGCCAATTTGACACCCGGCCAGGCCACTCTCGAAGTCGGCCGTCGCGATATCGAAGGCGGCAACCGCCAGGACGATCTGCGCCACACCGCCTATCGCATGCAGATTGGCGCCAAGGGCGATCTGGGAGACGGTTGGAATTACGACGTGTACGGCCAGTACGGTCTTACCCTGTTCACGGAAAACTATATCAACGAGTTCTCCAAGTCCCGGGTGCAAAGCGCGCTCGAAGTGGATCCCACGACCGGCCAGTGCTATGGCTCGCAAACCAACCCGCCGACCGCGCCCGGTTGTACGCCGCTCGATATCTTCGACGGTCTGGGTTCGATCAATCGCAACATGCTCAACTACGTGGGCGCCCAAGGCCTTCAGGAAGGCTGGACGGAAGAATCCATCGTCAGCGGCTCTTTGACGGGCAATCTGGGCGAATGGGGCGGCCAGTCTCCCTGGGCCAAAAACCCGGTCGCGGTTTCGGTCGGCTCGGAATATCGCCAGGAGCGCCTCAAGCTCACCACCGACAACGAATTCGCGACCAACGATCTCTATGGTCAGGGCGCCGCCACGCTCGGCGTTCCGGCATCGGGCTTCAATGTTTCGGAAGGATTCACCGAAGTCGAAGTGCCCCTCATCGAAGGCATGCCGTTCATCGAGGACCTGTCACTGAACGGAGCCTACCGGTATTCGTCCTACGACACCGCCGGCGCCACCAGCACCTACAAATATGGCGCCGAATACCAGCCGATCGACGATTTCCGCCTCCGGGGCAGCGTTCAGCGGGCAGTGCGCGCGCCGAACGTCCGGGAATTGTTCTCACCGAACAACGTCGGTCTGTTTTCCGGCACGGACCCCTGTTCCGGCGCGGCAAACGGCGGCACCGGGCCGACCGCGCAGGAAGCCGCCAACTGTCAGGCGGCGACTGGCGGGGCACATGTCAATAATCCCGGATCGCCGATCCTCAACTGCCCTGCGACACAATGCGACGCGCAATTCGGCGGCAACATTCACCTGAAGCCGGAAGTCTCCGACACGCGCACCGCGGGCGTCGTGTTCACGCCGACATTCATCGATGGCTTCAGCGCCACGGTCGATTATTTCAACATCAAGGTGAACAAGTTCATCGGCACCGTTACTCCCGGGCTGAGCCTGAACGAATGCTATAATTCCGGTCCCGTTCCAAATGCGTTCTTCTGTAACTTCATTCACCGCAACCCGGCGTCGGGCCAGGTCTTCGGCTCCGGGTTTGTTGCGGCGACCGATACCAACACGGGTTACCTTCAGACAAAGGGCCTCGATTTCGAAGCCAACTACACGACAGACATGGCGAACATGTGGATGTCGGGCATGGGCTCGCTGACCTTCAACCTGAAAGGCACCTGGCTCGATTCGTTGTCGACGTCGGCATTGCCGAACTTCCCGGCCTACAACTGCTCGGGGCTGTATGGATTGACCTGCGGAACGCCAAATCCGAAGTGGAGGCAAACTCTGCGCACGACGTGGTCCACGCCGTGGGATGTCGATTTCTCGGTCTACTGGCGCTATATCGGGGCAGTCGGTCTCGATGCGGATACCTCCAATCCCCTGGTTGGCGGCGGATCTGGCAATACGACATGCCCGAATTCCAGCCACACGATCGTCCAGGGTATCGGCGATTGCTGGGACTCGAGACTCAGCTCGTACAGCTACTTCGACCTGGCCTTCGACTGGACCGTTCGCGAAGGCGTCGATCTGCACGGCGGCGTCAACAATGTCTTCGGCATCGAGCCGCCGGTCATCGGAACCGCCCAGCTTCCGCTGCCCTTCGGCAACGGCAACACGTTCCCGTCGGTGTACGATTCGCTGGGCCGTGTGGTCTTCCTCGGCGCGACCATCAAATACTGATCGAACGGAAAACTCCCTTTGCAGCGGCGGCCTTCGGGCCGCCGCTTTTTTTTGGCCCACGAACCGAACCCGGGGTTGCGCGCCGGCGCAATTGCGCACAAGGAATCGCCGCGATGTCCGACCCTTCCGAACCTGATCCTCAATCAACCTCCGAGGCCGTGAACGCGGTGGCCGCGGCCGCCGCAGCCGACGATTTCGGGCGCGCTTCGACCATCGCCGATGCCGCCCTTGCAAAGGGATATATCCATCCTGCGCTCTTCAACGCGCGCGCCCTGTGGCTTCAACGCCAGGGCCGCGACAGCGAGGCGCTGGACGAATTTCAGCGCGCCCGGGCGCTCGCGACGCGCGATGTCACGCTGCTCAACGCCATCGGCCTCTGCATGACCCGGTTGGGCCGGCTCAAGGAAGCGATAGACGTGTTCGACGAATCGCTCCGTACGAGTCCTGCCCACGCGCCGACGCACCAGCGCAAAGGTGCTGCGCTGGCGATGTCCGGCGAAAACAGGCAGGCCGGACAGTCTTGGCAGCGGGCGGTTCAGTTGCAGCCCGGCAATGCCGAGGCGCTGGCCGGCCTTGCCTCGATCGCGGCCGCCGATGGCAACGGCGAAGGCGCCAGGGCCTGTTCGGAACGCGCCCTCAGGAGCGATCCGCGCAATGCGACGGCTCATGCCACTCTTGCGCTCCTTGACGTCGAACGCTCCGAATTCGTTGCTGCCGAACAGCGCCTGCGGCCATTGCTTGACCGGGCGGACGTTGCCGGACACGGCCGCGCCGTCGCACTTGGGCTGCTCGGTGACGCACTCGACGGCCAGGACCGGACGAGCGAGGCGTTCGAAGCCCAGCGCGCGGCTAATGCCGAGCTTCATGCGCTGCACGCACCGCGGTTTGGCGCCGGCCGCTCCCCCTGTGAGGTGGTAGAAGCTCTCGCCGGCTGGCTTGCGACCGCCGCACCTGAAACCCTGTCATTCGCGGCCGATTCCGGAGAACCGCCGGAACAGCCGGCGCGACAACAGGTGTTTCTGCTGGGATTTCATCGCTCTGGTACGACGCTTCTGGAGCAGGTGCTCCGGAGCAATAGCGACGTAACGAGCCTGGAAGAGCGCGATGCGCTGGGCGACCTTGCCGAGCGCTATCTGACAAGTGCGGACGGTTTTGAGCGCATGGCTTCCCTCGCCGGTCCGTCGCTGGCGGTCGCGCGCGCCGAATACTGGCGGAATGTCCGCGGCTTCGGCGTCGAGCCAAACGGCAAGGTGTTCGTCGACAAGCATCCGCTTAACACCATCAAACTGCCGCTGATCGCCAGACTGTTTCCGAAGGCGAAAATTCTGTTCGCGATGCGCGATCCTCGCGACGTCGTGTTGAGCTGCTTTCGGCGCCATTTCGAGATCAACGCGGCGATGTTCCAGTATTTGACGCTGGAGGGCACGGCCCGCTTTTACGACGCCGTCATGCGGGTGGGCGACTTGGCCCGCACAACATCGTCCCTGGAGATCCTGGAGCATCGCTACGAGACCATGATATTGGACTTCGAAGGGCAAACAAAAGCCGTCTGCGCGTTCATCGGTGTGCCGTGGGACGCGGCGATGAAAAACTTTGCCGCAAGGGCTCGCGGACAGGACATTCGCTCGCCCAGCGCCCGACAGGTGCGGCGCGGCCTCTACGCCGGGAGCGTGGGTCAATGGCGCCGTTACCGCGCCGAGCTCGAACCGGTGCTGCCGATCTTGCAGCCCTGGGCCGAGCGGTTCGGATACCCGCCCGATTAACCTCCCCCTGCTGCGCGCATCAATTTCGAGGCGACTGTGGCCCGCGGATCGGCCGCTCCTTCCCATTTGGGATTGCCACCGCTTCGCCGTCGTCCGAATATCCCAGCCGCTCCATGACCGCGCCATGCTCTCGGGCCAGCCGCGCCTGAAGCGAGTCGTCGAGCATGCCTTTCCAGGCGCCCGGCCGGCCGGCGCGGAAGAAACGGGTGGATGTCTTCGGTCGTTCGCGAAAACCCTGCTTTTCCTCTTCCTGCTGCAGCAGCTCGAAGCGCGTTGCGTCCACGACCCGCCGGACTTCGTCCACTCCGACGGCGAGACCGGCAGCCGCCGCCAGTTCCTGGAACGCCGATACCGGGTCCGCATGCACATCTTCGTAGCGCATCAGCGCAAGCGGATACGGGCCGTCAAGCCAGGAGATGACGTTGGCGCTCCATGAGCCGACCCACTGCGGCATGGACGGCTGCAACTTTCCGCTTGATTCGCGAGCCACCCCGTCGTCGCCCATGATTTCGACGGCCTCGTCCGGCGTGGTGCCAAAATGATGCGCGGTGGAAACGGCAACGTCGTAGGGATGGCGTGTCAGGTAGATGACGACACGCACGCTATCGGGCGGATAGTGCCAGCCGCATTGCTCTGTCCGGCGGGCACAATCGTGAACTTTGACGAAAGCCGGGTCCGGGACTTCTGCCGCAAGCCGCCGGTTGATATCGGGCAGGAACAGTTCGATCTCTGCGGGGGTCAAATCTCCCGCGTTGACGGGCGAATAATCGTCGAACAGCCGGCGGCGCGCGATTCCCTGCCAATGTCCCTCGAGCCGGTTGATCGAGAACGCCTGTTCCGGACGGCCACCCAGGCGTGTGAGCACCAGGCGCGTCCACGTGTTGCCCGACTTCGGATAACTTGCGATAAGCACCAATCCATTGCTCACGCAACTGCCTCGGCAAGACGGTCGGCAACCTCTGCGATCGGGCACTCGCGCGCGCCATTGAGCACAATTGCCCGGCAGACACCGGAAATCTGCGAAACGATTCGCGTGTTATCGGCGCGTCGGCCCAGCGGATCGATCATGCGGGGCCGGAACGTGCTTTCGTGCAGCAGGTCGCTGTTCTGCGAGGCAGGCACATGCACAACCCCCGCGCCGGGAGAGATCCGCAACCTGACAAGGAGGGACAGCGACGCCGGCGTCGTTGCGGCGGCAGCAGGCACGAAGAATTTCTCAAGCCCCTCGCGCACGCGCGCAAGTTTGCTGCAGTCCAGGTTCATCGAGTCGCAGGCGTCGCGCCACAGCTTCAAGGCGTTGTGGCTGGGCCAAGCCACGGCCATCGATCCGTTCCAGCTCACCCGTGTTATATCATCCGCTACCAGCAACCAGCCGCGCCTGCTGAGCTCCGCGGCCAGCGTCGATTTGCCGACCGCAGACGGACTGCAAATCGCAACACACCTCCAGTTCGGCGCAATCATGGTCGCTGCCGTGAGAGGCAACTCGCCGCGCTGGTGAATCAGCGCGCCGCGCGCGCTTCCTGCCAGAAACAGCGCGATGGCTCCGCGGTCTGCCCCCGGCGCCGGCTCGACTTCGATCGTGGCGCCATCGCGCACAAGGTAACGGGCGATTTTGGGAACCGAAAAGAGCACCGCACCCGGCGCAACCTCCGTCCACGGACCGATGGACGCCGCGCCATCGAGGTGTTCGGGCAGCTTGGCGACCTCGCAGACCAGCGCTCCGGGTACTCCCGGAACAGGCCCGTCGAAGCTCGCGCTCAACGTCGAATCTACGGTCATTCGCGCAATCGAACCAAGGGTCGCAAAACAGCCGACCAATATCCCCAACCCTCACCCGGGTGCAATCCGAGCGGCTCCTTCAACATGGTAGAGGAAGGACCGAGCCATCCGCTGCATAACCAAGACGCGCCATCGCATCACCGTGTTCTCGAACAAGCCGCTCCTGTAGACCCGCCTTCAGCGCGCCTTCCCAGGATCGCGGCCTGCCTACACGAAAAAACTGTGACGACGATCGCGGACGCCCGGAAAATCCCGACGATTTCTCTTCCTGTTGCAGCCGATCGAATCGCGCTGCTTCCACGGCGCGCGCCACGTCGGTGGTTGCTGCAGCCAGCCCGGCCGCTGCCGCGAGACGCGCGAAGCCCGCAACGGGGTCGGCGTGCAAATCCTCGTAGCGGGCCAGCGCAAGCGGCAGCGCACTCTGGTCCAGCCAGGAACCGACATTGCCGCTCCAGGAGCCGACTCGCTCGTGCAGCGGCAGGATCAGCCGCGGACCGCTTGGGGCCATGATCTCGCTGCGCCCCATCATGTCGACCGCCGCTTCCACGGAAATGTTCAAATGATGCGCATAGGACACGGCCACATCGAATGGGTGCCGCACGAGATAGACAGCGCATCCAACGCTGTCCGGTGGATAAAGCCATTCGCCTGAGCGGGTTCGAAACGCCATGTCATGGACCTTGACGATGAGTGGGTCCCCAGACTCCGCGGCAGCCCGCCGGTAGACCTGCGGCAGCAGGTCGTCGATCTCGTCCATCAACAATTCGGACGCATTTACGGGCGCGAGTTCGTCGAACAGCGCCCGGCGCCAGAAGGCATAGAGGCCCGTTCCCATGTCGTTTATCGATATCGCACGGTGGGGTCCCCGCCGAAGCGCTTCGAAAACGAAACGCACCCAGGTATTGCCGGACTTCGGATAGCTGCAGACAAGTAGGAGGTTTCCGGTCACGTCCGCTATGCCTTTGCCGAATTCGATGCGTCGATAATCGCTTCGCGAGAATGCCCATCGGCGACCCGAGCATCAGAAGGCCGCCGACTTATCGCCCGACTGGAACATCCCGGTGTCGGCGCCTCTATGGTCAGCGCAGTGAATTCCGCTACGATCAGCCGATCCGCTCACTCGCGTCGCACGTCATTGTAGAGATTATTCCCGCTGTTCTTCAATCGATGGCAATTCCATGACCGAAATCACCGGTAGTTCCGCCCAGAGCCAAACCCCATCGCTGCTTCGCCAGGCCCTGAACCTTATGGACCGGGGTCGCAACGCCGAGGCCGAGGCGATGCTTTCCGGTCTGCTTTCGAAGACGCCCGACGACGCCGACGCACTGCAGCTGTTTGGCGTCGTGTGCCGCATGCAGGGACGGCCGGACGAGGCCGAACGGCTCTATCGCCGCTCGCTGGCGATCTCGCCCGATCAGGCCCATGTGCATCACAATCTGGGTCACCTTCTTCGGACCCTCGGCCGCATGGACGAGGCGATTGCCGCACTGCGCGAAGCCATTCGCCTGCGGCCGAATTATGCGGAAGCGTGGCTTAATCTTGCGCTTGCCCAATCGGCGCAGGACGATCACCAAGCCGCCGAAAAAAGCTGCCGGGCGGCGCTGCGCCTTCAGCCCAATTACCTGCTGGCGAAACAAACCCTCGCCGCGGAACTCAACCAGCTTGGCCGTCCCAAAGAAGCAGAGACCGTCGCGCGCCAATCGCTGGCGCTCAATCCGCGCGATCCGCGCCAGATCGCGGCGCTGGAGCACAACCTCGCCATGTCGCTGAAAATGCAGCGTCGGTACGACGAGGCATTGCGGCTGTTCGACGCCGCCCAGGCCAAAGTGCCCGAGATGCCGGTGGTGGATTACAACCGGGCAAACACTCTGCAGCAGCTCGGCCGGTTCGAGGAGGCGGCGGATGCCTACCGAAACGCCATTGCGCGGTCGCCGCTCAATTTTTCGGCCCACCGCGATCTCAATCGTCTGCTGTATCGCCAGGGCGACAGCGAGAATTTTCTCAAATCCTATGACGACGTCGCCGCTCTTTATCCCGAACTACCCCAGCTTCCGCTAGAGAAGGCGAGCTTCCTGTTGCTCAAGAACGACTTCCCCGCGGCGCGCGAAGCCTATGAACGCGCCTGCGGTCTCGCTCCGGACTCCGTGCGGGCGCATGACGGGCTTGGTCTGATTCTCGCGCGCATGGGCGAGCCCGATGCCGCCATCCGCGAACATGAAATCGCCCTGCGGATCGACCCGTCCGATGCCTTCGCCTGGCGCAACCTGACCGAGTCGCTTCTGCGCGCGGGAGATGCGAAAACCGCCCTCGATGCGGCCGCGCGCTCGCTGGCGCTTGAGCCGCAGGATCAGGGCGCGATCGCAATGTGGGGCGTCGCTCTGCGCACCGCGGGAGACGCTCGCGAAGAACTCCTCAACGACTATGAGAATTTCGTTCGCATGTACGAAATTGCTCCCCCGGCAGGCCACGGCAATGCGGAGAACTTCAATAAGGCGCTCAACAGCTATCTAGACGGCCTGCACCGCGACCGGCACGAGAATATCGACCAGACTCTTCGGGGCGGCAGCCAGACGCCGGGCAATCTTTTTGGGGAAAATCATGCAGTCGTCGAATTGTTGCGCGCCCGCATCGACGAGGCGGTCGCCGATTACATTGCGCGGATGAAGGAGGATCCCGAACACAGGCTGTTCGGGCGCCGGACACGGGCGTTCGACTACGCCGCATCATGGTCGGCGCGGCTGTTCGATTGCGGCTTTCACACCAACCATGTGCATTCCAAGGGCTGGATCAGTTCGGCCTATTACGTTGCGCTACCAGACGCGGTGGCGAGGCCGGATGCTCACGAAGGCTGGATCAAATTCGGCGAGCCGAATTTTGCGAGCGGGCTTAAGGATCCGATTCGGCGCATGGTTCAGCCGCAGGTGGGAACGCTGGTGCTTTTTCCGTCCTATATGTGGCACGGCACGGTGCCGTTTCATTCCGCGCAGTCGCGAACGAGCATCGCATTCGATGTCGTGCCGCGTTCCGGGTCGTGAAAACAGGAAACGTCAAAGACCTTCGAGGCCCACGCCCCGCAACTCGGCGAACAGGTTTTCGCGCTCCGCTTGACCAATCGCCTCCAGCGGCGGACGCGTCGTCGTCCATCCGTCGTGGCGATGGATCGCGGCAAGAACAGCCTTGACGGCCGAAACCAGCGGTCCCGATTTCTCGAGTGCCCGGCGTACTGCCGAAGCCACCGCCTGCAATGCATCCGCTTCCCTGGAGCGCCAGCCATCGAGCACCGCGCGGACGGCAGAGGGCTGGACATTGACGCTCGCGGAGATGCACCCCGCACCACCGGCGCGCAATGTTTCCACGAGCAGCGCCTCGGAGCCGACATAGACGTCGAGCTGCGGAAACCGCTCCAGGATCGATGCCGTGTTGCTCCAATTGCCCGAGCTGTCCTTGTAACCACGGATTTTGGGGCCGTGGCGGGCGACGAGTCTTTCCACTACCCCGGGAGCGACACCCACTCCGGCCGTTTGTGGGATGTGATAAAGATAAAGCGGCGGCAGCGATGTGCCGCATTCGGCGATGACGCAATCGTAATAGCGCGCGACGCCTTCGTCGCTTACGCCCTTGTAAAAAAACGGCGGCAGCACCAGCGCGCCGGCACAACCCGTAACCGCGGCGTGTCGCGTCAGTTCCACCGTGTCCGGGATGGCACAGCAACCGGTGCCGACGACGATTCTGTCGGCACTGATGCCTGCCGCGACAAGGCGTTCGAGCGCGGATTGTCGTTCCGCTGACGAAAGCGAAGCCGCTTCGCCCGTGGTGCCGAAGAGCACCAGCCCATCGCAGCCGCGTTCGAACAACCATCGTCCGTGAGCAGCCAGACGATCGAAGTCGATGCCAAGATCGGCGTCGAACGGGGTGGCGATGGCGGCAATGGCGCGCGCGAAGGGTGAATTTGTCATGAACTTCTCCGCAACGGGCGAGCAATTCTCAAGAGTATCTTTTCATGGGTGCGGATGTGCCGGGGAATGTAGCTTGTATTTCGTTGCGCCGGCTACGGATTACGATGGAACGCTGGCGCAGGATGGCATCGTCGCTGCGCATTATCTTTTCGTTTTGCGTTTCGTCTTTCGCTTCGTTTTCGTCTTTGCCTTCGCGGGCACCTTCTTTCCCTTTTTGCGGGCCTCGGAAAGGCCGATGGCAATAGCCTGCTTGCGGCTCTTCACCTTGCCGCCTTTACCGCCCTTGCCGCTGCGCAATGTGCCTTTTTTTTTGCGCTTCATCGCGCTTTCCACGTCCTTACCGGCCCTGCGGGAATATCTGGCCATTAGGTTTCCTCCTGTTCCTTTTTTCAATCGCGGTCGCCGCATTGCACGGGCGACCGGCTTTCACCGCCCGGACAACCGTTGACCCGCTTCTGGAAGACGATCGCCTAGGATGGGATGCGGACCTTGGTCTTGGCGGCTTCGAATTTTTTGCACATCTCGACCCGTTCTTCGTCCGAAAAATGCTCGCGCACATCCTTCCAGACGTTGCGCTCCTCTTCCTCGACATGATGCTCGACGAGTTCCTTCAGAACTTTCGAGCCGGCGGTGAACTCCGGCGAAGTCGCGCTGGCCATTTTGTCCAGCGACAGAAGCACTCTCTCGGCAAGCTGATGCTCGATATGACCTTCCTCGCCGTCAACCTTCGCTTCCTTGTCCCGAAGCGCGATGATCGCATCGTAAACCACTTTCTGCTCGGCACGCAGATGCGGGACGAGCGCGGTCTTGATCTTCTTGAGGAGCGATTTTCGTGTGCTCCCGCTGTCGGTGTCGACCAGCTGCTTGAGCAGCGCATCGACCTCTTCGTGCTCCTGCTTGAGCTTGTCGAGAATGTCGGTCTCGCCCTCATTGCGGGGAGAACGAGCCTTGCCGATTTGTTCGCGGGCTTTGGTGAGATTGTTCATCAGGGCCATTGCAAGCTCTCCGTTATCTGACTGGGGATTGCCGGGCCGCCCGTCGAGCGTTCCCTAACAATGAAACGACAACGGGCGGAACGGGGCACCGTTCCGCTCGATTGCAGGCATCAAGCCTTCAAGGCGTCGCGATCGTCCTCGTCGCGCGCGTAAATCGCCGCCGCCACCGACACGATCGCCCCGAACAGCATGGCAAACGCGAGCCACAGCGCAGCATAGCTTGCCGCCTTGCGGGCGATGTCGGCGGCGTGTTTCGTCCTGTTCTGGATATCGGCCTGCATCCGGTCGATTCTCGAGGTAGAATCGGCTTCAGATATTCCAGCCTGCTTCGCCACGAGAACTGCCAGTCGGGCACGGTCTTCCGGCGCAATCTGCGCACCTCTGGCCATCCCCGCGTCGAGGATGCGAGCGGCTTCCATATGCGCGGCCATTGCAGCCGGGCTCCCGGCGTCGCGCGTTTCGGCTGCCGCCGGCCTGAACAGAACGTCGACCAGATAGGCGGTGGTCGTAAGTTCGGCATGCCTTGGTCCTGCGCCATACAGTCCGGCCGTCGCGGCGCCGGAGTTTGCCGCCGTCAGGGCGGCAAGGACGATGATGCTCAATGTGGCAAGAATCGTAACCGCCCACGAAATCAAACCATGAGCGGCCGCACGGACGTCCTCCTGGATACGGCTTTCGGTCAGTGGTCCGAGCAGGCGGCCGACAACATGACCGCCGACCGCGAAACCGAACGCTTGCGCCGCGAAGAAGTAGATGGCTCCTCCGGTCAGAAAGGCCGGCAGAGAGGGCCCCGTCCGAGTCACTGGATTTACCAAAAGCAACCCAAAGCCCGAACCAAGCGTCAGCAGAAAGAAGGTCACAGCGGTTGCGGCGACGCCGCCGGCGATCGCCAAGCCCCAGGAAAAGCGGTAACCGGTGCTCTCGTTGTCTTCCGCGATGACGACTGTGTCGGTCATGGTGTGCGATCCCAATGGAGGATGGAGGGTTGCAGGCCCTGGAAGGGCCTCACATGTGCCCGGCGAAAAGCCAGAGGATAATGATGATCGGGATGGGAATGCCGATAAGCCAAAGCAAAACAGAACGCATGTTTCCCCGCAGGAATTGTTAGTCCCACAACGTGGCCGCACGCCACCGGTTCCACTGCCAGGGCAGCAGCCGAGAACATTGCAAAGCCGCCGACAGCCACTGGCCATGCGAAATCATTCTGCAAAGCAACACAAATTCTGGGAAACTGGTGGGCGCAGCAGGACTCGAACCTGCGACCCGCTGATTAAGAGTCAGCTGCTCTACCACCTGAGCTATGCGCCCGGGCGCGCGACTAGGCGACACCGCAAGGTGGGGGCCTATAGCAGAGCCGTTCCCCCCGTGTCCATGCCGGCAAACGCAGTGTCGGCCCCTTGCGCCGCACTCAGATGATCGCGCCCGTGCTGCGCGGGATCTCGACCTGGCGATGCACGTGCACGCTCATGAGCAGGCCGAAACCGAACATCACGGTCAGCATGGCGGTACCGCCATAGGAGATAAGCGGCATGGGGATTCCCACTACCGGAATCATGCCCATCACCATTGCGGCATTGATCATGATGTAGAAAAAGAAATTGAGCGTGACTCCTATGGCCAGAAGCCGCCCGAACTGGCTGCGCGACGACATCGCGATCTTCACGCCGTAACCGATCACCAGCGCGAAAAGCAACAGCAGCGCCACGCAGCCCACGAAGCCGAATTCCTCGCCCAGCGACGTGAAGATGAAATCGGTTTCCTTTTCGGGAAGAAAGTTGAGACGGCTCTGCGTGCCCTGCACGAATCCCTTGCCGGCAAAACCGCCCGAGCCCATCGCGATTTCCGCCTGGCTGATGTTCCACCCGGCGCCCAGCGCATCCGATGCCGGATTGAGGAACGTCAGCACGCGCTGCTTCTGGTAATCGTGCAGAAAATGCCAGACCACCGGCACCGAGGCGAAGACGCTGGCCACGGTCGGCAGGATCCACCACCAGGAGAGTCCTGCTACGAACAGCAGGGAAACCCCGTCGGCCACGAGAATGGTGGCCGTGCCAAGATTGGGCTGTTTGAGCACGAGGATGGCCGGCGCCGCGATCATAACGAGCGGAACGAGAAGACGAAGCGGCCGGGAGACGTCCTCCACGCTCATCCCGTGAAGATAGCGGGCAAGCGCGAGCACCAGCGCAATCTTCATCAACTCGGAAGGCTGCAGCTGAATGGGTCCGATCTGTATCCAGCGCTCCGCACCGAGGCCAACGTGACCCGCTATCTCGACGGCAATCAGGAGTGCGAAGGCGACAATGTAAGCGGGATAGGCGGCTCGCATCCAGAAGCGGACATCGACGAGCGCCACGGCGACAAGAATGCCAAGCCCGACGACGAAACGCTCGCCCTGGGGCGCGGCCCAGGGCTGCAAATGGCCTCCCGCCACCGAGTATTGCATCGCCAGTCCGATGCAGGCGACCACCGCTATGAGAAGCACAAGGCCCCAATTCACCTCCAACAGCTTTTCACCGATGGTGAGCGTGCGCCGGGCGGCGGCGTAAGGGCGCGAGCTCATGCGTGCGTCTTCATTCCGCCGCTTGCCGCCGCATTAACAGGGTAGGCCGAAGGCATTTTCGCCGGATCGCGCTGCTGGGTGAAGAGCAGAATGTCGCGAACCATCTGTACGTGCGGATGCGAAGTCGTGGCCCCGTGCTCCTGGATGATCGCGGCCGCGTATTTCGGCTGGCCAACGGGGGCGTAAGCGATGAAAAGCGCGTGATCCCGCAGCTTCCACGGAAGAGTTTCGTTTTTCTTCACACCGGCCAGATGCTCTTCCCTGCTGATGCGGCGGACTTGTGCCGTTCCGGTCTTGCCGGCCATCTCGAATCCGGGATTCGTAATCCGCCATTGAAAAGCGGTGCCTCCGGGCTCGTTCGCCACCGCATTCATGCCGGCCTGCACCGCGGCAAGCGCCTCGTTGGAGACGGCAAGCCGCATCAGTTCCGGACGAGCCCGCACATCGTGGCCCACCACGCGCACGATTCGGGGGCTGACAGCGGTGCCGCTGGCGATTCGCGCCGCCGCCGTGCAGAGCTGAATCGGTGTCGCGAGAACGTAGCCCTGACCGATGCCTGTGTTGAGCGTTTCGCCCTGCTGCCACGGAACGCCATAGATGCGCTCCTTCCACGCGCGGCCGGGAATTACGCCCGGGCGCTCGCCCGGAATCTCGATGCCTGTGGGTTGCCCAAAGCCGAGCTTGTGGGCGCCGGCCTCGATACCGTCGATGCCGAGCCGACGCGCGACATTGTAAAAGTACACGTCGCAGGATTCGGCGATGCCGCGATGCAAATTCACATGACCATGGCCGTGTTTCTTCCAGCAATGGAACACATAATTGCCGAAGGCGAGCGAGCCGGTGCAGAGCACACTGAATTCGGGTGTGATCGCACCCGCGTCGAGCGCCGCAAGCGCGACAGTGGGTTTGAAGGTCGAGCCGGGCGGATAGGCGCCCGAAAGCGCCTTGTTGATCAGCGGCGTATGGTCATTGGTGAGAAGATCGCGCCATTGCTGCGGTCCAATTCCTACATTGAAAAGGTTGGGATCGAAGCCGGGCGTGGAGGCCAGCGCCAGAACATCGCCATTGGTCACATCCATCACCACGCAGGCGGCGCTTTCATCGCCCAGCCTCTGCACCGTGTATCGTTGCACTTCCTGGTCGATTGTCAGATAGATGTCGGAGCCTGGCGCGCCCTCCTCCCGGCCGAGCTCGCGAATGACCCGGCCATAGGCATTGACTTCCTCGCGGCTAACGCCGGCCCTGCCGCGCAGTTGCACATCGAAGGATTTTTCGACGCCGCGCTTACCGGTGCGGAAGCCCGGCAGGTCGAGCAGCGGATCGCTGTCGTGTTTCTTGTCATCCGGCGAAACCGCCGCCACGTAACCGAGCACATGCGTCAGTGTGGCTCCGAAAGGATAGTCCCGCGTCTCGCCAACCTCCGGCTGGATGCCCGACAGGTAAGGCAAATGGAGGTTGACGAGCGAATACTGTTCCCAAGTTAGGTTTTCGGCGATGGTCGCCGGCATGAATTTCTTGTTGGCCGCGACCTCCCGCAGAATCCGCTCGCGGTCATGGGGTGTGAGGAGGATGATGCGCCCGATGGTGTCGAGCGCCGCCTCGATTCCGCCGGTCGCCTGTTCGGGAATCAGCATGACGCGGTAATTCTTCCGGTTGTTGGCGAGCTCCACCCCGAACCTGTCGATGATTCGGCCGCGCAAGGGCGCCAGCAGGCGTTCATTGACGCTGTTTTCCTCGGCTTTGGTTCTGAATTGCGCGCCTTCGACGATTTGGAGCTCGTAAAGGCGCACGCCGAGCGCAGCCAGCACGGCAGTGACGCCCCCCCCCATCATCAGCGTGCGGCGCGAGAAGGTCGTGTACCGGCTCTTGTCCTTGCGGTCGAACAGCGGCATCAGAACTCGCTCCGCAAGGGTCCGATAATCCGATGTTGAATACCGTTCATCAGCCAGAGGGTGGGAATATAGAAGGTCACACTCACTGCGATTTCCAGTAGCAGCATCTCCACCGGAAGAAGCCGCGAATTCAGAAGCGACACGGTTGCGTAGGCCACGCCGGCGGCGCCCAGCACGATGGCGGCAAAGCCCAGAATAGCACCGAAGCCGGCCAGACCGGCGAAAATATCGCGCTGGCGGTCCACAATCGCATAGCAAACGAGAAACGACAGCGCCCATACGCCCGGCGGTCCGCCCGACAGTAAATCTTCTGTGAGGCCGATTGCGAAGGCCGCGCCAGGCGGCATCAGGTCCGGCCGCACCAGGCACCAGAAATAAACGGGCATCAGCGAAAGCAGAGGAGGTGGCACTCCGCCTGAGAACAGGGAGATCGGGATATTGGCCGCGATCGCACCGAGCAGGCCGGTCAGGAACGGAATGACCGCTGCCAGCATGGAGCCTGCCGATGCGCCGAAACGGTCCTGCACATCCCCTCCTTCAACGATCCTGCGGGACCGACGTGTCGTCTTGGTCGGGGTCGGTCGTCGCCGGTAGCGGTGCAATCACTTTCGGTTTTCGTATCTTTCTCGGATGCGCTGCCTTCGACGATGGCGCTGTCTCCGCTGGCGGAGACGCAACCGGAGATGCCGGCGTCGTCGCCGGTTTGGGGGGCGGTGGCGCCAGCGGAGGGATACCGGCCGCGGCAACCGGCAAGTCATTAGGAGATGGCGCCGGAGGCTGCTCCGGCGGCAGCCTCAAATCCAGAATGCGCACTTCGTCGCTGGTCGCGGCATCGGCGAGCAGAGCGGCACGGAAGCTTTGCCCATCCCAGTAAACCATGCCCACCGGAAGATCCGGTGGCAAAAGCCCACCATCGCCCGAAGTGACGATCTGCTGTCCCTGCTTAAGCTGCGCGCCCTGTGCCGAGATATCCAGCGTAGGCGACGATGTACCGTCTCCAGACAGCATCGCCTGGATGTTGCCGGGTTCGATGGTGACCGGGATATGGCTGCTGAGATCGGTCAGCAGGATCACCCATGACGTGTGATCGCCTGCGAGGAAGATGCGCCCGATCATGCCGCGTTCGTCGACCACGGCTTCGCCCGACTTGACGTTCCCGCTTTTGCCCGCGTCGAGAATAATAGTATCGAGGAAAGGCCGGTTGTCGCGGCCGATGACATGCGCGGTGACACTGGCGAGCGCGGGATCGGGCACCGCATTGAGCAGAAGCCGATAGCGCTTCAGCCGCTGCTCGAGCACCAGCGCGGCGTTCTGCCATTGTCGCAATCGGGCGTTTTCCTGCTTGAGACGCATATTGTCCCGATAGACTGAAAAGACATCCGTCACGCTCCCGACCCAATGGCCGACGGCGTCGACAGGTGCTCGCGCCGTTTCCAGCATTGGCGAGGTCCAATCCGAAAAATAGGCACGGGCGCGGTTGAAAAGCGCGGGCTGTGCGCGCCCGAGCAACACGACGATCAGCGCCAAAACGAGGAAGACCGCCAGCGAAAACTGGCCGCCGCCGCCGCGTCCGCGGGCAATTTTCCAAGACCCGTTCGCCATCGCTGTACGTCTGCTCCGGCCGAAATTCCTCGCGCCTAAAACGCCGTCGAAAGGACGTGTCGCATGTTTTTCGCGTTTTCGAGCACCCGTCCGGTTCCGAGCGCCACGCAGGAAAGCGGATCGTCGGCGATGCTGACCGGAAGCCCCGTCTCCTCGCGCAACACCTGATCGAGATTGGCGAGCAGCGACCCGCCGCCGGTGAGCACGATCCCCTTGTCGACGATGTCGGCGGCAAGCTCGGGGGGCGTTGCTTCCAACGCCACCTTCACCGATTCCACAATCTGGCTCGTTGGCTCGGCGAGAGCCTCGGCGATGTGACGCTGCGTGATGGTGATTTCTTTCGGCACGCCGTTGAGAAGATCGCGGCCCTTGATCTCCATCGTGGTGCCGTTGCCGTCCGTTGGCGGCGCGGCAGAACCTATCTCTTTCTTGATCCGCTCGGCGCTTGCTTCGCCGATCAGCAGATTCTGGTGGCGCCGGATATAAGCGATGATGGCTTCGTCCATCTTGTCGCCGCCGACGCGCACCGACCGGGAATAAACGATCCCGCCCAGCGAAAGGACCGCCACTTCGGTTGTGCCGCCCCCGATATCCACCACCATCGATCCCGTGGGCTCGCCGACCGGAAGTCCGGCGCCGATAGCAGCGGCCATCGGCTCTTCGATCAGCGAAACGCGGCGGGCGCCCGCCGATAGCGCGGATTCCTGAATCGCGCGCCGCTCCACGGCCGTCGAGCCCGACGGCACACAGACGATAATCATCGGATTGGCGAAAGAGCGTCGATTATGGACCTTGCGGATGAAATGCTTGATCATTTCCTCCGCGATCTCGAAATCGGCGATGACGCCGTCGCGCATCGGACGGATCGCCTCGATGTTGCCTGGCGTGCGACCCAGCATCATCTTGGCGTCGTTGCCGACGGCGCGGACGTGCTTCTTGCCGCTCTTTGTCATTGTGGCGACGACCGAAGGCTCGTTGAGAACGATTCCCCTGCCCTTCACGTAGACAAGCGTGTTGGCGGTTCCCAGATCGATGGCCATATCGCTCGACAATATGCCGAGAAGACTGCCGAACATGCGTGTGCTGCCTGTTCCTTTCCAAGCCGATCCATTGCGGTTCCGGGCGCGAAAGAAGGCCGGCCGACGCTTGGCGCGCCGCGGCCCCTTCATTCATCGCGCGACGGCGAGCGCCTCCGGCACCTGCTTTTCGCGTTTCACCAATAGCGTCTCGAATGCCTCGATGGAGTCGTTGTTTCCCCACGCCGCAATCATGGCATTCCTTCCACTTGCCTGCTTGCAGGCATCGATCCTGCCCGCCTTTTCCTCCAGACCCCATCCCGCCCGCAGCGAGGATATGAGAGCAGAGGATCAGCCCGGAAAGAGAAGCCCCGAAAACGGCAAGCCCAGGGAAGGATGGAACACCGGCACCCCGCGCGCAACGATGAAGACGGATAATCCGTCAAACATCCTATGATGCAAGCAATGCGTCATTGCCGGATTCCGTTCCGCCCGCCTGATCTACAGTTCGATAACCTGACGAATCGCCCTTAAGCATGCGTTAATTCACGCTCGCGCCTTCGTTCGAAACTTGTACGCCGAACCACCGGCAACGCGCAATAGACGGCGCGCGGACGGACAAACTTTCTGCGTACGAGCGATTGCAACGATCGCCTTTTTGCGGCAGGACAATCGCGAGTTTCGTATTTGTCCGCGCGAGCCGGGGCGCGCTTGGACATCCAGCGCGAATCATCCCGTTCAGCCGCGAGGCCTGGTCAGCAGATGAAAATCCTGCCGCCCGTCGCGATTGGCGTAAGACGCCTGTTGCCCAGCCAATGGGACGTGCTGGCGGCTGTGCTGGTGCTGGGCGCAATTGTGTTGCTGGCAGATGCGGGCCGGCAGGTGGTGGCGCCGCTTACGAGCCTGCAGATGCACCCGGTGTCGCTGAGCCCCTGGATGCTGCCGGAATATGCGCTGCGCACGACCTTGCGCATGCTCGTGGCTATGGCATTTTCTCTTTTGTTTACATTTACTTACGCCACATGGGCTGCGAGGAGTCCGCGCGCCGGCGTCCTTCTCGTTCCGGTGCTCGACATCCTGCAGTCGGTGCCAATTCTGAGCTTCATTTCCATCACCTACGTCTTTTTCATGTCGCTGGCACCGGGGCAAGTGCTGGGCGCGGAGCTGGGCGCCATCTTCGGCATCTTCACCAGCCAGGCCTGGAACATGGCATTCAGCTTCTACCAGTCGCTGCGCACGGTTCCCGTCGAACTCGAGGAAGCCGGACGCGTCTTCGGCCTGTCCGGCTGGGCGCGTTTCTGGCGCATCGAAGTCCCCTTCGGGATGCCTTCGCTGGTCTGGAATATGATGATGTCGATGTCGGGTTCCTGGTTCTTCGTGGTCGCCTCCGAGGCCATCAGTGTCGGCAACACGACCATCACCTTGCCCGGCATCGGCTCCTACATCGCGCTTGCCATCGCTCACCAGAATCTGACCGCCATCTTCTGGGCCATCGCAGCCATGGCGATCGTCATACTCATTTATGACCAGCTCCTGTTCCGGCCCCTCGTCGCTTGGGCCGACCGTTTCCGCTTCGACCAGGAAACGATCGAGGAGGCGCCACGATCGTGGATGCTGACGGTGCTGCGCCGTTCCGAGTTGGTGGACACCATCGCCAGGCCCTTCCGCAGCGCACTGCGCTGGTCGTATCGCCTGTCGCCGCCCAGGGAAATGGCGATGCCGCGCCCCAGGAGCGCGCTGGTCGCACGGCTCATCGACGTCTTCTGGTACGCAGCCCTCGCCGCGCTGGCGCTCTATGCGCTATGGCGCGCCGGCACCTTCATTGCCGCCGGCGTAAGCTGGCACGAAGCCTTTTACGCGACCGGCGTGGGCTTCATCACCATGCTGCGCGTGTTCGTGCTGATAGCGCTGGCAAGCGTAATCTGGACGCCGATCGGCATCTATGTGGGCCTGCGTCCCGGCCTCGCGCGCTTCGTGCAGCCCATTGCACAGTTCCTGGCCGCGTTCCCCGCCAATCTGTTCTATCCCGTCGCGGTGTTCTTCATCGTCGCCTACCAGCTCAACGCCGACATCTGGACTTCGCCGCTTATGATCCTGGGCACCCAATGGTACATTCTGTTCAACGTCATAGCGGGCGCGAGTGGAATACCGCGCGAATTGCGCGACGCGGCGTCGAACTTCCAGGTCAAAAGTTGGCTATGGTGGCGGCGCTTTGCGTTGCCGGGCGTATTTCCGTTCTACGTCACGGGCGCGATCACCGCGTCGGGCGGCGCATGGAATGCGGCGTTCGCGGCTGAACTCGTCATGTGGGGCGCACATACCGTGCGCGCGCATGGCCTCGGCGCCTATCTGGCAGATGCCTACGCTACCGGCGAATATCATCGCCTGGTGCTGGGCACGGTGATCATGAGCGTCTTCGTCGCCGTCATCAACCGCCTCTTCTGGCGGCCGCTGTACTGGTATGCCGAGAGGAAGTTCAGATTGACGTAAGGGCAATAGGCAATAGGCAGTGGGGCAGTGGGACATGGCCGAGCAAATCAATTCATATCGCGATTTGCGCGTCTGGCAGGACGCCATGACGCTTGCGGAAAATTGCTATGTACTGACCAAGGATTTTCCGCGCGAAGAAATGTTCGGATTGACGTCGCAGATTCGCAGAGCCGCAACGTCTATCCCTGCCAACATCGCAGAGGGGTATGGACGAGAGAACAGCGGATCATACATTCAATTCTTGCGGATTGCACAGGGTTCGTTGAAAGAGCTCGAATCGCACCTTATTATTTCTCAGCGCGTGAACCTGGCAGCCTCCCCGCTGATCGACCCAATGCTGGAACTCTGCGGCTCGTTGGGGCGCATGCTCAGAGCGTTGATAAAGAGCATAGAGGGAAAAAAGTGGTAATGCGCGCCGCGCGTCCTATTGCCCATTGCCTACTACCCACTGCCCGGCGACCAATGCCGGTGACCGAGGAGATCTAACCCCATGGACGCTCCCGTTCTTCTCGATGTGCATCACGTTCGCCGCGCCTTTCCCCGCCCCGGCGGCGGCGAACTTCTGGTGCTCGACGGCATCGATCTGACGCTTCACGAGGGTGAGATCGTCGGGCTGCTGGGCCGCTCGGGCTCGGGCAAATCCACTTTGCTGCGCATCATCTCCGGTCTTGCGGCGCCGAATGGCGGCTCGGTCACTTATCTCGGCCATGAAGTCGATGGCCCCGCCAGCGGCATCTCCATGGTGTTTCAGAGCTTCGCGCTGTTTCCCTGGCTGACGGTGCTGGAGAATGTGGAGCTGGGACTGGAAGCGCTGAAGCTTCCGCCGAAGGAGATTTCCACCCGCGCTCTTGCTGCCATCGACCTGATCGGTCTCGACGGTTACGAAAGCGCCTATCCGCGCGAGCTTTCGGGGGGTATGCGCCAGCGGGTGGGCTTTGCGCGCGCGCTTGTCGTGCATCCCAACATCCTCCTGATGGACGAGCCGTTCAGCGCGCTCGACGTCCTGACCGCCGAAAATCTGCGCACCGATCTGCTCGAGCTGTGGGGCGAGAGCAAGCTGCCGATCAAGGGCATTCTGCTCGTCACCCACAATATCGAGGAAGCGGTCCTGATGTGCGACCGGGTGTGCATCTTCTCCACCAATCCCGGGCGCATCGTCACCGAGATCAAAATCCCGCTGCGCCAGCCGCGCGACCGCAACGACCCCGCCTTCGCCGCCCTGGTGGACCGCATCTATGTGGAGATGACGACGAAACGCGGCGCGGGCGCGAGGCTCGACCGCATTCCCGGCACGGGTTTTGCGATGATCCTGCCGCGGGTTTCCATCAACCTGATTTCGGGTCTCCTCGAGGCGCTGGCCGCCGCGCCTTTCAGCGGACACGCGGATTTGCCGGAAATCGCTTCGGAACTGTCGCTGGAGATCGACGATCTGTTTCCCGTGGCGGAATCGCTCCAGCTTCTCCATCTGGCGGAGATCGGCGACGGCGACATCAAGCTCACCGAAACTGGCAAGCGCTTCGTGGAAGCCGACACCGACGAGCGCAAGCGCATCTTCGGCCGGCTTCTCTACCGCTATGTGCCCTTCATCACCCATGTGCGCCGCGTACTCGACGAACGCGAAAGCCACATGGCGCCCAAATCGCGCTTCCTCGACGAACTGGAGGATTACATGACCGCGGATTCCGCCGAGCAATCGCTGCGCGCCGTCGTAAGCTGGGCCCGCTTCGCCGAACTCTTCGCCTATGACGACGACACCGGCATGTTCAGCATGGAAAACCCGGGCGAGAAAGACGAGGCGTGAGGGGGACCTCAACCGCTTCATCTTGCTTCCCAGCGCTAAACCTTCCTGCTCTCCGCGTTTCCCGTGTCCGGGGGGAGATTTTCATCGGTACCGGACAGGAAGCTTCGTATTTCCGTCACGGCCTGCGCCAGGCCGCAGCGGCGCACCGGTGCGGCGGGCGGCAGCGCGGTGAGAAGCCGCGAAGGCGTGGCGGCTTCGAGGATCACGAAACAGCCCTTGTCGGTACGGCTGCGGATCAGGCGCCCGAACGCCTGCTTGAGTTTCAGCCGGGTCAGCAGGTCGTCATAGGATTTGCCGAAGCGCTCGCGCCGCGCCTTGTGAAGGATGGTGGGCTTCGGCCACGGCACCTTGTCGAACACCACCAGCCTGAGCGAACGCCCCGGCACATCCACGCCGTCGCGCAGCGCATCGGTGCCCAGCAGGCAGGCGTTTTCCTCGGCGCGGAACAGATCGACCAGCGCGCCGGTGTCGAGCCGGTCGACATGCTGCGCATAAAGCGTCAGCCCGGCTTGCGCGAGGGGCGCTGCGATGCGGCCTTCCACCGCGCGCAACATCCTCACCGACGTAAACAGCCCCAGCGCGCCGCCGCCGGCTGCCAGGAACAATTCGCGATAGGCGGCGGCCAACGCGGCGGGATCGCGACGGGGCATATCGCGGACGACGAAAATGCGCACCTGCTCTTCGTATTTGAATGGCGAGCCAAAGCTGGCGCGCCGCGGTGGTTCGGGCAGATGAAGCGCGCCGGTGCGCACTTCCGCGGAATGCCAGTCGCCCTGCGCGCTTTGCGCATCGCGCAGGGTTGCGGACGTAATCAGCGCGCCATGCGAAGGCGCCAGCACCTCGCTGGTCAACGGAATGGTGGGATCGATCCAGTGCCGGCGCAATCCCACATCGACATCGCGACCGTCTTCCCGCTCGATCTCGAACCAGTCGACGAACTCGCGATCGACCGCGCCACTGTCGCACAAAGGATCCAGCGCATCGAGCATGGCGATCCATGCCGGCAGAACCAGCTTCGCGCGCCGGTCGATGCCGCGGGCCGCCGCCTCGATGCGCATGCGTGTGTGGCTGTCGAGCTTGCCGGCTTCGCTATCCAGACGTTTGCGCAAGGTATAAGAGAGCGCCATCAGCGGCGCCGCGATCCGCTTCAGCGCGCCGCCCAGCCGTCGCGCCGCTTCCAGCAGCGGCGGCGCCAGCGATGCGGTGTCGGCCTCCAGCGAATAAAAGGCGTCGCGATCGCTGCTGCGGGCCTGCACGTGCTGCCAGATTTCACCGAGAAAGATCTCTCCGGGCCCGCGCGCGGCGGCAGCCGAAATGCGCGAGGTCCAGCCGCCGCCCGCCAGCGCGCCGGCCGCCGACAGGGCTTCGCCGACCGTGGATTGCGCTACCGGATCGTTCGCCACCAGATCCTTCAGCCGTTCTTCGAGACCGCGCATGCGGCTGCGCGCGCGACCTTCATGGCCGCGAAGCCAGCGGCGCAAATCCGCCATTTCGCTGCCCGAAAGATGCGCGGCAAATCCCGAATCGGCCGCGTCGAACAGGTGGTGGCCTTCGTCGAACACGTAGCGGATGCGCCGCTCCGGCGTTTGCCCGTCTTCGTCGCTCGACCGCCAGTCCCGCGTCGCCTGCGCGATGACAAGCGCATGATTGGCGATGACGATGGGCGCATGGCGCGAGCGGCGGATGACGCGCTCGACGAAGCAGGTGCGATAATGACCGCAGGCGGAATAGATGCATTCGCCGCGCCGGTCGGTGATTTCGCTCATGGGAAACGTGGCGGCCAGAAAGGCCGGGAAGCCGGCGCCGGAAATGTCGCCGTCCCGCGTCGCCGCGATCCAGCGCGCGAACAGCGCCAACACCACGCTGCGCTGCCCCGGCGCCAGCGCGGTGCGCTTCACCGCCTCTTCGAAGTTCAGCAGACAGACATAATTTTCGCGGCCCTTGCGCACCACCGCCTTGTCTTCGCGTTCGGCCGGATCGGGATAAAGCCGCGCCAATTCCTGCACCAGCTGACGCTGCAGGTTGCGGGTGTATGTCGAAAGCCACAGGCCGGGGCCATTTTTCTCCGCCCACAGACTTGCCGGCGCAAGATAGCCGAGAGTCTTGCCGATGCCGGTGCCGGCCTCGATCAACGCGATCCTGGGCGCGCCCGGCCGTTCGCGCGGGCCGAACGCGTAGGTCGATGCTTCGGCATAGGCAACCTGTTCGGGTCGCGGTTCGCCGCCCGTTCCCACAAGCTGCGCCAGCCGGCGTCGCGTTTCGTCCTCGGCCACCGGTAGCGAACCGGGTTTCGTTGGCGGCGCCTCATCTTCCCATTCGATCAGCGTACGCCATACGTCGAGACCCGCGATCGGCGAGTTTGCTGCATCGGGTTCGCCGATCCGTGCAGTGATGGTCGGAGCCCAGCGCCAGCCGGAGCGCAACAACATTTGGACCAGCGGCCGCAACTGCGTTTTTTCGGCATCGGTCTTCGCCGCTAGTTCGCCAAGCAATGCCCCGGCGGCATCGCGCAACACGAGTGCCTGCTCGACCAGCCCCGAAGGTACGGCCAAGCCCAGCGCGCGCGCCAGCCCGAGAGGGCTCGGCACGCAGGGAATGCCCGGACGGACGAACGCGAACAGCTCAAGCACGTTGAACAGCGGCTTGCCAGGCGCGATCTTGAGCCGCCCCGCAACGAAGGCGGCATGCGCCACCATCGCGTTGCCCGAACGAAACCGCGCCTGGGCATATTCCATGCCCACGTCGGCGCAGCTTCCCCCGGCGGACGCGAGAACAGCGCCGCCGGGCGCGGCAACAAGTGCGGGAATCTCCGAAAGCTCGTCCAAGATGTCCACGGTTCGCGGATTGCCGCGCAATCATGCGCGAGGCGGCATTGCAAGGGAATGCTTCATCGACAGCAACGGGAGATTGACGCCGCGCCTTGCGCAAGCCTAGCTTTCGCCCCTTTTCGATGCACGCAAGGTCAAGTCTTTCAATGGTTTCCGGCACCCCTCGCGAGTTGGCCATCAAGGCCCGCGCCTGGCCCTTTGAGGAAGCGAGGAAGCTTCTCGCCAGGCTTGAGCGGCACGGCTCGTCGGGTCGCGAATCCCACACCGTGCTGTTCGAAACGGGCTACGGGCCCTCCGGCTTGCCGCACATCGGAACCTTTGGCGAAGTGGCGCGCACGACCTGGGTGAGACGCGCGTTCGAAGTGATGTCCGATGTGCCGACGCGGTTGATCTGTTTCTCCGACGATATGGACGGATTGCGCAAAGTGCCCGGCAATGTGCCACACCCGGATCTGCTGCAGGCCCATCTTGGCCAACCGCTGACGTCGGTGCCGGACCCGTTCGGCACGCATCCCAGCTACGGCGCCCACAACAATGCGCGTCTCAGGGCTTTCCTCGACCGTTTCGGCTTCGAGTACGAGTTTCTGAGCTCCACGGAATGCTACAGGAGCGGGCGCTTCGATGCCGCGCTGATGACCGTGCTGGCCAATTACGAAAAGGTGCGCGACATCGTCCTCCCAACCCTTGGCGCCGAACGGCGCGCAACCTATTCGCCGTTTCTTCCGCTGTGTCCGCGCACGGGCCGCGTGCTGCAGGTGCCCGTCGTCGAATGGAACAGCACGCGCGGCACCATCGTCTACGAGGAGGATGGACTGCGTACCGAGGTGCCTGTCACGGGCGGCCAATGCAAGCTGCAATGGAAGGCGGACTGGGCGATGCGGTGGTATGCGCTGGGCATCGATTACGAGATGTCCGGCAAGGACCTGATCACCTCGGTCGAACTGTCGACGAAGATCACCCGCGCGCTGGGCGGCGATCCGCCCGACGGCTTCAATTACGAACTCTTCCTTGACGAAAACGGCGAGCGTATCTCGAAGTCGCGCGGCAACGGCCTCACCATCGAGGAATGGCTGACTTACGGGCCGGAGGAAAGTATCGCGCTGTTCATGTACCAGAAGCCGCGCGCGGCCAAGCGGCTCTATTTCGATGTCATTCCCAAGGCGGTGGACGACTACATCGAATTCCTGCGCCAGTATCGCACGACGGACGACGGGGCCGCGCATCTCGAAAACCCCGTCTGGTACATCCATGACGGCCAACCACCTCCCGAAACCTATCCCGTCAGCTTTGCGCTGCTTCTTAATCTCGTCAGCGCGTCGAATGCGCAAGATCGCGACGTGCTGTGGGGCTTCATCCGCGCCTATGCGCCCGATGCCGGCCCGGAAAGGAATCCCGGGCTCGACCGGCTCGTGGGTTACGCGCTGAAATATTATGGGGACTTCGTGAAGCCGCACAAACGCTATCGCAGCCCAAGCGAGAAGGAGCGCGCGGCCCTCGACGAGCTGGCGCAGACGCTGGGCGCGATGCCCGGGGAGCGTGACCCGGAGACCGTGCAAAACGCGGTTTACGAAATCGGAAAACGCCACGGCTTCGAGCCGTTGCGGGACTGGTTCACGGCGCTTTACGAGGTGATTTTTGGGCAGAGTCGGGGGCCGCGCTTCGGCTCCTTCGCGGCGCTCTTCGGCTGCGGCGAGACGGCGGCGTTGATCCGCCAGGCGCTTGCAGGCGAAATGTCAGGCAACGCATGAGGGTGATCCTTTGCGGCGCTCTCGCGCTTGGCACTATGGCGGCGCAGGCCGATTCGGCTGTGCAGTATTATGAAAAAGGCAAATACCAGTCGGCGATCGCAGCCGGTGTGAGCGAAAACGACGCCGCGGGATATGCCGTAGCCGCGCGCGCCGAGCTTGCCAGCGAGATGATGCGGCAAGAGCCGTGCCTTGCCTGTCTCCAGCGCGCCGAAAGCTATGCCCGCCGGGCGATTGCCGCCGATCCGGGGCTGTCCGAAGGACACATCTATCTTGCCGTCACGCTGGGCTACGAGGCGCGGATCATTGGGGTCCTCAACGCCCGGTTCAGGGGATATGCGGAAAAGGCGAAAACGGAAATCGACGCCGCCATTGCCGAAGATCCGCGGAATGCATGGGCGTGGGCCGCACTGGGCGGCTGGAATGTCGCGATCGCACACAGCGGTGGAAAAGTCCTCGCGGGCTGGCTCTATGGCGCGAGCCTTGCTGCGGGACTTGAGGACTTCCGGAAATCCTTCGCGGCCGATCCCGATAATCTCGTGCTGCGCTGCCAATATGCGATCACGCTGGCGGCCTACGATCGCGTGCGTTTTCGGGCCGACATTGCGAGCGCCCTGGCGAAGGCGATCGCCCTCCGGCCGCAGACGGCATACGAGACATTTGCGCAATCCCGCGCCCGCGCGCTCCTTGCCACACTGGCCAATAACGATAGCGCCACATTCGACGCCCTCGTGCGGCACGATCAGGGGTATCCGTAAAGCGAAACGCGCGATGGATGGGTTACTTTGGTCGGGCGAGAATCATGTTGGAGCGAGAATGATCCTGAACGCAGGCGCCGCCGCGATGCGGCTGCTGCCGCCGGAGACCGCGCACCGCGCGACCCTGAAGCTGCTGCGACTCGCGACGCCGATGCTGCCGGCGGCACCCACGGACGATGCGCGCCTGGCGATAAGTGTGCTGGGACTGAGGTTCCCCAATCCCCTCGGTCTCGCTGCCGGTTTCGACAAGGACGCCGAGGTCCCCGATGCGATGTTGAAGCTGGGTTTCGGTTTCGTGGAATGCGGAACTGTGACGCCTCTGCCTCAGACCGGCAACCAACGCCCCAGGCTTTTCCGGCTCGACGAAGATTGCGCCGTCGTCAATCGCATGGGCTTCAACAATTCCGGCATGGAGCGCGTGGCGAAGCGGCTTGCCAGGCGAAAAAAGAACGGTGTGCTCGGACTCAATATCGGCGCCAACAAGAATAGCGCCGAGCGCATCAGCGATTACCGCAAGGCTTTTGCACGGCTGGCGCCTCTCGCCGATTACGTCACCGTCAATATTTCCTCCCCCAACACGCCCGGCTTGCGCGGTCTGCAGGACCGCACCGCGCTCGAACGACTTTTGGCGTTGCTCGCCGAAGAGCGCAGCGTGCAAAACCTGCGCGTCCCCCTACTGCTGAAGATCGCGCCCGATATCGGTCCTGCCGCGCTGGACGATATTGCGAACGTGGCGCTCGCGTCGGGAATCGAAGGTCTTGTCGTCGGCAATACCACAATCGCACGGATTCCTGACTTGAGAAGCCGCAAGGCGCATGAGTCGGGAGGACTTTCCGGCGCGCCGCTCTTTGCGCCGTCGACCGCGTTGCTCAAGGAAGCGCGCGCTCGCGTTGGCGCGAAACTCCTGCTGATCGGAGTGGGGGGGGTGGCTTGCGGCGCCGATGCCTATGCGAAGATCCGCGCCGGCGCCAGTCTGGTGCAGCTTTACACGGCGCTCGCGTTCGAAGGACCGGCGCTTATCGCGCGCATCAAGCGGGAGATGCTGCGGCTGATGGATCGCGATGGCATCGCACAGCTGGCCAATGTGATCGGCTTGGAGGTGCGTTGACGATCGGCTCCCACCGCAGGACCTTCAGCCGTGAAAGTGTCAGTAGCGGATGAAGTTGGCCGGTTTTCATAGCACATCAATTGTCCGCTTCCGTTTTCCTCGATACCTGTGGAGCTTGTGGGCAGCCGCGCCCCTTGGGCGCGGGCGGCTGTCCACAGATCCACAGGCTCCAGCTGTCGTGTCGGTGCGGTTCACGCGGCAGCCTTGAAGCCTTGCGGCTCGTTGAGTTGACCTTCTGTGGTGTAGCGCGCCAGCAGCCGCGGGCCGTGAAAGACGGCCAGTGTTTTGTCGGGATACTGGCGTATTTTGACGTGCGCCTTGACGTAATGAGGGCGCAGGGGACTGGGCGGCAACTGCAGCTTCAAACCCCGATAACCAACGGTGTTGTCGCGCTCGACGGTGCGCTCCTCCTCGATGCAGAGGGCCTCGACGAGGACAGAAGGATCGGCCACGGCCACGAAGGCGCTGTCCTCCAATTCGGCCGGTCTGGCGAATCGCGCGTTGTGCTCGGGCAGATAGACCTCGCGGATGAAGCGGTTGGCTGCCTCGATTCCGCCGATGCCCGCAAGCTCGAGCTCCTTGGGCAACCGGCCCTGCAGCGTGGCGAACATGCGCTCGGCTCGCGGCCGCGTGCTTCCGGCGAATAGGCCGCGATGTGCTCGATGCCCAGCCTGGCCAGCGCCCGGCCGACTTGCGTCGGCTGCGTCTTCTCCACCGCTTCACCCGCTTTCGGCGTGAAGAAGTAATGGCTGCCGCGATCGGTGTAGAGGCTGCAAGGCAAACCCTTCGCGCTGAAGACATCCAGCAGAGCCCGGAAGGTCGAGATTGTGCCTTCTTCCTCGATGAGGAACGCCGAATAGATTTGGCTCGTCGCATCGTCCAGCGTCACAATCAGATCGAGTGGCGGTTCGTTCTCGAGCCACGCATGGCGGCTGCCATCCTGGTGCAGCATCATGCCTTCGCACGGCTTGCGCGGCCGTTTGCGGCGATGCACCCCACGGCGCGGCGCGCGTTCGATCAGCCCCGACGCCTGCAGTTGCGTCTTTGTCCAGGTGTAACCCCAGTCAAAGCCGTAACGCTTTCGAAGATGCTCGTGAAAATGCTTCGTGTTCCAGCCCAGATACTGCGTGCGATACAAATCCAGCATCCAGCCAATCCGGTCCGCGCCCACCCGCTTCGCAGAGGCCTTGCCGACCCGCTTGTCCGCAAGACCGGCCAACCCCTCTTCTTCGTACCGGACCCGAAACCGCCGGAATGTCCGCTCCGACATCCCCAAAATCTCCGCCGCTTCCAGAGCCGAGAGCCTCCTGGCTTCCCAGCGGCTCAGAACATCCCCAAACTTCTGCATCCTGCGATCCTGTAGCCATGTCGTCCGGTTCATCGACCCGCCTCCCTGGCAGGACAGAAAACCGGTCAACTCGTGTGCTACCTAATCCGGACAACTCATCTGCTACCGACACCTTCAGCCGTGAAAGTTGACGAAGCGTCACGAATCAATAGACTCCACCCAACAAATTAGAGGAGTCGTCGATGGATGCAGAGCCCCCGCGGACGGCGCCCAGGCCACGCCCCAAAATGCCGGGAAAGCGGGAACAGACGAAGGTCCAAAATCATCAAATGATTTTGCAGGCCGCCAGGCATGTTTTCACCGAGCTCGGCTATGGCGCCACGACGGTGCGCGACATCATTCGCGCCACGAGCCTCGCCTCCGGCACTTTCTACAACTATTTCAAATCGAAGGAGGAAGTGTTCCAGGCGATCCAGGACGAAAGTGCGCTGCGCATCCGCCCACGATTGCGGGAAGAACGCGCCAAGGCCGGCAACATCGAGGAATTCATCTCCGGCATGTTTCGCACTTTTCTCGAATATGTCGCCGGCGACGAGCACAATTTCCGCGCCATCCGCCGCAACACCGATACTCTCCGTGTTCGCATGGATACCGCCGAAATCATCGCGGGGTTCGAAGAATTGCGCCAGGATCTCGAAGTGGCGATCAGCAAAGGTCTCTTTCCGCCTGTCGATGCGGATTACCTCATGGCTGCTTTCGTGGGCGTCGCCTTCGAAGTCGCGGAGCGCATGCTGCGACGCGACAACCCCGACCCGGCGCAGGCGGCCGCATTTGCCACCGCGCTCTTTCTTGGCGGGGTTCACGCGTTGCCTCATTGCGTGCCGGCGGCGTCGCCGGCGGAATCCTTCGCTGCCGCATGAGAGCGCTCGTCTGCGGGGCGTACACGGACAACCCTGCCGATCTGCGCCTCGAAGACATAAGCTTGCCGCCACTTGCGCCTGACGACGTTCGCGTCGCCGTGCGTGCGGCGTCGGTCAACTTCCCCGATCTTCCTATGGCGCAGGGGAAATACCAGCATCGCCCGGAGCTTCCTTTCGTCGTCGGCGGCGAACTGGCGGGCGAGGCGATAGCCGTCGGCTCCGGTGTTGCAGCGTTTAAGCGTGGCGACCGCGTGCTGAGCGCCGGATTGTCTGGCGCCATTGCAACCGAGGCGCAACGGCCGGCCGGCAGCTTCCGGCATATTCCTGAAAACATCGAATTTGCACATGCTGCCTGTTATTCGGTGGCCTATCTGACGGCTTACGTCGGCCTCGTGCGGGAGCGCAAAGCCATCGGCAAGATCGTGATCGAGCCGTAGCGCTAAGTCTTCCGAACGAAGCGGGAAATTGCAGGTTCCGCTTTCTCTTCATGATCGCTGATCGCCCGGATTCGTATTACCGGTGGTTACCTCGTCCGCAACCGGGATTTCGAATGGCTGGGTGTCGTGAAAGCGCCGCAGATCGACCATCCGGCGCCCTGCATCCGTGAGGGAGATGACGTCAACGAAACGGCGCTCCGGCAGGATTTCTTCCGGCATGTAGGAATGCCGTGCATAGATCACGTCGGCCAAAGTTTCGTCGGTGCCGCTCAGCATGACGATGATCTCCGCTTCCATCTCGTAAAGCGCCTCGATGTCGAGACCGTGCAACGGGCTGGTGGCGTCGATGCGGTGCATCACCGTCCAGGAAAGCGCGAACAGCGGGGTGCGCCGGCGCACCAGGGAAAGCTCTTCGAAGCGGCGCATGACATGACCTTCCTTCGTCGTCGCCTGTCGCGCGAGCGAGACTGTGACGGAAGCGTCGTAGATCACGTTGGCGCGCTGGTTCGCGGCGCGGAACATCAGCGTCGGCGTTCCGTTGAACGGCGCGATAACGGCCACTTTGCTGAAGACGACACGCGCAAAGGGTCGCGAAAAGCGCGCAAAGACAATGCCGGTGACGATCGCCAGATTGACGATGCCGAAGAACGCCTCGCTGGACACGACAATGTCGGCGTAGACCGAGCGGGGCAGCATGACCGTGTAGTTTGCAGTCCCCATGGTCTGTACGCTGAAGAGAAAGCAGTCCCAAAAGCCGTGCGCATTCAGGATTCCGTGGGGATCGGCCAGGTAAAACAGTGCAAAAAATAAATTCTCGAGAACGAAGACGGCCGCCAACCCGAGAAAAAAGACCGGCCATGATACGACAAGCACGGCATGATAGCCGTCTTTCCAGCGCGTACCGTCCTGTCCCATGATAACCGGCTTGGGGGCCGGTCCCCGCGCGATGGCCCGTCGGTAAGTTCTCGTGGGCTGGATGTCGGGCGAATTCATTGCGTCACCGGATTTTCTCCCGAATATGCTTCTGGACCCCTCCACGCGCGCGGCGCAGCGTCGCCGTCATATCTAACGCGAAAGCCCTTTCGAACGCAGCGCCGAAAGATATTCCGCCCATTTCCACTTTTGCTCGCGGCCGAGTTCGTAAAGGTAATCCCAGCTATAAAGACCGGTGTCGTGGCCGTCGTCGAAACGGATGCGCGCCGCATAATTGCCAACCGGTTCCAGCTGCTCGATCCTGACGCGACGCTTGCCGGCCACAATCTGCTTTTGCGAAGCAGCGTGACCCTGCACTTCGGCGCTGGGCGATTCCACGCGCAGGTATTCTGCCGGCAGCGAGAAGCGCTCGCCCGTATCGTAAGTCACGTCAAGCGACGCGCGTTCGCCGTCGACCCGCAATTCCGTGGGCCATGCGCTCATCTATTTCGCGTCGCGCTCGGCGTCGGAAAGTTCGCGCGCCTCGCCGGGCAACATGATGGGAATGCCGTTGCGGATGGGATAGGCCAGACCTGCAGCCTTGCTGATCAGTTCCTGCTTTTCGCGATCGTAGATGAGCGTCGATTTGGTGATCGGACAAACGAGAATCTCGAGCAGTCGGGGATCGACATCCATGGCGGTCGTGCCTCTAGTTGAGCTGCCTGCCACCCGAGGAGGGTATCCGCGCCATTTCGAGCAGCGCAACCAGCGTATCGACGCGATCGTTCAATTCCTGCGCTTCCAGCAACGCCTGTTTTTCGGCCGGCTCGAACGGGCAGAGCATGGCGAGCGCATTCACAAGGCCTTCGGCCGGCGCGCCCATCACCGATTGCCAGTCTGCCTTGAGTTCGCGCTGCGAAAGATAGGCTCTGAGCGCCATCGCCAGCCTTTCGCGCGGAAAGTCCCGGGCAATTGAGCTTTCGGCCAGATCGCCCGCAAACGGGGCATGGTCCGCTCTTACCTGGCGGAATGGCGTATCGACATCGAGCTCCTGGCCGATCTTGAACCGACAGATACCTGTCAGCGCGACCGTATAGCGTCCGTCGTCGCTCTCCTGATAGGACGTGATGCGCCCGACGCATCCGACGACGGATAACGGCGGCTTGAGTGCCTTGTCTTCGTGCACCGTGGGTTGAATCATGCCGATCAGACGGCTGCCGGATAGCGACGCATCGACGAGCGCGAGGTAGCGGGGCTCGAAGACGTTGAGCGGCAGCACGCCGCGCGGCAGCAGCAGCGCGCCCGTTAAGGGAAAGACGGGCAGGACTTGCGGCAGATCGCCGACGTGATGATAGAATCGCATCACGAAAACAGAATGGAGGACAGCCTCCGCCGCGCGTCGATCGTCCGCGGATCGGCCGGACCCATCGCTTCGAACAGCGTGACAAGATGTCCGCGCGCCGCGTCGTCGTTCCACTTGCGGTCGCGGCGGACGATTTCGAGCAGCTCGCGGATCGCGCCTTCGCGATCCCCTTTCGCGTCGAGCGCGAGCGCAAGATCGTAGCGTGCCTGATGGTCTTTCGGGTCGCGTTCCAGTTTGGCCAGAAGATCCCCGGCCTCGCCCACAGTCTGCGCCTTTTCGCGCAGCTTCAATTCGGCATCGACGGTGCGGATCGCCTCGTCGGAAGCACCGTCCGGTCGCACAAGACCAAGCGTCTTTCGGGCGCGCTCCACGTCGCCCGATTTCAGGTAGCAGCGCGCCAGGCCGGCGACCGCTCCCGGATGACCCGGCTCGTCCTGCAGCATTTGGCCGTAAGCCTGGGCCGCTCCACCCATGTCGCCGGCGACGAAGGCCTCGTCGGCCGCGGCCAGAAGCTCGGCGCCGCGGTCATGCACGCCCGCGTTGCCCGCAAGCTGCTGCACAAAGGCGCGGATTTGCGACTCCGGAACGGCGCCCATGAAGCCGTCCACCGGTTGACCGTCCTTAAAAGCGTAGACCGCAGGGATGGACTGGATGCGCAACTGGCGCGCAATCTCCTGATTTTCGTCGATGTTGATCTTGACCAGCTTGACCGCGCCATTGGCCTCGGCGACGACTTTTTCGAGCGCGGGTCCAAGCTGTTTGCAAGGCTCGCACCACGGCGCCCAGAAATCCACGATCACCGGCACCTGACGAGATGCTTCCAGCACGTCGGCGGCAAAAGTCTCGATCGAGCCGTCCTTGACGTTTGCGCCCGGCGCCGCGGACGGCGCCTTGGTGCCGCCGCTTGTCAGAGGCCTGCCGCCGGGACCGATCAATGCCATGACGCTCTCTCCAGTGCTGGGCGGAACATGGTCATAAAGCGCTGAAAAGAAAAGAGCCGCGAACCGGAGCCGCACGGCGGACGTGACGACCGCCCTGCCGGCCTGTCGCAGGAGAAGTGCGAACGCGCCTTGAACTGCGGGCCGCCGCTTGCCATAAGGACTTCACTTTGGATGCGGGCGTAGCTCAGGGGTAGAGCATAACCTTGCCAAGGTTAGGGTCGGGCGTTCGAATCGCCTCGCCCGCTCCAAATTTGCCTCCAGAAATGTATCGACCTCTGCACTTCCTCAGCCCGCTCTGTCCGCCGTCGTCGAGGAGGACGACGCGAAACGGGACGAAAAATCGCCTCTAGCGCGACGTCCGTGAGACGTGCGCAGCATTCGAGGGTTGCCGCGGAAGCTTCGCTGCCTGATTCAGGTCCGAACGCATTATCCCGGCTGCAGCGGCGTCTTTTAGGGGCGGCTTCGACCTCAGGACGCCCTGACGGCCCGATACGGCTTCCGATCTCTGCGGAAGTCGCGGGGACGTTTTTTGCGGATGTGTCATTCGAACCTCCGATCACAGCGCGCAAGAAGACTGGTTACCGTGAAACGGTTGTGGTGCCGCTGGAGTTCCCAATCCCGGATGCGAGCGCGTGCCCGCATGCCAACGCAGGCCTGGTCCATTTTCCCCGCCCTTGAAACCAGAATCGCTCCTGGCGGTTGGAAGTCTACCGCGGTCGCGGAAAACATCGTCAGAAGGCCGGAGGGAGGGCATCACCATGATTGGCAGGGTTATATTTGCCCTGTGGGTCGCGTTGCTCGTGCCGGTTCGCGCCTTGGCGCAAGGCGATGATCCCTGTCCCCGGGCGCCTGCGGGTTCAACGGTCCAACCGCCGCCGGAACTGTTCAGCAGAATGGGAAAGCTGGATGTCGATTTGAACTATTTTACCACGATGGACGACGCCAACCGCACGCTTTTCTGTTTCGACACCGCGGGGGGCCGGGAATCGCCGACCCTTTATGTGCGTCCCGGCGACCGGATACGGATCAATCTGACAGACAAGGTCCCCAATCCTCCGGCAGCACCATCGGAAATGGTAGCCGGCGCCAAAGACCGGTGCGGCAGCGCGACGATGACCGCGGCGTCGGTCAACATGCATTTCCATGGCACCAATACTTCGCCAGTCTGTCACAGCGATGAAGTGATTCACACACTGGTGAATTCCGGAGATACGTTCCGCTACAATGTGGATATCCCGGGCAACGAACCGCCCGGACTCTACTGGTACCATCCCCATGTCCACGGCATTTCCGAGTCTGCCGTGCTGGGCGGCGCATCCGGCGTGATCGTCGTTGAGGGGGTTTCGAATATCCAGCCCAAAGTCGCCGGACTTCCGCAGCGCCTGCTGATCATTCGCGACCAGGACCTTGCCCACCCGAACGAAACCGCGAAACCCAAACCGGCAAAGGATCTCTCGCTCAACTATATTCCCGTGTCCTACCCAAATTATCGCCCAGCCATCATCAAGATGAATCCGGGGGTGGAGGAATTCTGGCGCGTCACCAATGCGGGGGCCGATACGATTGTCGATCTGCAAGTGAAATATGACGGCAACGCCCAGCTTCTCGAAATCGTGGATTTGGACGGCGTTCCGACGGGATCGCAGGACGGAACGCGCAAAGGCAAGGCGTTCACGCAGCGCGATGTGTTGATTCCGCCTGCCAGCCGAGCGGAATTCATTGTGACCGGCCCTTCGGCAAAGGTGAAGAGCGCCGTCCTGGCGACGGAAAAAATCGATACCGGACCGGCAGGCGACAGCGACCCCGAGCGTCCCCTCGCGATGATCGAAACGACAGGTGCGGCGACCGGGCTGCCGCGCATGGAAGAGCCCAGGGGACCTCCAAACGTCCAACGATTCGAAGGTCTTGCGGATGCCAAGCCGACCGCGCACCGCAAGCTCTATTTCTCCGAATCTCCCAACGAGAAACGTTTCTACATCACCGTCGATGGGCAGCGGCCGGAACTGTTCCATCCCGACGAAGCGCCCAAAATCGTTACGACCAAGGGGGCAGTCGAAGACTGGACCATCGAGAACCGATCGGCGGAAGTCCACGAGTTTCACATTCATCAGCTTCATTTTCTGGTGCTGGCGGTGAACGGCGGGCCGGTCCCGAAGAGCCGGCAGCAATTTCGCGATACCTATCAGGTCGGCTATTGGTCCGGCAGCGGGCCTTATCCCAGCATCAAGGTCCGGATGGATTTTCGTGGGCGTCTCGTCGGCGATTTTGTCTATCATTGCCACATCCTCAATCACGAGGATGGAGGCATGATGGCGATCATCCGGGTTCAGCAGCAGTCGTAGGGTGCGGGAATAACGCCGCGCCTTACGGCGCTTCGTGCGGCGCCTGCGGCAGTGGCACACCTTCGCGCGTCAGAAGCTGCTTGAGCTTCTGGATGATGGGGAAAATCTCCTGATTGTGGTCGCCGCCCAATTCGTCGCAGGCGCGCTGTTCGGCTTCGACGATGGCGCGATCCTGCGCGAAAATGCCGTTGGTGAACCACACGATGAACGGCCACATCGCATGCATCAGGCCCGGCAGGCCGGGTTTGCGAACCATCATCAGGCCATAGGTCTGGTTGCGGCGCTGTTCGCGGTCGAGCGGAACGTAGATGTTCCACAGATCGAGCGCCGGCTCGCTGCTTCCCGCCGTCCAGAACTTGAGCGTCTGATAGGGATAGTGGGTACGGATGGTCATGATATCGCCCGCGGCTGCATTGGCGTTGCCGTCGTCGCGACGCTGGATCATGAACCATTCGCCGAGCGGCTGTTTGCCGGACGCGCGGTTGAAGGTGTAATCCACTTCGAGCCAATCCTCGCCTTCGCGTACCGCCAGCGGCGTGGCGCGGATGCTGCCCATCAGGCTGCGATGCAGGAACTGATGGTTCATGTCCATCAGGTTTTCGTGCATGAACGAATAGTGGCAATCGATCCGCCGGTCGAGCACGCGGGTGCGGTAATGCGCGTCGGCATAGGTGCCCACGTCGGGAAACGGCACCGAGACGGCTTGCGCGGCATCGCCGGGAAACACGAACACGAAGCCGTAGGCTTCGCGGGCGGGATAGGCACGCACGCCGTTGGGCAGGCTGCGGGCGGCGTCGAGATAAGGCACGGTGACGCAACGGCCGCTGCGGTCGTAGGTCCAGCAATGATAGTCGCAGGACAGACGCTCGCCCTTGACCGCTCCCAGATGCAGCGGCACCTGGCGGTGCGCGCAGCGATCTGCCAGCGCGAACACGTCGGTTTGCCGGGCCCCTGTTGCGGGGCGCACCAGCACGATCGGCTCGCCGGCGAACTGCAAACCAAGCGCCTTACCCGGTTTCAACGCTGCCGACCGCGCCACCGGATACCAGTAATTCGGGTTGATACCCGTCTTTCGAAGATCGCGCGGCACAGTGGTACTGCGTCTCAGCGGAGCAATCGTCATCGGCATTCCTCGCGGCAAACGGGCCTGCAATCCAGGATCGCCCGGCCGCCGCGCCAGCGGTTTCCAGCGCCCTTCATAACACGCCCTGCGCTCGCGGGGGCGTCCGCTGCTGGTATCGACATTTGGTTTTTTTTTCCAATGACACTCTTTCCCGCAGGCGGCGTTTATGGATTATCCTTTGGTGCCATTTTGGGCAACCCTCCCGACCTTCGGGCCAATGTCAGCGAGGTTCGCTGTGGAAGATTTCCCCCATTGAGAGACGCCGCCACTCCGGTTGTCATTATCACGGGCGGCTCCTCAGGCATCGGCCGATGTACGGCTGCGGTATTTGCCCGACAGGGCTGGCGCGTCGGAATGATCGCGCGCGGCGCGGAAGGCCTGGCTGCGTCGCGCCGCGACGTGGAGGCGCTCGGTGCACGCGCAGCGTGTGCCCAGGCGGATGTGACCGACAGCGCCGCCCTTGACGCAGCAACCCGGTCCATCGTCGCGGCGCTGGGTCCCGTCGACCTCTGGATCAATTGCGCAGGCAACGGCGTCTATGGCCGGTTTGCGGATGTACCCGAGGCCGAATTCCGGCGGGTGACCGAAGTGACCTATCTTGGCTGCGTCAATGGCACCCGTATCGCGCTGCACAACATGCGACCGCGGGGCGCGGGAACCATCCTCAATGTCTGCTCGGCGGTCGTCTTCCACGGGCTGCCGCTGATGTCGTCCTATGCCGGCGCGAAAGCGGCGGTGCGCGGCTTCAGCCAGGCGCTCCAGGGCGAACTCAGGCTCGAACATAGTCCCATCCGGGTGACCACGGTTTTTCCGCCGGCGGCGAACACGCCCTTTTTCAGCCACGCCGTGAGCTATATGGGATGGCCGGCGCGACCCGCATGGCCCGTCTATCAACCGGAAGTCGTCGCGCAGGGCATCTGGCAGGCGTATGTCGGCGGACGACGCGAGATGGCCATCAGCGGGACGGCGGTAGCGTTCTCGCTGGCGAGCCGCGCGATCCCGGGCCTGATCGCATGGTGCACCGCGAGAATGGGCATCGATCGCCAGATGACAAAAGACCCGGATGCCTGCCAGCTTCAGGAGCCCGCGCTGTTCGAGCCTTGCCGACGCGTTTTTGCCGTCCGTGGCCCGTTCGGACAAGGCGCCCGAACATGGAGCACACAGCTCTGGCTGGAACGACGGCTGACGATGGCGGCGCTGGCGTTCAGAACGGTCTGGCGCTCGGGACCACAGCAGCCAAAGCTTCCGTCGCCGTCCATACGCGCTCCCGCAGAACCGGATCGCGCGCTTGTGGATTTGGCGGCACGGACCGGCGATTCTTGAGATAGACGCCGCTTATGGTGGCGAATTCGGGCGCCAGTGCCGCGTGGAGCGGCGTCTCGGCGCCCTGCTCTTCCGTCAGGGCAAACGCCGCCAGGCCCCGCCATACGAGACCGATGATGCCGCCGCTCCGCACCAGGCCCGTCGCCACCAGTCCGGGATGCACAACATTGGCCACGACGCCGGTGCCGGAGAGCCGGTTGGCCAGCGCGAAGGTCGTCATCAGCAGCGCCAGCTTGGACTGGCCATAGGCGCGCACCATCGTCCAGCGTTCGCCCAGAACGAGATGGTCGGGATCGATGTGCGCGCGATCCGAGGTGGACGAACCGACGTTGACGATCCGCGAAGGCGAACCCGCCAATAGCGACGGCAGCAGCGCGCGGGTCAGGACAAACGGGCTCAGCAGATTGACCGCGAGCACCCGGTCGAACCCTTCGGCGGTCATAACCGGCTTCGCTTCGAACACGCCGGCATTGTTGATCAGCAGGGCTATGCGCGGATGACTGGCGGCAATCTCGCTGCCGATTGCGTGCGTCGCCGCCAGCAGCGACAGGTCCGCAATTCGCGGCTCCGTGAAGGAATTGGGCACGGCGTCGGAAATCCACTCGCGCGTCGCCTGCGCGCGCGCGGGGTCGCGGCAGATCAGGACCAGGCGATACCCCGTCCGCGCCAGACCAAGCGCAATGTAGCGGCCGATGCCGCCGCTCGCGCCCGTGACAACGGCGACGGGGCTCGCCGGCTTTTCGTTCGGCGTCCGGGCGAACTTCTGATAGGAGAAATCATGCACCATCGTAGAAGTCTTACCTTAACAACGGCGGGCGCGGCTCTTCTGGCGGCGAATTTCGCCATCTCGGCCCCCCCCACCCCCATGCCGCGCTACGATCATCTGTTCCTTATCATTCTGGAAAATCATTCGTCCGACGAAATCATCGGCGACAGGAGCGCGGCGCCCGAACTCAATAGCTTGGCGACGCAATATGGGCTGGCCTCCAACTACTATGCCATCAGCCATCCCAGCGAACCCAATTATATCGCGCTGGTGGGAGGCGATACTTTCGGCATCGCGGACGACGATGCGATTTATTGCAAGCCCGGCGCCACCCAGCCCGGCTGCACCAAATCGTCGCAAAGCGGTTATGTGGATCACACGGTCGCAGCGGCGAACCTGGCGCAGCAACTCGACGCGCACGGCGTCAGCTGGAAGGGGTATTTCGAGGATATCCCGCAACCCGGTTCGCTGGCCTGGCATTGGCCGTCGCCGCAGCAGCCGGCGCCCGGAAAACCGGAGGCGCTTTACGCGTCCAAGCACAACGGCTTTGTCACCTTCAAAAGCGTTCAGGACGATCCGCGCCGCGCCGACAAAATCGTCGGCTTCGACGTTCTCGACCGCGACATCGCCGCCGGCACCCTGCCGCAGTTTGCCACCATCATACCCAACCAGTGCAACGACATGCACGGATTGCACGGCCACGACGTGCCCGCCGATTGCACCGGCAAGAACGGCGCGGCGCTGGTCGGCCGCGCCGACCGCGCGGTGGCGAGCATCGTCGGCGGCATCATGGGCTCGCCGCTTTGGAAGAGCCCCGGCAACGACGCGATCGTCATCACCTTCGACGAAAACGACGACGACCGACCCAATTCCCATCCCACCGGCTGTTGCGGCAGCGGCGCGGCCGAACCCGGAAGTCCGGGAGGAGGATGGATTGCAACCATCGTCGTCACCAATCACGGCCCTCGCCGCTTCGCCGACGCGACAGCTTACAACCACTATTCTCTTCTGCGCACGATCGAGAGTGCCTTCGGCATCGACAAATTCCTCGGGCATGCCGGTGACACCGGCAAGGGCGTCGTAACTATGACCCCGTTGTTCGTGGTGGCGAAATAGTCGTAATGCGCGCTGCGATCGCGCGAAGGGGTCATTCGATCTGTGGAGAGAGTCAATTCGCTATATCGTGACGTTCGTGGCCGGACTTGCAGGGGCGATGCCGGCGGCAGCTAGCGCTCAATGCACGGTGACGGCGCATGGCGATGCGTCTTCCGTCCGGCTGGCGCAATCTCTCGCCGCGACGTCCGATTCGCCGGCCGTGCGCGCGGCCTACGCTAATCATCGTTGCAACATCCGAAAATTGCTGCATGGCGGCGGCCGCGCCTGCCGCAGCGGCATTGCGCTCGATCACGTCACAATCAGGGTGTGGGCCGTAGCAACCTATCACGTTTTTCCGGCCCGCCTCGGCGACGGATTTTATTGCACAACCCGGTAGACACACGAACGATTCATGCGGTGGTGGTGCCGATTTATATCAGATCGATCACTACAACATTTCCTTCAGCCGTCGTTCATAAGATAAGTTAACTCGCGCGCAGATCGCGATCGGCGGTGCGGTGCGAAGTCAGCATTAATCATCGTTTAATTTGCGCTTGCGGAGGCCGAATTCGCTCTCTAACGTGCCCCCGGACAGTGGATCATTCCTGTCGCAATCCCAAGGGGTTTTTTCCATGATGAAGACTGCACTTTTGGCCGCTGCGGCGGTCCTCGCACTGACTGCCGGCGCGTCGGCAGCCGGACTTCCGGCCGCGACCAGCGCCGGCAAGGACGTTCAGGCCCATCGCTTGAACATTCAGACAAAGGGACTGAAGACTTTGTATAGCCAGAACACCAACAACGGTGGCGTCGGCCTCGTGTCGCAGATGTTCGGGTCGTCATACCCCACCTATGACTCGCAAGGCGCGGACGACTTCGTTGTTCCGACAGGCAAGAAATGGGACATCACGGAAGTTGACGTAACCGGCGTCTACTTCAATGGCGCTGGACCGGCGACTTCCGAGAACGTCTACTTTTACGCTGACAGCAGCGGAGCGCCTGGCACTTTGGTCAAGTCCTTCTTGAATGTAGCAGGCACTGACAACGGAACCGGTTCCTTCGCAATTACCCTTCCGAAAAAGGGCATGAAGCTCAAGAAGGCCGGCACATACTGGGTCTCCGTCCAGGCCAATCTTGCCTACAAGGCCGGCGGCGAATGGGGCTGGGAAGACAACAGCGTTCAGACTGGAAGTGAAGCCCATTGGCAGAATCCTGGCAATGGCTTCGCCACGGGATGCACGAGCTGGACAGACATCGAGACCTGCCTTGGCTACGGCCCGGATCTCATGTTCGACCTGAAGGGCAAAACCCTTTAATTGGAACTACCGTAAAAAGTGGATCCGGAGTTGAGGAGAGGGCGGCCGTTGGTCGCCCTCTTTGTTTTCGGGTCATCGTGATCGATCAAACGCCAACATTCATGCGGCATTGTCGTGACCAAACGCGGAGACGGGGAGAACTTGATTTCTCCCCAACACCAAATGTCATTCTCGCGAAAGCGAGAACCGAGCCAGCGCGCGTCTGCGTGCTGAATAAAGGAGCGACTCCAACGGAGACTGGATCGTCTTCGACCCTCCGCGTCTCCTGCTCTCCGCGTGATTCATTCGCCGGGACAAAACGAAAACCTGAATCGGGAACCCATCCGCGCGCCCCCTGTCAGCGAAAGGGCTTCGCGATAATGCAGGACTTCACCGGAGGCCCTGCCGCGTCGCGGGGGATCGGCGGCGGTTGTCAGCCTCCCTGTTTCCTTTCATCATTATGGAAGTGCGGATTTCCCCGCAACGACCGCTGCCTTGCGTAGAACGAGACCTCGATGAACCGTCGCATACGGCCGAATCCTGCTGGCGAGTCCGTGCTTTCCGAACTGCCGAACCCCGATTCATTTGCGCTGGCAGATGCGAGGCTCGGCGCACAAAGACCGCTGCGCAAACCGCGCCTTCAGCACATCGCCGCTTATCTGCAGAACGACCGAATCGAACTGGCTCGCAACGAGTTGACCAAATATCTGGCCAAGAACCCGGACGATACGGATGCGATCGGTCTGCTGGCGCGAACCGCCGTTCGCCTTGGTCATCCCGGAGAGGCGGTATCGTTGCTGGCGCGCTGCCTGGAACTCGCGCCGGATTTCGCCGCCGCCCGCTACAACCGTGCGGCCCTGCTTTTGCAACGCGGTGAATTCCGGGCCGCGCTGGGGGAGGCAGATCGCTTGCTGTCAGGCGATGGAGGCAATCCCTTATTCCGGCAACTGAAGGCCAACATCCTCGCCATGCTTGGAGAATATGGACAGGCCCTCGAGATTTTCGCGCGGCTGGCGGACGAAAACCCCAAACATGCCGGTTGCTGGCTGGGTTACGGAGACGCGCTTCGCGCGATGGGCTTTCAGGAGAAAAGCATCGCCGCCTATCGCACGGCGATCGCCTGCCGCCCGTCGTTCGGACTGGGATGGTGGGCCTTGGCCGATATGAAAACCGTCCGGTTCGACGAGGCGGATATCACTGCGATGCAGGAAGCGCTGAAACGGCCGGACCTCACGGCCGACAATCGCATTCTTCTGCAATTCGCCCTGGGCAAGGCCTATGAGGATTTGCGGGATTTCCAGAAATCCTTCGCGCAATACGCGAAAGCCAATGCGGTCCTGCGGCTGCGCACAAACTTCGATCTGGAAAGTGTGACGGTGCGCGTCACCGCCAACAAGGCGCTGTTCACTCCCGAATTTTTGCAAAGCCGCAGCGATGGCGGCTGCAAGAAGCCGGACCCCATCTTTATCCTGGGCCTGCCGCGGTCCGGCTCGACATTGCTCGAACAGATTTTGTCCAGCCACTCGGCCATCGAAGGAACGGCGGAACTTCCCTATATCGAGGCTATCGCCGCGCGGCTCGAAGGCCGCGAGGGTCCCGAAGCCCTGCGAAAACTGGAACCTTCCGCTCTCGCGGCCCTGGGCGAAGAGTATCTGGAGAAAGCGCGGGCGCATCGAAAGCTCGGCCGGCCGTTCTTCATCGACAAGAAGCCCCGCAACTTCCTGCATGTCGGGTTGATTCATCTGATCCTTCCCAAGGCGAAAATCATCGACGCCCGCCGCCATCCCGCCGCCTGCTGCTTTTCGATGTTCAAAAGTTTTCACAGCAACACGCATCCCCGTCTGGCCGAGCTGGGCCGGTATTATTGCGATAACGTCGCGTTGATGGCACATTTCGATCGGGTTCTGCCGGGACGCATTCACCGGGTCATATACGAAAGCCTGGTGAGCGACCCGGAAGGCGAGATACGACGGTTGTTTGCTTATCTCGGGCTGCCGTTCGAAGAGCGCTGTCTTCGCTTCCATGAAACCGACCGCGCCGTGCGTACGCCGAGTTCCGAACAGGTGCGCCAACCCATCTCCGGCGCTGCCGTCGAACACTGGCGGCATTACGAGCCCTGGCTCGGTGCGTTGATCAAAAGCCTGGGCTCGGTCATGGCGGCATATCCTTCCGTGCCCGAGGACCTGGGCTAAAAGCAATGCGGAAATTTTCCTCGCGCAACCGCGTCGCTATCCGCAGAACATGACCGTTGACAGTTTCTCCAGCGCCGCAAAGGCTTTGCGACCCGACCGCTCGCGATGGCATCGCGGTCTGGGTGAAGTGGCCGCACTGCTGGAAAAGAAACAGACCGGCGCCGCTACAAAATTGTTGCAGGAATTTCTGCAACATCATCCGCGCGATGCGAATGCCCTGCACCTGATGGCGGACATCGCCGTGCAGCAGGGCAGACTGGAAAATGCTGTCTTACTGCTGGCGCGGTGCGTGGAGCTGACGCCAGATTCCATCGCCGCGCGCTACAGCTTCGCCAACGCGCTGGTTCAAACGCACCGGCCCGGCGCGGCGTTGCTGCAAGCCGAAGAGCTGCTGAAACGGGAGCCGCAAAATCCGGTGTTGCGCTGGCTGAAGGCCCTCGCGCTCGAAGGCGAAGACGATTTTGCAGGGGCACTGGCGATCTGGCGCGCGCTGATCGAGGACTATCCCGGGCGGCCGGATTGTTGGCTGCGGTATGGCCACGCTTTGAGAGCCATGGGCTTGGGCGACGAATGCGTCGCGGCTTACCGCAAAGTTCTCGAATTGTATCCTTCCTTCGGCGGCGCCTGGTGGGGTCTCGCGGACCTCAAGACATTCCACTTCGGCGAAACCGACATCGAACAGATGGAACGGCAGCTTGCCCGCGGCGATCTATCTGCCGACGACCGCACGGGGCTGCATTTCGCACTTGGCACCGCCTATGCCGACGCCCAGCTTTACGAAAAATCCTTCGCAAACTTCGCCAGGGGAAATGCCATTCGCCGCCTGGAGTTCACGCACGATCCGGGCCTGTTGACGAACTATGTGGCGCGCTGCAAGCGTACTTTTACCGCCGAGTTGTTTCGCGACCGCGCCGGCTGCGGCAGCGACAGCACCGATCCGATATTTGTCGTGGGGATGCCGCGATCCGGTTCCACCTTGGTCGAACAGATTCTTGCCAGCCATTCGCAGATCGAAGGCACCAGGGAGCTCTTCGACCTGGCCGCCCTTTCGAGACACGTCCAAAGCGAATTCGCTTCCAGGCATGGCGTCGGATATCCCGAAGTTCTGAGCAAACTTGATGCGACGGACCTCAGACGGCTGGGCGGACGGTATCTTGAAAGCGTCGGCATCCACCGAAAGCGCGCCCGGCCGATCTTCGTCGACAAGATGGGCCCGAACTTCGTGCATATCGGCATGCTGCAACTGATTCTGCCGAACGCCAAAATTGTGGACGTGCGCCGGCATCCCGTGGCTTGTGGCCTGTCGATTTTCATGCAGCTTTTTCCGAAAGGGCAGAACGACGCCTACCGCCTGAGCGATATCGGATGCGCCTATCGCGATTACGTCGAGTTGATGGCGCATTTCGATCGCGTTTTGCCGGGGAAGGTGCATCGCGTCTTCTATGAAAGCCTGGTCGGCGAACCGGAAAGCGCAGTCCGGCGGCTGCTCGATCATTTGGGCTTGCCGTTCGAACCGGCGTGTCTCAATTTTTACGAGACCCAGCGGGTCGTCACGACTTCCAGCTCCGAACAGGTCCGACGACCGATTTATCGCGATGCGCTCGAGCACTGGCGGCACTACGAGCCCTGGCTCGGCCCCCTGGCCCGGAGTCTCGGCTCGGTACTTGAGGCTTATCCATCTGTGCCGGTGGATATGGGCTGAGCCGATCACAGCCGTTGGCGTTGGCGTCTCACCGGTCGGGACGTTCAATATTCGGGTTGCAACAAGCCAGCAACCATTTGACTGGATAAGGCTCTTTCGCTTTTACGGTCGTCGCGGCGGCCAAAAATACCATAACAAGCAGCGTGAAACAGGCTAATTCCCGCCGTTTCCATTCTCGGGCGGCGTGACCCCCGGTGGTGGCGGCGGCGGCGGTCCCTGAGGCGGCGGTGGCGGCTGTCCGGCGTCGTCCGGCTCGTCCTGGCCGCTCTGCCCGTAACGGCGGCGAACATCCGGGGCGGCTTCCGAGGGCTCGCTGTCGCCGCGGCCGGCCTGTTGTCGATGGTCGCCCAAGTCGTGCTCGGCTGGAAGATCCCCCGGTTCGGAAGGATCTTGCCGCCTGACCGATGGACCATCAGGCGGCGTTGGATTGGCGGTCGTCGTGGGCGCCTCGGTCGAGCGGCGTCCGCCGAATACCCAGTCCCAGAGGCCGCCCGACGACGCGCCGGAAGGCGCCTGCGTCGAGTTTTGCCCTGTTTCGCCGGGGTCGTTTTCGCCCGACGTTGTGGCATCGCCGCCGGACAATTCGTCGTCGCCCGTCTGGGCCTCGGCGGTGGTGTCTTCCTCGTCCGTCGGCGGACGGACGGCGGATTTGGCGAGCGGTTTCGGGGGCAGACCGGATTCGGCTGCCGTCATGACCTCCTTCCAAATGGAAGCCGGAAGGCTTCCGCCGGTGACGCCTTTCATCGGCGAGGAATCGTCGTTCCCTACCCAGACGCCGGCAATATAATCGGTCGTGAAACCGACGAACCAGGCGTCGCGGTAATCCTGCGTGGTGCCCGTTTTGCCGGCGGCCTCGTGACCCGCCAGGGCGGCGCCGCGCCCGGTTCCCTTGGTCAGGACGTCGGCCAGCATCGTCGTCATGTCGCGGTCGACATGGGCGGCAATGACGCGCACTTCCGTGGGCGCCTTGCGCTGAAACAGCACGTGGTGGGAGGAATCCTCGACCTCGGTCACGAAATAGGGCCAGATGCGATCGCCGCCGGAGGCAAAGGTTCCATATGCCGTCGTCAACTCTAGCGGGGTCACTTCCGACGTACCCAATGCGAGCGAAGCGTCGGGCTGAAGCTGAGACATGATTCCGCAGCGGTGCGCCGCATCGACCACCGTCGTGACGCCGACTTCCTGCGCCAGGCCGGCGGTTACCGTGTTGATCGAATGGGCCAATGCGTCGGCCAGGGTTACGGTGCCATAGGAGCGACCGCCATAGTTGGTGGGCGTCCAGCCGTTGATGTCGACGGGCGCGTCGTCGCGTTCGTCCCAGGGGCTGGCGCCATTTTCGATCGCCGCCAGATACACAAACGGCTTGAACGCCGAGCCCGGCTGGCGTTTGGCTTCGGTGGCGCGGTTATACGAGCTTGCATCGTAATTGCGGCCGCCGATCAGCGCTGCGACGCCGCCGTCCGGTTCCATGAGAACGACGGCGGCCTGACCAACGTGCAGTTTTGCGCCGCGCGCGGCCAGCGCTTTTGCCACCGCGCGGCGGGCGGCATCCTGCAACCTTGGTACCAGGCTCGTATGGACGACAAGATCGGATGCCTGCGTATCGCCGTCGGCGCTGACATCCTTCAGCGCTTCCTCGGCGGCGGTGTCGAGGAAGAAATTGCGCGCATCCGCCGTACCGCGATCGCCGATAACCGCGGGATGGGCACGAGCCTCCTCGGCCTGCTTGCGCGTGATCGCACCGGTTTCGACCATGGCGTTGAGCACAATGTTCGCGCGCGTCTGGGCCGCTTCCAGATTGCGGCGCGGCGAATTGGCGGAGGGTGCACTCGTCAAGGTCGCGAGCATGGCCACTTCGGCGAGCGTGTCGTTGCGTGCGGATTTTCCGAAATAAACCCGCGAGGCGCCATCGACGCCGTAAGCGCCGGCGCCCAGATAAATGCGGTTGAGATAGACCTCCAGGATCTGCTGCTTGCTCAGGGATTTGGCGAGCGCTGCCGCGTCGAAGATTTCCTCAAGCTTGCGCGAATAGGTGCGTTTGGGATTGAGGAACACGATTTTTGCCGTTTGCTGGGTGATCGTGGAGCCGCCCTGCACGATGTGTCCGGCACGGAAATTGGTCCAGAACGCGCGCACGAGGCCGCGCACGTCGATGCCCTGATTTCGATAGAAGCGTCGGTCTTCCATCGCGATGAACGCCGCGGGCAGGTAGGGTGGCATCTCGTCGAGCTTCAGCCTGTCGCCGACGATCGCGCCGCGATGGCCCACGACTTCGCCCGACGCATCCAAAAACGTGAACGCGACCGGCCGATTGACGGTGTAGAGATCTTTGCCGAGATCGAGTTTGGGCGCAAACAGCGCCAGGATGGTCGGTGCGAACCAGATCAGCGTCAGCATCACCGCAAAGCCGGCGAGGCCGATGGTGGTGGACCGGACGAACCCCCTCCGGTGCCGCGACAGCCGGGCACCGAGCGCTCCGAGATTTTCCAAAAGATAATCGCCCAGCATCGGAGGTAACGTCCTCGCCGATCTTTACGGCCGTTTCAAGACCTTTACGTGTAGGGAGCGCCATTCGTTGCGATTAGGACTTTCGATTGAAAGAACGCTGCGCGCATGCGGCTGTCGCGCGCACTTTTCCATCGATCTTGTCCAAATCGCGCGAACAACAGCGGAATATTTATGGCCCTCGCGCGGGTCGCCATGAGCGCCCGGGGATCTGCTGTGTTAGCATGCTGCCTGAATCTCCCGGGTTCCATTGGGAGATGGGAAATCCGGCTTTCGTCGTGTTCATCGGGGGTTCATCGCTTCTGCGATAAAAAAAGGCATGCGCAGGCGTGGTTTTCTTGCAATTGTTCTGGCGTTTGTCGCGTTGTCGACCCCGGCCGCGGCGCAGTGGCGCCATCCCCGTTTCGGCGGCGGGGTACAGAGGCTCGACCGCATCCTGCCCGGAATCCGCATGGCCCATCCGGGGCGGTTTTACGATGCCGAAGGCCCGTTTCGCGACACTGCCGGCGGCCTGCACTACCGCATCAAATGGCTAACGCCGGACGGCCGCGTTATATGGCTCGATACCGACGCGCGGACGGGCCGCGTAATCGGTCCGGGTGGGTTGGCGGCTCCTAATGTTCTGGCGCCGGCCGGGGCGATGCCCTATGCGCCTGTGCCGAATGGCCCCGCCATCCTGCGACCCTATCCGCGCGGCGGCTGGGGGAGGCCGGGATTTGGCGGCTGGTCCGGACGCGGTGGGCGTTGGCCGGGCCGTTGAGGGGCGGATGCGCGTACTTCTGGTAGAAGACGATCAGGACCTTCAGCGCCTGCTCAAGCGGGCGTTGAACGACGCCGGCTATGTCGTAGACGTCGCGAGCGATGGAGAGGAAGGTCACTTCCTGGGCGACACAGAGCCCTACGACGTCGTCATTCTCGATCTGGGCCTGCCGAAGATGGATGGCGTCCGTGTGCTCGAGACGTGGCGCAAATCCGGACGCACGATGCCGGTTCTCATTCTGACGGCGCGCGACCGGTGGAGTGACAAGGTGGCCGGCTTCGATGCCGGCGCCGACGACTATCTCGCCAAACCCTTCTATACTGAAGAACTGCTCGCGCGCGTGCGGGCGTTGCTGCGCCGCGCGGCGGGGATCGCAACCTCGGAGATCGAAATCGGCTCCCTGCGCATCGACACGCGAACTTCGCGCGTGACACTCGACGGCAACCCTGTCAAACTCACCTCGCTTGAATATCGCCTGCTTGCGTATCTAGCCCATCACAAGGGCCGCGTCGTTTCGCGCACCGAGCTTGTCGAACACCTTTACGATCAGGATTTCGATCGGGACTCCAATACGATCGAAGTGTTCGTCGGGCGGCTGCGCAGGAAGCTCGATTCCAATCTGATTCAAACGGTCCGCGGCCTTGGCTATTGTCTCGATGTTCCCGGTGCGGTTCGGCAAGTCGATCGCGCGTAGACTGGATTCGCTGGCGGCGCGCCTGATCGCCGCCGCGGCCGTCTGGACGCTGCTTGGACTCCTTGTCGGCGGCTTTGCCCTTTCGGGTATTTTCCGCAGCTCCGTGGAAAGTGATTTCGATGCGCTGCTCAAAACCGAGATCGACGAGATGATCGCAGCCGCGGTGCCAGGCGCCGGGGGCGAAGTTTCGCTGCAGGGCCGTTTCGCCGACCCCCGTTACGAACGGGTTTATTCCGGATGGTATTGGCAGATTGCGCCGGAAGGCCCCAAGGGTCCGCGTTTCGGCGATGCGCAAATCTCACGCTCGCTGTTCGACCGTACGATCAGGATCACCGACTTGCATACCACGGGTGGGATCACCTGGGGTCATGGCGAAGGACCGGAAGGACAGCGGCTGCGTTTGGTCTCGCAGCATATCGAATTTCCTGCCCCGGCGAAGGCGCCGGCAAATACGCCGCATTCGTTTTTGTTTCTCGTCGCGGCCAATGTAAATGTTGTCGAGGACGAAGTCTCGCGTTTCAACGGCACGCTCATCTGGTCATTCGCGCTGCTGGGTCTTGGCCTGATCCTGGCGATCTTCGTCCAGGTGAAGATCGGATTGCAGCCGCTAGGGCGCGTGAGCCACGCCCTGGCGCGCATTCGCGAAGGCAAAGCGCGACGCCTCGACGGCAATTTTCCTGCCGAGATAGCGCCGCTTGCCGGCGAGTTGAACAGCCTTATCGAGCACAACGCGGAGGTGGTGGGTCGCGCCCGCACCCACGTTTCGAATCTCGCACATTTTCTCAAGACGCCACTAACCGTGCTTGCGAGCGAAGCGGACGCTCACCCGGGAGCGCTCGCGGATGCCGTGAAGCGCCAGGTTTCAAGCATGCGCCGGCAGGTCGACCACTATCTCACGCGTGCGCGGGTTGCGGGAGCAGTCGATGTGCTGGGCAACCGCACGCCGGTAAACCCGGTGCTCGAAGATCTTTCGCGCGTGCTCCGTCGCATTCACGCGCAGAGCAACCTCGTCATAACCGTGGACTGTCCGCCGGCGCTTGCGTTTCGCGGCGAGCGCCAGGATCTCGAAGAAATGGCCGGCAACCTCATCGACAACGCCTGCAAATGGGCGCACGGCCGGGTGAACGTCACTGCAAGACAAATGTCTGCCACAAGTTTCGAACTCAACGTGGAGGACGACGGCGAAGGTCTGAGCGCGGATGATCGCGCGCGCGTGGGGGCGCGCGGCGAGCGGCTGGACGAATCCGTTCCCGGAAGCGGTTTGGGATTGGCGATCGTGCGTGACATTGCCAAGCTCTACGGCGGCGATGTCACGCTCGACCAGGCGGCGTTGGGAGGACTCGAAGTCCGATTGGGATTGCCTGCCATCGCGTGAAAACGGCCCATAGGATCACCGCGAATTCTCGTGCCGACGCGATCGCAAAACAACCTGCGGTCAGGTCGCGGTCTGACCGTTGTTTCGGGTTTCCGCCAGAGACTCAATCCGCACCAGTGCTCTCCGAGCTTGCAGCGATCTGGCGACAAAGTCCCAATTCGCCGGTTAGCTGGGGTTCGCGCAGATGACCATCCACGGAATGTCGAATTGATCGGTCACCATGCCGAAGCGCTTCGCAAAGAAGGTCAGCTGCATCGGCATGGAAACCGCGCCCGCTTCGCAGAGCGCTTGAAAAACGCACTCCGCGTCTTCTGGCGTATCCATGCCGAGGGAAATCGAGAAACCCTGCGGCTTCGCATAGTGTCCCGGCGGAGCATCGGACGCCAACAGCACCGTGTCTCCCAGTGCCATACGGGCATGGAGAATTTTCTTGCCCCAATCAGCGGGAGCACTTTCGGCGGCAGGCGAGCCTTCGAATGTCGAGAGCATTTCGATTTCCTCTCCCAGATGCTTTTCGTAGAATTTCAATGCCGCCTCACAGTCGCCATTAAAGTGCAGATAGGCATTTACTTTCATGTTCATCTCCTCGCGGTTCCGGGGTTTGTACCAAGATCCTATTTCGGCACGAGATTCAGATACGGTTTTGCTTCGCACAGGACACGCGCGAATGATGGACGTTCCGCCAGACGGCGAAGATATGCCATGGCATGAGTGTGTGTTTCGCCGAGTGGCCGCACCATATTGGCGTAGAACAGCGCCGGCGCGGCCGCGCAATCCGCCATGCTGAAAGCGTCGCCGGCAGCCCATGCACGCCTCGACAGTTTCTGTTCTACCATTCCATAAGCGATCAGCAGTAAGGATGTCGCTTCCTCGACGCCGTGCGGGTCTTTCTTTCCGGCGGGGCGCAGCCTGTCACCGACGATTTTCTGCATGGGGACGTTGACGTAGAGATCGAAGAACCTGTCCTCCAGGCGAACGACGGTCGCGATGTCGGGATCCGCAGGAAGCAACCGCGTTTCCCCGGGATAACGCTGTTCGATGTATTCGATGATAATGGTCGATTCCGGAATTGTCCGGTCGTTAGCCTCGTCGCGCAAGACAGGAATTCTGCCGACCGGCCAGATCGCCTTCAGCGCCGCGTTCGATGTTGCACTGGAAAAATCGACCATGTGCGGCTCGAACGGCGTTTCGTTTTCGTAAAGCGCGATGAGCACCTTCTGGCAGAACGACGACAAGGGGTGCGAGTAAAGCTTCAGCGGCATTTCGATGCGCTCCTTTGTGCTCAGTGCCTTTATCGGC
>DATCBQ010000085.1:0-6429 GCA_036511745.1 Rhizomicrobium sp.
GCCCGCATGAACTGCATGGGGTCGAAATCTCCTTGCAGCAGCATGCGGGGGAGATCGGGGGCGATCAGGAGAACGAGCCCGACCGCAATCGCGGCGAGGATCGCGTAAGGCACCCATGCGATGCCGAAGATCGACAGGATATTGGAGAACGCGAAGCCGTAGCTGCGCGAAATGGTTTCGCCGACGGGAATTTTCCTCATAACAGCTTTCCTGCAGTGGAGGGATGCCGTCGAGCGGCCAAATGGAAAAGGGGGAAGCGCGACGCACGCCGCGATGGGAATGCGCCGCATCCTTGCGTAATATCTGCCGACGCTTGCATGCTGTCGCCCCCACCCCAGTCAGAGTTACTGTAGTGGCCACGGGCGCCGCCGACAATTGCCCGCTGCCGCTTCCGATTTCGTTGGCTTTCCCCTGCCCCGTAGGAGAGGCTGGCGGCTTCGCGCAAAACATGGACCAAGGTATGAAACGCGATCCCTCGGGCGGCGGAGACATTCACCGGCTCGTGCTCGCCAGCAAGCTGCTCGCCGGCAATTTGCTGAATGAACCAGTCCAGCGGCGCATCGACGTCTATGTTCCGGCGGGAATAAAGCCCGCAGGGTTGCCGCTGCTGGTCGATCTTGTCGGCTTCACGGCTGGGGGGCCGGCACATACCAACTGGAAGAATTTCTCGGAAAACGTCCCCGAACGGCTCGACCGCCTGATCGCGTCGGGCGCCATGGCGCCCGCGGTGGTCGCCTTTCCCGATTGCTTCACCCGGCTGGGCGGCAATCAGTATATCAACAGCGCCGCGGTAGGCGCCTGGGCGGATTTTCTCATCGCGGAGGCGGTCCCGTTTGTCGAGGATTCGTACCATTGCGGAGGCGCGGGCCGCCGCGGTGTCTTCGGCAAAAGCTCGGGCGGTTACGGCGCGCTCGTGCATGCCCTGCTTTATCCGCAATTCTGGAGCGCCGCCGCCTGTCATTCCGGCGATATGGCGTTCGAACTCCTGTATCTGCCGGAGTTTCCCCGTTTGCTGCGGACCCTGGCAAAAACCAAGGGTAATATCGGCAAGTGGATCGACGATCTTTATGAAGCGCCAAAGATACGCGATGCCGATGTCCACGACTTGATGATGCTGGCGATGTGCGCGACCTATGATCCAGACCCCACGGCACCCTGGGGCATTCGCCTGCCGGTGGATGCCCATACCTGCGAATTGATCGCGGAGCGGTGGCAGAACTGGCGGCGATGGGACCCGCTGACGCTGGTGGAAAACCACTGGCAGGGCCTTAAGACGCTCAAGGCGCTTTTCATCGATTGCGGCGATATCGATCAGTACAACCTCGTCTATGGCGCGCGGCGGTTGCACGTTGCGTTACAACGGCTGGGCGTTTCGCATGTCTATGAGGAATTCCCGGATAACCACAGTTCGGTGGATTATCGCATGGACAGGAGCCTGCCTATTCTCTCGGCCGCCCTGACCGGCTAATGTTCTTTCCTTCAACGAGGGGAATCATGCGCGTCTTTATCGCGATTGTGCTGGCCTGCGGCTTTTTGGGCGGCTGTTCGGTCTGGCCGGTCAATCAGGATCCGGCCGGGATGAATTATCGCCGCGATGCCAACCGCATCATTATGGCGTTGCAGACCTATCGGCAGCAGAGGGGCGCTTTCCCGTCCGATCTCGGCGCGCTGGTTCCCGGCTGGCTGCCGGAATTGCCGGACGGGCCAAAATTGCAATACGACCCGCATGACGGCGCATTGTCGTACCACTACACACCGTCATGGCCGCAGTTGAGGCCGGTATGGTGCACCTCCGTCGGCAACACCACCAACTGGCGCTGCGCTGAACATCTGATCTGATGCCGTGCGCGCATCCTGGCAGACTTCCCGCGTCATGACTGACCGGCGGACGGTGCTGCAAGGCTTCGGCGCCGCCGCGCTCGGCCTTTCCCTGACGCCGGCGCGCGCACAGACCGCACCGCGGGTCGTCATCGTCGGCGCGGGGATGGCGGGACTGGCGGCGGCGCGGGTGTTCTCGCGGCGCCGTGTGCCGTTTGTCCTCATCGAAGCGCGCGATCGCATCGGCGGTCGCGCCTTCACCGACTCCAAAGCGCTGGGCATGCCGTTCGATCGGGGCTGCTCATTCCTCCATTTGCCCAGGAACAACCCTCTCGTGCCCAGAGCCGCGGAGCTGGGATTCACGGTCGCCGGTAACGCGGCGCACCCGGTCATCTATTTCGGAGGCGAAAGCGAAGGGGCGCGCGCGGTCAAAGCCTTCGATACCGCCTACAGCATGTTTGCCCGCGGTGTCGCCGTGGCCGGCGCGCATGGCGACGACCTCGCCGCCTCCGACCTCGTCAGTGTACGAACGGTGTGGGACCGCCTCGCCGCCTATGCCATGGGCCCCGAGCAGACCGGCGTTGCTCTCAATCAACTGTCGACACTGGATTGGTACAGCCAGCTCGCTGTCAACGGCGGTCGCGAAGGCCGCGTCAGGGAGGGGCTCGGCAACATGGTTGCGGCCTTCGGGGCGCATATTCCCGTATCGCTGTCGACCAGCGTCAGCCGCATCGACTGGCGCGGAACGAATGTGCGCGTCGAAACGAGCGGCGGCGCAATCATGGCCGAATGTTGCCTGCTGACGGTGCCCGTCGGCGTTTTGCGCGCCGGCGCGATCGGCTTTGCCCCGGCGCTGCCGCAGGCGAAACTCTCTGCCATCGCCGGCATCGGAACGGGTGTGGTCAACAAGACCGCGCTGGCCTTCCGGCCCGGCGCGCTCCCGCCCGAAAGAGACGTTTGGTTCTACCAGCTTCGCAAGGACGGCATGATCGCCGACGTGTTGGTGCGGCCGTTCGGCTACGACATGACGGTGCATTTCACGGGCGGCGATTTCGCGCGCGAAGTGGAGCTGCTCAACCGGGCGGATCAGATCACGCTGGCGCTCGCCACCATCGGCGACATCTACGGCAACGAGACGGCAGCGGGCTGCATCGACGGCGCGGTCACGCGCTGGGCGAGCGATCCGTTCAGCCTGGGCTCGCATTCCGCAGCGCTGCCGGGCCAGGCGCACCGGCGCGCGGAGCTGGGCAAGCCCGTGGCGGAGCGGCTGTATTTCGCCGGCGAAGCCTGCGCGGCATCATGGGCGGCGAGCCTTCCCGGCGCTTTCCTGTCGGGCCATGCGACGGCCGGGGCGATCGCGGACAGACTGGGCTGAGTTCCCGTCGCATTCTTATGTTTTCTCCCTTTCTTGTTGTCGTGTTGTTTCGCCCATTTCAATCTTTTTATGCGCTTCCCCTTTAATCCGCATATACTCCCGATATACTCCTGATGCATTCTCAACCCCGCCCCCTGGCAGCCGGACGGCGGCCGAAGCGCAGTTCGCAGAAACCGGCATGCTCGTGACCAAAAATAGGCAATCGCGATGAGCCGCGCCACGCCAGCGATGCGGGCTTTCGCCGAGCGCCTCGTTGCTTATGAGGCGCGGGGAAACAAATCCTCCGGGACCAGGGCCACAGAGGCCTTTCTCGTCGCCGAGAAAATGCGGCCGCATTTGGCAACGCTGATGGGCAATGCCGGCTTTCATGCGCTGCTTTCGCGCGCGCTGGTGCTCGGCGCCGCGCAGGCCCCGTGGCTGGGTGCGATCCGTGTCAACGCGGACGGCTTTTTCGAAGGGTTGGACGAACAGGGAGCGCCGGTTGTCCCGGAGAAAATGGTCGAGGGCGGCGGGCTGGTGCTCGCCCAGCTGCTGGGACTGCTGGCGGCCTTTATCGGCGAAACTCTGACGCTGCGACTGGTGCGCGAAATCTGGCCGAAAGTTCCGCTCGACGATCCGGGCTTCGGCAACGGAGATGGGAAATGAAGAATAAAAGAGACGTTGACAGGCGCGGCGCGACGAAAACCGACACCGCCCGACCGGCCAAAGTCGCGATCGCCAAGCTGCCGACTGGCGTGCGCGGTCTCGACGAAATCCTCGGCGGCGGCATCCCGGAATTCTCGTTCAATATCATCGCGGGCACGCCGGGTTGCGGCAAAACCACGATGGCGCACCAGATCGTGTTCGCCAATGCGACGGCAAAAAAGCCCGCGCTCTATTTCACCGTGCTCGGCGAACCCGCCCTGAAAATGCTGCGCTACCAGCAACAATATTCGTTCTTCGACGCAACCCGACTGGGCAGCGCCGTTCGCTTCATCAATCTGTCCGACACGGTGCTGCACAAGGATCTGGACGCGGTGCTGGACGAAATCGTCAGGGAGGTCACGGCGACCAGCCCCGGCATCGTCGTGGTGGACTCCTTTCGCACCGTGGTGCGCAAGGCAATGGCCGGCACGAGCGAACTGGAGATGCAATCCTTCATCCAGCGCCTCGCCCAGTTTCTCACCTCCTGGGAGACCACCTCGTTTCTGGTCGGCGAATATACGATCGAAGAGATGCGCGACAATCCGCTCTTCACCGTCGCCGACGGCCTCTTATGGCTTTCGCAGGTGGCCGAGAGAAATTCCGTGGTGCGGAAACTGCAAGTCTTCAAATTGCGCGGGGTCGGCTCGGTGCCCGGATTGCACACCATCCGCATCGGCGATGACGGGATACAAGCTTTCTCGCGCACGCTGGGACTGCTTCACAAAGCGACCAAACCGGCGCGGCGGCGGCGGCTTTCCGTCGGCATTCCCGAACTGGACGCGATGATGGGCGGCGGCGTTCTCGAAGGCGACAGTCTGCTGGTGGCGGGGCCTTCGGGAACGGGAAAATCGGCGCTGGCCACGCAATTCATCGCGGAAGGGCTGCGCCGCGGAGAACCGGCCATTATGGCGATCTTCGAGGAACGCCCGAAAGGATACACCGACCGTGCCGACAGTTTTGGTTTGAACCTGAAAACGCCGCAGGAAAAGGGAACGCTCGAAATCCTCTACCTTCGTCCGCTCGACCTTTCGGTGGACGAGACCATGCAGGCGATTCTCGATGCCATCGAAAGAGTCGGCGCCAAACGGCTGGTGATCGATTCGCTGGTCGGTTTCGAGATGGCGCTGGCGCCCGGCTTCCGCGCCGACTTCCGCGAATCGCTCTATCGCATGATCGCGGCGCTGACCGGAGCCGGGGTGACGATTCTCAGCACCGTCGAAGTGGAAGACAAATTCACCGAGATGTCGCTGAGCCATTACACGATTTCGTTTCTGACCGATGACATTATCCGGCTGCGTTACGTGGAAATCGACGGCCAGCTTCGCAAGGTGATGGTCGTCATCAAAATGCGCGGCGGCAATCACAGCAAGGACATCCGCGAATATGTCATCACCGACAAAGGCGTCGTCGTCATCGGCCCGCGAACCACCGATTACGAAGGGCTGACCACCGGAATCCCGCGGCAAACCGGCCCGCGCCAGGCGCAAAAAGACGAAATCCCGCCGGAACGCAAGGCGAAGAAATAAAGCAAAAGACGGGTTATGCAACGCGCCTGGAGTGTTATAATGCGGCCGGCGTGAGGGGATGCACACCGAGGGCGCAAGTGACCAAGACCCTGCAGAAACCTGAAACGATGCTGGCGCTGAACGAGGCGTTGGTGCTCGGATCGCTGCGCCAGCATGAACTCGTCGAAGCCGCGGACGCCCTGAACGTTCGATTGCAGGACGAAATCGCCGAGCGCAGGCGCGCCGAGGCGCTGTTGTCGTGTCAGCAGCAGGCGCTGGAAATGGTGGTCGGGGGAGAGCCGGTCGAGCGCACCCTGGAATTCGTGGCGCTCGCGATGGAGAGCCAGTCGCATGTCAAATTTCTGGTCGCGCTGCATCTGATGGAGGAAGACGGCCATCATTTCGGACACGTGACGGCGCCCAGCCTTCCGGCGAGTTACGCAGAGGCGACCAGGGGAATGGACGCCCGCCTGCGAATGGGACCATGCAGCGCGGCCGTGGTGGCGCGCGAGCCGATCGTTGTTCCCGATTTCGCGACGGAGACGCGTTGGGCCGAATTCACCGCCGAGATCGTTTCTCTCGGTCTGCGGGGATGTTATACGACACCCATCGTCTCGTCCGACGACAGAATTCTGGGCACCGTTGCCATCTACTACCGCGAGCCGGGCGATCAAAACCCGTCGGACCGGCAGTGGGTGGAGGTCGCCGCTCGCGTGGTTTCGATCGCCGTCGAGCGCAAGCTGGCCGAGAAAACTCTGCGGGACAGCGAAGAACGCTTTCGCACTTTGTTCGAGCTGGACCCGGTGGCGGTTTATTCCTGCGATGACTCGGGTGTGATCCTGGAATTCAACCGCCGCGCCGCGGAATTATGGGGCCGCGCGCCGGCGTCGGGAGATACCGACGAGCGGTTCTGCGGCTCGTTCAAATCGTTCCGGCCGGACGGCAGTGTTATGCCCCGCGAGGAATGGCCCGTGGCCCGGGTGGTCGGCGGAAAAGCAGCGGCGGTGGATGACGCCGAAGTGCTTATCGAGCGGCCCGACGGCTCGC
>DATCBQ010000086.1:0-46576 GCA_036511745.1 Rhizomicrobium sp.
AAAGTCGATAAACCGCCGCCGGTTAGCCTCCGCCGGCGCCTAACGGAAGGGACTTTTCGTGTTTCCCACGATTCTGCCGACCTACAGCCGGACGGATATCGCTTTTGTCCGAGGCGAGGGACCTTACCTCATTGACGAGGATGGCAGGCAGTATCTCGATTTTGGCGCAGGCATCGCCGTCAACGCCCTGGGTCACGCGCACCCCAAACTCGTGCAAGCATTGGGCGAACAGGCAGGAAAACTCTGGCACACATCGAACCTCTATCGCGTCCCGGGGCAGGAAACGCTCTCTCGCCGTCTTGTCGAGGCGACATTCGCCGATACCGTCTTTTTCACCAATTCGGGAGTCGAGGCGATCGAATGCGCCATCAAGATGGCGCGGCGCTTTCAGTACGCGAAGGGTCAGCCGGAGCGTTTTCGCATCGTTACCTTCGAGGGCGCATTCCATGGCCGCACACTCGCGGCCATCGCGGCGGGCGGACAGGCAAAATACCTCGAAGGCTTCGGCCCCAGGGTGGATGGCTTCGATCAGGTTGCGTTCGGCAATCCCAAAGCCGTGGAATCGGCCGTGACGGTCGAGACGGCCGCCGTGTTGATCGAACCGATCCAGGGCGAAGGAGGTTTGCGGCCTGCCGAGCCCGAATATCTTCGCGCCCTGAGGCGCATCTGCGACGAACAAGGACTTCTGCTCATTTTCGATGAAGTGCAGACAGGTGTCGGGCGCACCGGCAAGCTGTTCGCTCACGAATGGGCCGGCGTGACGCCCGACATCATGGCCATTGCGAAAGGAATCGGCGGCGGCTTTCCCATGGGGGCCTGTCTCGCCACGGAGCGCGCCGCGTGCGGTATGACACCCGGTTCGCACGCTTCGACGTTCGGCGGCAATCCGCTCGCCATGGCCGTGGGCAACGCGGTGCTCGACGTGGTGCTCGAACCGGAGTTTCTGGAACGCGTCCGCCACGTTGCCAACTACATCCGCCAGCAACTCGCGGGACTGCTTTGCGAACATCCGAACATCTTCGCAGAAATGCGCGGTGAAGGTCTCATGCTCGGGCTCAAAATGAAGGTTTCCAACGCCGCGTTCATCGACGATCTGCGCGCCCACGGCATGCTGGCCGTGGCGGCGGGCGACAATGTCGTGCGATTGTTGCCGCCCCTCATCATCGAGGAATCCCATGTGCGCGAGGCTATGACGCTGCTTTCTGCAACAGCGCGCGATTTCGAGACGGCGCCGCAGAAGACGGCGGTTGCATGAACACGTCAGAAACGCCCGCAGCCGCCGCGCCGAAGCATTTCCTCGATCTTGCGGATTTGGACTCCCCGACGATTGGTGCGCTGTTGGCCGAAGCGAAGCGCCGCAAGCTGGCGAGGGTTGGCAAACCGCGCGGCGCCGCCGATGTCGATGCACCGCTTGCGGGGCAGGTGCTGGCCATGATCTTCGACAAGCACTCCACACGAACGCGCATTTCATTCGATGTCGGCATGCGTCAGCTGGGTGGCATGACGATCATGATGTCCGGCCAGGAGCTGCAGCTTGCCCGGGAGGAGACGATCGGCGACACCGCCCGCGTGCTGTCGCGCTATGTCGATGCGGTGATGATCCGCCTTCTGGACCACGAGATGGTGCGCGAACTGGCTCGCAACGCGGGCATTCCCGTCATCAACGGCCTCACGAGGCTTTCGCATCCCTGCCAGGTGCTGGCGGATGTGATGACATTCGAGGAGAAGAAAGGTCCCATCCAGGGGCGCACCATCGCGTGGGTCGGGGACGCCAGCAACGTGCTGACCTCGTGGGTGCATGCCGCGACGCGGCTCGGATTCCACTTGAAGATTGCCACGCCGCGCGAGCTCGGTCCCCGGGAGTCCCTGCGGAAATGGGTGATGGATGCCGCGGCCTCCGTCGAATTCGGCGAGGATGCGCACCATGTCGTGACGGGCGCGGATTGCATCGTCACGGATACATGGGTGTCGATGGGCGACGAAGACGCCGTCAAGCGCCACAATCTGTTGCGCGCCTACCAGGTGGACGCGCGGCTCATGGCGCGCGCGGCCGGCGATGCGATTTTCATGCATTGTCTGCCCGCCCATCGCGGCCAGGAGGTCACCGACGAGGTGATGGACGGCCCGCAATCCGTAGTGTTCGATGAAGCGGAGAATCGGTTGCACGCGCAGAAAGCGATTCTTGCCTGGTGTCTTTCGTGAGCGGTGCCGCACAACATTATACGCCCGCGCCTTCCGGAGATTTCATTCTCGCCTTCGATCTGCCGAATGCACATTTGCGCGGACGGCTGGTGCGCCTCGATGCCGCTTCGGCCCGTGCATTGAGCGCGCATGCGTTGCCCGAGCCAGCCGCGCGGGTTGCCGCGGAGACCTGCGTCCTGGGCACTCTGCTGGGATCGGCGCTGAAGCTCGAAGGTCGGCTCACCGTGCAGACGAAGAGCGATGGACCGCTCGACCTTGTCACTGCCGATTATTACAGCGCCGAAGCCGGGCGTCCCGCCGGTGTGCGCTCCTTTGCCAGGCTTGACGAGACACGCTTCGCATCGCTGGACGAAACATCGTTTGCGGCGCTGGCGGGCAGCGGCGTGGTCGCCATTACCATCGAGCCGAAAGACGGCGGCAAGAACTATCAGGGTATCGTCTCGCTCGAAGCCACGAGCATTGCGGCTTCGGCCGAAGCCTATTTCGCGCAATCCGAGCAGCTGCCCACCGCCATCCGGCTGGCGGCGGCGCCCCTGTACGAGCCGGGAAAACGCCAGGCGCATTGGCGCGCTGGCGGATTGATGCTGCAGGCCACTCCGGAGGCTCGTGTCGACGCGGACGACTGGGAGCGGCTGGCATCGTTCACCGCCACGCTCGAAGATATCGAGCTTGTGGATACCACGCTTTCTGCGGAAGCACTTCTCTGGCGGCTTTTTCACGAAGACGAGGTGCGGGTGCACAGCGCCGAGCCGGTCGATTTTCGCTGCGATTGCAGCACCGCGCGCATCGCCTCGGTGCTGGGCGCCTACACCCGAAGCGATCGCGAAGGCCTCGCCGATCCCGATGGGATCATCCGCGCGCGTTGCGAATTCTGCGGCAAGCAGCACGAGATCAAGGCCACACCCCCCTCGCAGTGAGGCGTCCGCCCGGTATCTTTTTGAGGGTCATGGTTTCGTTGCGGGTGTCGGTCGCGGATACAACGCGCCGCCTTTCAGTCCCTTCCACAGCACGCGGTTGTAGGCGTTGGCGTCGATCCTGTCCTCGGCGCTCCAGTCATAGCCATGCGTTACCGCGTCCCAGTATTTCGCATCGTGGGCAAGAGAGAATTGCTGCTGCAGTGCCGCAGCCTTTTTCGGAATGGGCAGGTCGGTCTGTTCCAATGCGACCGATGGCGTGGCGTCGAACGACCAGGTCTTCTGCTTGAGGTCGAATATGTCGCTCATGGGCCGCTGATAGGCGTCGAACATGCTGAGCGGCTCGATACCGAGCACGTCTTCGATCGTCCGAAGCATGTTCACAGTCGAATACCGCGTCGAGACGACGGCGCCCTGCCTCACGTACGGGCCGGCGATGTACGCCGTGCTGCGATGGGCATCCACATGGTCGGGGCCGTCCTGCGCGTCGTCTTCCACGATGAAGATCAGCGTGGAATCGCGATACGGGCTTCTGGCGATCCGCTGCACCAGCTTGCCTACGGCATAATCATTGTCCGCCACCTGCGCTTCGGGCGTATTCACGCGATCGATCGCATGTCTGAAGTCGCCTGTGTGATCGGTCATGAAGCGCACCAGCGAAAGCGCCGGTAGGTTCTTTCGCACCACATAGCGGGCGAATTCGCGCTCCCATTCCCGCTCGCGATAGAAGTCCGGCAGCTTCAGATCGAAGCTGCGAAAGTAGGGATCGGTGATGTTGGCGAGCGCGGGATCGGACGCATAGGAGACAACCGTTTTCGAAATGGCGGGATCGCGGACGACGGGAATGGGCGAGGGATGGCGTTCATCGTAGCGCGTGCCGTCGATGTAAAAGCCGTAATTGCGCACGCTCAGATGCGCCCGCAACGCCGAGTCCCACAGATGCCCGCGGCCGGCCTCGCCGGTATAGGCGTCGGGCGCGCCGACATCGGACGTACCCGGCAGATCGTCGGGGTCGTCTGGCGTGGCATTGTCCGCCGCGTGGCGTTCGGCCAGGGTCGGCATTGCCACGTTGATGTTGCGGTTGGTGCCATCAACGTCATAGGTCTGTCCGCGCTGCGCATATTGCATGGGAATGTATTTGACCCCCACATCGGTTTCGCGCGCGCTGGTGCTCCAGGGCCAGCCGTTGCCGCTCACTTCTGCGGTGTCGTAGAAACTGTCGAGATCGACGAACTCTGACGCCAGCGCGTGCTGGTTGGGCGTGATGGCGGCGCCGAACAGGGTGAGCGATGGATCGCCGTTGCCTTTGCCGAGATCGCCCAGAACCTGATCGTAGGTCCGGTTCTCCTTGATGATGTAGATCACATGCTTGATGCGCTTCCTGAGAGCCGCCATCACCCGCGCGTCGTCCGCATCCTGCCGCGTGGCAAAGCCATTGTTGGCGACGACGATGCTTGTCAGGCGGGAATAGGCCGACGGCGCCGGCACCGGCAGTGAAAGAAATCCCGCCTTCGAGAGTTGCAAAATATAATGGTTGCGGGAAAGGCATTGCACGGACTCGACAATGTTCACCCGTGCATGGCTGCAACCCAGCGGATTGGGACCGACATTGCTGCGCCCATTGACGACATAGAGCATGTTGCCGGCGGCACTGGCGGAATTGGGATACCAGCCCGTGGGTACCAGCGCCGCCACCCGGTACGGCGGGGCGCCGAGGGGAACGACCGCCACTGCGTTGGAGCCGCCCAGGGTCGCATAGAGCGTGTTTCCGTCAGGCGAAAGCGCCAGGCTGTTCGGTGCGGCGCCGCGAAATGCGCGGGCATCGGCGAAGCTGCCCAACGGCGCGCGCGCGTCGATCGTCTGGCGCACCGTATTTGAAGCCGTGTCGATGACCGCGATGCTGTCGCTGTTGTCCTCGGCCACGAACAACAGGCTCTTGTCGGTGTTGAAGATGATGCGGTTGGGCGTGCCGTCGACCTTGATGCGGCCCGTCACCTGCATGGCGGCGAGGTCGACGACATCGATCTCGCGATCGCGCTGGCTCGAGACATAGGCGGTGTTTGCCTTGAGCTGCACCCAGTAGGGATATTCGCCGCCGGCAACGCCGGCTTTCGCGGGATCGCTTTTGCCGGGCCTGAGGTCGAGTTCGCCTTTCACCTGGCGTGCGGCCAGATCGACGATGCTGATGGAGTCGTTCAGCCGGTTGGCGACGACGATAAGCTTCCCGTCGTCGCTCACCGCAAGACCGGATGCGCTGGGTTTCACATCGATGCCGAGACCCGCCTTGTGGCCGAGCGCGACCGGCGCGCCGTCCTGCGCCCAGCCGCCGGGCCCTCGCGCGAAGAGATGCAGATTGTCGTCCACGCCGCCGCTCACGAAGAAGCGCGCATCGTCGGGTGCAAAGGCGATGCCCGAATCGGTATCGGCGATCTGCAGCACCTGCGTCTGCTTCGGCGCTCCCCCCGAAATATCGAAGACGAAGACATATTCGCTGGACGCATCCTGGTCCATTTTTCCCTGCGGCGATGCCATCCGGTTGAAGCCGCTGGTAAGGATCAACAGCGTCTTGCCGTCATGGCTCGCGAGGGTGGTGACCGCCTGCCCGGCGCGATGATCGGGATAGGCCGCAAGGCCGGGGTTCAAATTCTGAAATTGCGCCCCTGCCGCGGCTTGCGGTGTAAGACGCTGGCCGGTCGGCAGCATCTCGTTGTCCTGTGCCAGCGCCCCAGACGACACGGCAGTCGATAGGGCAACGAATGCGAGTGCGCGCACCAACGCAAGATGTTTAGGAGTCATCGTCGAAACCTCAGCATGCACCCCGAGCATGATGCCCGAATGCGACGGTTCCGTCACGATGCCGTTGCCTCGCCTTCGGACAAGCTATGACGAGGCCGTGAAACGGCTGGATTCTGCCTCGACCAAGCGTGACCACGCCAGTCTGGAAAAGAGGATTCCCATCGGCCGGGGTCGCGATCATAATGCCGTCTCGCATTTCGCTGGCGCAACGATTCGAAAGTCGCGCGCCCAGGGAGTTTCCGTGAACAGGTCAATGTTTCTATTCGCGAGTTTGATGCTTGTGCCGTTTGCCACGGCAGCGGCGGCGCCTGTCGCAATCGAATCGGGAGCGGTGGAAGGAATCCGCGACCGGTCGCTTCTGGAATATAAAGGGATTCCCTATGCCGCGCCGCCGGTGGGGGCGTTGCGCTGGCGCGAAACGCAGCCTGTCGCTCCGTGGACCGGCATTCGAAATGCCAAAGCGTTCGCACCGGCCTGCATGCAGAGTGGTGTTTCCATGCCGGGGGAGACGCCGCCGGCCATCAGCGAGGATTGTCTCTATCTCAACATCTGGACGCCCGCGCGGGCCAAAAACCTGCCGGTGATCGTCTGGATTTATGGCGGCGGCTTTTTCAACGGCTCCGCGTCCATGCCGCTTTACCGGGGCGACCGGCTCGCGCGCAGGGGCGCGATTGTAGTGACATTCGGATATCGCGTTGGACCGTTCGGGTTTCTCGCCTATCCCGCACTGACGCGGGAATCGCCGCATCGCTCCTCGGGCAATTATGGCCTTCTGGATCAAATCGCGGCGCTGAAATGGGTTCGGCGCAACATCGCAGCCTTCGGTGGCGATCCGGCGCGCGTCACCGTCGCAGGGCAATCCGCCGGCGCGGCATCCGTCAGCATCCTGATGGCATCGCCCCTTGCAAAAGGCCTGTTTCGGCGCGCCATTGCGCAAAGCGGCGGCATGTTCGAGCCGATGCAGCTTGCACCCGGCTATCGCCTCGCAAACGCCGAACGCGACGGTGAATCCTATGCGAAATCGGTCGGCGCGAAATCTCTCGCGGATTTGCGCGCGTTGCCAGCTGCGGCGCTGCTCAAAGGCAAAGCCGGCGCAATCGCCCACCCCGTCATGGACCCCTACGTCCTGCCGCGCTCGCCCTATGACGTGTTCGCGAAGGGCGAACAGAATGACGTGCCGATCCTTATCGGCTCCAACGCGGACGAAGCCCGCTCGTTGATCCCCGACCTCGATACCGTGACGGCGCGAACCTTCGAAGCCGACATCGCCAAGCGCTGGGGAGTGCTGCCGCCGCAATTGCTCGCGGCGTATCCGCATGCGACCGACCTTGACGCGACTCGCGCGCGTCTGGATTTCGAGCGCGATCTGCGGTTCGGCTGGGATATGTGGGCGTGGGCGCGGCTGGAGGCGACACATGGCAAGAACGCGGTTTATTATTATCACTTCACCCATAATCCACCGTTCCCGAACGACTCGGTCTATGCCGGCTGGGGTCCGAGCCATTATGCAGAGCTCTGGTACAGTTTCGATCATCTGAATCAGGAGCCCTGGGCCTGGACGCGCGGGGATCGTCGGCTGGCAGACACAATGGCGCGCTATTGGGTCGATTTCTCGCGCAGCGGAAATCCGAACGGGAAGGGACTTCCCGATTGGCCGCGCTTTACCGGCGGCAGCCAGGAAGTGCTCTATCTCGACGATCCCATCCATTTCGGTCCGGTCGCCGATTTGAAGACGCTTAATGTCTTCGATGCCGTCTATGCCGCAGTGCGCGGCGCGCCGTCCCGTGCGCCCCGGCATTAGGCGGTTTCGACAAGGAGCTTTCGCAACGCGAGGAATGCAATTCAAGTTCGCTGTTGAACACCGCGGAGGTTCAACCAACTGTGACGATGACACTCCGGTAAAGGGGATTCCCATTCGGGCGCGGCCGCGGTCATAATGCCTCCGTCGCAATTTCGCGGGCGCGATGATTCGAAAACCAGGCGCCCAGGGAGTCTCCGTGATCAGATCAAAGATCGTTTCCGCGCTGTGCAGCACGGCCGTGGCCATTCTACTTGGGGGATCCTCATCCCTCGCCGGCCCAGGCATGGCCAAGGACACGGCCGCTGCCGTCCGCAGCGGCCTCCATTGGCGGCTCGTTGGCCCCTTCCGCGGTGGCTGGGCGACGGTGGTGCAGGGCGTACCGAGCGAGCCCGATACATTTTATTTCGGCGCAGCGGGGGGCGGGGTTTGGCGCACCCAGGACGCGGGACGCACGTGGGTGTCGCTGTTCGACCGCGGGTCGGCCGCATCGGTGGGGGCGCTCGCCGTCTCGCCGTCGCAGCCCAACATTCTCTATGTCGGCACCGGTCAACCGGAAACGCGCTACGATCTTGCGGCCGGCGAGGGTGTGTTCAAATCCACCGACGGCGGTGCGAGCTGGACTTCGGTCGGCCTCGCCGACACGCGCCATATCGGCAAAATCTGGGTCGACCCGAACAATCCGGATCTGGTGCTCGTCGGCGCGCAGGGACATTTCTTCGGACCCAATCCGCAGCGCGGGATTTACCGCTCGACGAATGGCGGCAAGACCTGGTCGCAGGTGTTGAGAATCGACAATTCCACCGGCGTCACCGACATCGCCGGCGACCCGACCAATCCCCGCGTGCTGTTCGCCTCGGCCTGGGAAGCGCATCAATTTCCCTGGATTAGTTATTTTGTTCCGGACGTCGGCAAAGGCAGCGGCATCTATAAATCGACCGATGAAGGGGCGACCTGGACGCGGTTGTCGGGCGGCGGTTGGCCGGCGGGCGCGCTGGGCCGCATCGGCCTTGCGGCGACGCACACGGCGAAGGGCACGCGCGTCTATGCCGCCATCGACTCGGAAGATGCGGGCGGTCTCTACCGCTCCGACGATGCCGGCGCGCACTGGTCGCGGGTCAATCCCGGAAAATCCTTTACCAGTTCCTATGCCAGCCGCCTGACCGTGGCGCCGAACGATCCCGACACGGTCTATACGGTGGGGCAGTCCATCCGCCGTTGCACGCAAGGCGGAACGGTGTGCGAGATCGTGAAAGGCGCGCCCGGCGGCGACGATTATCATCATATCTGGATCAATCCGCTGCATCCCGATCATATCGTCACCGGCAGCGATCAGGGCGCCGTCGTCAGCGTTGACAACTGGAAGACGTGGAGCAGCTGGTACAATCAGCCGACGGGGCAGTTCTATCATCTCGCGACCGACAACCGCTTTCCCTACTGGATTTATTCCGGCCAGCAGGATTCGGGCACCGTCGCCATCGCCAGTCGCAGCGATTACGGCGCGGTGACGGGGCGCGACTGGCATCCCGTAGGCGGCGACGAACGCGATTACGACATTCCAGATCCCGCCGATCCGAACATCGTCTACGATTCGGGCCTTGGCGGCCATGTGTCGAAATGGGATGCCCGAACAGGACAGATTGCCGACATCTCGCCATGGCCGGTTTCGTCGTACGGCAAGCAGCCGACGCTGGTGCGCTATCACACTCTGTGGGTGACGCCGCTGGTGGCGTCGCGTGTCGGGCCCGCGACACTGTATTTCGGCGAGCAGGTTCTCTTCCGCACCCAGGACGGCGGCCGGCACTGGGCAGCGATGGGTGGCGACCTTACGGGAAAAGCCGCCAACGCGAAGAATTGCGGTGGGGATTCGCCCACCCGCAGCGAAGCAAAAGATTGCGGTTACGGCTCCATCGCCACCATTGCCCCGTCGCCCCTATCGGCCGGCGAAATCTGGGTCGGCGCCGATGACGGCATGATTCAACTGACGCGCAACGGCGGCGCGCATTGGACCGACGTCACACCGAAAGGTCTCGCGCTATGGGCAAAGGTGGCGGCGATAGACGTTTCATCGCTGCAGGCGGGGACCGCCTATGCCGCGATCGACATGCACCGGCTGGACGATTTCTCGCCGCATATTCTGCGCACGCGCGATTACGGCCAGACGTGGACCGACATCGCGGGCAATCTTGCGAACAATCATTTCGTGGATGTCGTGCGCGCCGATCCCGTCAGGGCGGGATTGCTGTATGCGGGAACGGATGCGGGAGCGTTCGTCTCGTTCGACGATGGCGGGCATTGGTCGGCTTTGGGCGCGAAGCTCCCCACCGCTTGGGTGACGGACCTGCTCGTGCATGGCAACGATCTCATCGCCGCAACCGAGGGCCGCGCTATCTGGTCGCTCGACGACATTGAACCGCTGCGGGAAACGATGCAGGGCGCCGACGCGGTACAACTGTTCCGCCCGGCGCCCGCATTGCGCGTGCATACCGACAACAACGCGGACACGCCATTGCCCCCCGAAACCCCAATGAGCCCCAATCCCACATCCGGGGCCGTCATCGATTACTGGCAGGCGCAACAATCGACAGGGCCGTTGACGCTGGAAATCCACGACTCAACGGGCGCCGTGGTGCGACGCTTCGCGAGCGACGCGCCGCCGGAACGACCAAACGCTAAGGCCTATTTCGTGGCCGGCTGGCTGAGCCCGCCGCAGGGCCTTGCGGCGACGTCCGGCTTCCATCGCTTCGTGTGGAATCTGCGTTACGACCGCCCGGCGGCGGTGCGATATGGCTACAGCATCGCGGCGGTTTGGGGCGAAGGCACGCCGATCCTTCCTGCCGGGCCCTTCGTGCTGCCGGGCTCCTATCAGGTCGTGCTCAAAGCGAACGGACAAACCTTCACCGCGCCGCTCACCGTCGGTGAAGACCCGCGCGTGAAGGCCAGCCAGGCGGATCTCAGGGCGTCGCTCGCTCTGTCGCAACAGATCGGCGCTGCGTTGGGGAAAACGCGCGCGGGTTACGCAGAGATGCAGGCGGCAAAAAAGCAACTGGAGGCAATCTTTCCCGGAAAGCCTGCCGCGGCGAAGGACCCGCTGCGCGCACTGGCCGATTCGCTGCGCCAGAAACCGGCGCCGGGACAACCAACCTTCGAGAGTATCGACGCCATGTTGGGCGCAATCGAATCCGATCTCGAAGCTGTGGATGCGTCGCCCACGGATGCGCAACGCGCCGTCGTGGCCGACGGGTTGTCGAAATTGAATGAGGTGAGCAACAATTGGGCGCAACGTAAATCGGGCCCGCTCGCGGCATTGAACACCGCGCTGGCGCGCGCGCACCGCAAGGCGATCGTCATCCCGGCCGCGAACGCCCTCACGATCGAGCCGCCGGAAGAGGGAGACGATATTCCCTGATCCTCCGTGCTATCACCGTGATAGCACGGAGGTCGGCATGGGTCAGGTCGTCGTTCGCCATATCGACGAGAGCGTCATCGCCCGTCTCAAAAGGCGGGCCGCCGGACAAGGTCTCTCGCTCGAGGAGTTGCTCCGGCGCGCGCTCGCCGAACTCGCCCGTCCGTCGAGTAATGAGTTCGTTGAAGAACAGCGGCGCATCCAGGCGATGTCCCCGCCGATTGCACAACCGCCTTATGCCGAGGATATGATCCGCGAGGATCGCGATTCCCGATGACAACGGTCGTGGACGCCAGCGTTGCCGCGAAATGGTTCTCAAGGAGCAGGGATCGGCGTGAGCCGAGAACATGCAGTCGCAGGGAGATTTGATCGCGCCCGATCTGATCGTCGCAGAAGTGCTGAACGCAATGTGGAAGAATGTGCGAATGAAGCGGATCACGCAGGCGGCATATGATTGCGGTGGCGGATGCGCTTCCCAAGCGCTTTACAGTCATCGTTCCGCTTCGGATTCTGGCAGCGCGCGCCGGCGAGATTGCTGTCGAACTCGATCATCCGGTCTATGATGCGTTCTACATCGCGCTCGCGGAACAGGAGCACTGCGTGTTGGTCACAGCCGATGACCGGCTTTTCCGGAAGACGCGGCGGACGCCCTTCGCCAAACTCGTCAAGACTTTGACGTGAGTTCCATGTTGCCGATCTATGGGGCCGGTCTACGGAACCGGCCCTATCCCGCCCAGGTCACCGACAGGCGCTTCGGGTGCGAGAATGCCGCGAGGTGGAATTTTTGGGGCGCGGAGTTTTTCGCCATGCGGATAACGGCGCCATGGCCTTTCAATGCCGAATCCACGGCAGCGATGGTTTCGCGCACGCCCTGTCTCTCTTTGCCCACCGTGATCACGGTCTGGACACCCGGTCCATATTCTCCGGGAAACGCGGCGCGCACCGAAGCAATGGCCGCGACGGCTACCGATACCGCAGCGCCGTTCGGCCGCGTCAATTTGACAACACGCTCCTGACCGCCGGCGTTCGCCAATCCCGTGGCAGCTCCCAGAGTCGCCGCGATCCGGCTCACGTAATTGCGCGTCTCCTCGGGCAGGGACTGGCCCTGCTGCCGGCGCGCCTCGAAATGCCCCGGGCCGTCGTTATAGACCGCGAACATGGCGGGGAATCCGTAGCGCTGATGCAGCCAGTGCAAATAGGCCGCGCCCGCGAACACGTTGTCGTGCGGATCATAGGCGTTGGTGCCGAGGCGATATTGCGCGCGCATTTCGCGATACGTGCCCGGCATCACCTGCATAAGCCCCATGGCGCCCGCATGCGAAGTGATGGGCTTGTTGGCCGATGACATGGTTCGTCCACCGCTTTCCATCTTGATGACTGTGCGTATCCAGGCCTGCGGCAGTGCGAAGCGTTGCGCGGCCGCTTCGATGAGCGGGTTCCAGCGGTTCAAGAGCGCGCTTGCGTTCATCTGCAATTCGGAACGATAGGCGGCCGGAATTCTCGAACCTCCGGAGGAAGCCGGTGCGGTGGGTGAAAAACCGAACGACCGGTGCCACAATCTGCCGATTGTGTCGGCGATGGGCGCGGGATGAGAAGTTGCGACGACCGAGAAATACTGTACGCGCGTCACGAAGCCCTGCCACGCGAACAAAACCGCGACCGAGATCAGCGGCAGAAACGCCAGCTTCATCATGGCAAGAAAGCGCGGGGGGGCGTCGCCGTTCGAGCGCCAAAATCTGAGATCGCTTCCGTTATGGGCTGCGCCGCAATCCGCGGCTACAGCTTCGGCGCCACAAGGGCGCAAGTCGATATGGGTCAGCTGTCTGATCCTCGTCCGAATGGTCGACTTGGGTGTCTGCCCGACACGCGTTTGCCCTGGACAGACGGCGGTCCCCGATGCGGCCTAAACCTGCATTGCTGTGGGGAACTTTGCGCTCGTGCGCGCTTCGAGAACTGACATAGCGGCATGCGTCGGACAGTTCAAGTTTTTTGTCGCGCGCAGGAAACCAATCACATGTTCGCGCGTTGCGCATGCTGCATTTTTCGACATGCAATACGTACTATTACTGGTGCTTTGCGAAGGCTGCGGTGCGCAATTCTTATCACAGGATCATTATGATGCGTGCAGCACGATCCATGCGCGAATGACGCCCGCCGCGGCGATGACGAACATTGCGAGATCCGCGAGGCCGCTCAACATCGCGCCGGCAATGCGCCTGTCGGGATCGGCCATATAGCCCGCCATGTAGACGATGCGCGCGACCAGCCAGAGAAGTCCCACCAGCGGTGCCAGCCATGCCCAGCCGATGGGATAGAATGCCGCCACCCACAAAAAGGGCAGAATGATCGCCATCTGCTCCAGCGTATTGAGATGCACGCGATACGCGCGGTCGAACTGCGGATGGCCGCTGGTGGCGGGCGCCATGATGTTGTGTCTGGCGCGCAGATTGCCGACACGAAATCCGGTGTAGAAATAGAACAGTCCGATCAATACGGTCACTGCGGCGGTCCATAGCGCCACCGGCGATGCTGTCGTCAATGCGATCTCCTCATTTGCGCCGCGATATGTGCAGTTGCTCCGTAGCACGGACAAATCCAGCGCTCTGATAAGTCCGCTCTGCGCGGTCATGGCCCGGGGTCGTCCACGCCAGCGTGAAGCCGCGCGCAAACATCTCGCGTGCGACGGCAGCAGTGACCGCTCCACCGATCCCACGGCAGCGAAAGGCTGCGCGGACGCCGATGCCGGCGACTTCGCTCACACCGTCATGTGCAGGCGTTCCGATGCCCGCACCGACGACCGACCGTGTCTTCTCGTCGCGTACGACGAGAAGCACACCGCCGTGTTCCACCAGCTGCCGTAAGGGATCAGGATAGACTGCGCCGCCGAAGGCCTCGGCTCCAACCTCGGCTGCCGCCACAACGTCGCGGTCGTCTTGCGCCAATCCGATCTCGACCTCGCCCGCACTGATGTCGCAGAGCATGGCGGGAACGCAGATGAGGAGCGGAAACCGCTTCTCCGGCCTGAACTCTTTTGCCATCAGCGCGGGCTCGACGGCGGGCGCCGCTTCGGCGACATATTCGAGTCTCGGAGTGCGACGGCGCCGAACGAACGCGGCGATCAGGGCTTCGACGTCCACAGGAGAGGGAAACGCACCGTCATCGGGCACCGCATAGCTGCGATAGGGGTTGTCGTTTTCGCAATCGAAGCTCGCGAGAAACGGTCCGACGCGTTCATGATCGGTCATCCGAAGCGCGTACGCCCGCAAATACGCCTGAATGCGGCGGCCGAGTTCGGCCGGTGGAAATTGTTGCAGCAACGGTCCTACCGCGTCGCCCAGGTCCATGACGCGATGTGCCAGGCGCCCCCGGATTTATCGAGCGCAAAGACAAAAGCACCGTGTTCCGTCATCGGCATTCCGTTGTGTCTGTCGGCAATGACAGTGGGGAATACGGCGTAGGCCTTGTCGCCGGCGATGCTCAGATGGCTGGGTGCAACGGGCGTCAACACGACGTCGGCATGACAGGCCAGTCCCGCCATCGCAATTCTGGACATTGTGCGTCACCCCTTTGCACGCGCAAGGTAGCATCCCCGCCGGTCGGCCGGAATGCCCCTCGCGTTCGTATTCCCGCGTGGCAGCAGCAGCGCAGTCCCCGCCACCGCTGCGTTCGCTCTACTCCGCCGCTGTGCGGGCCGGGATGACAGAAGTCGGGGTTAGCGATTTCACCGCCGCCGGTCTGTTCTGTTCCGTCTTGCCGAAATCCGGTTTGCAGTGGCCGTCGATGAAGGCGCCGGATTCGATGCGAATGTCCTGGTGGACCACATCGCCCGACATGTGCGCCGTCGAAGACAGGATAACCTTCTTCGCTTCGATCTTGCCTTCGACCGTTCCGGCGAGCTCGACCTCCTCGCCGTAGACGGTGCCCTTCACCCTGGCGTTGATTCCTACCTTCACGTAGACGCCGCGTACGTCGCCTTCTATCTGGCCGTCGATCTGGATGTCTTCGCTGCTTTCGAGCTGGCCGGTGATCTTGAGCGCCTTGCTGATGACGGATGCCATCGGCGCCCCGGCCGCGTGCGAGCCTTGCGACACCCCGTGCGCGCCCTGGGCGGCATAGGACACCTGCGGCCGCTGGGGCTGCGCCATTGGCTGCGCGGTTGCCTGCGGGCGTTTGACCTCCGCCGCCGAGGGCTCCGGCACGGGCGCCGGTTCGCGCGGCGTTTCGCGCACAACGGGCTTTACGGCGGTGTCGGTTTCGTTTGGTTTTTCGGGGCGCTGGAAAATGGTCATGGTTGGGTCTCCGGAAGTTGTTCGAGGGAATCGAAGTAATTGAGCGGCCGCCACGGCATGCGCCCGACGATGCGCGCCCCCCGCGCGACCGTGACGTTGTGGTGAAAGATTTTCCCCTCGATCTGGGCCGAATCCTCCAAGGTTACGTCGAGTGCGAAGATGCGGCCGGTAAAGCGGCCGGCGATGCGGATGTAGCGGGCGACCACGTCGCCCACGAGGATGCCGCCCAGGCCAAGCACGATGCGGTCGGCGCTGACCCGACCCTGGACATTGCCGTGAATGTGGACCTCGCCGTCGCTGTCGAGGCGGCCAGTGACTGTGACCGCTCTTCCCAGATGCGACGGGGCCGGATCCGCGCGGTCGCGCCCCGATGGCCTTCCAGGTATGCGTCGCGGCAAGGCAAACATGATCCGGTTTCCGAATTCGAATTCAGCGGCCCCCGCCCTCAGCGGATAATGACTTAGATAGGTGCGCACCGGCAAGCGCGTCGGGCACCGGGGCAGGGAATCTTTTTGCGTCGGCCGCCAAACAGCGCAAATTAGATCCGGCGGCTGTTTCTTATGGAGGAACGTAACATGGGTGAATGGGAACATTACGGGTTATTATGAAAATACAATGGAACCGTCAGCATGGCGACAGGCGGCGGCGGCCCTGTTTGAGACCGCTGCCCGCGAAAGGCCGTGACGATACCCTGAAGGTTGGGGCGGATCGGCCCAAGCTCTTGGGCGATTGCGCCAAAACACCGGAAATTGTCGGGCGGATGTATTTCGTGCGCCCCGAAGCGGGCCTGTTCACCACCGGCTGTCCCGCATGCTGGCAAAGCCTCTTCGCCTTGCGTATATGCGAAGGCGAAACAAGGAGTTGCCATGGTCTCCCTCTGGAGCCCGTCAAGCTGGCGCGCCAAGCCCGTCCTTCAGGCGCCGGAGTATCCGGACCCGGATGCTCTGGCGGCCGTAGAAACGCGGCTGCAGAGGCATCCGCCGCTCGTCTTCGCCGGCGAAGCGCGCAACCTCACGGCGGCACTGGCGCAGGTGGCGTCGGGAAAGGCTTTTCTGCTGCAGGGCGGCGACTGCGCGGAAAGCTTCGCCGAATTTCATGCCGACAACATCCGCGACACCTTCCGCGTGCTGTTGCAGATGTCGGTGGTGCTGACCTATGCGGGCGCATTGCCGGTGGTCAAGCTGGGTCGCATCGCGGGTCAGTTCGCCAAGCCCCGCACAACCGAGACGGAGACACGCGGCGATGTGACGTTACCCTCCTATCGCGGTGACAACATCAATGCCATCGAGTTCGAAACGCAGGGGCGCACGCCCGATCCTGCACGGCTTATGCAGGCCTATGCGCAGTCCGCGGCGACGCTCAACCTTCTGCGCGCCTTTGCCTCGGGCGGCTATGCGGACCTTCACAATGTGCATCGCTGGACGCTCGGCTTCATCGCAGGCTCGCCGTCGGGCGAACGTTACCGGGCGCTGGCGCAGCGCATCACCGAGACGCTCGAGTTCATGGAAGCCTGCGGCATCACCCCGGATTCGACGCCGCAGCTGCGCGTCACGGACTTCTACACCAGCCACGAAGCCCTGCTGCTCGGTTACGAACAGGCCCTCACGCGCATCGATTCCACCAGCGGCGACTGGTACGACACTTCGGCCCATTTCCTCTGGATCGGCGACCGCACGCGCGATTCTTCGGGCGCCCATGTCGAATTCTGCCGCGGCGTCAAAAATCCGCTGGGCCTCAAATGCGGCCCTTCGCTTTCAGAAGACGAACTCCTGAAGCTCATTGCCATTCTCAATCCCGAGAACAGGTCAGGGCGGCTCACACTCATCTGCCGGTTCGGCGCCGAACGGGTGGGGGAGAAGCTGCCGCGGCTTGTCCGCGCGGTGACGCGCGAAGGCGCGAAGGTCGTATGGTCCTGCGATCCCATGCACGGCAATACGACGACGTCGCAAACTGGTTTCAAGACCCGCTCCTTCGAGCGCATCCTGAAGGAAGTGAAAGCCTTCTTCGACGTGCATCGGACGGAAGGCACGCATGCGGGTGGAGTGCATTTCGAGTTGACGGGACAGAACGTGACGGAGTGCCTGGGGGGCGCGCAGGCGATCTCGGAAGACGATCTCTCCAGCCGCTACCACACGCATTGCGATCCGCGCCTGAACGCGAGCCAGGCGCTGGAACTGGCATTCCTGATGGCAGAGAGCCTGCGGGCCGAACGGATGAAAGATGCACGCTTCGCGGCGACCGCCTGAGGCTGCAGCGCGAAGGGACAGAGGGGCGACGGAATGGGTGCCGCGCGGCTGCTCGCGAGGGGTTGGGTCGTGGTCTGCCTGTTTGCGGGGGCCCACGCGCTAAGGTTGACGCTTGGCGCAGGAATGCCGCTGATGGATGCCATCCGTCAGATCGGAGTCTGCACCGCGCTATTCGGCGCCATGGGGATGCTGTTCGTTGCGGGCTATGGACTTTCGTCCGGGCTTTCCGTTTCGCATTCGCTGTCGCGCCTCAAACCCATTCATCTTGCTCCGGGATTCAACGCGCTTGTCTTCATCGCATTCGTGCTCTTCGCGTTTTTTGTGCAGATGCTCCTTGCGCCTGCGTATGCGCAAGGAGCGGTCGTTGACGCTCTGAAGGGCGCGATGCGCCTGGCGGTATTCGGGCAGAGTGCACTGGAAGACAGGCTTGCGGCCTGCAACCTCGACGGTGGCCGCGCGCTTTCTTCCGCCTTCTCGTGGTTGCTGGCTTTCATCTGGCTTGGCTCCGCGCTCTCCCGGATCAGGCTGTCGGCGGCCATCCTGCGCATCGAGCGCAAGCTGCGTCCCGAATCGCTGGGCCCGCAGGCGTTGGCACTCGCGCTCGGTCTCGCCTCAGTGGTAGGTATCCAGGCACTCTATGTCGGCACGGCGTACATGCACATGCCGTGCCGCTATGAAGCGGGGCTCCCGGGCGACGTACTGATCGGCATCGGCCCGCTGCTGCTGTCCTATCTGATCGTGGCCGCAATCACGAACCTGCTGGCGCTGGGGCCGGACGCTTAGCTCACACCGCCTGATCGGGCCCCAGACGCACCAGCATCTTGCCGTTATTCTCACCCTTGAAGAGACCAATAAAGGCTTGTGGGGCCTGTTCGATGCCGTCCCTGATCGTCTCTTGCCATTTCATCGTGCCGGCTTTGGCCCAAGCTCCCATTTCGCGCAGGAAGTCGGGCGTCAGGCTCATGTAGTCCGAGACGATGAAGCCCTTGATGGACAGCCTCAACGGAATGACCATGGCGAAGTTCGAAGGGCCCTGCGGCGCGCTGGTCGCATTGTACTGCTCGATCAGGCCGCACACGGCGATGCGGCCGAAGGGGCGCATGTTGGCGAGCGCCGCGTTCAGATGTGCCCCGCCCACATTCTCGAAATACACATCGATGCCGCTGGGAAGCGCCTCGCGCACCGCATGGTCGAGATTGCCGGCCGTTCGGTAATTGATGGCCTTGTCGATGCGGGCTTCCCTGACGAGCCAGTTGCATTTTTCGTCGGAGCCGGCCGATCCCACCACGGTGCAGCCCTTGTTCCTGGCGATCTGGCAGACGACGGAGCCCACCGCCCCGCTGGCTGCGGAAACGAATACGCGTTCGCCTTCCTTAAGCTCGGCTACCTTGAGCAGCCCCACATACGCGGTCAGACCGGGCATCCCGAAGGTGCCGAGATAAGCCTGCATTGGCGCTAGGGTGGGATCGATCTTGACGAGTTCGCCGCCATTCGACACGAACCATTCGCGCCAACCCGAGAAGTTGCTCACATAGTCGCCCGCCTTGAAGGTGTCGTTCTGAGAGGTCACGACCTGGCCGACGGCGCCCCCGCTCAGGGTCTCGCCGATCTGAAAAGGCGGCGCATAACTTTTCCGGTCCACCATGCGCGCGCGCATATAGGGATCGACCGACATATAAATGTTGCGGACCAGCACCTGGCCTCGCGAGGGGGTCGGGATAGCCGTTTCGATCAGTTCGAAATCGTCCGGATCGGGGAGGCCTGTGGGACGCCTTTTCAGGCGGATTTCGCGGTTGATCTTGTCGTACATGGTCTCTCCTTGGCGATTCGGGATCGAGATTGCGTAGCTGTCGAAGCCTAGCAGGGGGGCGGAGTGTAACAAGACGAAACATTTTATGAGTCGCGCCCGGACGCGCCCTGTGGCTCATAAGGGCTTGCCTCTCCGGGGAAATCCCTCTTTGCACCTGAAGCCAGAGCATACGCCCCGCGATCTGCGTGCCGGAGTGGTCGGAATCGGTACCTTCGGGCGGCATCACGCCTCGAAATATGCCCGTCTTTCTTCCGTCGAGCTTGCCGGGGTGGCCGATCCCAGCGCCGATGCCAGGCGGGCGGCGACGGCAACATACGGCGTTCCGGCCGTAGCGGATTGGCGCGAGCTTCTGGGAGCCGTCGATGTCGTCAGCATTTGTTCGCCCGCGCTTACCCATGCCTCCATCGTGCGGGCGTTTCTGAATGCCGGCAGCCACGTGCTGGTCGAAAAACCCATCGCCACCAATCTTGCGGAAGCCGATCAGTTGATCGCGCTGGCCGAAGCGACGGACCGGGTGCTGACGGTCGGCCATCAGGAACGCTTTGTCTTCGCACGAACGGGATTGCTGGATTACGTGGATGCGCCGCTGGAAGTCGAATGCTGGCGGATGGGCCCGTGGTCCGGCCGTGGCGGCGACGTAAGCGTCGCGGTCGATTTGATGATCCACGATCTGGATCTCGTGCATCGGTTGGTTCCCGGCGAAGTGACCGACGTGGATGCCAAGGGCTATGCGCGCCACAACCGGCACGCCGACGAGGTCGGAGCTCTCGTCACCTTCGATGGCGGTGCCCAGGCCACGCTGTTCGCCAGCCGGATGGCGCAATCGCGCAGCCGCGGCATGCGTGCCACCTATCCCGACGGCGTCATCGAGATCGATTTCCTTGCCCGTAAGGTGCGCAACTCCACGAGCCGGCTGCTCAATCCCCTGAAGCTGGAGGATCCGCTGGGCGAATCGGTGGAGTCCTTTGTCAACGCCGTGCGCTTCGGAGCCGCCACGCTCGTCCGTCCCGAGGAAGCACGCAAGGCGCTCGAGACCGCGCTTCTAATCGATGACGCGTGCAAGGCGCGCAGGGATGTTCCCCTCGCCGCCACCCGCTATGCGGCTCACGCATAAACGGATTTTTTCGGCTGCGGCCCAATCTCGTGTACACAGCCCGCAATGAGAGACGAGTTTCGCATTGCGCTGGCGCAGCTCAATCCCGTTATGGGCGACATAAATGGCAATCTCGCCAGGGCACGCACAGCGCGCGCCGAGGCGGCGAAAACCGGCGCCGATCTCATTCTCTTTTCCGAGCTCTATATCGTCGGCTATCCGCCCGAAGATCTGGTGCTGAAACCGGCCCTGCAGGACGATGCCCGTCTGGCCGTGGAAGAGTTCGCCCGCGAAACCGCTGACGGCGGCCCAGCCGTTCTGGTGGGCGCGCCCTGGGTGGAGGACGGCAAACTCTACAACGCTTCTCTGCTGCTGGATGAAGGACGGATTGCGGCGAAAACCTTTAAGGTCGATCTGCCGAATTACGGCGTCTTCGATGAGAAGCGCCTCTTCACGCCCGGAAAAATGCCGGGACCATTCAACATTCGCGGGGTTCGCATCGGCGTGCCCATCTGCGAAGACATCTGGACGCCGGATGTCGTGGAATGCCTTGCCGAAACGGGAGGAGAAATTCTTCTGGTGCCGAACGGCTCGCCCTTCGAAGCCGGCAAGGAAGATGTCCGGCTCAACCTCGTGGTCTCACGCATAGGGGAATCCCGCCGGCCGTTGATCTATCTCAATCAGGTGGGCGGCCAGGACGAACTCGTCTTCGACGGCGCCTCCTTCGTCGCGAATGCCGATTGCAGCATCGCCGTGTCGCTAGAGGCCTGGGAGGAACGCGTCGTCGTCACCACCTGGCGGCGGCGCGACGGCGGCTGGATTTGCGATCCCGGCGAACGCTGGCAAGGCGAGGAACGCCTGCAGTCGATCTATCGCGCGATGATGCTGGGCTTGCGCGATTACGTGAACAAGAACCGGTTTCCGGGTGTTGTGCTGGGGCTTTCCGGTGGTATCGATTCGGCATTGTCGGCGGCCGTGGCTGTGGACGCGCTGGGTCGTGAACGTGTGCGCTGCGTGATGCTGCCGTCGCGATTTACGAGCGAGGAAAGCCTTGACGATGCCCGGAACTGTGCGAACCTTCTGGAGACAAGCTACGAAATCGTGCCGATTGAGGCCGCTGTGACGACTTTCGGCGAAGTGCTTGCGCCAGTCTTCGTGGGCCGTCCGCCCGATACGACCGAAGAGAACATCCAGTCGCGTGTTCGCGGGCTTATTCTTATGGCGATCTCCAACAAATTCGGACCGATGGTGCTGACGACCGGCAACAAATCGGAGATGAGCGTGGGCTATGCCACTCTGTATGGCGACATGTGCGGCGGCTACAACGTGTTGAAGGATGTCTACAAGACCGAAATCTACCGGCTGTCACGCTGGCGCAATCTGAATGTGCCGCCAGGCGCGAAGGGACCGCAAGGCCGCGCCATCCCCGAGAACGTCCTGCTGCGTCCGCCCACCGCCGAATTGCGCGCCGGCCAGCTCGATCGGGATTCCTTGCCGCCTTACGACATTCTCGACGGGATTCTGGAATGCCTGGTCGAGAACGAGATGTCGTTCGAGCAAGTGGTGGCGAAAGGCTATCGCCCGGCGGTCGTAAAACGCATCGAGCAGCTTCTGTATGTCGCCGAATACAAGCGTCGCCAGTCGCCTCCCGGCGTTAAGATCACTTCGCGCAATTTCGGCCGCGATCGCCGCTACCCGATCACCAACGCGTTCCGGGACGCGCGGGACACATGAATCGTCTCGTGCGCTTCGCGCCGTCGCCGACGGGCCTGCTGCATGTCGGCAATGCCCGCACCGCGATGCTAAACTTCCTGTTCGCGAAAAAGGAAGGCGCGCGGTTCTTCCTGCGCATCGATGACACCGACGGCGAGCGCTCCCGGTCCGAGTTCGAACACGCGATCATCGAGGATCTGGGGTGGCTGGGCATAACCCACGATCTCTTTGCCCGGCAGTCGGCGCGGGCGGAGGCCTATCGCGTGGCGGCAGAAAAGCTGAAGTCGGCTGGGAGGCTCTATCCCTGTTACGAAACCGCGATGGAGCTCGACCGCAAGCGGGCGCGGCAAATTGCAATGCACAGGCCGCCCGTCTACGACCGCGCCGCGCTGGCGCTCACGGACGAGCAGCGCGCCGATCTGGAAGCGCAAGGACACTGGCCGCATTGGCGTTTCAGGCTCTCGCAAAGGCGCGTCAAATGGCGCGATCTTTTGCGAGGCGACGTCGAAATTGATACCGCGGTCCTCTCCGATCCGGTGCTGATCCGCGAAGACGGGCGCTTCCTCTACACTCTTCCGTCGGTCGCCGACGACATCGACTTCGAGGTCAGCCACATCATTCGAGGCGAGGATCACGTCACCAATACGGCCGCGCAGATCGAGATATTCGAAGCACTCGGCGCGCCTGTGCCGCATTTCGCGCATTTTCCCCTGTTGGTGGGTTCCGGCGGCGAAGCGCTGTCCAAGCGACTGGGTTCGCTGTCCCTGCGCATGCTGCGGGAGGAAGAAGCCATCGAGCCGCTGGCCCTCGCGTCCTATCTCGCCAAGACCGGGACGTCCGACGCCGTCGAGCTGCAACCCTCGCTCGACGCGTTGGCAAAGGAATTCTCCTTCGAGAAAATCGGGCGCGCGCCCGCGCATTTCGACCCCGCCGAACTGGCCAACCTGAATGCAAAACTGCTGCACGGCCTTTCCTTCGAGGCCGTCGCAGCCCGGCTGTCGAACATGGAAGTAGGGGGCGGCGCTGCGTTCTGGGACGCGGTCAAGCCCAACCTCGCGCGCCTTTCAGACGCCGCGGATTTGTGGACCCTCGTGTCGGGGCCCGTGACTCCGGTCATCGAGAGCGGCACCCTGGCCGACACGGCAGCCGGGCTGCTTCCGCCGGAACCCTGGACCGGCACGACCTGGACGGAGTGGACAGCCGCGGTCTCCGCCGCGAGCGACACGAAAGGCCGCGCGCTTTATCACCCGTTGCGGCTTGCGCTCACGGGTCGCGAGCATGGACCCGAGCTGAAGAAGCTGCTACCTCTCATCGGCCGCGCGAAAGCACTCGCGCGCCTCAAAGGGGAAACGGCGTGATGTTCCGCCAGCAAATCCGGATCGCAATTTGCGGCTGACGCCGCGATATTCCCCTCTCTCCAATCAAACCCACAATCAAGATCGTTTCCCCCGAAATGCTTCGCATTTCGTCCCGCCGCGATAGTGGCGAATCAAATACGAGCGTCCCATGACCCTGCGCCTTTACAATACGCTGACCCGCACGAAGGAGGACTTTGTTCCTCTCGATCCGAACGATGTGCGCATGTATGTCTGCGGACCGACGGTTTACGACTTCGCCCATATCGGCAACGCGCGGCCGGTGATTGTCTTCGATGTGCTGTTTCGCCTGCTGCGGCATTTCTACGGCGAAAGCCGGGTCCGCTATGTGCGCAACGTCACGGACATCGACGACAAGATCAACGCGCGGGCGCGCGAGCGCCTGGGCGACCGCAACGTCCCCGTCCTCGACATCGTGCGGGAACTGACGGCGGAAACGGGACGCGTTTATCAGGAGGATGTGGCCGCGCTCGGCTGCCTGCCGCCAACCCATGCGCCACGCGCCACCGACTTCGTTTCGCAGATGATCGCCATGATCGAAAGGTTGATCGCCGCCGGCCACGCCTATGTGGCGGAAGATCATGTGCTGTTCGACGTTTCCTCCAATCCCGGCTACGGAAAACTCGCCCATCGTTCGCTCGACGAAATGCTTGCCGGTGCGCGTGTCGAGGTTGCGCCCTACAAGCGCGGAGCCATGGATTTCGTTTTGTGGAAACCGTCGGACGCGGACACGCCGGGGTGGGAAAGCCCCTGGGGATGCGGCCGTCCGGGCTGGCATATCGAGTGCTCGGCCATGGGCGAAGTGTTGCTGGGCGAAACATTCGACATTCACGGCGGCGGCATCGATCTGGTGTTTCCCCATCACGAGAACGAAATTGCACAAAGCGAAGCTGTGCATGGCGGTCATCCGCTGGCGCGCATCTGGATGCACAATGGCTTTCTGAATGTCGAGGGCGGGAAAATGTCGAAATCGCTCGGCAATTTCGTAACCATCCGCGATCTACTGAAAGACTGGCCCGGCGAGGTTCTCCGCTTCAACATGCTGCGGGCGCATTATCGTCAGCCGATGGACTGGACCGTGCAGGGCATGAAGGAAAGTTGGAGTGTTCTGGAGCGCTGGTATGCCGACGCCGAACCCGTCGCCGACCGCCATGTGGGCGGGGCTTTTCTTGCGGCGCTCGGCGACGATCTCAATACGCCACAAGCCATCGCCGAATTGCACAAATCAGATCCCAAAGAACTTGCTGGAGGACTTTCGCTCCTCGGCTTCTCCACGATCTCCGAGCGGATCGAACAGAAGTCTCCCGTCGATGTTGTGGAGATCGCCGACGCCATCGCGGCCCGCAACGCGGCGCGCAAGGCCCGCGACTTCAAGGAAGCGGACCGCATTCGCGACGCGCTTCTGTTGCAGGGAATTCAGCTCAAGGACAATCCCGACGGCAGCACGGATTGGGACGTGAAGCGGTGAAGACGCAGCGATTACCGCTCGGCCGCCCATGACCCAGACATCCGATCCCGCCGACGAAACCGCCGGCATTCTTTTCGCCGGATCGGCCTACGCGGTCTGGGGCATCGTGCCGCTGTACTGGCGGCTGCTGGGCGACGTGCCGCCGTTCGAACTCACGGTCTACCGCGTGTTCTGGTGCGCCCTGTTCGTGACCGCGGTGACGTTTTGGCAGGGCCATACATCGCGCGCTTTTGCGATCCTGCGTTCGCGCCGTCTCGTCGCCACCCTGGCGCTGACCAGCGTGCTCATCACCTGCAACTGGACGCTCTACATCTATTGCGTGGCGACCAACCAGCTGGTGGACGCGAGTCTCGGCTATTACATGACGCCGCTGGTCTCGTTCGCCGCCGGCATCGCCTTCTTCGGCGAGCGTATGTCGCGCTTAAGGCTCGCCGGTGTCGCGTTGGCTGCATTGGCCGTCGTCATCCAGACGATTGGGCTGGGGCACATTCCATGGATTGCGCCCGCGCTGGCGCTCTCCTTCGGTCTCTACGGCTATTTCCGCAAGCTGGCACCGGTTGTCGCCCTCGACGGCTTGCTGGTGGAGACGCTGATCCTTCTGCCGTTCACGTTTGCGCTCGTGGGCTATTGGGCCGTCCAGGGAACCGGAGCTTTTCCTTCGCACAATCTCACGAAAGATGCGCTGCTGATCGGCTCCGGGCCGTTGACGGCCGTGCCGCTTGCCTTCTTCGCTGCGGGCGCGCGCCGCATCCGGCTGACGACGCTCGGCTTTCTGCAATATCTTTCGCCGACAATCACATTGTTGCTCGCCACTATCGGCTTTCACGAGCCCTTCACGCGCACCAATGCGATCGCCTTCGGTTGCGTCTGGGCGGCATTGGCGATCGCGGCGGTCGAAGGCCACCTTGCGCGCCTTAAGCGGAGACCCGTCCGGAGCTGACCGCGCGCATCGCCTCGTCGGGCGTGTCCACGAAGGTATGGAGCGCTGCAACCTCAGCGCGCGCGAAACCGTGCGCGACGATGTGGGCGATGAGCGCCCCGAGCGGCTTGAAGTAATGCTTGACGTCGATCACCACGATGGGTTTGCGGTGGACGAGGAGCTGGGCTGTGGTGATCACTTCGAAATATTCGTCCATCGTGCCTAACCCGCCCGGCAGAAGCACGAAGGCATCCGCCAGCGCCAGCATGCGGGATTTTCTTTGCTGCAGGTCGGGCGTGATAATGAGCTCTTCGGCGGATTTCAGCGGCGGCTCGAGATGGCGCAGAAAGGCCGGCAGGATGCCGATGACTTCGGCCCCGGCATCGCGCGCGGCGCGGGCGACTTCGCCCATCAGTCCGATGCCCCCGCCGCCGAACACAAGCCGGTGACCGCCTTCGCCGATCAGCCTTCCCAGTCTTCGTGCCGCTTCCGCATACGCAGGGTCGTTGCCCGGCGACGAGCCGCAGAACACGCAAAGCGTCCGCGAGGTTTTGGCCGGAGCGAAGACAGCCCCGTCGTTTGGAGGCGACACACGGGAAGGCGGGTGCGCTGTGCGGCCGCCGGTATTGCGGTGAGGCATTCGGATACCTAAACAGGAATTGGGTCGCTGGACGTCGTTTAAGACGTTAGCCCGCGCGGACGCGTTCGTCAGCATTCCTGTATCCGGCGTGCGCGCAACAAAAGAGACTTAAGGAATCAATGGCCGCTCCCCATCCGCTTCTTGAATCCGGCGACGGCACGCCTTCCCTTCGCCCGCTTTACATGCTGTTGCCGTATCTGTGGCCGAAGGGACGTAACGATCTGAAGCTGCGCGTCGTCGCCGCGATGGCGTGTCTCGTACTTGCCATCCTGGCGACGGCGGTGTCGCCGCTGTTTCTGGGCTGGATGACGGATCGCCTGGCGCGCAAACCTGCGGCCATTGTACTCGCAATCCTGCTGGCATTGATCTGGTCCTACGCGCTCTCACGCGTGCTGATGCAGGCATTCGCACAGCTTCGCGACGGCGTCTTCGCGAAAGTTCTGTATCACGCGCTGCGCGAAGTGGGCGTGGCGACCTTCGCCCATGTCCACACGCTGTCGCTGCGCTTTCATCTCGACCGCAAGACCGGCGGCCTTTCGCGGATCATCGAGCGCGGCACGAAGGGAATCGACACGCTGCTGTCCTTTGCCACTTTCAACATTTTTCCCACTCTGTTTCAGGTTCTCATCTTTGCCGCCGAAATGGTCTGGAAACTGAATGTCTGGATCGCCGCGACGGCGCTGGTCATGGTTGCGCTCTATGTCTGGTTCACCTTCGCGATCACGCGCTGGCGGGTGAAATACCGCCGCGAAATGAACGACAGCGACACCGATGCAAACACCAAGGCGGTGGACAGCCTGCTGAACTACGAGACGGTAAAATACTTCAACAACGAAGGCCACGAGACGCGCCGCTTCGACAAATCGATGGCCAAATATGCCAACGCCTCGATCCAGGCGCAGACGTCGCTGTCGCTGCTCAACACCGGCCAGGCGGCCATCATGGCTCTGGGCATGGGCATTGTGATGACCCTGACGGCCATCGGGATCAAGCAGGGTCATTTCACGGTCGGAGCATTCGTGCTCGGCAACGCCATCCTCATGCAGCTCTATCAACCTCTCAACTTCCTGGGCACGGTCTATCGGGAGATCACGCAGGCGCTGGTGGACATGGAATCGATGTTTCGACTGCTGCATCGCCCGCAGGAAGTGAAGGACAGGCCCGATGCAAAGGCGCTGGTGGTATCCGGCGGCGAAGTCCGCTTCGAGAACGTCGTCTTCGCCTATGATCCCGAACGGGTCGTGCTCAAGGGCATCAGCTTCACCGTGCCCGCCGGCAGGACGGTGGCGGTTGTCGGTCCGTCCGGCGCCGGCAAATCGACGATCTCGCGCATCCTTTATCGCTTCTACGATATTGCGAGCGGCAGCGTGACGATCGACGGTCAGGATATTCGCGAAGTGACCCAGGCGAGCCTGCGGGCCGCGATCGGAATCGTGCCGCAGGACACCGTGCTCTTCAACGACACCATCCGCTACAACGTCGCCTATGGACGCATCGGCGCCAACGAAGCGGAAATCAAGGACGCGGCGCGCATGGCGCAGATCGATCCGTTCATCCGCGAACTCCCCCTTGGATACGAATCCATGGTGGGCGAGCGGGGCTTGAAACTGTCGGGCGGCGAGAAGCAGCGCGTTGCCATCGCGCGCACGATTCTGAAAAATCCTCCCATCCTGCTGCTCGACGAAGCGACGAGCGCGCTCGATACGGGAACAGAACGCGAAATCCAGAGCGCGTTGTCGGCGGTGTCCAAAAACCGCACGACACTGGTGATCGCGCACCGGCTTTCCACGGTCGTCGACGCGGACCAGATCCTCGTTCTCGACCATGGCGAAATCATCGAGCGCGGCCGGCATTCCGAGCTGATCGCACACGGCGGCCACTATGCGTCGATGTGGAACAAGCAGAAAGCCGCGGCCGAAGTGCGCGAGCGGCTCAAAGAAGTGGAAAGCGATCCCGACGTCCACCCCGGCATTGCGCAGCTTTCAGCCGTCGCCGCGGATTGAGCATGCGCCGCGCTCCCAGGGAAAAATAACTACTCCGCCGGTTGTGCGTGGGGGCGTGCCGGGCCGCTCGTTTCGCGCCGGCCGAACAGACGTTTGACGCCGGGTATCCGTTTAGCGAGGAAGGCTTTGGTCCGCGCCAGCGGATGAACCTGGTACGGCAGCGCCAGCATGGCGGGCACCAGTCCCAGGGTGATCATTTTCGAGAACGCCAATCCGAAGACGATCGCGGTGGAAAGCTGAACCCACATCGAGGCGTTCGGTCCGCCGACCGTGACCTGGCGTGTCCAGAAATCGATTTCGATGGCCAGCATCATGGGAAACAGGCCGCCAATCGCCGTCACCGTGGTGAGGAACACAGGTCGCAGGCGCTGGGCGCTGCAGCGGATGACGGCTTCCACCGGATTCATGCCGCCCTTGAGAAGCCGGTGAAAGGTGTCGATCAGCACGATGTTGTGGTTCACCACAATGCCGGCCAGCGCCAGCATTCCCGTGCCGGTCATGATGATCGAGAAAGGCTGCCCCATGACGATCATGCCGAGCAGCGCGCCGATCATCGCCAGCACCACAGCCACCAGCACCAGGAATGTGTGATAGAAGCTGTTGAACATTGTCAGCAGCACGATGGCGATGAGGAACAGCGCTAGGAACGCGGCCTCGATCAGGAAGGCGCCCGATTCCGCCGATTCTTCGTCGGCGCCCTTGAACGCGACATGGACGGCCGGCGGGAAGTTCTGCGCCGTAATCCAGCTCTTGAGCTTTGCCACTTCGGCGCTTGGCAGGATTCGGGATTTTGCATCGACATTGGCGCGGATGTGATAGACGCGATGGGCGTCGATACGCTCGATCGAGTTGACCTGCTGCGTCGGCACCAGCTTGATGAAGTTGCTGGCGGGCACCATGCCGGCCGGCGTCGCGACGCGGATATCGTCCAGCGCATGGATGCCGCGCGCGGGCGCGGGATAGCGCACCCGGATGTCGACCTGTTGCGTGGAATCGTCCGGGCGGTATTCGCCCACCAGGATTCCGTCGGTCACGAGCTGCACCGCGGTTCCGATCGACTGCGCATTGGCGGCAAAGCGGTTGGCCACGTCGCGATCGATGTTGACGTCCCATTCGATGCCGGGCAGCGGCCGCGTGTCTTCGAGATCGCGCAGTTCTTTCAACCCATCCATGTGGCGGCGAATCGCGTCCGTCACCAGAGAAAGCTGCGCGTAATCGTCGGACGCCACGTCGATCATCACGTCCTTGCCGGACGCGGGGCCCTCTTCGTCCTGGCGCACTTCCACATGCACGCCTGGGATGTTGGCGGTCCGGCGGCGAATGCCTTCGAGGATGGCTGCCCCCGGGCGCCGCTCGGCGTAATCCTTGAGCTCGATGGTGATCTCGCCGATATTGTCGACGGGAACGCCGCCCTGGCTGTTCAGGGTGTTCTGGGCTTCGCCGCTGGTCGCATAAATGGACTTGATTCCGTCTTGCGACGCGATGATGCGCTCCACGCCCATGGTGATGTCGCGTTTTTCCGCGGCGGAAAGATTGCCGCGCGCCGACACCAGGATGCTCGCCTCGGTGGGATCCGTCTTCACAAAGAATTCCACGCCGTGATTGAACAGCGTGAACAGCGTGACGATGACGACGACGGTTGCCAGCGCGCCTCCGATCACCATCAGCGGATGACGGGTCAGGCGCGCCGCGAAATGCGCGTACCAGCCCGTGATGCCGGGAATTTCGCGCCAGTCGCCGGTCTCCGACGCCTCGATCGCCTTTTCGTGTTGCACATCGCGCGGCGGCGGCCTGCCGAACAGCCCGCCCAGCACCGGAAAAAAGACCAGCGCCACCAGCATCGAGGAACCGAGAACGACGATGAGGGTGATCGGAAAATAGCTCATGAACTTGCCGGGAATGCCGGGCCAGAGCAGCATCGGCAGAAAAGCGCCGATCATGGTCGCCGTGGCGCTGACGACGGGCCAGAACATGCGCCGCGCCGCTTGCGCGAACGCATCGTGCGGGTTGAGGCCTTCCGTCATTTTGCGGTCGGCGTATTCGACCACGATGATTGCGCCGTCGACCAGAACGCCGACCGCCAGCAGCATGGCGAACAGGATCATGAAATTGAGCGTCAAGCCCATGGCGTTGAGTATGAGGAAGCTGAGCAGGAACGAGGTGGGAATGGCCACCCCCACCAGCAGGCCGGAACGCAGCCCCAGCGCCGCCACGACGATGATCATCACCAGAATGATGGCGAGGATGATGGAATCCGACAGCGAGCCCAGATCGTCGCGGATAAAGGTGGACTGGTCGAACATGTAGTTGACATGGACGCCCGCCGGCCAGCTCTTCGACACCTGGTCCACCAGCGCGCGCACTTTTTGATTGTTGTCGATGACGTTGGCGCCGATGCGCTTGGTCACCTCGAGCGCAATCGTCGGCTGGCCGTTCAGCCGGGCGTAGCTGGTGGCGTCGTAGAACGTGCGGTGTACATCGGCCACGTCTCCCAGGGTGACGGTTGCGTCCTTCGTCGAGCGGATGGGAAGCGCGAGCACGTCCTGGGCATTGTCGATGACGGCGGGCACCTTGATCGCGAAGCTGCCGTGGCCGGTATCGATGTTGCCGGCGGCAATCAGGCGGTTGTTGTTGGAGACGGCGTTGAACATTTCCGCCTGCGTGATCCCGTAGCTTTCCAGCTTCGACGGATCGATGACAATTTCCAGCATTTCGAGGCGCTCGCCGCCGAGATTGACGTCGAGCACGCTGGGGATCTGCTTGACCTGATCCTTGAGGTCGCGGGCGAGCTTGAGCAGGGTGCGCTCCGGCACGTCGCCAGACAGCGCCACCGTGATGACGGGGAACAGGCTGTTGTTGAACTCCTGGACGACCGGTTGCTTGGCGTCCTGCGGCAGCTCGCCCCGCGCGGTCTCCACCTGCGCGCGGACGTCTTCGAGAGCCTTCTCCTTGTTGAAGTTCACGTCGAATTCCAGAATGATGACGGCGAAGCCCTGATAGGCGCGCGCCGTCAGCGTCTTCAGCCCTTCGATGGATCGAAGATAATTTTCCATCGGCTTGACAAGCAGCCGCTCGCTGTCTTCCGGGCTGATGCCCGGATAGGCGATCTCCACCGAGATGACGGGAATCGGAACGTCGGGATTGGCTTCCTTCGGAATGCGCACGAACGCGATCAGCCCCGCGATGATGACGACCGCCATCAGGGCGAGCACGACGCGCGCGTTGTTGACCGCCCAGTCGACGATGCGGATCATGCGCGCTTGCTTCCTTCCGGAACGGGCATCACGTGTTCGCCTTCGTTAACGAAGGACTGGCCAACAGTGATCACGCTGAGGCCGCTGTCGATGCCGCTCACCCACATGCCGTCGGGGTTGTCGGAGACTATCTGCACGGGATGGAAGTGGACGATGCCGTTCTCCACGGCGCGCACTCCCACCACGCCATTGTCATCGAGCACCAGGATGCCCGGCGAGATTTTCACGGCCTTGAGCTCGCGAACCGGCACGCGAATGTCAGCGCTGACGCCGTCCTTCAGATGCCCGTCGGGATTGGGAAGGTCGACTTCGACGCGGAACGTCCGCGTGGTGTCGTCGGCACGGTTGGCGACAAACCGGATTTTGCCTTCGACGGTTTCGCCCGTCACCAGCTTCGCGCTTGCGGGGTCGCCGATCTTCATCTCGCCCACCTCGCGTTCCGAGACCTGGCCCACGGCAAGGAAAGGCTCCGGCGCGATCAGCAGGGCGCATTTGTCGCCGGCGCGCATAAAGTCGCCCACATCGACATAGCGATCGTCGACCAGGCCGTCGAACGGCGCGCGAATCTGCGTATTTTCGAGCTGGATTTCCATTGTGCGCTGCTGCGCCCGCGCGGCTTCGAGCGAGGCCGCGGATTGCGCGACCTGAGTCTTCGAACGGAAGCCGTTCTGGGCCAGGTCGAGATCGACCTGATGCTGTTCGCCCGTCTGCGCAACCAGCGCCTGCGCTTCCGCCAGCCTGGCGGCGCGATCGTTGGTCTTGATCTCGCACAGAATCTGGCCTTTGCGGACGCGATCGCCTTTCTCGAAATGCAGGGCCTGAACAACCCCGTCCAGCTCGGCGCGAACATCCACCGAATGCAGCGCCTGAGTATGGCCGCGCACGGTGATCACCGCGTCGCGGTTGCTGGACTCCACCAGACGCACGCGCACATGGGGGATGTCGGCCGTTTTGGCGGTCGTCTTGTCATTGGAATGGTTGCCGGCGCCCAATTGTCCGGAACCGATCCAGGCTACCACCAGCACCAAAATGACTATTGCGGCGCGATAGCTTGGCTTCGTCGTGCGCCATCGCCGCAGAAGACTCTCGAACATGCTACGCTCCAACTCTTCCGCCGCCGCGGTCTGCTTCCGTCGGCCAATTGCGGACGGGAGGTATCTGGCCCCGGCCCGCTTGGGACAGCGCCTCGATCTTATGGCCGCTTGCGTTGCTTGTCGTAAGACTGACCAGGCAAATGGTCCGGACGTCCATTCGCTGCCCCTGTGCCAGTTCGATATAAATCGAGCCTATATAGGTTTGCAGGCGAAAAATGCAAGCTTTCAGGCGCGTGCGGAAGCGTGTTCCCCGCGCCGACCCTGCATTGCAATGGTGGAATGCTGCGAATTAGCTGCCGCTAGATCAACTCGATCTTGTCGACTTCGACGCCCTTGTTGCCCTGGCGCGTCGAATAGCGGATCCGCTGTTCCGCGCTGAGCGCGGGAATTCCCGAGCGTCTGAGTGCGCTGGCATGGATGTAAATATCGCCGGTGCCGCTTTCCGGCATGACGAAGCCGAAGCCTTTTTGATCGTTGAAGAACTTCACCCGGCCTTCGACCATCGGCCCGCTGGGGCCGGTGTCCCGATTGCCGCTGTGGCGCTCGCCGCCGCCGCCATAGCGGTCGCTGAAACGATCGTCGCCTCCGAAACGATCATCACCACCAAACCGGTCTCCGCCGCCGAAGCGATCTCCACCGCCGAAGCGGTCGTCCCCTCCAAAGCGATCGCTGCCGCCGAAACGGTCGTTGCCGCCAAACCGGTCGCCATCCCCGAAGCGGTCGCCACCGCCAAACCGGTCGCCGCCTCCGCCCCCTGCCGGCCGGGGCCGGCGGGGACCGGGCGCGGACTGATCGGCCGTGCTGGTATCGATCTGATGCACGGCAACCACCTGCAAGCCGCGCGGTGAATCCTGCAAATCGCAGACGATGGTGGCGCCGGGCGGAACATCGGGCGCGCCATGCGCGGCCAGCGCCGAAGCATGGCAGAACGCATCCGACCCGTTCTCCATGGTGATGAAGCCATATCCCTTGGTGGCGTTGAACCATTTGACCGTGCCCTTCGCCGAAGCCATTGCGAGGGGACGCGAACTGTCATTCTCGAAATTTGCCATAAGATCGCCGCTATAAACCTGCCGGAATGCCTGGTTGATCGCGCTGCACCTATCCGGCCAAGGTCCGGCGCCTGCCACCCATCATGCCAAAATCCGCCACGAAACCGCAACAGGGAAGTCCCGGCAACGGTTGCCTTAATTGCGCGTCCGCCCGAAGTTTTTTTGCGTCGCGCGTCTTTGCAATGCAATCGCGGCGCCCGAAGCTTCGATGCAATTGTTGTTTGACGGGATCAGAATTCCGGCTTGACGCCGTTTTTTTCCAGGGTGGCGGTTCCGAGGAAAACATGGCCGGTCTCGTCGGTTCCCACACCTCCAGCGATGGCCAGCCCCGGCTTCATGTCGTCCCTTTTGCCCCAGACGATGGCCTCGATCGGCGTCGCGGGCGGAACATCGACAATTACCGTGCCGGTGCAGCCGGGTTTGGCGCGAAAAGCCCGGCCGGTGCATTTGCCGTCGGTCATCTGCGCCCCGCGATAGGTGAGGGTGAGTTCCGCGCTGCCCGCACTTTGTACCGTGCCGTTCGTCATGCTGGAGGCCGCGGGGGCCTCGCGCATCGACATGATCGACCCGTTGGTCATGGTGGATTCGCTGGCGGGCGCGGCGCCGGACATGGAAGGATGGTGATTCCACGGATATTGTCCCTCGCCGATCCCCACCATTGGAATGATGTGTACTTCCTCGGCGCGCAGATGGCCGTCGCTGCCGGGGACCGCGGTGATGCCGACGAAATCCGTCGGCTTGATCTGGTTGAACGCGCGCCTTTCGACCACGGCGTATCGCGTGCCCGGACTGGTGGTGGCGACGACAGTGGCGCCGGCGTCGGTCTTGATCCTGACGGTGGTGGCATCGACCGCTGCTACCGTGCCGCGCAGAAGCGACGGTTTCAGCACGATTTTGTGCATCGGCGGGTGCGATGCAGCAGGTGTTCCTGCCGGAGTCGTCGCCGGAGTCGCTGCGGCCGGGGCTGCCGCAGGCGGTGCATCGGCGGCGAAGGCGGCAACGGAAGAAACGGCCATCAAAGCCGCGACGAGACACAGACGCATCGAACCAACCTCTTGCTGTCTATTGCGATGCCGCAAACATCCGGAATTAAGACCTGAGACGCAAGGGGCGAGCGCGGGGAACGCTTATCGGATTGCCGTGCAGGACAGACCACGAAGGTGAAGGGGCCTGAGGATTCGTTTGTTTCACATCCTGGGTTGGGGCGGGATGCGCTATTCTTCGTCCGGATAGGGTCCTTTGCCGCCCTGGGCGATGAAGCGGTCGATGCGCGCCTCCAGCACGGGCAGCGGCACCGAGCCCAGCTCCAGAACCGCATCGTGGAAGGCGCGGATGTTGAACTTCGCGCCCAGCGCTTTTTCCGCTTTGGCGCGGGCCTTCGCGATCGTCATTTCGCCCAAATAATAGGAAAGCGCCTGCGCCGGCCAGGCGATGTAACGATCGACTTCGGTGTCGATCTCATGTTCGGGCAATGCGGTATTGGCGAGCATGTACTGGATGGCCTGTTCGCGCGTCCAGCCTTCAGTGTGGATGCCGGTATCCACCACCAGCCGCGCGGCGCGCCAGATCTGATAGCCGAGCATGCCGAAGCGGTCATAGGCGGTTTCGTACATGCCCATCTCGAGGCCGAGCTTTTCGCAATAGACCGCCCAGCCTTCGCCGAAGGCAGAAATATACGTGTGCTGACGGAAGGAAGGCTGGTCCTTGTGCTCCATCGCCAGCGGAATCTGGAACGCGTGGCCGGGGGCGGATTCGTGCAGGGTCAGCGCGGTGAGATTGTAGAGCGGGCGGTGCGGCAGATCGTAGGTGTTGAGAAGATAGAGTCCCGGGCCGCCGCGTCCCGACGTGTAGAACGGCGCCATGTCGGCCGGCACCGGTTTGATGGCGAAGCGCATGCGCGGCAGCCGCCCGAAATACTGCGACGCCTTGCCGTCGAAGGTCTTGGCGATCCAGGCCGCGCGGTTCAGCAGGTCCTGCGGGGTTTTCGCGTAGAATTTCGGATCGGTGCGCAGATAGTGCAGGAAGGCGGGGAAATCGCCCTTGAAGCCCGTCTCGTGCATCACACCGACCATCTGGGTGTGCAGCCGCGCCACTTCGTCGACGCCGATCCGGTGGATTTCGGCAGGGTCCATGTCGAGCGTCGTGTATTCGAGAATTTGCGCCCGGTACCAGGCCGTGCCGTCGGGCAGCGCCTTGGCGGCCAGCGTGGTGCGCGAACCCGGCACATAGTCGCGGCGCATGAAGGCGAGCACTTTCGCATAAGCCGGCTGCACCTGGTCGAGGATGACCGCCGCTGCTTCCGCCTTGAGTTTTTTCTGCTCGTCGGCGGGAACGCCCGGCAGCATGTTTTTGAACGGCGTGTAGAGCGCGGTGTCTTCCGGCCGGACCGCCGTCACCGAGGTCAGCGACGCATCGCGGCCCTGCAGCGTCACTTTCGGCGGCGTGAAGCCTCGCCTGAGACCGGCGCGCATATTGACGATCTGTTCGTCGAAATAGCGCGGCAAATCGCGCAATTGCGCGATGAAATGCGTGTAGTCGGTCAGGCTCTTGAAGGGCCGGCGCGCGGTGTAGCCCATGCCGGTCCAGAACGAGGAATCGGAATTGACCGGCATCTCGTAGTCGCGGAAATGCTGGCCCGCGATGAGGGCCGCGATCTGCGGCTTGTAAACATCGTAGTCGACCTGCTCCGCGGGCGAAAGCTGCGATCTCGGGATCGCGTTCAGCTCGCCCATCACTTCGGTCCAGTATTTGAGCTGCGCCGCCTGGGTGGCGGCATCGACTTTCGGCAGATGATCGACAACCGGCTTGTTGCCGTCTTCGTCGTCCGCATATTGCTGCTCGCGCCAGTGCCACTCACGCGTGTAAAGCGCCTTGAGGCGCGCATCGGCATTCGCGTCCGCGGTTTGCGCCGGTGCCAGCGCTCCGGCAGCGAACAATACGGCGGCACACAACAACCAGACCTGCATGATATCTCCGATGAATTGAAGGTTCCGCGGCAACGCGTCGGCCGGCGGCGCCGAATGTGATGCAAGGCACGGCGATTCCGCAAGCTTGCGCCGCCGATAAACGATACCCTGATTGGCGGGGCGCACGGCGGCACCGTCATGGGACAATCGGCAAGCGATGGGGAAGAGGTTGGTTCTCTTGCCACGGCGCTGGCGCAGGCCGGGCGGATGCTGGCGGCGCGGCCCGACCTCGCCGAAGCGCAGGCGCAGGAAATCCTGAACGTCATCCCTCGCCAGCCTGATGCGCTGCTCCTTCTCGGCCGCGCCTTGCGGGCGCAGGGAAGATCGGAGGAAGCGCGCCGCGCGCTGAAGGCTTTGGCAGCGGCCCATCCGGCGATGGCAGCGGCCCATTGCGAGTTGGGACTTGTGCTGGCGCGCCTTGGCGAAACGCGCGCCGCGATTGCCGCCCTTGCGAAGGCCGTGGCGCTGGATCCGAAATTGCCCGGCGCGTGGCGTTCGCTGGGAGACGAGCTCACGCTTGCCGGTGACGCCAAAGCTGCCGACCGAGCCTATGCGCGCCACATCCAGACATCGGTCAATGATCCGCAACTGCTCGCGGCGGCGGCGGCGCTTTGCGACAACCGGCTGGCGGTTGCGGAAAAGCTGTTGCGCGAATTCCTCAAGGCCCATCCCACCGACGTGGCCGCCATGCGCATGCTTGCCGAAGTGGGATCAAGACTCGGCCGCTACGAGGATGCGGAGCATTTGCTGGCGCGCTGTCTTGCGCTGGCGCCGGGCTTTGCCGAAGCCAGGGCCAATTATGCGGGCGTGCTTTACCGCGCCAACAAGCCAGCCGAGTCCCTGGCGCAGGCGAAACGGCTCCTGGAACACGATCCCCGAAATCCCGCCTCGCAGAACATGCTGGCGGCGTCGCTGGCGCGCCTTGGCGAAAGCGCGCACGCGATCGAATGCTACGAGGCGGCGCTGAAGGATTATCCCCATCAGCCCCATGGATGGATGAGCTATGGCCACACGCTGAAAGTGGTGGGCCGGCGCGACGACGCGGTTGCCGCTTATCGAAAAGCGATTGCGCTGCTGCCGGGCCTCGGCGAAGCCTGGTGGAGTCTAGCCAATCTGAAGACCTTCCGCTTCGCGGACAAAGACGTGGTGGAGATGCGCACGCAGCTCGACCGCGACGAAATCGCCGGCGAGGACCGCTATCATCTGCATTTCGCGCTGGGAAAGGCGCTGGAAGATGCCGGCGACTTCGCCCAGGCATTCCACCACTACGAACAGGGCAATGCGTTGCGCAAGGCGCGGGTGGCCTACGATCCCGACGAGAACGCGGAGCGCGTCTTGCGGTCGAAGGCGGTGTTCACGCACGCGTTTTTTTGCCAGCGCGCGGCGGTGGGATGCAAGGCCCGCGATCCGATTTTCATCGTTGGTCTGCCGCGCTCGGGATCGACATTGATCGAGCAGATTCTTTCAAGCCATCCCCAGGTCGAAGGGACGATGGAGCTTCCCGACATCATGTCGATCGCCGGGCGGCTGGGCGAGAAAAAGAAGCGCGGCGAAAAATCCCTCTACCCGGAGTCGCTGCGCGCGCTGGCGCCCGCTGAATTTGCCAGGCTGGGCGAGGAATATCTGCAACGCACGCGCATCCAAAGGCGGCTGGCCAGACCCTTCTTTACCGACAAGATGCCCAACAATTTCGCCCATGTAGGCTTGATTCATCTCATCCTGCCGAATGCGAAAATTATCGATGCCCGCCGCCATCCGCTGGGCTGCTGTTTCTCGAACTTCAAACAACATTTCGCACGCGGACAGGGTTTCACCTACGACCTTGCGGGCATGGGCCGCTACTACCGCGACTATGTCGGGCTGATGGCGCATTTCGACGCCGTATTGCCGGGCTGCGTACACCGCGTGCTTTACGAACAAATGGTCGCCAATCCGGAAGCAGAGATTCGCCGCCTTCTTGCCTTTTGCGATCTGCCGTTCGAGGCGGGATGCCTGAGATTTTACGAAACCGAGCGCACCGTGCGCACCGCAAGTTCCGAACAGGTGCGCCAGCCCATCTATCGCGACGCGGTGGAACATTGGCAAAACTTCGAACCGTGGCTCGCACCGCTCAGGGACGCGCTGGGACCCATATTGGATGCTTACCCGGGGGTGCCCATCGAATGACGTTATCGACATGGAATGCGGGCGGCATGCGATCGGGAAATCGCGACCTGAAATGTCGGGGCGTGTGAAACAGGATGCCTATGCGAGCAGGGCGTTGGCTGCAAGAAGGAAGAGGACCGGAGCAAAACCGGCTGCCATCAGCAAATAGGCTTTCGTCATGGTGAACGCTCCCTCTGGTCGCCAGACCCTATTGCCTTAACAACAGGGACAATGGCGCTACGGTTCCGGACCCATTCGGGCCACCGCGAAAGATTTTGGTGGCGCAAGCCGCACATGCATTTGTCGTGCCATTTTTGAACGCGACAAACGCCTCAAGACGGGACGGACAGGACCGCCAGATACGCGATTTGGAACGCGCCAGCACCCGCTTCTTACATCTTCGCGTCGATGGCTTTGGCCCTGGCAAGATGCATCTTCAGCTTTGGCAGGGTCTTGCGCGCCCAGGATTTCAGGCTGCGGTCGTCGCCGTTCTTCGCATAATCCTCGAACAGCGAAACGGCGTCCTTGTGCCCGCTCACCTGGTCGCTCATGTAATCCGAATCGAAATCCTTGCCCTTTTCGCTACCCAGTTTGTCGAGCATGTCGGCGTGGGATTGATCAACCAGATCGTTGGCTGCATGTTTGCCATCGGCGCCAGCCGCCAGCTTGGCGTCAATGTCGGCCTGGGTCATCCCGGACCCCATCAGCAGATGCTTCGTGGTCAGCGAATGATCGTGGATCATCATTTTTGCGAAGGCGTCAATCTGGGGATTGGTCGACTGACCCAGCGCAATTTTCGAAGACGCAATCTCGAACGCGTCGCTTGCCATCGCCTGATGACGGAAATCCGTGGCATTGGGGCTGGCAAATGCTGCGCTTGCCAGGCATCCAACTGCCAGGGACGTCGCTACGCCGGTCTTGAAGTTCATCGAATCCTCCCGCTCGGGCCCATTGCCCGCGCAGGAAACGCAACCTCCGCTCGCAAAGTTCCTTCGCGGAATCCTCCGGGACCCGGTACGTCAGGAACCCCTGTCCGCGGCCCGTGGTTACATGCAGCAGTCCGGCCTCGTTGGCCGTCCCTGAGAAGGACACTGCATTTGGCCTCGCCCGCTTCCGACACTGCGCAATCCGCGCAATCCGCGGCTCCTCCAGCCCTGACGGACATACGTCCCCTTCGAGTGCTGGTGGTCGCCGGATCGGCGCGCCGGATGCATTCCTGTCCCGGGCTGGATTCGAAAGCGCGCGCCCTCATGCACCGGATGCTCGGTCGGCTGCCGGAAGCCTGGCAGGTCGATCACGAGGATATCGGCAACGAGCATGGCAAGGTCCGCATTCAGCCCTGCAATGCCTGCGTCAGCTCCTCGATGGCTCTGTGCGTCTGGCCCTGCAATTGCTATGGGCCGGGAAGCGAGAACCAACCCGATCTGATGTGGAATGTGGACCTCTATGGACGGCTGGCGCGCAGCGATGCCTGGGCATTCATCGGACCCGTTTGCCGGTATGCCCCGACCACCAATTTCAAACTGATGTTCGACCGGCTTGTCTGCATGAATGGCGGCAATCCGCGCCCCGACCTTATCGACAAGAAGAACACCTTGAAGGCGCAGGCCCTCGAACGCTCCGCGTTATGGACCGAATTGAGCAAGAACCATCTCTCCGGCAGGACGGCCGCGTTCTTCTGCTACGGCGATGGCGGCGCCAACGAAGAAGACGAGCGCGGGGTGCCCAAAATGCTCGAGCACCGCGAGTGGTTCGACCCCGAAAACCATCCATTCCGCAATACCGAGGATGGAGAAAGGCTGGCCTATCAGAGCCTCGTCTGGCAGTGCCGCTACAGCGATATCGAAGTACCGGACCGGCTCTGGAAACATACCACCTTCGGCGCGGGGCGCCCCTTCGCCGACGACCAGGCAGCGGAGATGGTGGAAGAAACCCAAAGCATCGCGGTCTTCGACCAATGGGTCGCGGACTTTATCGCGCATGTTCGCGACAAAGGTCCCATGCCCGATATCGTCGCGGCGGAAAGGGGCGCGCAAACGACGACCAACAAGGACAAGCCGACATCCGGGTGATCGTCACATAAAGTGGGGGCCGGTCTGGCGGCGAAGGCGCGCGAGCTGCTGGGGACGCGCATCGTCGAAGCGCCCGACGCGGTGAGGGCGGCGCTCCCAAGAAACCGGTTACCGCGCACCTAACGCGGGCAGACATGATCGATTTGGCGGCCTATGTCGCATCGCTCGCCCCATAAGGTGCCGCATACCCTTGCGCGATATGGCAATGCGCAAAACGGGCGAGAACATAAAGCGAACATTCCTTGACTTCGAGCGTTACCGTTGTAAGTTCTGCAACCCGCCTGCGCGATGCTTGCGGACGGGCGCAGACCCGCTCAGAGAAACGCCGCCAAAAAAACCGATGAGCGATATTTCCCGAGAAATCTGGGACATGAAATACCGGCTGAAGCAGCCGGACGGCACACCCGTGGATCGCGATCTGACCGATACTTGGGCGCGCGTGGCGCTGGCGGCTGCGCAGGCGGAAGCGCCGGACAAGCGGCGCGAATGGGCTCTGGCTTTCGCGCAAACGATGGCCGGCACGGAATTCCTTCCCGCGGGCCGCATTCTTGCCGGCGCCGGCACCGAGCGAAACGTCACGCTGTTCAACTGTTACGTGATGGGGACCATCCCGGACGATATGGGCGGAATCTTCACGCATTTGCGCGAGGCCGCGCTCACCATGCAGCAGGGCGGAGGAATCGGTTACGACTTCTCTACGCTCAGACCCAGGGGCGCGCCGGTCAAAGGCGTTGGCGCGGATGCGTCCGGGCCGGTCTCGTTCATGGATGTGTGGGATGCGATGTGCCGCACCATCATGTCGGCGGGATCGCGCCGTGGCGCGATGATGGCGACGCTCGCCTGCGATCATCCCGATATCGAGACCTTCGTCGACGCCAAGCACAAGCCCGGCAAGCTTTCCATGTTCAATCTCTCCGTGCTCGCGAGCGATGCGTTCATGGCGGCGGTGACGAACGATGAACCGTGGGACCTGAATTTCGACGGGAAAGTCTACAGGACGATTTCGGCGCGAGCGCTGTGGGAACGCATCATGCGCGCGACCTATGCCTACGCCGAACCGGGGGTAATCTTCATCGATCGCATCAACGCCGAAAACAATCTGGCGTATTGCGAAACCATCCGGGCCACCAACCCGTGCGGCGAACAGCCCCTGCCGCCGTATGGCGCCTGCCTTCTGGGGTCCGTCAATCTGGCGAGCCTTGTGCGCCGTCCATTCGAAGTCGATGCGCAGCTCGATGAAGAGGAGCTCGAGCGCGTCACGCATGTCGCCGTCCGCCTGCTCGACAATGTCATCGACGTGTCGCGGTTTCCGTTGCCGGAACAGCGCCACGAAGCTTTCGCCAAACGGCGCATCGGGCTTGGGGTGACTGGGCTTGCGGATGCGCTGATCTTTTGCCGCACGCGTTATGGTTCGCCGGAAAGTCTCGAACGGATCGAGCGCTGGCTTTCGCGCCTTTCCCGGGCGGCCTATGCCGCTTCGGCAGAAATCGCGCGGGAAAAAGGCCCATTCCCGCTGTTCGATCGCGACCTCTATTTGGTGCGGCCGAACATCGCGCGGCTGCCGCGGGTGACGCGCGACGCCATCGCTGCCCATGGAATCCGCAACGCCCTTCTTACCTCCATTGCGCCGACGGGAACGATTTCGCTGCTGGCGGAGAATGTCTCAAGCGGCATCGAGCCGGTGTTTGCCTACACCTTTACCCGCAAGGTCTTGCGCGACGACGGCTCGCGCAGCGAAGAGATCGTCACCGATCATGCCTGGCGGCGCTTCCGCGAAATCTACGGCGCGGGAACGGCGCTGCCGGACTATTTCGTGCAGTCGTCGGAATTGTCGCCAAAGGAACATCTGGCGGTACAGGCCACTGCACAGCGTCACATCGACAGCTCCATTTCCAAGACCATCAATGTACCGGTGGATATTTCGTTCGACGCCTTCAAGGACGTTTACCTTGAGGCCTATGCGAGCGGTTGCAAGGGTTGCACGACCTTCCGGCCGAACGCCATCACTGGCGCCGTGCTCGAGACCAATGCGACGCTCGGTCAGGCCGAGCCCGTCATTGCGCAACCCGTCCTTGCGCAGGTCGCCATCGCGCAGTCCGTCGATGGGGAATCCCTGCGTGGCGAAGAGGACGTCCAGCCATCGCTTCCTCTGCCGACGCCCGCACGCCACCGTGAGGCTTCGGGCGGCGTCGTCTATATGACAAAGCCTCTCGATCGCCCGGAGGCGCTGCTGGGGCATACCTACAAGATCAAATGGCCGGATTCCGATCACGCGTTCTACATCACCATCAACGACATCGAGACCGATGGCAGGCGCCGGCCGTTTGAAATCTTCATCAACTCGAAGAACATGGAAGCCTATGCCTGGACGCTGGCGCTGACGCGGATGATAAGCGCCGTCTTCCGGCGCGGCGGCGATGTCTCATTCGTCGTCGATGAGCTGAAAGCGGTGTTCGATCCGCGGGGCGGCCAATGGATGGGCGGCCAGTATGTGCCGTCGCTGCTGGCCGCCATCGGAGACATCATCGAACGCCATCTCGTCTCCACGGGCTTTATGCCGGCGCGCGAGAAGCTGCAGTTGCCGAATTCCGCGCGCGCGGTTGCGGTTGCCGTCGGCGACGCACCAACACGCTCCTGCCCCCGATGCGGCAGCCCCGGTCTGATCCGCCAGGAAGGCTGCGATACCTGCATTTCCTGCGGTTATTCGAAATGCGGGTAATATCGTAGCACATGCGTTATTCCAGCCGTTTTTTTCTTTATGCACCGGTTGTTCTTCTCCTGCTGCTGGCGGCGGCCGTGATGATCTGGTGGAAAATCGCCGCCTCGTCCTTCGACAAGCAGCTGACTGCCGACAACGGCCGCGAGCTCATGCCCGGCGTTCGCATGCGCTATATTTCGAAAGTCATGGAAGGATTCCCTTTTCGCATTGATGCCGTGCTGGACGGCTTCTCGCTTGAGGTACAGACGCATACCGGACCGCTGACATGGCGCGCCGATCGCTTCGCCATCCACATGCTCACCTATGCCACGAGCCGGCAGATCTTCGAGGCCGCGGGCGCGCAAACATTCTTATGGACCGATTCCGCTGGTGCCCCCCGCCGGTTTTCGTTCGTGCCGGGTTCGCTGCGGGCGAGCGCGATTGTGTCGGACGGCAGCCTCGCGCGCTTCGATCTGGACGTCGCGGCCCTGAATTCGCAGGAGCTTACCGGCGATCGGGTGCAATTCCACCTGCGGCGGAACCCACGCCATGACGCGCTCGACTTTGCCCTCGCCGCCGACGGCATTCACCTGTCAGCCGCCTTGCGCGCCGGCTTCGGCGACGACATCGAACGCGTCGATATCGAAGGCAATGTCGCGCCGGCTCTTGCGTTGCAGCGGCTGCTTGGCGGGCGGGAAGATTGGGGCGCGGCCGCGGAGGATTGGCGGCATGCATCGGGTTATCTGACGGTGCAGCCCTTTCAGATCTCCTGGGGCAAAATCGACGCTACCGGACGAGGACGATTGTCGCTGGATGCCGCGCATTACCTGGCGGGCGACCTGGATCTCGACATTCGCGGGACTGACCATTTTGCGCTCCGTTCCGGATCGGATGCGAAGCTCGCGGCTGCGCTCCGCAGCGCAGCTGGCGCCCTTGCACGCGAGGGCCGGTTGATTACGAAGTTGAGTTTCGTCGGCAGCGATGTTTTTCTCGGAGGCCGGATTTCCACCGGTAAACTGGATTCTCTGTATTGAACCGGTCCGTCCGACGTCCCGGGTGCGCTGGCAAGACGAGGCGCGCCTACCCCTTCTTCTTCGATCTTCCGAAGTTCGGTTCGCCGATGTCCTGTCCGGCGTCAACGATCGAGCGGCGTATGGCGCGGGTGCGTGTGAACAGCTCGAACAGCATGTCGGCGTCTCCCCAGCGGATGGCGCGCTGCAGCGCGCTCAGATCCTCGGTGAAGCGTCCGAGCATCTCAAGCACCGCCTCGCGATTGTTGAGAAACACATCCCGCCACATGGTTGGGTCGGAAGCCGCGATGCGCGTGAAGTCGCGAAAGCCGCCGGCGGAAAATTTGATCACTTCGCTTTCGGTGACGGTCTCAAGATCGGCTGCGGTGCCCACGATATTGTAGGCGATCAGGTGCGGCACATGGCTGGTGATGGCGAGAACCAGATCGTGATGTTTCGGATCCATCACCTCGACATTGCTGCCCAGGCGTTGCCAGAACGATCTGAGCCTTTCGATCATCTGGGGGTCGGCACCGACCGGCGGTGTCAAAATGCACCAACGCCCGTCGAACAGTTCGGCAAATCCCGCTTCAGGCCCCGACTGCTCCGTTCCCGCGATGGGGTGGGCCGGAATAAAATGCACGCCTTCCGGCACGAACGGACCCACGTCGCGCAGCACGGCGGTTTTCACCGAGCCGACATCCGTCAAAATCGCGCCGCGTTTCAAATCGCCCGCCATCTCCCTGGCGAGCGCTCCATAGGTGCCGACGGGTGTTGCCAGTACGACCAGGTCGGCGTCCTTCACCGCGGTAGCGAGGGATTCCGGAAGCGAATCGGCAAAGCCGATGGCGCGCGCTTTGTCTCGCGTCGCGGCGCGGTGGGCGTAACCGGCGATGTGCGCGGCCAGCCCCGCCCGGCGCATGGCGTGCGCCATGGAGGACCCGATGAGTCCGATGCCCACCAGCGCCACCTTGGAAAACATCGGCCTGGAGTCGATGGTCATTTTCGTGCGCCCGTGAAGTCGGTCAGAGCCGAGACCACGCGCCGGTTGGCGTCTTCGGGCCCGATCGTAAGACGCAGACAGTTCGGCAAACCGTAATTCGCGACGCTACGCAGGATGAGACCGCGCGCGCTCAAATATGCATCGGCGCCCTTCGCCGTGTGGTCGCCAGCAGGTTCGAAATGGACCAGGACGAAATTTGCCACGCTGTCGTCCACGCGCAGCCCCAAAGCGCGGATGCGCTCGACGAGCCAGTGCTTCCACTGCTCATTATGCGCAAGGGATTTTTCGATATGGCCGCGGTCGCCCAGCGCCGCGACCGCCGCAAGCTGCGCGGGTATGGAGACATTGAACGGTCCGCGCACGCGGTTGAGCACGTCGGCCACCGCTGCCGGACAAAACGCCCAGCCGACACGCAGCCCCGCCAAGCCGTAAATTTTCGAGAATGTGCGCGTCATCACGATGTTGTCGAACTGCGACACCATCTCAATGCCGGGGTCGTAGTCGTTGCGGCGGACATATTCCGCATAGGCCGCATCGATCACCAAAAGGACGGATGGCGGCAGCCCGGCGTGCAGACGGCGCAATTCGGTTGATGTCAGGTAGCTGCCG
>DATCBQ010000087.1:0-5917 GCA_036511745.1 Rhizomicrobium sp.
AAGGAAGGCCGCGCGCTGTGCGGCACGCTGTCGGCCATCATGACCGGCACCAGCTACGCCACCTCGGCGGAGATGGCCAAGGAGCTCGGCCCCTTCCCCGGCTACAAGAAAAATGCCGCGCACATGCTGCGGGTGATCCGCAACCACCGCCGCGCCGCGCATGGCGAATCGCGTGGCTACGAGGCGCTCGCGGTCAATCCGGTGCCGCTGGATTATGCCAGCGTGCCGCAGACCAACCTCGTCGAGCACGCCAAGGCCGCCTGGGACAAGGCGCTCGAACTGGGCGAGCTCCATGGCTACCGCAACGCCCAGACCACGGTGGTGGCGCCGACCGGCACCATTGGCCTGGTGATGGATTGCGACACCACCGGCATCGAGCCTGATTTCGCGCTGGTAAAGTTCAAAAAACTCGCCGGCGGCGGCTACTGGAAGATCATCAACCGCGCCGTGCCCGAGGCGCTGCGCGCGCTCGGCTACCGCGAAAGCGAGATCGCCGAGATCGAAGCCTATGCCGTCGGCCACGGCTCGCTCTCCAACGCGCCCGCCATCAATGTCTCCACCCTCAAGGCCAAGGGATTTACCGACGAAGCGCTGAAAAAGGTCGAAGCCGCCCTGCCCACCGCGTTCGACATCAAATTTGCCTTCAACAAGTGGACCTTTGGCGAGGACTTTTTGCGCGACACGCTCAACCTCGCGCCCGAAGCCATTGCCGCACCGGGATTCGACCTGCTAGCCGCCGTCGGTTTCTCAAAGCGCGAGATCGAGGCCGCCAATGTCCACATCTGCGGCGCCATGACGGTGGAAGGCGCGCCGCATCTGAAGGCCGAGCATTACAGCGTGTTCGACTGCGCCAACCCCTGCGGCAAGGTCGGCAAGCGCTACCTCTCGGTCGAAAGCCACATCCGCATGATGGCGGCGTCGCAACCGTTCATCTCGGGCGCGATCAGCAAAACCATCAACATGCCCAACGACGCCACCATAGAGGATTGCAAGGCAGCTTACCTGCTGTCCTGGAAGCTGGCGCTGAAGGCCAACGCGCTCTACCGCGACGGCTCAAAGCTGTCGCAGCCGCTGAACTCGCAACTGATCAGCGACGACGACGAGGAAGAGGACGGCCAGGATTCTCTTTCGGCCTTCTACGACAAGCCGATGGCGGCGCGCACCGCGCAGATTTCGGAAAAGGTGGTGGAGCGGCTGGTCGAGCGCATCGTGGTGATGCGCGAACGCGAGAAAATGCCTGATAGACGCAAGGGCTATACCCAGAAGGCGGTGGTCGGCGGACATAAAGTTTATCTCCGCACCGGCGAATATGACGACGGCCGGATCGGCGAGATCTTCATCGACATGCACAAGGAAGGTGCGGCGCTGCGCTCCTTCATCAACAACTTTGCCATCGCGGTGTCGCTCGGCCTGCAATACGGCGTGCCGCTGGAGGAATATGTCGACGCCTTCACCTTCACCCGCTTCGAGCCCGCCGGGCCGGTGCAGGGCAACGACAGCATCAAGTATGCGACCTCGATCCTGGACTATGTGTTCCGCGAACTCGCGGTCAGCTACATGAGCCGGTTCGATCTCGCCCATGTCGATCCCAGCGAATCCAACTTCGACGCCATGGGCAAGGGCGTCGAGGAAGGCAAGCAACCCGAGCAGCCCAACAACAAGTATCTATCGAAGGGCCTGACCCGCTCGCGCACCGACAATCTCGTGGTGATGCGCGGGACCCCCTCTCCGGCTGGCGCAAGCCCGGTGAGCGAACCGACCCGGCCTGCCTCGACCGTCACGTCGCTGTCCTCCCACGGCGCCACCGCCCGCAGCGGCGAAGCCGAAGGCGCCGTCGCGCTGAAGCAGGAAGCCCAGCACGAGCTGTCGCCGACCGAAAAGCTCGAAGCCCTGCAATGGAGCAAGGCCGGCGCCGCGGCGCAGGCCGCTCCGTCCAAGGCCGAACGCCGCGCCGAGGCCAAGGCAAAAGGCTACGAAGGCGAGATGTGCGGCGAATGCGGACATTTTTCGCTGGTGCGGAACGGGACGTGCATGAAATGCGATACGTGTGGCAGCACGACGGGGTGTAGTTGACGAGATAGATCGCAAGCCGCAGGGAGGCATCATGCCTGTCGTGTTTCGCCACAGCGGCTTGCGCTACTACTTTTTCTCGAACGAAGGCCGGCCGCCCGAGGCGCCGCATATTCACATCAAGGGCGGCGGCCGGGATGCAAAAGTCTGGCTTGAGCCGGAGATATCGATAGCCGACAGTTATGGCTTCAATCCGCGCGAACTTTCCAATATATTGCGGGCTGTCGCGGAAAACCGCGACCTCATCCTAAGGGCATGGCATGACCATTTCGGCAACCAGCGTCCGCTTTGACGATTACACAATGTGGGTTGAGCTGACCGATGGACGGACGCTTGGCGTTCCGCTCGCCTGGTTTCCGCGGCTGTTGCGCGCAACGACGGCCGAACGCGAACAGGTGGAATTAAGCCGCGTTGGCCTGCACTGGGAGGCCATCGATGAAGACATTTCCGTCGAAGGCCTGCTGGCTGGTCGTGGCGATGTGACCCGTTCAACGGAGCATGCGGCTTAAATGGTTGCAGCCCGTAGGGCGGATTAGCGCAGCGTAATCCGCCCTCCGCCGAAAAGCGGCGGGTTACGCCTTCGGCTAACCCGCCCTACGCGCTTAAACAGATCGTGAGCGAGGCAGAGCTAACCGATATGTAGCGGTAAGGCAAATTAGCTCCAAGGCGAAATAGCAGGGCGCATTTGTCTAACACGGCCAGCGACGAGACCGGCGGAACCGGGCTCACTGCTACACCCTAGAATTCATACAAGGGCCCCCATGAAACTCTTTGTAAGCTGGTCGCAAGACATAAGCCGCCAAATTGCACAGGATTTTCGCGAGTGGCTGCCGCTGGTGAATCAAACCATAGAACCGTTCATGTCCGAAGAAGACACGGACAAAGGCGCTCATTGGTCTTCCACCATACGCCGCGAGTTGGACCAGAGCACCTTCGGAATTGTTATCCTGACCGCTGAGAACATCGATTCTCCATGGCTGCACTTCGAAGCTGGCGCTATAGCCAAATCTGTCGAAGAAGGCCGAGTGGTGCCCATTCTGTTCGAGCTGAAGCACTCGGACGTCCAACAGCCCCTTTCAATGTTTCAGTCTGCGCTCTTCGAGAAGCAAGACATCTTCCGGGTTGTGAGATCAATCAACGGTGCCGCCGGCTCCAATGCCAGAGAGGAGCGACAGCTTGAGACAGTTTTCGATTCTTTCTGGCCAAAACTGGACGATTCTATCAAGCCGAAGTTGGCAAGGTTACGCAGTACCCTGCCGAGACACGAGCAAAAAAAGCTCGAAAACACGATCGAATTCTCGAAGAGCTGCTTCTGCTGGGACGGCAACAAAACCGGATATTATCTAACCCGAACGGACTCGTTGGCGATGAGATATTAGCGCTTCTGCTTCGCTTAACGCACGAGCCTGACGGAGTTGCCCTACGTCTGGTGCACAAGGAAAGGGACCTCGTCTTAGCCCTGTGCGGACGATGGGGAAAGCTAGAGCATGAGTTGAACGGTTATCTCAATTTGCTAGATGCAAGGGAAAAACGGCAAGCGCGCGAACAGATCGACCGCTTTTCGATGTATCTGAAGGAATTGCAGGCTGTTCTTACCGGAACGGCAACGCCGCAATCTGTTGTCCAAGCCTTCGGTTCTGGCGCTTGAACCGATAAAACGCATGACATACAGCCCGTAAGGCGGAATAGCGCAGCGTAATCCGCCATCCGCCGAGAAGCGGCGGGTTACGCCCATCGGGCCGCGCCTTGCGCGGACCCGTTGGGCTAACCCGCCCTACGCGCTACGAGCCACGAGCCTCCCGCGGTCACGCCCCATCATCCGGCGTCACCGCGTAGCGCAAGCGCACCGCGCCGTGGGCCAGCTTCTCGCAGGACTGCAACGAAAGCCTGACGCGGCCTTTCAGGCCGGCGTCGCCAGCTTCGACGATGGTGCGGCTATCCGCCCCGCCGTCGAGCGCCGGCCCGACGATGACGATGAGTTCGTCGACGAGACGCGCCGCCAGCAGCGCGCCGTTGATGCCGCCGCCGCCCTCCAGCGCCAGCCGTTCGATGCCGAGATCGCCGCGCAGCGTTTCGAACGCGGACGCAAAATCGATCTCCGGCGTGGCGGATACGATCCAGGAAATCCCGTCGGCGACGAGTTCGGCCAGATGCGTGTCGGGAACGCCGCTGCCGAGCAGGACCACGACGTGGTCGCCGCCGATGTCCGGACGGTCGAAGTGAAGCTTACCGCCGGCATCCACGGCGACGGCGTAGGGTTTCTTGTGGCCGGCGGCGAAATGATACGGCCGCCGCTGCGGCGGGGCACTGTCCGGCGCATGCGGCTTGCCTTTCGCCATCTCCGCCGCCGTCACGCGGCCCACCATCCAGGCGTCCGCGGCGAGACCGTCATGCGTGGATGCGTAAAGCGCCGACCAGTCTTTTGGCGTGCCGTCGGGACTTCTGGTCCAGCGGCTCGGATGCAGCCGGCCGTCGAGCGAAGACTCCTTCAGGCAGATGACGTGTGGCCTCATGCGATATTCCCTTCGAGGCGCGACCCTAACGGGCGGGCTGCGCTTCGCCAATCCCATCCCCTTGATCGAAAACTTGCCGCCCTGCCGGAAAAACCGTTATCGATGGCGATGTCGCAACGTCAGGGAGCACTCACATGACCCCAAGGGAATTGGCCGATAGGCTCGCGGCCCTGGACGAGGACGCCTTCATAGCCGCGCTGCAGCTCGAATACAGCCATGACGACGAGCCTGGCCGGGTGAAAGCGATGATGATCGACGCGCTTCGCTTTGCCGACACCCACGGCATGAAAGCACCGCAGCCGCCGCTGGACGAGGCTGACTAGTCCATCATGGAGCAGCTTCCCATTGTGCTCGATCTGACCGGCGCTTTTGTGTTCGCGCTCAGTGGCGCGCTGGCGGGCGTCAAGCGACAGCTCGATCTGTTCGGCGTACTCGTGCTGTCGTTCGCGGCGGCGAATTCGGGCGGCATCATCCGCGACCTGCTGATTGGCGCGGTTCCTCCCGGCGCGATCACCGACTGGCGCTATCTCGCCGTGTCGCTGTTCGCCGGCCTCATCACTTTCCGCTTCTCATCCCTGATCGTGCGGATGTCGCACCCGGTTCTGGTGTTCGACGCCGCCGGACTCGCGCTGTTCGCCGTCGCGGGCGCAGCCAAAGCGCTGACGTTCGGGCTGCATCCGGTGATGGCGATCGTGCTCGGCATGGTGACCGGGATCGGCGGCGGCATGGTCCGCGACGTGCTGGTGGCCGAGATTCCGATCGTGCTTCGCGCCGAACTATACGCTGTCGCGGCCCTGCTCGCCGCCGCCATCGTGGTGATCGGGCATTTGCTGCAATGGCCGGTGGCCCCGGTGACGGCGGTCGCGCTGGTCGCATGCTTCGCGCTGCGCGTTCTCGCGATCATGCGCGGCTGGCGGCTTCCGGTCGCGAGAATCAGGGATCAGAAGACCGCTGCGAAAGATCCGGAAAACTCCTGACCAGGCCCCCAACGCGTTGCGCTGCCGCCGTTGCGTTATGGCGCGCTGTGTGCTCCCTCACCGCGCATGTCTGGAAAACGCAAAAGCCCTCACCCTCGTCTTCGCCGCTGGCGGCGGCGCGCACGGCGGGCGCGCGGCAGGCTTGCGAAGGTGCCGCTGATCGTTCGGATCGCAGCCGGCGTCGCGATCCTGCTTGCGATCCTGGCGCTGGCGAACCTGATTTATCACGTGATCCACAAGCCGACCGAACTGTTGTTCTTTGTCGGCCATCGCCTCGATAAGGAGCCGCCGGAGACGTGGCGGCAATACGGGCCGCTGTTCCGCACCTATTCGACCCGTTCGATCACGCCCGAGCTA
>DATCBQ010000088.1:0-3339 GCA_036511745.1 Rhizomicrobium sp.
CCCGCCGATACCGATCGATATGCCGACCTGGGCGCTCGCCAGCGTGGGCGCCAGAGCTGTCGCACCGGCAATTGTTGCCGCCGCGAGGACAGTTTTGAGGATGATCTTCATCACAGTTTCCTGGTTTGCGGAGATTGGCGCATTCCTGCCCAACGCTCCCGGGGCTCGATTTGCAAGGCCGCGTACACCGATCCGGCGTAGGCCACGAATTCACACGAGACAGGAAATTCGCTTCAGCCTTGCAGGTTTAACGGAAGCGGCCGGTTTTCGTTGCAATTCGGCGTTGGATTGCCCAGAAAATCCGCGAATTTCCGCGGATTCCGCGCGTGCGCCGTAAAACAGGGACGGAAATCGCGTTGCCGTTTCGGCCGAAGTGGACCGCCGGACTCCGCTAGGCTTCCGGCTGCATCCGGGCTTCGATGGCGCCGATCCTGTCGATTTCGACCCGCACCACATCGCCGGCTTTCAGGAAGGACGGCGGCTTCATCGCCATGCCCACGCCGCCAGGCGTGCCGGTGAAGATCAGATCGCCGGGGAAAAGCGTCAGGGCCCTGCTCAAATGCGCGATCTGCTCGGAGATATTGAACACGAGTTTTCCGGTGTTCGAGTTCTGTCTCAACTCTCCGTTTACGAGACATCGAATGTCGAGCTCGGGCGAGCGGCCGATCTCGTCCGCCGTGACAATCCAGGGCCCGGTGGGCGCGTGGGTATCGAAGGATTTTCCCAGGATCCATTGCGCCGTGTGGAACTGCCAGTCGCGCACGCTCACATCGTTGCCCGCCATATAACCGAAGACGACGGACGGCGCGTCCGTCACACAGACGTGCCGGCAGCGCCTGCCGATCACGACAACCAGCTCCGCTTCGTAATCGACCTGCGACGAAACCTTCGGCAGCATGACCGGATCGAAAGGTCCGTTCAGGGCGCTGGGTAGCTTCGAAAACCAGACCTGGCGCTCGGGTTTCGCCAGGCCGCTTTCGGCGATGTGGTCGGCATAGTTGAGGCCTATCGCAAGAATTTTTTGGGGATTTGTCACCGGCGCGTGCAGACGCACATCCGACAATGCGAAATCGGCTTTTCCGGCATCGACCAACTGGCGCACCCTTGACTCGGCTTCCGGCCATTGCGCGATCAGCCCAACCATTTCGCGCGGCAATCCGGCCGCACCGAGATCGACCATCCCTTCGCCGACGACCGCGCCTGTCGAGACGCGGCCGTCCCGTTCGAAGGTGGCAAGTTTCATCGTCGGCTCTCCTCGGTCGGGCGCGCCTGTTTATCAGGCGAAATACAGGGGATATTTCGCGTGGCCCTGTTCTTTGCCGGCAAAAACCGAAGTTGTTCAATGCCGGCAACGGGTTACCGCGCCTCTGTTTTCGCCCATAACAGAGCGATCGACAGGCGCGGCGCCTGTTCGCTCCTGTATTTTCGCCGCCGCCATCCAAAATGTTTCACGTGAAACAATTGGGCGTCCGCGCTCCGGCAAAATCCGCCATTGGCGGCGCGACAGCTCTCCACTAGCATCGGACCCGCAGGGCGAACAGGGGGCGGTTCTGACAGGGATCAAACTGCGGCGGCTGTTGCTCGCCGGAGCGGCGCTGTCGCTGCTGTGCGCAGGCGCGGCATCGGCACAGACCGCACAGCCGGCACAAGCCGCGCCGACGCCGGCGGCACCGGCCACGCCAGGCAACGCCCACAACTCCGGCGCCGCCGAAGAAGTCGTGGTGACGGCCACCCGCCGCGCCGAAAAGCTCGGCAAGGTCGCCGTCAGCGTCAGCGCCTTTACCGACGTCAAGATGGATGTGCTGGGCGTCAAATCCTTTTCCGATCTCGCCCGCTTCACCCCCGGCGTCACCTATGACGACGCCACCAAGGACATTTCCATTCGCGGCATCGATTCCACGGCCGGCTCCGGCACCACCGGCATCTACATCGACGACACCCCCATCCAGATCCGCAATCTGGGATTCTCCTCCAACAACTCGCTGCCTTCGATATTCGATCTCGATCGCGTCGAAGTGCTGCGCGGGCCGCAGGGCACATTGTTCGGCGCCGGCTCGGAAGGCGGCACGGTGCGCTACATCACGCCGCAGCCGAGCCTCACCGACTATAGCGGCGTGGCACAGAGCGAAATCGCCTTCACCCAGAACGGCGCGCCCAGCTACGAGACGGGCGCCGCGTTCGGCGGCCCGCTGATCGACGACACGCTGGGCTTTCGCGTCAGCGCCTGGGCGCGCGAGGATGGCGGCTGGATCGACCGCGTTAATGATCTCACCGGCCAGACGACGGCGCAGAATGCCAACAGCGTCGATACCTATGTGCTGCGCGGCGCGCTGGCCTGGGCGCCGACTTCGCATCTGACCATCACGCCCGCGCTCGACTATCAGAACCGCCGCCAGAACGACGCGGATCAATATTGGGTCGGACTTTCGGATCCGGGAAACGGCAATTATGTCGATGCCACCCCCGACCGCCTGGAAGACAAGGACCGCTTCTATCTCGCCTCGCTGAACCTGCGCTACGAATTCGGCGGCGCCGAACTGATCTCCAACACTTCGTATTTCAATCGCGGCGAGCATGTGAACGGCTACAGCGGCACGCTCTACAATCTGTCGTATTTTCAGTCGATCCTGGCAGGCGATACCGATCCGATGGGCAACCCTTGCGCGCCCGGGCAATGCCGTACCGATTTGTATCCGCTGCTCACGCCGGCGGGCATCAATCTTCCCGGGCTGCCGGATTATGTCGCGCAGACAAACATCACCAATTCGCAGCGCGACCTCACCCAGGAAGTCCGCCTGCAATCGAGCGACCCCAATTCGCGGCTGACCTGGGTGGTGGGGATTTTCTATTCCGCCAACAGCCAGGAGAGCAAAGAGGAGATCAACGATCCGCAGCTCGCCGCCATCACAAAGTATCTCTGGAGCGAAACGGTGCTGCAGGCCTGGGGCGAAAGTCTTCTGCCCAATGGCGACGACTACATCAACGACACGCTGTCGCACGACAGCCAGATCGCCGGCTTCGCCGACGCCACCTACGCGATCGACACCAAGTGGAAAATCGAGGCGGGCCTGCGCTATGCCCGCACCTCGTTCGACTTCGTCAACACGGCCGACGGGCCGCAGAATTTCGGCTCCAGCGGCGGCGCCGGCAAGGAAGGCGAATCCCCGCTGACGCCGAAGCTGAGCCTGGATTATCAGGCAACGCCCGACGATCTCGTCTATGCGACGGTCGCCGAAGGATATCGCATCGGCGGCGCCAATGCGCCGTTTCCGCTTGCGGCCTGCGGGGTGTCGAGCGTTCCGGATTCCTACAGCTCCGACAAAGTGTGGAGCTACGAAG
>DATCBQ010000089.1:0-37254 GCA_036511745.1 Rhizomicrobium sp.
CGTCGGGATAGGAGCCGGCGAGGGTGTTTGGGCTTTGCCACGCCTGGTGTGCTGCACCGTCGCCTGTATTTGCCACCATGATCGACCAGGGATGCGGAATTTGCTTCAAGATCGGTGCTGGCGGGCCGCCGTCGCCGGGCCTTCGCTCGAAAGCGATACGGGCTCCGTCCGGCGACCAGCGCGGTGAAGCATCGAAGTTCGTAGATGGCGCAAGAAATTGAACCGGTCTGTTTTTGCTGGAAAAGATTCCAATGAAAGAGTGATCGCCTCGGTTCGAAACGAACGCGAGGCGTGCACCATCGGGCGACCATTGAAGATCGCCGTCCTTTCCCCGGTCGAAGAAGAGGCGATCGGGTTTTCCCTTTCCGTCGAGTGGTGCCGTCCACACCTGGTCGTCCTTGACATAGGCGAGAATGCCTTCCGACGAAATCGCGGGCGAGTCGCCTTCCGCCACCTTTGTCGGGGCAGCGCCTGAAAGCGATGCGCTCCAGATCGTCACCAGCGGCTGCCGCGGCGAGGCGTCGGGATCGGGGGCGATATTGCCTTCGGCTGGCCAGTTCGCGTCATGGTCGCCACCGCGCACATAGACGAGGCGCGAGCCGTCCGGCGCGAACGTTAGTTGCGTGATTTCAAATCCGTCGTCGTCCGTGTACGAAGTAACTTGTCGGGTGGTGAACGAGGGACCTTTGGCCACCCAGACATTGCGCACGCCCCCAAGGATGCGGACCCAGGCGACCGCATTGCCCCGCTCAGCCGCGACCAGCCCGTCGGTGAACGGGTAATGGAGCACCTGTGCGACCGTAAAGTTGTTCGCCGCCGACACCGAACCGGCACAAATGGCGCAAGCAACACCGGAAATTAGGGGCTGTACCAGCCAGCGGATATGCCCTGGACACGCCATTCATGCTCCCCTGCTTGCGGAATCGACACGTGTTCGGGCAGTGTCGGACGCCCCACGCTCTCTCGCAACCCCCGTCGATTCTTCCTCTTTGCTTCCGGCCACGATAGGGTCGCAGGACTGCTATCGAAAGGAACCGCCATGAAAGAAGCCGTTATCGTTTCGACCGCCAGAACCGGTCTCGCCAAATCCATGCGCGGCGGGTTCAACATGACCCACGGCGCCGTCATGGCCGGCCATGCCGTCAAGCACGCGATCTCAAACGCGAAGCTCGAACCCGGCGAGATAGAAGATGTCTATCTCGGCTGCGCCAATCCCGAAGGGGCGACGGGTTTCAACATCGCGCGGCTCTCCGCCATCTGGGCAGGCTGTCCCGTAACCACGGGAGGAGTGACAATCAACCGCTTCTGCTCTTCCGGATTGCAGGCCATCGCGATGGCGGCACAACAGGTAATGACCCAGGGCACCCCTATCGCAGTGGGCGGCGGCGTCGAATCCATCAGCCTGGTACAGATGGGCGGCATGAACACGAAGAACATCACTGAAGAACATCTGATGGAGGTAAAACCCGCGCTTTGGATGAGTATGATAGAAACGGCCGAAGTGGTGGCCGAACGCTATCATATCAGCCGCGATCGTCAGGACGCCTATGCGTTGGAAAGCCAGCGGCGCACTGCCGCCGCCCAACAAGCCAACAAATTCAAGGACGAGATCGTGCCGCTGCGCACGAAGATGAAAAAGCTCGATAAAACGACTGGCGCGGAATCTGTCGTGGAGACAACAGTGGATCGGGACGAATGTAACCGGCCCGACACGACCATCGAGGGACTTTCGGCTCTGAAGCCGGTGTTCTCTGGTGGAAGGGAGATCAAGCAAGGCAAATACATTACTGCCGGCAATGCCTCGCAGTTCTCGGATGGCGCCGCCGCCTGTGTAGTGATGGATGCGAAGCTCGCGGTGCAGAAAGGCCTTCAACCGCTGGGAATCTTCCGTGGTTTCGCCACCTGTGGCTGCGAGCCGGACGAAATGGGCATCGGCCCGGTTTTCGCAGTGCCCCGGCTGTTGGAGCGTCACGGCCTCAAGCCACGCGACATCGATCTGTGGGAACTCAATGAGGCATTTGCGAGCCAGGTGCTCTACTGCGCCGAACGAATCGGCATTCCTCACGAAATTCTTAACGTCGATGGGGGCGCCATCTCCATTGGCCATCCTTACGGCATGTCGGGCGCGCGCATGACCGGTCACCTCCTCCTCGAAGGCAGGCGGCGCAAAGCCAAGCTTGGCGTCGTCACCATGTGTATCGGCGGCGGCATGGGCGCCGCCGGTCTGTTCGAAATCATCCATTGAAATTCTTACCCGAAAACGCCTCGCGCGCCGTCGCGCTCGCGTTCGGGCTGGTTTCGTGCGTAGCGTGCGCAAGTCAATGGAACACTGCGCTTCCTCATCCGCCGGATCCGAAATCCGAGATGCCAGCGCTGGAGATACGAATCTTCGACCTGATCCAGGACGAGAGGCACAGGATCGATCCAAAAGCCCAGGCGCTGATGCTCGATTCCGAACTCATCGGCGTGGCCCGCCAGCACAGCCGCGATATGGCATTGAAGAATTATATGGCCCATGCGGGACCGGACGGACAGACATCCACGTCCCTGATCATGGATGAGGATAGCGACTTCCAGGGTCTCCTCGGGGAAAACATCGCCGCTCTGCATTACACGCCGCAAGGCGGCGTCGATGTAGAAGTATTCGCGCAGCGATTCGTGAAAACCTGGCTCGATAGTCGCGGCCACAAGGAAAATCTGTCGTTCGCGGCGTATGACCGCAGCGGCGTGGGGGCGGCCCTGAGCGGTGACACGGTCTATGTCACTCAGCTTTTTGCGACCGAGGTCGGGATGCCCCTACGCCCTTCCGATCCAAACTCGCGAGGCAATATTCCATTGGCTCCGCAACCGGCGGAGCAAAAGGCCAGACATTAATATCCCGCATTGGGTTTTGATGGTCTTCGGCGCCCTGGCGAGGGTCGCGAGGCAGGCGTTACCGCCGCTAACCACACATTAACGCTCTTGGTCCTTATATTGAGCCGCAATGGGACGCGATGTGTATCCCAACGGCGACAATCGCGTTCATTTACGCGATATCTCGAAGAGTTACTCTTGTTTGCGGGTGCGACAACGGCGAATCGAAATGCAGCCTGATCTTCCGTGGAACGTCGTGGGAATTTCCAAGGAGGCTCGCGAAGCCGTTCGAACGTCCGCCAGGCGAGAGGGGTTATCAATCGGCGATTGGCTCACCCGGCGAATCTTGCATCGCTCAACGGAAGGAATCCCAAACGTGGAAAGCGCACGCAATGCCTGGCGATACACAAATTTTATCGACCAGAACGGAGATGCCGATGCACCGCCTCCAAACACAAATCGTGACAGCGACGAAATGCTGGCTCGCGTTTCGCGCAGTGAAGCGGAATCGCAAAGCGCTTATCGCCTAATCGAAGACCAACTTCGAGGCGTCGCCCGCCGGCTCGACCACACCGAACGCAGTCAAACCGAGAACAATCGCGCCATGACCAAAGCTGCAGCGGAGATCAATATTACCGCACGCGAACAGGCACAGGCATTCGAACAGCTCGAGACCCATGTGGTGGGATTGAAAGACCGGCTGTTCCGCATCGAGCGCCAGAACGCAGCGGATGGAATGAAGAATGCGGTGAAGGCGCTGCATCAAGGGCTGTCGCGTCTTGCCGATCAGATGTCGCAAACAGCCCATCAGTCGGCTTCGCAAATTGCCGCACTTGCCGGCAACGTCGAGCAGGTGGCCGACAAACAGATCGAGTCCCGTGCGGAAGTCGACCAGATCGCGCACGCTATGGACGCGCGCTTCACAACGGTCGAGGTGCGTCTGTGCAATGCGGAACGCGAAGGGCAATCCCAGGCGAGCGCGCTGGAAAAAACCCTGGCAACGCTCGCAGCATCCAAGGATGCCGGCGACGCTGTCGAAACCGAGCTCCAGCGCCACGCCACCGGCCTCTCGCAGCTAAATGAAACGCTGGATCGACTGTCTGCCCGTTTCGGAGAAGGCGAAGCGCAACAGACCGCGCTGGCCGCCCAGCTCAAGGACAGTGTCGAAAAGTTCGATGCGCAGGCTAATGAGCCGGGTTCCGAACACCGGTTACAGGTGATCGAACAGAGCGTAACGGATCTCGCCTCCCGGCTGGAACTGGCGGAGAGCGGCAATTTTGGTACTGCAAAAGCCATCGAGGATGGCATGCGCAACCTTGCAGCACGTCTCGACGCTGCAGACCAGCGCCATCGCGACGCGGTCAATGACTTGCGCACCACTGCAAACCTGGCGGGCGAAAATCACGAAGCGCTCGATCCGCCGCGTCAGGCGGAAATACTATCGCAGTCCGCAATGTCCGATTTTGATCTTCCGCCGTTTGCCGATCACACCACGGAAATTATTCAAGAATCGCAGCCATTGGGCGCGGAATCGCTGACGCATGACGCGGCTGCGCCGGTCGGCCCCGGGCACCCGTTCGCGGACCACCTGCTCGGCGCTGATGCCGCCGCGGCCGAGGCGGGCCAACAGGCCCGCACAGAAGGCGCTGAATCGTTTCTGGAGGCCGCCAGAAGGTCTGCACGTGCTGCAGCCTCAACCGATGCCGAGCATACCACGGGTCCCTTCGGATTCGCCTGGCGCGCGAGCAGCCAAGCGGAAACCGAACCAAAACAAAGTTTGGGACGCTTTGCACTGGTCGCGACGCTCGCGCTTCTGATTGTCGCGGCAGTCGCTGCTGGAGCGTTCTTGAGCAGGAATCTGAATGCGGCGGGGAGGGTGGCGATCCCTGCCAGGGCGCATGGACACATACAACATTCGGACGCCGCAAGTCTGTCTCAACCAGTGACGCCCATATGGACCGCCGCACATGCTTCCGCCATTTCCCCGGCACACATCGTTCCGGGTACGTTTGGAGCCAATGCCCGTGTACCGAGCCCGACTGTCGGATTGAAGCCACCGGGTGTGGCTGTAAATAACGCAACGCCTGCGGCACGCGGCGCGACCGCGAAGATGCTGCCGTCGAAGCAGATGGCTTCCGCGCCGACGCCAGATCGCTTGAACGCGCTTGCCGGCACTGGCAATTCAAAAGCCGAACTGTTGCTGGGACTGAAGTTTCTTGATGGCGATGGCGTGATCGCTAACGAACCCGAAGCGGCAAAATGGCTTGAGCGGGCGGCCGGGCAGAACGAACCTTTCGCCGCCTATCGCCTGGGCACGCTCTACGAGCGCGGGCATGGCCTGCCGGCCGATCCGGGCAAAGCTGCTCAGTGGTACGAAATGGCGGCCAAAGAAGGCAATCGCAAGGCGATGCACAATCTCGCTGTCGCGTATGCGGACGGCGCGGGCGTGCCAAAAAATCTTGTCATTGCAGCGCAATGGTTTACGCGCGCGGCAAATCTCGGGCTGGCGGATTCGCAGTTCAATCTGGCCGTTCTCTACGAGCGCGGCATGGGTGTACAGCAAAGCCTCATCGATGCCTACAAGTGGTACGCGGTTGCCGCGCGACAGGGCGATGCCGAATCGAAGGTCCGTATCGACGCGTTGTCCACGCAGCTCAGCGCCGAAGACAAGACGGCCGCCCAGAAATCCGCCGCGTCCTTTCATGCCGGTGTGCAGGATCGCAACGCCAACATTCCACCCGATTTGTCGGCAGTCCTCGGTGCTTGAAGCGTGCAATCCCCCCGGATCCACACACAATACTTTTTAGGAAAGTCCTCTTTCGCATAAACGTTGTTCCAATTGAACATTCGCGCTTTTCGCCCCGCGAAGGATCCGTTTGCGAATGAAGAGTGCCATCACTCTTCCGGCAATGCGTTTGTAGTCGGCGAATTTGGCAATCCGCCCTACCCCGCTACGGCATAAACTCGCCGCGCGCCCAGCAGATAGGCGAGGAAATCGTCCACGAAAAGCGATCTCACCGGCGGCTCCCGCACGTCCAGGCCGCCCGTATATGCACCAAAAGCAGGCATTACCACGCGTAAACCGTCGGAAACAAAACAGCGCCGCCGCAGGCTTCGTCCCCGACGCGTCACCGTGGCGCAAGGATGAAGATGACCCGCTATCTCGCCGTCGTTCATGCCGGGTTGCGGCTCGTGACGGAATATCAATCCGCCGATGGCCACCTCCTCCGTGACCTTCCCGCCAAGCCACGATGGGGGCGCCGGGTCGTGATTGCCCGCGATCCATATCCAATCCATTTTATTGCAAAGATCGGCCAGAATCGCGCGTTCCTGTTCGTCCAGCCTATCGCCGGCATGCGCGTCATGGAAGCTGTCGCCCAGGGCGATGACACGCTTCGGTGCATGGCGCGAAACGACGGCCGAGATGCGCCCGAGCGTGTCCCGCGTGTCGTAGGGCGGCAACATCTGTCCCCTTCTGGCGAACGATGAGCCTTTTTCGAAATGCAGGTCGGCAAACACGAGCGTTCGCTCGGCCTTCCACCACAGCGCGCCCGCCGCATCCAGCAGCAACGCTTCGCCGTTCACCTCGATGCAGATTTCATCCAAGACGCATCGCCTCCTTTACCAGCGTGTCTTCCGCTTCGCGGAGAATGTCTTCATGCGCCTCGCCCGCCACCATTTCCCTGCTGATTTCGAGCAGTGCCGGCACCGCCAGCGGCGAGACGCGATCGAGCCGTTTTGCCACGATTTCCCCCTTCGCCCGCCTCAGCATCTCCGCCAGCCGCGCAATATCGAGGAGCCCGGTTCCCGCATCTTCATAGGTTGCGCGCAACAGGATGTGGTTGGGCTCATGCTCGCGCAACACGTCGTAGATGAGGTCGGAGGAGAATGTGACCTGTCGCCCCGTCTTTTCCTTGCCCGGCTGCCGACGCTCGATCAACCCTGCGATGATGGCACAATTGCGGAATGTGCGCTTGTACAGTGCAGACTCCGCAAGCCAAGATTCCAGGTCGTCGCCCAGCATGTCCTCGTCAAACAGCCGCGCCATGTCAACGCCCCCCATATCCCGCAACCCCCACACGGCGAGCGCGTATTCGTTGGCAACGAACCCGAGCGGTCGCAGGCGGAGCCGTTCGAGGCGCCTTGTGAGCAGCATACCCAGGGTCTGGTGCGCAAGCCTGCCTTCGAATGGATAGCAAACAAGAAATTCGCGGCTGCCGCGGGGAAAGGTTTCCACCAGAAGCTGTCCCGGCTTGGGCAAGACCGAACGCAGTTCCTGAATTCGCAGCCACTCGCCCACGGGGTGTGGCAGATTCGCCCAAGCGTTACGGTCGGAAAGCAATTCGCGAACCCGGCCAGCCAGGAATGTAGAGAGCGGAAACTTGCCGCCCATGTAGGACGGTACATGCGCTTCCTTATCGTCGCTTTTTGTTACATACGCGGCGGTTTCGCGAATGCCCTCGAACCGCAGCACCTGCCCGGCAAACACGAACGTGTCACCCGCCGCCAGCTGCTCAAGAAAATATTCTTCGAGGCGCCCCAACATCCGCCCGCCCGCGCCTGTCGGCTTGCCTCTCCCCTGCAGTCTGATGTCCAGCATCGGCTCTTCAATGATCACGCCGACATTCAGACGATAAGTCTGTGCGAGGCGGGGGTGGGCAAGCCGCCATAGCCCCTCGGGCGTGCGCCGCAATTTGGCGTAGCGGTCATAGCGTTTCAGTGCGTAACCGCCAGTAGCGACAAAATCGACCACGTTGTCGAAGTCGTCACGGGCGAGTTGACCGTAGGGTGCGGCCGATTTTACTTCCTCGAAGAGGGCGTCGGCGTCGAATGGCGCCGCGCACGCTACACCCATGACGTGCTGCGCCAGGACATCGAGACCGCCGCGCTTGAGGCGCTCCCCGTCGAGCTCGCCCGCCAGCACCGCGTCACGGGCCGCCTCGCATTCGAGCACTTCGAAACGGTTGGCGGGCACCAAAAGCGCGCGCGAAGGCTCGTCCAGCCGATGATTGGCGCGCCCGATGCGCTGCACCAGACGGGCAGCGCCCTTGGGCGCCCCGACGCAGATCACGCGATCGACAGCACCCCAGTCGATGCCGAGATCGAGGGTGGACGTGCAGACCACGGCGCGCAGGCTGCCTCGCGCCATGGCGGCCTCGACCTTGCGGCGCTGCTCCGGCGCCAGCGAGCCGTGGTGCAGGGCGATGGGAAGGTTTTCGTCGTTCAAATGCCACAACATCTGAAAAGTTCGCTCGGCCTGGCTGCGCGTGTTGACGAAGACCAGCGCGGTGGTGGAGGCGCGGATCGCATTCATCACATCCGCCATGGCATGCAGCGCCAGATGACCGGCCCAGGGAACGTAGGCTTCCGAAGCGCTGATTGCGATTTCGGGCCTCGCGCCTGATGCACCCAGGATAAGCGCGGCGCGCGATTCTCCGTGCAAAGGCTGCGGGACGAGATAGCGTTGCAGGGGCACCGGGTCGGCGACCGTCGCCGAGAGACCGACGCGCCGCGCCTCCGGCGCGAATTGTGCCAGACGCGCCAGGCCAAGGGCCAGAAGATCGCCGCGCTTCGTGTTGTGAATCGCATGAAGTTCATCGAGAACGACCGCGCGCAGGCCCTCGAACATCCGGCGCGCGTCACGCGAGGCCAGTAGCAACGCAACCTGTTCCGGTGTCGTTAGGAGAATATCGGGGGGGGTGTGCCGCTGGCGCAGCCGGCGTGCGGGTGGCGTGTCGCCCGTGCGGGTCTCGATGCGGACGGAAAGCTTCATTTCTGCTGCGGGGACTTCGAGATTGCGGGCAACGTCGACCGCCAGCGCTTTAAGGGGCGAGATGTACAGGGTATGCAATCGAGCCTTGCGATGTATTGATGCGCCTGCCAGTTCGACAAGGCTGGGCAGGAAGCCCGCCAGGGTCTTGCCGCCGCCGGTTGGCGCCACGAGGAGGACCGAATCGCCGCGGGCCGCATGGTTCAACAAAGCGAGCTGGTGCGCGCGCGGTTGCCAGTCGCGAGACGCGAACCACTCCTGGAATAGCGGCGGCAACGCGACTGCAAGGGCTGATTCGGGGCCATTCAATGCCAGCATGACGGTAGTCATATCACGGCTCGACGTTCATACTTTGAGGACGCGAGGCAATATTGGTATCGTCGCGTCCACCCGTCGTGCCGAGATCGCTAACAGGGGCGCTCATGTTCCTACTTGTCAAAGATGTGCTGACACCGGCCGAACTGGATCAGATCGGGCAGATCGCCAAGATCGTCCGGTTCGTCGATGGTCGGACGTCCAATCCACACAACCTTGCCAAGAACAATCTGCAGATGGATATCTCGCAACCCGAAGCACAACGCGCCTCGCAACTCGCCGGACAAGCCATTGGCCGTAACGAGGAGATCAGAAACTTCGCGTTCTGGAAACGCATAGCCTCCCCCGTTCTGTCGCGTTACGAAGTCGGCATGACATATGGGACGCATGCCGACGCCGCCTATCTGGCGCTGCCGAACGGTCCATTGCGTTCGGATGTCTCCGCCACACTCTTTATCGGCGAACCGGCGAGCTACGAAGGCGGCGAGCTTGTCATCCACCTCGGCAGCGAGAGCATGAAGATCAAAGGCGAGCCAGGCTCGATGATCCTCTATCCGTCGACAACCCTGCACGAAGTGGCCCCGGTCACGGCGGGACAAAGGCTTTCCATGTTCACCTTCATGGAAAGTTATATCCCCAACCAGATTCACCGAGAGCTGCTTTATTCCGTCAACGAAGTGGCAGCGCTCGAAGGGTTCACAATGAAATGGGAAAACCGCATGCGCCTGCAATTTGTCAGCGCCGGTCTGCATCGGCTGTGGGCCGGATAGGAGCATGACATGAACATGTTCAGGGACGCCATTCTGGAAGGCAAACGCATATTGGTAACCGGCGGCGGCACAGGGCTCGGCGAAGTCATGACAGAAGCCTATGCCAGACTCGGCGCGACCGTTTATATCTGCGGCAGGCGTGCCAACGTTCTGGATGAAACGGCCCGGCGCATCTCTGAAGCCACGCACAGCAGGGTGAAGGGCATTGCCTGCGATATTCGCATGGCGGAGGCTGTGGACGCGATGATCGCCGAAATCTGGGCCGACGGCGGCCCGCTTTCGGGACTTGTCAACAATGCCGCCGGCAATTTCGTCAGCCGCACAAAAGACCTGAGCCCGCGGGGATTCAACGCCATCGCCGACATCGTTTTCCGCGGTTCCTTTTATGTCACCCTCGCATGCGGCAAGCGATGGATCGAAGGCGGCGACCGCGGCAGCGTGATCTCGATCCTCACGACGTGGATCTGGAACGGCGGACCGTTCACCGTGCCTTCCGCCATGTCGAAAGCCGGACTGAACATCATGACCAAATCGCTGGCGGTCGAATGGGCCCCCCACGGCGTCAGGCTCAACGCCATAGCGCCGGGCCCTTTTCCGACCAGAGGCGCCTGGGAGCGTTTGAGCCCCCAGTCTGCCGCTCGCGGCGAAAGCGGCAGCACCAATCCCATGGGCCGTGTCGGCGAGATGCAGGAGCTCGCAAATCTTGCAGTGTTCCTCATGGCCGACGGCTGCGATTATCTGACCGGCCAGACGATCGCCATTGACGGCGGCACCCATCTGTCTTCGGGGGGAAACTTCGCAGCGATGTCGAAACTCGACGATACGGACTGGCAACACATCCGCGACGAAATCGGCTCGGCCAACGAGAAAGACAAGGCGCAGCGATCGGTCTGAGTGACTACTACCGCGCTAACTGAACGCCTGGATGCCTGTCATTGCTCGGCCCATGATGAGCGCATGCACGTCGTGCGTGCCTTCGTAAGTATTTACGGCCTCGAGATTCAGCACATGACGAATGACATGATACTCGTCGGAAATGCCATTACCGCCATGCATGTCGCGAGCCGCACGGGCGATGTCCAACGCCTTGCCGCAATTGTTGCGCTTCAAAAGCGAGATTGCGGGCGGCGCGGCTATCCCCTCGTCCATCAGGCGGCCGAGCCTGAGCGCGCCGAGGAGGCCGAGTGCGATCTCGGTCTGCATGTCAGCGAGCTTTTTCTGGATCAATTGATTTGCCGCGAGCGGACGTCCGAACTGCATGCGGTCGAGCGTATAGCTGCGCGCGGCATGCCAGCAGAATTCCGCTGCACCCATTACCCCCCATGAAATGCCATAGCGGGCCCGATTGAGGCAACCGAAGGGCCCGGCGAGCCCGCGCGTTTCCGGAAGCAGATTGGCTGCCGGAATTTCGCAATCTTCGAGAACGATCTCGCCGGTCAGCGAGGCTCGCAACGAAAATTTTCCTTCGATCTTTGGTGTCGAAAATCCCTTCGTGCCGCGCTCGACAACGAAACCGCGGATTGCATCGTCTTCGGTCTTCGCCCAGACGATCGCGATATCGGCGATAGGCGAATTGGTAATCCATGTCTTGGCGCCGTTGAGTGTGAAACCTCCCGTCGACTTCGTCGCCTTCGTCTTCATGCCGCCCGGATCGGAGCCGTAATCGGGCTCGGTCAATCCAAAGCAACCAACAAACGCGCCGCTCGCCAGCTTGGGCAGATACTTGCGACGCTGTTCTTCGGTGCCATAGGCGAAGATGGGATACATGACGAGAGAATTCTGCACACTCATGGCCGAGCGATAGCCGGAATCGACGCGCTCCACTTCGCGCGCCACCAGCCCGTACGACACATAGTTCATGCGGGCGCCGCCGTAAGTTTCCGGCAATGTGATTCCAAGAAATCCGACTTCACCCATTTCCGTCATAATGGCGCGGTCGAACGTCTCGTGGCGAAACCCGTCGCGAACACGCGTCATCAAGCGGTCCTGGCAGAACGCCCGAGCGGAGTCCCGCACCATGCGCTCCTCGCCGGACAATTCGTTTTCCATCAGCAACGGATCGGCCCAGTCGAACGGCGGCGGTTTTGCTCGGGAAGCGTGATGTCCATTCTCGGTGGCTGCGCTCACGCGTTGTCTCCATCACCTTTGAGAAAATCCAGCACCGCCTGTTTGTAGACTTTGTCTCCAACGGTTGTCATGTGGTCGCGGCAGGCGACAGTGACCGCGCGTCCGTCTGCGAATGCCGCGGCAAGCGGGCCCGGCCGGCCAGTCAGCGCATCGTTCTCCCCGCAGACAACGAGTACCGGTCGCGTCGAACGCGCAAGCTCCGCCGCAGTGTACGCCCGGCGATTGGTCCGCATGCAGGCGGCAAGTGCCTGCAAATCCTTACCCGACTGTTCTGCAAATACGCGAAAGGCTTTGGTGGCCGGATCGGTAAGCTTGCTCTTGTCGGGCTCCGTCAGGGCATCGGCAATCGCCAAACGCTGTTCGATCCGATCCTGAAGATAGCTTTCTCCCACGCCTCCAATAATGACCTTTCGCAGCAGCTCCGGATGTTCGAGGAGCAATCGCATACTGATAAAGCCGCCCATGGAATAACCCATCAGGAAAACCCTGTCCGCGCCTGCAGCCCGGATGACGGCCGTCGCATCGGCTGCCATAAGACCGTGATCGTAGGCTGCGGGATCGTGCGGCTTGTCGCTTTCGCCATGCCCGCGGCAATCCATGGCAATGACCCGATAGCCCGCGTCCTTCAAAGTCGCGTACCAGCCGGGCTCTTTCCAGTTCTGAAGGCGGCTCGCCGCAAAGCCGTGAATCAGCAATATGGGCGGCCCGTCGCCCACGATCTCATAAGCGATGCGGATGCCGTCGCTGGAAAGGACAAACTGCGTCAAGGGATTCGGCCACGCTTGCTGCGCAACCGCTATATCACGAACACGCACAAAGGGAATCTGGAAGTCCCGCAAAATACGAAAGCCCGCAACCGAAGCCGCGGGCTTTCGCTTGTCAGCGGTACGGACTGCCGGGAGGGGCTTGCCGCGGTCCGAACCTCTACATTTCTGCACTATGCGCCGCGGCAGGTGAGTTCCCTCTGAACCTTCTGTTCATCCACTGTTCATGCAGCGGGCTTCGCGAAGGATGTTCGACCCTTTAGGATAGCATGACCCATCGTCGGGGTGGGAAAGGTGAAGCTTCCGTATGACACTGAAATCGTTGATAATAAACCTTGCAAGCCTGTGCGGGCTGTCATGAATGGCTGGCTTCTTGTTGCCGCGATTAACGGCTTTCTCGCTGTCGCTGCCGGCGCATTCGGCGCTCATGGATTGCAGGGCAGGCTCGACGTCCATGCGCAGTCGCTGTTCGAGACGGCGGCACGCTATCACATGTACCACGCGTTCGCGATCGGGCTCACGGCGCTTGCCTCGCCAAACCGCTCGTCTGCCGGATCAAAAGCGGCATCCATTTTCTTTCTTGTCGGAATAATCCTGTTTTCGGGTTCTCTTTACGCCCTGGCGCTAACCGGATTACGCGGGCTTGCAATCGTGACCCCATTTGGCGGCATTTCGCTTCTGATCGGCTGGGCGGCGCTTGCGTGGGCAGCTTGCAGGAAAGTTGCATGAGTACGGCGCGTCCTGGACACTCCGCCTGAATTCGCCAATACGGAGGATCAGAATGGTCGACTTTCCGAAACCGACAATGGTTCGCACGAACGGCATCGACATGGCCGTCTACGAAATGGGTCCAAGGGACGGATTTCCCGTTGTGCTCTGCCACGGCTTTCCGGAACTGGCCTATTCGTGGCGCCATCAGCTTCCGGCGCTGGCGGCCGCGGGATATCGCGCCATAGCCGCGGATCAGCGCGGCTACGGCGAAAGCTCGCGGCCGGACAAGATCGAAGATTACGATATGCGGCACCTGACCGGAGACCTTGCCGGGCTGCTCGATGCGTTGACGCTCGATAAAGCGGTTTTCTGCGGGCACGATTGGGGCGGCCTGGTCGTCTGGCAGATGCCACTTTATCACCCCGAGCGCGTGGCCGGTATCATTGGCGTCAATACGCCGTTTCTGGCGCGACCGCCGGTCGATCCCATCGTCGCAATGCGAGCCGTCTACGGCGACAACATGTACATCGTGTATTTCCAGAGGCCGGGAGAAGCCGACGCGATTTTGCTGAAAGATGTTGGCAAAACCTTCCGGTTCTTCATGCGCAAGCACATGGTGACCGCGGAAGAATACGCCAGGCGTCCCCGGAGCGAACGCAATCTCGAGCTCGTGCAGGCGCTGCAAAGCGACGAAGCGAAATGGCCGGGCGAAGTCTTGCTGACGCCGGAGGAACTGAAGGTGTTCGTCGACACTTTCGCCCGCACCGGCTTCACCGGTGGCATCAACTGGTACCGCAATTTCACCCGCAACTGGCAGCTATCGGGACAAATCGAACAAAGAGTTCGCGTTCCCGGCCTCATGATCATGGCGGAGGACGATGTGGTGCTTTCGCCCGCGATGGCGGAAGGGATGGAGCGGTTCGTGCCGGACCTCGAGAAACACCTGATTCGTCGCTGCAGCCACTGGACGCAGCAGGAGCATCCCCAGGAAACGAACCGGGTGATGCTCGAATGGTTGCAACGACGATTTATTGCCTGAAGACGGCTTCTTTCCGGGGGCGAATTTTGCCATGCTTCACCGATCATGGCTGAGGCCGACGCCGATACCTTTTCCTACGCCGCGCCCGACGATCCGCGCCTGAAGCGTTTCGTCATCCGCCTGATCGAGCGGATGAGCGGCCAGCCCTATCTGAAGTGGCTCTACGAAGACCGTCGCGCCAATCCGGTTGCGGGCGAAAGCTTCTGGGATTCGGCGGTGCGGCTGCTCGAACTCAGGATCGTCTTCAATGAAGATCGGCTCGCGGCGTGGCCCAGGGAAGGCCCGCTGATTGTCGTTTCGAACCATCCCTTCGGCGTGCTGGACGGTGTTGTGATCTCGCAGCTGGTCTCCAGAGTCCGACAGGATTTCCGGGTGCTGACGAATGCGCTGCTTTACCGCGCCGAGGAGGTTCGCGAGTTTCTGTTACCCATTGACTTCACGGAGACCGACGAGGCGCTCAAGACCAATCTCAAAACCCGTGCCGAGGCGAAGACACATCTTCTGAATGGCGGTTGCATAGTGATTTTTCCTGCCGGCGGCGTCTCGACAACCCCCACCGTCTGGCACAAGCGCGCCATCGACACGGAATGGAAAACCTTTACGGCCCGGCTCATCACCCAGGCGCAGGCGCCTGTGGCGCCCGTATTTTTCGCCGGACAGAACAGCCGCATGTTCCAGCTCGCCAGCCACATCAGCGCAACCCTGCGGTTGTCCCTGATTTTCAAGGAGGTGCATGACCGGATCGGCAGCGAAGTCGTCGTGCGCATCGGCGAGCCCGTGCCGTTCGCCAAGCTGCCCGCCATGTCGGACCGCCAGGCTTTCATGAGTCAATTGCGCGACATGACCTATGCCCTGGGCGAAGGGGTTTCCAATCCCCCAAAGTCGAAAGTCAAGCGACCGCGTCGCGCACCAAAGCCTGCAAGGCATTCCAGAAAGCCTGGACCGCGATGAACACACGGCCCAGCGTCGGCCTTTTCGTCACCTGTCTCGTCGATCTGGTGCGCCCGCAGGTCGGCTTTGCGGCCGTGACGCTGCTCGAGCAGGCCGGCTGCGATGTGGTAGTGCCTCCCGCACAGACCTGCTGCGGGCAGCCTGCGTGGAACGCCGGTGCGGACGCCCATGCCATCGATATTGCACGGCGCGTCGTCGATGCATTTGAAGCATTCGACTATGTCGTCGCGCCATCCGGTTCCTGCGCCGGCATGCTCAGACGGCACTATCCCGATGTGCTCCGCCACGAGCCGGATTACGCGGCCAGGTCCCGCGACTTTGCCGCGAAGACCCATGAGCTCGTATCGTTCCTTGTGCGCGTGCGCGGCATGAAAACCGTCGCCGCAAAATACCCCGGTGCGGTGTGCTATCACGATTCCTGTTCGAGCCTTCGCGAGATGGGCGTGAAGAACGAGCCGCGCCAGCTTCTGGCGACAGTCGAAGGCCTTTCGCTGGACGAACTGAAAGAGCCGCAGGTTTGTTGCGGTTTCGGCGGGTTGTTCGCGGTCAAATATCCCGAGATTTCCGGGCGCATGGCCGACGACAAGATCGCCGATGCGAAAGGCACAGGTGCAGGCACGCTGACCGGCGGCGATCTGGGTTGCCTGTTGCATCTGGCAGGCCGCATGGAGCGCGAAGGCAGATCCATGCGCGTGCGGCATGTCGCGGAAATCCTGGCCGGCATGGGTGATGCTCCCGCTCTGGGCGAAACATGAACCTCGATCCCACCCGCTTCGTCCAAGCGTCGCACGAAGCACTGAAGGATCCGCGCCTGAAACCGGCGCTTGGCCGGCTCAAGACCCATTTCGCTTTCGGCCGCGCCTGGGCGGTTTCGCGCTATCCCGATTTCGAAGGCCTGCGCGAACAGGGTCGTGCCATACGCGACCATGCTCTTTCGCGCCTGGATACCCTGCTGGAGACATTCGAGAAACGCGTCACGGCGCGTGGCGGCCATGTGCATTGGGCGCGCGACGCCGAAGAGGCCCGCGCGATCATTCTGGACATTCTGCACGCAACGGGAGCGAAGACCATCATCAAGGGCAAATCGATGGTGAGCGAGGAGATCGCGCTCAATCCTTGCCTCGAAAGAGCCGGCATGGTTCCCGTGGAAACCGATCTCGGCGAATACATCATTCAGCTTCGCCACGAACCGCCCAGTCACATCATCGCGCCCGCATTTCACCTGAGCAAGGAAGACGTGGCGCATTCGTTTCGGCAGGCGCATACGGAGCTCGACCCGGAACGGTCGCTGGACGAGCGCTCGGCGCTGGTCGCCGAAGCGCGCCGGGTGTTGCGCGCGACGTTCGAAGCCGCGGACGCCGGCATCACCGGCGCCAATTTCCTTTCCGCCGAGGAAGGCGCCGCAGTTATCGTCACGAACGAAGGCAATGGCGATCTTTCCCGTCTCCTGCCGCGCACGCATATCGTGCTGACGGGAATTGAAAAGGTGGTTCCCAATCTCGACGATGTGTCCGTGCTGCTTCGCCTGCTGACGCGATCGGCCACCGGGCAGGATATTTCAAGCTATGTCACGGTGATGAGCGGACCGCGCGGACCGCAAGAGTCCGACGGGCCGGAGAACTTCCACGTCGTATTGCTCGACAACGGCCGCTCGCGGCTGATCGGTACCGAAGCCGAAGATGTGCTGCGCTGCATCCGCTGCAGCGCCTGTCTCAACCATTGTCCCGTGTACGGCGCGGTGGGCGGCCATGCCTATGGCGCGACCTATCCCGGCCCCATTGGCGCGGCGCTCAATCCCGCGCTGCTGGGCATCGCGCGGGCGCATCATCATCCCAACGCATCGACGTTTTGCGGCCGGTGCGAAGAAGTCTGTCCGGTCAAGATTCCGCTGCCAGCGATCATGCGTCATTGGCGGGCGCGCGAATATTCCGAAGGTCTGGCCCCAAAAGCGGCGGTGTTCGGACTTTCCGTGTGGGGGTTTGTGGCGAAGCGGCCATGGCTGTACCGCATCTGTGCGTCCTTGGCGGCGCGAATGCTGAAGACGATTGCCGGCAGGCGCGGCAGGGTTCGCGCCCTGCCGCTCATGGGCGGCTGGTTCGGTGCGCGCGACTTTCCCGCGCCGCAGGGCAGGACGTTCCACGAGCAATGGAAAGCGCGATGAGCGCGCGCGACGAGATACTATCCGGCATCCGCGCGCGGCGCGTGCGCAATGCATCGCGGCCCGCGCCATACAAACTGCCGCCATTGGCGAAGGAAACGGTGGCGCAGTTCGTAGAGCGCGCGCGCGCATCCGGCGCGGATGTGCAGCACCTGTCGGGCATGAAAGACGTTCCCGCGGCCGTTGCCGAAGCACTGCGCGCCCGCAACCTTGCCGCTATCGTGCATCTGCCGCCGGACGCACAGGCGGACACGCTGCCGTGGGACGCAGCGCCCGGCGTCACTCTTGCCCGCGAGCTGCCCGGCGGCGACGACACGGCGCTGTCGGTGGCGCCTTACGCCATTGCCGAGACGGGGACGTTGGCATTCGTTTCGGACGCGGAAAGCCCCGCGTCCTGGCATTTTCGACCCGGTTTCGAGATCGCCATTCTGCGCGCCGGTAATATTCTGCCGCATCTGGAATCCGTGCTGGCCAGGGTAAAAAGCGCCGGCGCGTTCCCCCATACCCTCAATCTTGTCACCGGCCCTTCGCGAACCGGCGACATCGAGCAGACCCTGGAGCTTGGCGCGCACGGACCCAAGGCGCTGGCGATTTTCTTGGTGGATGGCGAATAGACGCAGGATCAGGCCGCCAGCAGCCGTGCCTGACGCAGGAGCTTCGTCAGCAGCCCGTCGAATGCCCTGCGCTCCTCGGGAGAGAGCGCCGAAAGCAACCGGGATTCCAGACGCAGGGCGAGCGGCGCGATCTCGTCGTAGATCGCCCTTCCCTTCGCGCTCAGCGACAGCCGCGTAACCCGCGCGTCGGTATTGTCGATCTGCCGCTGCACACGCTTTGCATCCACCAGACCGGCGACGGCGCGACTGACCTGAACCTTGTCCATCTGTGTGCGCGCCGCCACTTCGCGGGCCGAAAGACCGGAGGTACCGCCCAGCACCGCCATCACCCGCCATTCGGAAGTGCCGAGACCGAAGCGGGCGGAATATTCGCGCGCAATTGCGTTGCTGACCAGATTGGTAAGCACGGACAGCCGGTACGGCACGAAACACGCGAGGTCGAGCCCTCCGGATACTGCAGTCGGCTTGCGCGCGGCCTCACTCATTCCGCATCGGGCTGGTTGTTCGGCAGCGCCTTCGCAAAAGCCGGAAGCGCGAGTGCGGCCTCTTCGATGCGCAACAGCGCCGGATAGACACTGACATCCATCTTCGCGCGGCGCGCATTGGCCAGCTGCGGGATCAGGCAGACATCGGCCATGGTCGGTTTGTCACCGTGGCAGAAACGGCCCGTCTGCGGCGCCAACAGCAGTTTTTCCAGCGCCGCGAAGCCCAGATGAATCCAGTGTCGCGTCCATTCGAGCACGTCGTGTTCGCTTCTGCCGAAATCCTGGCGCAGATAATTCAGCACCCGCAGATTGTTGACCGGATGGATATCGCAGCCGACGGCGTAGGCGATCTGGCGCACCCGCGCCCGCGCGAATGCCTCCTTCGGCAGCAGCGGCGGTTCGGGCCGTATTTCGTCGAGATATTCGATGATGGCGAGCGATTGGCCGATCGCATGGCCGTCATGCACCAGCGCCGGGACGAGTGCCTGCGGGTTCACCCGCAGGAAGGCGGGGTCATGTTGCTGGCCGCCATCCTTCAGCAGATGCACGAACACATATTCGGCGTCGATGCCTTTAAGATTCAGCGCGATGCGTACGCGGTACGCGGCAGAGGAGCGGAAGTAGGTGTAAAGCGTGAAGGAGTCAGAGGCGGACATCAGCGCATGTTCCCTGTCTTGTCATGCCCGCGAAAGCGCAGGGCTTACCGAGTTCGCTATTTGCCGCGCCGACGCGCGGCGACTGGGTCCCCGGTCTGCGCGTCGCAAGCGACGCTTGCCGAGGATGACAACGGTAATTTATTGCGCATAGATCCCGCCACCGACCTTCCATGTCATTCTCGCGAAAGCGAGAACCCAGCCAGCGCGCGTCTGCGCGCTGAATGGAGAAAGGGACTCCGACGCGTCTTCGATCGTCTTCGGCCCTCCGCGTCTCCGCGTCCCTGTCAGCCGAAGCTTTAGCGGAGGCTGATCCGCGTGAGAAATTTGGCGGGACAAACGAAAACCCGACTCGCCGTTTACCGCGCATGGCGCACCACCGTCTGCTCGATGGCGCCGAAGATGGAGCGGCCGTCATTGTCCGCCATTTCGATGCGCACCGTGTCGCCGAAGGCGAGAAACGGCGTTCTCGGCGCGCCATGCTCAATCTGTTCCAGGGTGCGGCGCTCGGCGATGCAACAGGAACCTTTGCTGCGATCCCTGTTCGACACGGTGCCGGAGCCGACGATCGAGCCGGCGCCCAATGCCCTCGTCTTCGCGGCATGGGCGATCAATTGCGGAAAGGAGAAAACCATGTCCTCGCCCGCGTTGGGCGCGCCAAACCGCTGGCCGTTCAGATGCACGACGAGGGGAAGATGCACCTTGCCGTCGACCCAGGCTTGCGACAGCTCGTCCGGCGTCACCGCCACGGGCGAGAACGCGCTCGCGGGCTTGGACTGAAAAAACCCGAAGCTCTTTGCAAGCTCGGCCGGTATGAGATTGCGCAGGCTCACATCGTTCACCAGCATCAGAAGCTTGATGTGCCGTTCCGCCTCCTGCGCCCCCGCGCCCATGGGCACATCGTCGGTGACGGCGGCGATTTCCGCCTCGAAATCGATGCCCCAGGCTTCGTCGGCGGCGAGGATGGGGTCGCAAGGCCCGACGAAATTGTCCGATCCTCCCTGATACATCAGCGGATCGGTCCAGTACGACGCCGGCATCTCGGCCCCGCGCGCCTTTCGTACCAGTTCCACATGGGTGACATAGGCCGAGCCGTCCGCCCATTGATAGGCGCGCGGCAGCGGGCTCGCGCAGTCTTCCGGCACAAACGGCTTCGCGCCGTCCGCTGCGCTTTCGTTCAGCAGGTCGTAGATGCGCATAAGGCGCGGCGCCGTGTGTGCCCAATCGTCCATCGCCTGCTGCAGGGTGGGCGCGATATGGGGCACGGCCACGCAATGCGCGAGATCGCGGCTCGCCACGACGAGCATGCCGTCGCGTCCGTGACGCAGCGAAGCGAGCTTCATTTCGTTTTCCAGCTGTCGGCGTAGCCGCGGTCTTCCGTCCCTTCCGCGGCGCCGCCCATTTCGAGCGCATCGCGGGCATCGACCATTACGGCGACCTCGTCGGTCATGGTCTTCGCGGCCTTGGCGCCCGCGGCAAACGCTTTGGGATGGGGGCCATGCGTAAAGCCGTTGGGATGAAAGGTGATCATGCCGGGATGAATGTTGTCGCGGCTGAAGAACTCGCCCTGGTGGTAGAAGATCACTTCGTCGTAATCGTCGTTGGAGTGAAAGAACGGCACCTTGAGCGCGCCGGGATCGCTCTCGATGGGACGCGGCACGAAAGTGCAGACGACGAAGCGATCCGCCACGAAGGTGGAATGCACCGATGGCGGAATATGATAGCGGTGGCTCACGATCGGGCGAATGTCGCGCCAGTTGAGCTTCACCGGAGCCAGATTGCCTTTCCAGCCCACGGCATCGAGCGGATTGAACGGATAGGTGACGGTGGTGATGGCACCGCGGCGTTTGACGCGCAATTGCCATTCGCCGTCGCGCTGCGATGTGAACGCCGCATCGAGCTTTGGGGTGTCGAGCGCCGCGGGGTCGAACACCGCATGCGGCCCCAGAATGCCGCGCTCCGGCAGACGATAGGCGCCATTGGTCGCTTCGATGAGCAGCGAAACCGTGCGCGCTTTCGGTTCCAGCCGCCACATCGTGCCGCGCGGCAGCACGATGTAATCGCCGTCGCGATAGGCCAGATGCCCGAAATCGCAGAACAGATCGCCTGCCCCTTCATGAATGAACAGCAGCAGGTCGCCGTCGGAATCGCGGGCCAGCGCCGGCATGGCCGTTTCGCAGGCCCAGATGGCGATCGTGCAATGCGCATTCGACAGCAAGGCTCCGGAAGCGAAAGGGTCGCCCGAAATCTCCGCGCCGCGCGCGGCATCGAAAGCGCGCGGTCGCAAGGGGCCCTCGAAAGAGCTCCAGCCGGTGGGAGCATGACGGTGGTAGATGTGCGCCGCCGGCCCGAAGAATCCGTCGCGGCCGATCTCGCGCTCGAAAGTGCCGGCGGGCAGATCGGCATGCGCCTGGCGCGAAGTCTCGCCTTCGACGCGGGGAAATTCGATCCAGTTCTTGCTGCTCATCTCTCGCCTTCCTTCAATTCACCACGGAGACACGGAGGCCACGGAGAAAAAAATCATCATAAAGGACACGAAGATCACGAAGAGAGGCCGAACCGCCGATACGCAATTCTTGTTGGCGCGCCTTACGCGCCCATTTTTTTCACTTCGCGGGCCAACATCACACCGAAACATCCTTCGTGCTCTTCGTGTCCTTTGTGGTGAATCTTTTTTCTTCTCCGTGTTTCCGTGTTAAAATTCCTTCAAACCACGCCGCGGTCACCACGGAGACACAGAGGCCACGGAGATCACGAAGAGAGGCCGAACCGCCGATACGCAGTTCCTGTTGGCGCGCCTTACGCGCCCATTTTTTTCACTTCGCGGGCCAACATCACACCGAAACATCCTTCGTGCTCTTCGTGTCCTTTGTGGTGAATCTTTTTTCTTCTCCGTGTCTCCGTGTTAAAATTTCTTCACACCACGCCGCGGCGGATCTGGTCGGCTTCGATGGATTCGAACAGCGCCCGGAAATTGCCTTCGCCGAAACCTTCGTTGCCCTTGCGCTGAATGATCTCGAAGAAAATCGGGCCGATGGCGTTCTGCGTGAAGATCTGCAGCAGCAGCCCCTGGTCTTCGGTCGGCGCGCCGTCCATCAGAATGCCGTCGCGCTTCAGCCGCGCGACATCCTCGCCATGTCCCTTGATGCGGTTGTCGACGCGTTCGTAATAGGTCTCGGGCGTGGCCTGAAACAGGACGCCGCGATCGCGCAGGTCTTCCACCGATCGATAGATGTCGCGCGTCCCCAGGGCGATGTGCTGGATGCCCTCGCCCTTGTAGGAATGGAGATATTCCTCGATCTGCGATTTGTCGTCGGAGGATTCGTTGATCGGGATGCGGATTTTGCCGCACGGGCTCGTCATGGCGCGGGATTTGAGGCCCGTCACCTTGCCCTCGATGTCGAAATAGCGAATCTCGCGAAAATCGAACAGCCGCTCGTAGAATCCCGCCCACTGCTCCATGTTGCCGCGGAAGACATTATGCGTGACGTGATCGATTTCGCTGAGGCCGGCGCCTTCATGGGCGAAGCCTTTGGCGGGGTCCGTCGGCACAAAGTCGACATCGTAGATGGAGCGCTCGCCATAGCGATCCACCAGATAGATGACGCTGCCACCGATGCCTTCGATGGCCGGGATATTGAGCTCCATCGGCCCGACCTGATTGTGAAACGGTTTGGCGCCCAGTTCGATGGCGCGCGCGAAGGCTTTGCCCGCGTTCTCGACGCGGAACGCCATCGCGCAGGCCGACGGGCCGTGCGCCTTCGCGAACCGGCTGCCGTGGCTGTCGGGCTCGGCATTGACAATGAAATTGATTTCGCCCTGGCGAAACAGGGTGACGGCCTTGGAGCGGTGATGCGCCACCGCGCGAAAGCCCTGGCGCTCGAACAGCGCGTGCAGCTCCCGCACGTCCGGGGCGGTGTATTCGACGAATTCGAACCCGTCGGTCCCCATCGGATTGTCCCACAGCGCGGCCATCTCCAGGCTCTCCATGCAGCAAAGGCCAATTAGTTTCATTTGAAACTAATGGGAAAGCAAGGCAAAAAACCCCGTGCAGGGGACGAACGCCGTTCCATCTGCCGCAACTCATTCGTCTGCGACAATCCGCTGGCCCAGTCGCGACCGAACCAGGCCTGTCCGGGGAAAGTCCTGAACCATCGCGAAAGCCTTTTCACAACAACAAGATCGGGCGCCATCGCGGGTTCCCGACCTGGGGTTTCGTTGTGCCGCAAAATGATTCACGCGGAGACGCGGAGACGCGGAGATAAAGATTGTCCCTGAACATCTGCCTTCTCCCCTTGCGGGGGAAGGTGGCCGAAGGCCGGATGAGGGGCGCGCGCGCGATAGCGCGCACGACTCTTTCTTCCTTATCTCGACGTTGCAATATCAGTTCTTCTCTTGCGCGCGGACGCGCGCGAACCACTCACCGCGCGCAACGCGTACCGCGTTGCGCTTGCCTCTCCCACAAGGGGCGGGGGCGATGGGCGACATGCAAAAAGGTTATGCGGGAGAACCTGCCCGCTCGAAAGCTGCGCGCAACGCCGTCCAGGCGGAAAATTGTAACGCTTCGTCGTCAGCCCTCACGATGGCGAAAAGCTGACGGATTTATGTATGGCGTCCCGGTATTTCTCATTTCTTTTGAATGAAAAATGCGCCGTACCGAACCTACATTTTCGGCGGCGGGTTGACGATCAGATAGGGCAGGCCGCCGTTGATCCTGGGATTCTCCGCCCAGATCGTCGGATCGAAGCCTGCGGGCAACCCGGCCTGAAGCTGCTGCGTCGTAAGGCCAGCGATGCCGGGATCGTTCGCGATGTTGCCGGAGCCCTGGCTGAGATTGGTGATTCCGCTCGTTGTCGTGTCCCAATAGGTGTCGCTGGCCGCGCCTTTCTCAGAGCTGTTGTCGCCAATCAACCCTCCCACGAAACTGCCGGCTCCACCTGTAGGAGCTCCCGTCGAATATGAATTTTCAATTGTCATGTCATTTTGTCCGGCCAACCCGCCCACGACAGTCGGATTGCCTACGGGCGCTCCTTGTTCGGTTGCAGCACCGCTTGCGAAGCAGTCTTCAACAATTCCGTCACTGATTCCGACAAGACCACCCAAATCCGTGAGGGCCGGACCCGTTTCCATCACCGAGCCAGTAGCAAAGGATTCCAGGATTCTCCCCGCGCTTGCCCCAACCAAGCCCCCGGCAGCGACGTCAGGATGATGTCCCGTGGAACCGATAACGACGTCTACTTCGGCAGCGGAATCGCGGATCGTTCCATCATTGGCTGCGACGAGGCCGCCGACGTTCGCGTATGATTTTGCGTTCACATTGATCGTGCCCTGAACGGACGAGTTGAACACCGAGCCATCGCTGATCGCGGCCAGGGCGCCGATCTCCAAGTCTTTGTCCGTCGCGATGTCCACCTTCGTCAGACGGAGCGAGGCGATGCTTCCCGAAGTATCGACATCGGCGAACAGCCCGATATTCTTCACCGACTGTTGGCCGTTGATCTTCAGGCGGGAGATTGTATTGCCCAACCCTTCGAAGCTTCCGGTGAAAGTGGTCGCGATCGGCGAGGCGCGGTAGGGGCCGTTCGCGGATGCGTCATAGCTGCTGGAAAGCGCGTAGGCACCGGAGGGATTGGCGGCGATGGCGCTTCTCAGCGCCGGCAACGTGGCGAGGAGGGTGTAAGTCGTGGCGTTGATGGCGAGCGAACTCGACAGGCTCGCAAACGTGACATGGCCTTTTTTTTCAAAGGACAGATCGCCGCCGCTGCCGCCGTCATCATTCGTCGTCACCGACAACCCGCCCTGCCCGGAAATGGCGACGGGGCCATCGACAACGACCGATTCATAGGCATCCAGCGCAAGGGTGGAAGACGCCGACCAGCCAAGCGAAGTCTCTACACGGATATCGCCTGCCTGAATTCCCGCACCAGTCGTCGTCACCTCGACATTGCCGGAAGCGAGCAGGGCTTCAAGATCGCCCGCGTTGAGAACCGCGTCGCTCGCCGTCGGTGTACAGATGCCGTTGGTGCAGGTCATGTTCGTCGTCGCGCCCAACGAAATGCTCACGGCGGCTCGCGAAGGGGGAACCAAAGCCATCGCCGACAACAATGCGATGCCGCAGATTGAGGCGCCCATACGGATTGAGATCATCCCTCTTCCTCCGGAGTGTTGGAGGCGGATAGTAGCGCCTTTTCCCCTGATTCCAACAACAATGCATCGCGACCATCAAATCTGCCACAAGTCGACATTGACAGGCACTTGCGAATCACAATGGGAAAATGCGGTGACGTGAAATGCATTTTCTGCTGGTTCGCGCGCAGCGGAGCGGCGGCGAACGCGACGTGATTCCGCGTCGTCACGCCGTGGGCCCTACTCCAAATGCGCCGGAGTTATGGTAACGTATTTGCTGTCACTGGATTTCGTGGATTTCGCAATTCTACGGTCCCGATGCGGTGGACGTTCTCGGTCAACGGGTGGTGATCGACGGCTTCTCCGAACTGGGCCAGGGCCACAACGATTTGTGGTGCAGCCCGACGTCGCAAGGGCAGTTCCGGGTCAAGGACTCCGAGATGTCAAACTCGACCGGCGACGCCGTTTATATTTCGCAAGGCTGCTCCGATGTGCGCCTGATCGGCGACATCGTCACCGGCGCGGGCCTGGGAATAGCCATCCCCAATGTCGTAAACCCCCAGAGCTCCACGGCGCGCGGCATCTATTTTGGTGCCGTCGAGGGCACGATTTCCGGGGGCGTTATCGAAGAATCCGAAGGCATCGGACTCGATCTGCAGGGTGCCGCACGCGTCTCGGTGGACGCGATGCATATTCAGGGCAACGGGCGCGGCACGGCCGGCGGCGCCGGCATCGTGGTCGACGGTTCAAAGACGATCTCGGTCTGCGGCAATCATCTGGAAGGCAATGGCGGCTTCGAAATCGCTTCGGCGCAGATCCTGTTTCTGAACACCTCCGACAACGTCAATTTCTGCGGCAATGTGTATGCGGCGGAAACGATCTACAATGCGGCGTTGGGGCCGCTCTACGTCTACGACGCGGGAACCGGCGCCGTGGTCACCAATACCCATTTCTTCGACATCCCCGGACTGCAAGCCGCGAACTCCATATATTCGAGCGGAGGCGCGTTACTCCTGGCTCCGCTGCAGGTGCCGCATGTGCCGCTGAACGCGATCGGCGGCCTCACCCTTGCCAATGATACGACGGCGGCGGCGACCCAGATCGATTACGCGTCCGGCGAAGCGTCCGACAGCACCGGGACGGCGACCATCGCGCTTTCGCCCTCGAGCCCCTGTTCCGTCAATCTTGCCAATCCGAATGGCGCTAACGCCCTGGACACCGGCACGGTTGCGTCGAACACGACCTACTTCTACTTCGTCATTGCGTCGAGCGGCGGCGGCAATCCTTCCTGCATGGCATCGGCAAGCACCGCACCGTCCTTCAAGAATGCGGGATCGGCCTATAAGACGGTTGTCAACGGCCAAACCTATGCCGCTACGCCATTCCCTTATATCTACAACCTCGCTTCCGTTGCCGGTCTCGCGCCGGGTCAGACGGTGGAAAACAACACTCCCTACATTACTTCGCCTACGACGATAATTTCCGTAGGCACGCTGACAAGCGAGGCGGTTGCGACTCTATCGACGTCAGGATGTCCTTTGGCCTGTGTGACCACCGTAGCCCTGTCGACGACATCGAACATGGCTCCCGGCATGACCGTATCGGATTTCTTCCAATCTGCGGGATGCACCGCCATAATGCAAAATTCACTCGCCAATCCCCCGACGGGTTATAAGAGCTACACGGTCTCCTATACATCCTTCACCGGCACGAGTTTTCAGTTAACGCCCGCCCTTACAGCGAATAGTTCAAGCCCTCCCGCCGATTGCATCGTCGTTTCGAGCGGCAACACAGTACAGATTGCCCCTGCCGCAGCGTCGGGCACCACGACGACGGGCCAAAACTTTAAATTCGAAACCGGCCTCTACCGCATGGTCGGCCCGCTTTATACGACTTCGAATACTATCCCCACGCTCGTGCAGTTCGCCCAGGACGGAGACACATTTTATCTGACGACGCCGGCAAACGATATCAAGACAGGGACCGTTGCCAAATGCGCGGCCAGCTTCGGGACTTCGTTAACCACCTGTCCGCTTTCGGTTCCCACGGGAGTTCAAGTACAAGCCTTTGGACGCATTGTCGGCGGTACCAGTTCGCAGATCCTTCTTTCCAGTCCGGATCAAACCGCAATCGCCGCGCCAACACTCTTTCCCGGACCGCCTGGCTTTACGACCAATAGCTCCGCAACGGCCACGTCCTTCCCGTTCCGCCTTACCACCAACACGTTCGGCCTGGTACAGGTGCAGGCTTCCGCGAACGGGACCACGGTTTACGAGGACACCGACGGCTGGGTCTGGCACCGCGGGCAATAGTCACGGGTGTTCGAGCGCGTCCACGGACTTGTACCGCGCGCACGCGGGCGCGACGCGATCGACGCTACGTCTGTGCCGGGGGTCAACCCGGCCGTGTCGGCAGCTCTTCTGCGGAACACGAAATGGCATGAATTGAAGCTGCGGCGGTATTCCGTATACAGATTAACCGGCGATTTTGCTTGACGGGTTTGATCAAACGGTCTATCGTTTCCGGCATGACGGGTTGCCGCGCCGCGCGCGATTCGTCCCGGTGATTCTCCCTTTCCCTCTTTGCCATCCGGTGACGGCGGCAATGCGATTCGCGCCACGCCGCCGGTTGAGGCGCGCAGGCGCATGTTTCGCTGTTCATTCCCTGCGCCGATCGCTGGTCGCTCGCGCACGGGTTTGCGCCAACCTCCTGTGAATCCAGAGAAAAACGCGCGCGCGCCAGCGCCGAGCGCCGCGCAATCGCTGAAAAGATCGCTGTTACCAGCGAAGCAAGGCTCGAAAATGACGCCGACAGGGGATTGGGTCCGACGCTTGCCACCGCCGCGAATTCGGGCGAGGAATCGGGTCGGGGTCGATTTTTCGGGGGACACTCATGCGCGCCTATCTCATTGCACTTGCCTGCCTGGCGATGCTGGCGGGCTGCGACCGCCAGCGGCAGGAACATACCGTCACCATTCCCGGCAATGGCGGCACCATGACGGTGTCCGGCAACGGCCAGAATTTCACCGTCAAAGACGCCAACGGCAATCAATCCGTGACGGTCAATTCCGGCGGAGTGGCGGCGGCGGTTCTGCCCGGCTTCGTGTCGGTGTTCCCCGGCGCCAAGATCGATTCGAGCGTGGTCGGCGTGGGCGCCAAAGGCAATGGCGGCACGGTGATCCTCGAAACCAGCGCCTCCCCGGCCGACGTCATCGCCTATTACAAGCAGAAGTCTTCGGCGGCCGGCTTCGGCGAGACCATGAACATGGCGACCGGCGGCACGACCATGTTCACGGCCAGCTCGAAGGACAGCAAGAAGACCGTCGAAGTGGTGGCCTCGACGTCCAACGGCGCCACGCACGCCCAGGTCATCTGGTCCGGCGAGTAAGGCCGCTTTTGCCGCTGCAGGCAGCGACTCTCCTTTGGACGCCGCTTGACTGCAACCCATGTTATTGCATCCCCATTCGGCGTGTGACTTATGATGCTTAACCGGGGGATGGACCTGCGCGCCTTTGAGACCGGTTTGCGGGAAGCAAGCGAAGCGCTCGGACGCTTCCTGCTGGAGACGCGCGCGCAGGAGTCTTCGCCGAGCTTTTTTCGGTCGAAGGCGCCCTTGCGATTCGCGTTGACGGCGGTGGTTCTCGGCGCCGCCATCGCTCTTAAGCTGGCGCTCGGCAGTCAGCACATCGCTTTCCCCGGCACGATCTTCTTTCCGGCAATCCTGCTGTGCGTTCTGTTCGCGGGATGGCAATATGGCCTCGCCGCCTGGGCCGTAAGCACCCTCGTCGTCTGGCTGACGCAGGGAAACGGCGCGGATAGCGGCGTTGTCGTGTTTGCGGTTTCGGGCGCAGCGCAGGTCGCCATCGCATCCTTTGCGCGCGCCATGCTGCTCGACCGCGAAATTCATCGCCATCGGCTGCTCCGGCTGGTCGATGCGTCGCAGGGATTCGTGTTTGTCACCGATGGCAACGGTCATCCGCTCGAACCCAACACGCACTGGGCGGCGCTTACGGGAATGTCGTGGGATGACTATCGCGGCCGCGGCTGGGTCAACGCCGTCCATCCCGACGACCGGGAAAAACTGGCCCTGCACGGATCGCCGAAGGAGAGCAAAGCCTTTCACCTGGAATTGCGCATTCGCGACGGCTCGAACGGCGAATGGCGCTGGCACCGGATGCGCACGCTGCCCTCATTCGGCCATCGCGGCGAAATCAGCGAATGGATCGGCACGCTGCGCGACATTCACGAACGAAAACTGGAGCGCGAAAAACGGGATCTCGTCACCAGCGAGATGCGCCATCGCCTGAAGAATCTGATGGCCATCGTCGAGGCGCTGGCGAAATATTCCGCGCCGCGCGCGGGGACGAACCACGACATCGACGAGTTTCTCAAACGCTTCTCCGGGCGGCTGCATGCACTGACCGCCGCCAGCGACATGGTGCTGGCCGGCAAATACGTTGCCGTCGAGGCCAACGCCATCATCGCTGCGACGCTGGCGCCGTTCACGGGCGATCTCGCGCCGCGCTTCCGCATCGAAGGCCCGGAGCTGCGGCTGTCCGAAGAATTCGGAGGCGGCCTCGCGATGGCCGTTCACGAATTGGCGACGAACGCCATCAAATACGGCGCGCTGTCGGTGCCCCAGGGCCGGGTCTCGTTCGTCTGGTCGGCGGAGCAACGCCCCGAAGGCGAGCGGGTGATCTTCGACTGGAAAGAACGCGACGGACCGACGGCCCCGAAGCCCAACAAGGAAGGCTTCGGTTCGAGAATGATCCGCTCCGTCACGGCACGCGAAAACGATGGCGCCGTCAGCATCGACTACGAGCCCGACGGGCTGCATTGCCGCATCGCCTTCACACGCTCGCAGGCCGGCCAAAGCGCCTGAGACGATGGTCTCGCGCGCCGGCGAACGCGGCAACGCTAACCGCCGGTCGGGTCCCTCAGATAAGGACCATAGACCCAGCCGTCCTTTATCGCGCCGGCAACGCCCATGTGGATGCGCACCCAGTTTCCCCGCTTTTCGAGCGGCACGACGTTGCTGCCGCGCGCAAGCGTGCCGATCACGTCAGCGGTCGCGGAAGGCGTGACGCGGACATTCGCAACATGGGTGATCGTTGCGAAATGAGGCGCAACGATTGCCGGCAGCGAATGCGCCGGCGGCAGGTGTTCCGGCGCGTTTGCACTTTGTGTCGCTGCAGGGGCGGCATTTGGCCAGTACGCGCCCAACATCGCGGCAATGCCCGGATAAAACACCACGACCGCGACCGCGAGCGCGGCGGCAAGCGCGGCGGCGACAAGTCCATCGAAAATAAGCCGACGCGGTTTCCAGGGTCTTTGTTCTTCTTTAGCGTCGGCATCTTCGAACGATATGCGCATGTCTCTCTGCCAGTCGCCTCTGGCGACCGAGACGCGATAGGCCTCTTCGGCTTTCCATGCCTCCTGCGCGCGGCTCAGTGCAATCTCGGCCTCCGCTTTCCAGCGCTCCCTGACGCGCTTCGTATCCAGCCTCACCTGCGAGAGCCTCGTTTCGCGATCCGACAGAATCGTTCGGGTTTCCGACAATTCTTCGCGGACACGTCGAAGCTCCGCCGCGTCCGCCGATTCCTGCAAAGCATGCGCGTGGGCCCGCGCCAGAGCCGCTTCCGCCTTTTCGAGCCGCTCCGCCGAGTCCGTCAGCGATCTCGCGGAGCGTTCGCGCCATAGCGCTTCGGCACGCGCCAGTCGCGCATCCTCATCGGATTTCCAGTTCTCTTTCGCTCTCGACAACATCGCTTCGGATTCCTCGCGCCATTGCTCGCGGGCCCGATCCATATCGTTTTGAAGGCTGCCTTCAACGTCATCGGCCATGCGCACGGCCGCCGCCGAACGAACCTCGTCGAGTCTTTTTTCCAGCTCGTCCTGCCATGACGCCCTGGCAGCGGCGAATTCGGCTTTGCCTTTCAGGCCTTCCGCCCGGCCCTGTTCCAGGGCTTGCCGCGCATCCGCAAGCTCGCGCACACGGGCGCCGAGCGATGTGTTGGTCTCGGCAAGCTCCCCGCGCAGACGGCGCAGCGCCGCACCGTCGTCGGACATCCGCGCCGCTTCGGCCTCGGCGCGCAGCAATGCCGATTGCATCCGCGCCGTCTCGGCTCTGGCTGCCGCCAACGAGTGTGCGGCCTGTTCGCGCCACTGGGCTTCGGCCTGGGCGAGCCTGACGGTTTCCTCCGCCTTCCAGGCATCCTTTGCCCGCTTGAATGCGGCATCGGCTTCGCGTTGCCAGCGCGCGCGCGCCTCTTCGATGCGCGTGTTCTGTTGCGTCTGCCAGGCGGCACGGCTGGTTTCGAGCTTCGAGGCCGATTCGGCGTATATCCCCGCGAGTCTGCGTTCAAGCCCGGCTTGCCACGCCGTTCGTGCGGCGGCGAGTTCATTTTCGCGTTTCAGCCCCTCTGCCCGGCTCTGTTCGAACGCTTGTTCGAGCGCATGGCGGACCTCGGTCAACTCACGATCTCGCGCGTCGAGCGTGGTCTTCGTCCGGGCGCAGTCCTCGCAGGGCCGCGTGGGCTTCGTTGCGTCAACCGGCTCCAGCGCTGCAGCCGTGTTTCGCTTCGACGCCGACGAGACAACTGGCGTTACGGGCAAATCGAGCATCGCCAGGGTCGCACGATCATCGGCGTCCAGATTGATAATCCGGATCGCCAGAGTGTGCGCCGCCTTCATGCCGTCAGGCGGGAGGTAATGCAGGTCGTCCAAATCCTCGCGCGTCAACGACCACGAACGGTCGCCATTGTTTCGCCCGCGCGACAGGCGCGCACGATCGGGAAGCCGCTCCACCCGAAGCGACAGATGTCTGTTTTTTCCGTAAAGCGAAAGCAGCGGCGCCAGCTCCAGCCGAATGCCGTCCGATGTTTCCGTTGCTTCCGCGGTCATCCGCATGCCGTTGCGCACCTGTTCCGGCGCGGTTTCGGGGGCCGTTGCCGTTCTTCTGCGGCACCCGCTGCCGCCGGGGGGAGTGTGAGGCAGCCTGCGTTAAGCAATCGTTTGCCGAATCGCTGGAATCCGAAACAACTCCCTTGTGTTTTTGTCAACGGATCGATCATGGGCGAACCCTTTTGCCCGCACAGATTCTTTCAGGACAGGCCCCCTCCCCGAACAGGCCGTAATGCTTATAACTGGCAGGCTGCGAATCCGAAGGCTGAGCGGGTCGAATGGTTGTCGATTGGAAAGCCGCCGCGGTTGTTGCCGTCTTCACGCTTGCCGGTGGCTGGCTCGCCGGGCGCACGACGCAGGTGCTGGCGCAGCGGGCGATTTCGCGTCCCGCGACAATGGCGGCCTGCGCCTTGCTTGCGGCGTGGACGATTCATGTTGTTTTCGGGACCACGGCGTTGCTGCTTTCGTTGTGTCTGGCCTGGGGACTTCTCGTGCTCGCCATTGTCGACTGGCTGCAATTTCGATTGCCCGACGTGCTCACGCTGCCACTCGTCGCCGGCGGTCTTGCCTCGGCGGCTCTGCTGCCGTCCGAAAATGTTCTGGATCACGCCATTGCCGCGGCAATCGGATTTGCGATGTTATGGATCGTCGCGTGGGGATACAGGCGCCTGCGCGGACAGGAGGGATTGGGACTGGGCGATGCAAAGCTCGGAGCAGCTGCCGGGGCGTGGCTCGGGCTCGAACCCCTTCCTTCCGTCCTTCTGCTGGCCAGCCTCGCCGGGATTGTCTGGATCGTTCTCTCCGCATCCATTCGCGGACGGACGGCGCTGTCGCAACGTATCCCGTTTGGCGTTCCTCTGGCGTTCGCGATCTGGATCGTTTGGCTTTACGGGCCGCCGGGATTCGCGAGCATGGGATGAGAACGGAGCCGCTATTCGACGTATCGAACCCAATAGGGAATGCGCGGATATCCGGTGAGCTGGATGATGCTCGATCGCTGGAATGTTCCACCCTCGCGATCATGCGCCGCCACATTCACGGTGAGCGGCCTGCCCGCCAGATTGACCGCGGGCGCGGTGTCCAGCGCCGGACGCTCCCCCGACAATTCCCTCTGTCTGACGAGAACCTCGGGTGCGTCGATTTTCGAACCCGACATGACGGCCAGCGCCAATGGCTGCGCATCCTCGACACTGAATGAACCGCTCTCGCCGAAGAACACGGTAAGGGCCGGCGCGATTTTGGCGAAGAGTGCGCTGTCCATGCCCTTGATCATCGCCAGTTCACCGACAGACTCGAAATCGGCGTTGCGCGGCTTGATGCCCTGAGGGGCGTAGTCGGGCGCTTCCGCCCCGTGAGGCCGCGGATCGTCATCCTCGTCAGTCCAGTCCTCAAAACAATCCACCAGTTGGTCTACCCGGTCGCCCGTCACCCCCGCCGTCACGAACAGTTGGCGTACCTCGTCTTCATTCAACCGATTGATGGGAATCTTGCCATGTTCGTCTTCGACGAGAATCGTCAGGGTCATGTCGGCAAAACGGATGGTCCGCGGACGGCCATCGATCGACCAGCGCTGCGCAGGGTCTGGAAGCGACAGGCCATAGATTGCCGCGGTAAGGCCGGCGTCCGCGGCTGCCTTGAGCTGCGCGTTTTCGAGTTGGCCGCCCACGCTGGCGATGACGCCGCGATGCGTGGCGAGAGTCTCGAACGAGATGAGACCGAAGGCGGCAACGCCGGCTATCGCCACGATCATTGCGTATCCGCCTTCCCGTCTCACTTGTTGACCTTCCCCGGATCGGGCTCAATGGTCTTGAGCTCCGCCTTGAGCTCGTCCGTCATCGACTTCGCATCCTCCTCATTTCTGACCACTCGCGGAGTGAGCAGCACGATCAACTCCGTCCTGTCGTTTTCCTTGTTCGTGGCATTGAAAAGAAGAGGTCCCAGCAGGGGAATGTGACGCAACACGGGAATGCCGGTCGAGGAATCCGTGTTGCTGTTGGTGATCAGGCCGCCCAACGCCACCGTCTGGCCGTCGTGCACGGCTATGGAACTCGCGATCTTCCGCTCGTTGATGGTGGGCGAATCGATGGCCGAGCTGGTTGTCGATGCCACGTCGCTTACTTCCTGGGAAATGTCGAGAAGCACGAGACCGCCATCATTCACGCGTGGCGTCACCTTCAGGATCACGCCGGTATCGCGATAGTCCACCGAATTGACGATGGGCGCAGACGTCGTCTCGGTGCTGACGGCGGACCCCGTGACGATCGGCACTTGCTGGCCGACCTCAAGCGCCGCGGTATGATTGTTCAGGACGACAAGCCTGGGTGCCGAAAGCACTTCGATCTTGGTGATGCCGGCCAAAGCCTGAAGCGTTGCATTGATCGTGGTTCCATAGGTCAGGAGATAACTCAACCCCGGTGCGCCGGTGACCCCGCTGATAAGACCCGCTACGCCGGCTCCGCCGCCCCCACTTGCGTTGATACCGGCCTGGCCGGCACCAAAACTCCACTGCACGCCGTATTGCAGCTGGTCGGTGAGCGTTACTTCCGTGATCGCCGCTTCGATCATGACCTGCAGCGGCTGGATGTCGAGCTTGTGGACCGCATCTTCGATGATCGCGTATTCCCGGGCCGTTGCGTAGACGACAATGGCATTGTTCGAGTCGTCGCTGGTGAGTGTAACCGGGGGGCCCGTCGGGCTGAGCTGCAGCGATTGCGCCACGACAGCCGGAGCTTCGCCGCCAAGCGCATCGGAATTGGATCCGCCGATGTGATCGAACGCGCTTGATCCGGTACTGCTGCCGCCGGTCGTCGAGGAACCTGTCGTACCCGGCGATCCTCCGGTATTGGAGGGCGGCTGAAACGTGCCGATGGGAGGCGGACGGTTAAGCCCGTTGGCATATTTGGCTGGCGCCGGTTGGGTAGCGCCGCTGTTGGAATTCGCCGGCGCGCCGAAGGCGTTGACGATGACGGTCGCCAGATCCGAGGCGCGCCCGTTCTGTACGCGATAAACAAAGAGCCGCCGCGCGCCCGCTTCGCCTTCGCGGTCGAGCATGTCGATCCAGCGTCCCACATCCTTGAGATATTGCGGTTGGGCCGAGATGGCCAATATCCCGTTGATACGGTCTACGGCCAGGAGTTTCACGAGGCCGGCCGTCGGCGCACCTTCGCCGTTCAGAATCCCGTCGAGCTGCGGCAGGATCAGCTTGCTGTCGGTATGCTTGGGCACAAACATCGCGAACGACATTCCGTGCAGCCAGTTGACGTCAAACTCCTGGATGAGCCCGCGGATCGATGCTCTTTCCCCGGCCGAGCCGGTGATGATGATGATGTTGCGTCCCGGATCGACCTGGCTGATTGCGTTTTCCGGAACCAGCGGTTCGAGGAGTTTCTTCAATTCGGCGGCGCCGACGAAATGCAGCTGCACCGCTTCGGTGCCATAACCGGGATCGGAAGGACCGACGAGTTGCGGCTGCCGCTTGGCTTCCGCCAGCGGAACAATCGTGTAAACCGCGCCGCGGCGCACAAGGCCGAGATTCGCAGCCTTCAACGAATCTTCGAGGATCGGAAAGACATCGCTTTTTCTGACCGGGTTTGCCGTGACAACCGTGACTGCGCCGGAAACGGACGGGTCGACGGCATAGTTCAGACCCAGAATATCGCCCAGAATGGCTTTCGCCGCCTCGTGGACGTCAACGCCGGGAAAATTCAGGCTGATGTTTGCTGTCCCGGCCTTGACGGCTTCGTGCCGATTCCTTTTCGCCAGGTGGCGGATTTCACGGTCGATCGGTCCCACGGATTCGATGTTGTCCGGTGCGCTTTGAGGCAGCGGCTGCGGAGGTCCGGACGCTTGCGCCCCCGGCGAGACGGGAACGCCGCTCCGCTCGGGCGAACCCACCTGGGCCTGGGCGCCGCCGAACAGCAGCACCGTCCCGATCACGATTGCAATTTGAATGCGCATGCCAGCCCTCATCAATTGTCGTCGTCGTCGTCGCTGTCGTCGTCGGATTTGGTGGCCTGACCGATGGTGGTCTTGTTGCCGGGACCCGCTTTCGCGCGCTCAAGTGCGATTTCGGGAGGTGCTCCCTTCGCGATCATCAGCACACGACGTTCCTTGTTGCGCTCGAATGTGAGCTGATCGAGTTCTACGGTAACGAGCTTCCACCCATTCATCGCGTCGCCGGTCTTGAGGCGCTGGATCCCCCCGGGGCCCCTGACAACCGCGGTCGCCTTGTTTCCGGCAACGGCGATCCCCAGCACCGAAAACCCGTTCATCCCGCCGCTGACCGGTACGGCGGAAGCATCCGGCTTGCGGTCCGGCACGAAAATCGGATTTGCCAGCACCGCGGGATATTCCTGCGGCGCCATCTGGGCAGGCTCGTGCACGCGGCGCGGCGCCAGTTCCGATTGCTGGGGCAACTTCGTCGTCGAAGGTAACACAAGCTGCATTCCGGCGCCAACCACGAGCATCATTGTTGCGATCGCCGGTATGAATTCCGGGCTACGAGGACTGAGAAATTCGGACGGCCGTCGAAACTTCCATCCGGACAGCCATCGGACCCAGATGTCCGGTTTGAAGGGCGCGATCGGCAACGACCGAAAGGGATTCAACGACGACATAAGGCTCCTCGCTTTCAAGTCGCGTCAGGGTTTTGTAAAGCTGTCCGAGCGTCATCTGCACATCGACACGCACGCGTACAAAGCCGCTCGGCACACCATCCTCGACATCCTGAATCGCCGTGAGCGTGCCTCCGGCGTCGCTTGTCATTCTGGAGAGTCGATTCTTGAGCTGTTCGGCCGCGAGAGCTTCCGTGGGTGCCGTGATCGCAAACTGCCCCGCGGTCCGGTGCTGCTCTTCGATCCCGGCCTGCCAGGCTGAAATTCCGGAAAGGATGCGCTGATTGCGGGCGTAGGTTTCAAGAAGCGTTTGGCGCGCATTGGCGCGATCGCTGAAGCCTTCCACGACGGGATTGACGAGCAGAAGCCATCCGCCGGCGATCGCGGCGACCAGAATGCCCAC
>DATCBQ010000090.1:0-6736 GCA_036511745.1 Rhizomicrobium sp.
TCAGTTTTTCTTTGTTGTGTAGCTCCCGCTGGCCGCCATATATGTCAAAGAAGCTCCCTATCGTGCCGATTTCCGTTTTCAATTGGGTCGGTTTTTTGATTTCTCGAATCTTGCGCGGACTCAAAGCTCCCCCATCAACGGCAGACGAGAGGGCGCGTAACTCTCTCGCGTGCCTCACAACAAATGCCGCTCGGGACCGTGCCAAATCCCGCATGCCATCATTGATTTCAGATAGTGAGAGAGGCGATGCAGGAACGTAATAAGGCGCCGCTGTATGCCAGAGCGCCTCGCTCGGGTCTAACACTGACCATCCGCACAGTCTCGGAATTGATTTCTTATTTTTGTAGGCGTCTAGGATTATCGGAAGCTGACTGCCATCACGCGCTAAGCGAATACCCTTTTTCAGTTTTAGTCCGTCGTTATCAATCCGCGCAAAAAATACCTTTCTGTCCGCCTTATGTGGAACGCCCTTTTCCAGAATGAGAATGGCCGTGGTGGCCGCCGCGAATGGCTGGAACAATTCGTCCGGCATGGCAATTACGCCGCACAAGGTGTGCTTCTTCAAAATTGCGTCGCGCCATTCTTGTTTTTCTCGTTTTACCATCAGGGACTGAGGGACGATCGCCGCAAAGACTCCCTTGTGCCGCAACCCTTCGAGTGCGCGGGCAATAAATTCTTCCGGTGGCCTGTCCGTGGATTCGTGTGGAAATGGTGGGTTCATAAGCACAATAGACGCTTTGCCCGGTTCAAAATGTTTGGAATTGAAACAGCTTCCTTGATGAACTCGCGTTGAGCCATCACCGCGCAAAATCATGTTTGCAATGCAAAGCGCGGCAGTTGTTGGCTCAACCTCGAATCCGACAAGGTGCTTCTTTACGATCTCCACCATCTGGGCGCGTGAGAGCTTCGCTTGCTGCTGAATGCGATTCATCGCGGCTATGAGGAATCCGCCAGTGCCGCACGCGGGATCAAGAACATCGTCGCCGCGCTGAACGTCAACGAGTTCAGCCATGAAAGCGGCAATGTGTCGGGGAGTGAAAATCTGACCTATCGTATTTCCGCCAACATAGATAAAGAATGTCTCGTAAAGCTGACCCAGATAGTCCGTCTCCGCGTTCAGCACCGTTACGTTAAGGCGCTCCAGAATAGTCGCGATGCGAACAGCGCTTTTCGCTAATTCCTTGTTGGCCTCTGGAACGCGAAGGCTGTCCGCAATTTTCGGTTTCCCGGCAGTCCAAAACGCCTTTTGCGCGGCCTCGTTTACGTCACCTAAAATATATTCTGGGTCGCGCCTGATTTTTCCCTTTGACTTCCACAACGCCAGCATGACCGCCCCAACGATACCTGGACGGTGCGCGTCAGTGATATTGGCCTCGCGCAGAAGTCTGTTTATTTCATCGGCTCTCGCCGCGAGCACCGACGCGGGAGGAACGGAAGGACGTAATTCCGCCGAAGCGGTTGGCTGGCGTATTCGTTCCAAATCAGCGCGATTAGGAATCCACGTGATAGGGTTTTCTTCGTACGTGACGGGAACCCATTTATTTCGCGCCCACTTAAAAACACGAAGAGAGAACGCATCATCGGAACTACCGGCGAGGGCGATTGCAAGTGGCGTATATCCCGCCTCAACGCACCATTTGCCGTAGCTGTTTGTAACCTCGTCTACGGCCTTCGCAAGGTCGGTTTCGCTGCCCTTGACTTCGATGACGGCTAACGGTTGCAAATTTTCGTCAACAAGCAACGCTTCCGGCAGTCCGTCGCCACCCCCGCCTTTTTTGCTCTTACCTTTGAAGATTTCAAGCAAATGCGGGTGATCTTTATATTCCTGCTGACGTAGCAAATCGCCCTTCGGAAAATGCTGAGTAGCCCAACCCTGCACAGTCAACAGCTCCGTTAGGAGATGTTCTGCGCGAACTTCTGCGATGCGTGCAGCGCGCGCCATATTAGTTGCGACGCGCGGGGCGCCGAAGCATCAACCGCTTGCCGACGATCTTCGGAATACCGCGCGCCGTGCGCGCGCCGTCAGTCTCTTCCCGCGTGTTGTACTTGTAGTCCAACTCGGCAAGGTAGAGCGGCAAATGCTTCCGGCTCACCTGATGGTGCGTGCCGTCCAGTGACCGCTTCGAGTTGCCAAAAAAGCCTTCAACGGTGTTCGTGGTCACAAGGCGACCATCGGACTCGTAGCGGCCATATTCTTCTTCGCTGTGGTTCACGGTGCCGTGCGATGCGAACGCCTTTCCGGCCCTTTTGTAGAGCGGCGATTCGTCCGTATTCAGATGCGCGGTTTCGGCAACGTGCTTCTTGAGCAACTGGCCCATAATGTCGCCGTTGACCTTGCGGGCAACCTGAGAGCGCACGCGCCCGCCGCGCTCGACAAGCGACACGACTGCGGTTTTGTTGCCAGTGTAGCGGCGCCCCATGCCGCGCTTCACGCCGCCGATGTAGGTTTCGTCCGCTTCGACGGTTCCGTCCAGCTTGTCGGTCGGGAGAACGTCTTGAAGGGCGAAGCGGATGCGATGGCACATGAACCACGCGGAGCGGTAGGAGCCGATTTCAAGCTGGCGCTGCAACTGAAGCGCGCTCACCTGTGTCTTGCTGGCGCACATCATGTAGAAGCCGATCAGCCACTTATTGAGCGGGATATGCGAGTCCTCGCAGACGGTGCCGACCGTCACGGTGAAGCCCTGAAGGCAATCCGCGCACTTGTAAAGGCCGGGGCGGATTTTCTTCGCGCGGTTTGCCGTCGCCTTGTAGATGCGCGTCTGATCCGCGTTGCCGCAATGCGGGCACTCGGGACCATTCGGCCAGCGGAGCTTTTCGAAATAGTCGCGCGCCGCTTCCTCGGTCGAGAACTTCGCCGCGATCTGGATCAGCGTCAGGTCGCCAGTAAGGTTCTTGCCGCTCGGGGTCGGGTTGTGTTTCGTTGCCATGCCCAGAATCTAGGGGTTGGCCGTGGTATTGTCAAGTGCATAATCGCCCTTCAAAAAGCAAGAAAGTTGCTCGGAAAAAGATTGAAATTATAGCCCATTGGACTATGGTTTATTGGACTAGGGGAAAATGTGAGGCTCTTCAAAACCAAATGGTTCGGGCGCTTCGCGCGGCAGAACAAGATTTCGGATGAAAGCCTCAGAGAGGCGATCGGGCGTGCGCAAGGCGGTCTGATGGATGCCGATCTCGGCGGACACGTCATCAAACAGCGCGTGGCGCGTACAGGGCAGGGACGCTCGGGCGGCTATCGCGTGCTCGTTGGCTATGAAGCGGGCGGATATGAAGCGGGCAGGCGCGCCGTGTTCATTTTCGGGTTCTCGAAAAACGAACGCGACAACATCGCGGCGAAGGAATTGGAGTCGTTCAGGAGAATCGCGGCCTTGTGGCTCACGACAGACGACAGAGGCATTGAACGTGCAATGAAGGACGGCGAACTGGAGGAGGCGAAAAATGGCGAAGCGCAAGAAGGTTGGCAGGGCAACGGAGGCGATACTCGAAACGGCCGACGGCATGAACAGAAGCGGCATTATGGACGATGCCGATTATTCGAAAATCACCATGCGCCATCTCGGCAAAGACCGGACGACGCAAATCGAGTCTGTATCGGGCGAAGAAATCCGCTCGCTTCGCGAGCGCGCGCGCATGAGCCAGGCTGTGTTTGCGCGCCGGCTGGGCGTGACGACCGGCTATATCTCAAAGCTCGAATGCGGCGCGAAGCATCCAAGCGGACCTGCGCTTGTGCTGCTCAATGTGATCCGCCGCAAGGGCATGGAAGCGATTTTGTAATTGGCTGTCGAGCCGGCGCACAAATTGCCGGCATTCCCGCGTCGGCAGGTGCAGACTTTGTGGGCCGTTACCGGGCGCCGCGCGAATTTCGCGGCTCGTTTCCAGAATGAACGGATCTCCGCCGCTGCCGAACCACTTGCTGGGGCAGAGATCTGTTTGGAGCAACGGAATCCGTTTATCATTATTGTCAAGTCCGTACTTGACTGAGTCTCAAGTTTTTCCTATTAAAGCGTCATAACCCACCTGCGGCTTGGCCGCAGGCCCAAAGGCCGCCTAGGTTTAACCGCCTGTGGCGGCCTTCTGCTTTTGGGGGCCACAAATGCCGCGCACGATAGTTTATGTTGACGGTTTCAATTTGTACTACCGAGCCGTCAAGGGCACGCCGCACAAATGGCTGAACATCGTAGCGCTTTGTCAAAAGTCTCTTCCAGCCACAAGCCAAATCGCGATTGTAAATTACTATACCGCGCATGTTTCCGGGAGGCTTGATCCAACGTCTCCGGTTCGGCAGCAAGCCTATTTGCGGGCGCTTGCAATGGACCCCGCGATTCGTATTCACCATGGAAATTTTCTTACACACGCCAAATGGGCCGGGCTTGCTCCGCCGATACCAAGCCTGAAGCCGACACCACATACTCTAAATGTTATCCCGGCACCGGTGGTCGCGTATGTTTGGAAAACCGAGGAAAAGGGCTCCGATGTAAAATTGGCAGCTCACCTGGTGCGAGATGCCTTTCGGGGCAATTTTGAGGAGGCTGCCGTACTAACGAACGACACGGATTTGTGCGAGCCGATCCGCATTGTGACGCAAGAAATTGGACTGCCTGTAACGCTTTTAACGCCCGTGAATCAGCCGCACACAAGCCTTACCGCTGTAGCGTCGACAACACGGCATATCAAACCGTATTTAAGCGCGTCTCAGTTTCCTGATCCCGTCATAGGTCCTCGGGCTCGCCCAATTCGCAAGCCTCTCACGTGGTAATGCGTTTGTGTCGAACAAGCGCCCGCTTTCCCGGATACGTGCTGCGGTCAAAGCCGACGATCCCGTCCGTGCGACGGCAAGAGTTCGAATGAATCGTGCGGAAGCGCAGACAGGGCATGCGCTCCGGCAATGCCAACAATCTAATGCCCGGCCAGCTGGAAATTCCTCGAACGTTGCTGCTTAAACAAAAATAACAGGCCCCGCCCGTTCTGTTATTGTCGCGAACAGGAAAGCATTAAATTATTGATTATGTTGAGATAAATTGAGTTTGGCTACCCAAAACAGGCGTCCCGAAAAAAACCCCCTGTATTTCGCCTGATAAACAGGAGCGCCGCGCTATTTGCCGATGCAGAAATCGCGGAAGACGACGTCGAGGAGCTCCTCGATATCCACCCGTCCGGTGAGGCGGCCGATGGCGCGCAAGGCGAGGCGCAGATCCTCCGCCGCCAGTTCCGGCGCGGTCGCGGCGGTGGCGCGCGCCAGCGCTTCCAAGGCCTGTTCGAGAGCGTGGCGATGCCGCGCCCGGGCGATCAGCGGGCTCTCCCGCGCCGTCCGCCCCAGCCGTTCGCCGATGCGAGTCGTCAGCGCCGCGAGGAGGGTGTCGATCCCTTCGCCGCTGCGCACCGAAATCCGCAAGCCCTCCCGCGCGGAAGGCCAGTCGAGATCGCATTTGTTCCACACCGTCAGAACCGCATCGCCGTCGCGGGCAAAGGATTCGGGCAGGCCGGCATGGGGCGCCTGCGCCGAGCCATCCAGAACGAGGACGGCCAAGTCCGCGCTTTCGGCGCGGGCCAGCGCGCGGCGCACGCCTTCGGTCTCGATGGCGTCGGTGGCTTCGCGCAATCCCGCCGTGTCGGCCGCGATCACCAGATAGCCGCCCAGATCGAGGCGGGCTTCCACCACGTCGCGGGTGGTGCCCGGGGTGGGCGCGACGATCGCCACCTCGCGGCGGGCCAGCATGTTCAGCAGCGAACTCTTGCCGGCGTTGGGCGGCCCGATCACCGCCAGATGAAACCCCTCGCGGACGATCTCGCCGCGCCGGCCATCGGCCAGCGCGGCGCGGATGTCCGCCAGCAGTTCTCGCGCGCCCTCGCGCACTGTGGCGCCCAGATTTTCGTCCAGTTCCTCGTCCGCGAAGTCGATCTCGGCTTCCGCCCAGGCGCACAGCCGCAGCAGCCGCGCCCGCCAGTCCTCGCAGTGCCGCAGCAGGGCGCCGTCATAATGCGCCAGCGCCAGGCGGCGCTGGGCGGGCGTCTCGGCGTCGATCAGATCGGCCAGTCCTTCGGCCTGGGTCAGATCCAGCTTGCCGTTCTCGACCGCGCGGCGGGTGAATTCGCCGCGCTCCGCCGGGCGCAATCCCGGTATCGCCGCCAGGGCCGCCAGCACGGCTTCGACAATGGCCGAGCCGCCATGGAGATGGAATTCGCCGACATCCTCGCCGGTGGCGCTGTGCGGCGCGGCAAACCACAGCACCAGCGCCTCGTCGATTCGATCCTGTTCCGAAGGCTGCCCGGGCGCGAACACGCTTCTCAGCGCGGCGTGTCTGGGCTCAGGCAAAGGGCGCCCCGTCAGAGCTTCTATCGCCGCGCCCGCCCGCGGCCCCGAAACGCGCACGACCGCGATGCCGGCGCGGCCCGGCGCGCTGGACAGCGCAAAGATCGTCGCGGAGTCGCGCCTCACCTCAGGCCTTGCGCCGCGGCTCCTTCGCGCCGCTCGATGCCTGCTGCATGAAGCGCTGAAACTGCTCCATGCCCTGATTGCCCCAGTTGAACCAGCTCTTGAAAAGCGCCTCCGGGTCGGCGGCGGTATCGAGCGTCGCCAGCATGCGGCGCTCCATTTCCGCCACCAGGGTTTTCTGCATCGCGCTCACATCCGGCAAACCCATCACCTTGCGGGCTTCGTCGGGAGTCATTTCGAAATCGAGATGAAACTTCATCGCTTGCGGCCTTTCCTGTTGCAGCCCTTCTAAGCTATCTCTCC
>DATCBQ010000091.1:0-31759 GCA_036511745.1 Rhizomicrobium sp.
AAGCGCAAACAGCCGGGATTGTTCACTCACTGGCATTTCTACAGGATGCTCGGCCAAACAATGGGAGCCGTATGAGGCGAGAGTCTCACGTACGGTTCTGCGAGCGCGCGGGGTTGAAATACCCCGCGCGACTCTCCCGGAGAGCCGAAGACGATCGACGATCCGTTGGGGCCCCTTGGCTGTTTCGGCGCTTAGCCGCAGCACCTGCGCGCAGCGAATGGCGCACTCGGCAAGACAGGAAACGGGCCGCATCCACGATCTCGCAGGAAATCTCGTCTGGCGCTTGCCCGACCACGGCAATGCTCCGCGTTCTCCTTGTCTCCGCGTGAGCAATTTCTGAGGAACGGCAACCGCAATGCCTGCCGGTTGGTCGCGACAGTGCCGCGCGACACGAATGCCGTATCGCCCGTTCCCCGGTCAGCCCTGCGCCAGTCGCGACTCCTCGGTTGTGCGCCCGGAATACGCGCGATAGCGTCTCGCCGCCGCCAAGGTCGGTTATAGCCCGTATGCGAATTATCACCACCGCCCGCCTGGTCATGCGGCCGCCCGGGCGCGACGATTTTGAGGATTCCGCGATGCTGTGGGCGGACCCCGAAGTCGTGCGCTACATCGGCGGCAAGCCGTCAACGCGGGAGGAGTCCTGGGCGCGGCTCACCCGCTATGTGGGCCACTGGGCGTTGCAGGGCTATGGCTTCTGGACGCTGCGCGAGCGCAACACCGGCCGCTATATGGGCGAAGTGGGCGTGGCCGACTTCAAGCGCACCATTACACCGTCATTGGCCGGGGCGCAGGAGATGGGCTGGGTGCTTGCTGCCTGGGCGCAGGGCAAAGGCTATGCGACGGAAGCCGTGCGCGCAGCGCTGGTCTGGAACGAGGCGCGCTTTCCCGGCGCCCGTCTCGTTTGCATGATCGATCCCGCCAATGCCGCTTCGCTGCGTGTGGCACAGAAATGCGGCTTCCGGGAATACGCGCGTACGACTTACAAGGACAGCGAGGTCATCCTGCTGGAGCGTTGAAGGGCCGGCCCGATGTGCGATCGCCGTTCAGACCATGCAGGCGGCGGCGAAACACAGCAGAACGAACACGGCCGCAGCCTTCATCAGCGCGAAGCCGAGGCGGAACAGCAGAAAGAACACGAGGAGCGGGAGAAGGAAGGCGAACAGCAGCACCAAGCCAAGGCTTGCAGCCGTCACCGCCCAAACCAGCGCGAAAATTCCACCGATGAATGCGGCCAATCCCAGCATGTCGCACCCTCCAGCGCGTGTCCCGCAGGAGAGATAAGTGGGGCAGGGCAGCCTTGCAAGGTGCCTCGACCCCCAATGCGAGGGCAAGTATTATGCGAATACGCAACGTCTCAACCTTTTACATTCCATGCCCGGTAGCCAGGATTTTGCCGACGATCCGCGCAACGCGGCGGCGGCCCTCTATCTGAACGGCGCGCTGGTGGCGCGCAGCGAGGCGAAGGTCTCCATCTTCGATGCCGGCTTCGTGCTGGGTGACGGCATCTGGGAAGGCTTGCGGCTGCACAAAGGGGCTTTGCTATTTCTCGATGCTCACCTTGACCGCCTGTTCGCAGGCGCGCGCGCCATCGGGCTGGATATCGGCATGACACGCGAAGAGGTGAAGGCCGCGCTCGAACAAACGCTCGCCGCCAACGCGATGACGCACGGCGTGCATATCCGGCTCATGGTCACGCGCGGGGAGAAGAAAACGCCCAATCAGGATCCGCGCAATGCGCTGGGCAGGCCCACGGTCGTCATTGTCGCGGAATACAAGGAGCCGAGTGCGCAGATCGCCGCGCGCGGCCTGAGCCTCTTTACGTCCTCCATTCGCTGCACGCCGAAGGCCATGTTCGACATGCGGCTCAACTCGCATAGCCGTCTGGCTCTCATCATCGCATTGAACGAAGCCATCGCAGCCGGCGCCGACGAAGCTCTGATGCTCGATCCTGGCGGTTTCGTGTCGAGCTGCAACGCCACGAATTTCTTCTTCGTCAAGGCCGGCGAAGTTTGCACCTCGACCGGCGAATTTTGTTTCAACGGTGTCACGCGCGCAAACGTCATTGCGTTATGCCGTCGCGAAAGTATTGCAATCCAGCTTGGGGATTTCTTGCTTAAGGAGGTGCAGGGCGCGGAGGAAGCCTTCGTGACCGGCACCTTTGGCGGTATCACGCCGGTTCGCCAAATCGACGGGCGCATTCTTTCGGCGGCGTTGCCCGGGCCCGTAACGCAACGCCTGCGCGAATCCTACGCAGCCCTCAAGGACGAAGAGGCAGCCAGGATTTGCGCATGAGCGAACCGCCCATCCGCATTGCGATGTGGTCCGGGCCACGCAACATCTCGACCGCGATGATGCGGGCATTCGAGAACCGCGCCGATACCGGCGTGATCGACGAGCCGTTCTACGCAGCCTATCTTGCCGGTACCGGCATCGACCATCCCCTTCGCGAACAAACCCTTGCAGCCTGTCCCTCCGACTGGCGCGAGGTTGTGCGAATCGTGCTCGGATCGGCTCCAGGCGGGGAGGCGATTTTCTATCAAAAGCACATGACGCATCACCTGCTGCCGGAATTCGGCCGCGACTGGGCGGATGCATGCCGCAACGCGTTTCTGATCCGGGCGCCGGAAGAGGTGCTCACGTCCTATGTCGAAAAGCGCGAGACGGTCGCGCTGTCCGATATCGGCTTCGTGCAGCAGCACGCCTTGTTCGAACACGAGGCGCAGCGTCTGGGCCGCGCCCCGCCGGTCGTCGAGGCGTCCGACGTGCTGGCCGATCCGCGCGGCGTATTGGGCGCGCTGTGCGAGGCGCTCGGCATTGGCTTCAGCGAACGCATGCTGAGCTGGCCCGCGGGCAGGCGCGCCGGCGACGGCGTGTGGGCGCCGGCGTGGTACGACGCCGTCGAACGCTCGACCGGTTTCGCCCGACCTTCGCCGCGCGAACGCCCGCCGTTGCGCGACGATCTCAAGCGAATGGCCGACATCGCCCGGCCTTATTATGAAAGACTTGTCGCGCACAAGCTGACAGCTGCGCCTTCGTTTTCGGGGCGTGGGTGGAAGCAATAAGTCGGAGAGGGAAGGAAGGAAAATGTTCATGAACCGGGTGTTGACCATGGCCGGCGTACTCGTCGCCGCAATCGCGATGGGTTGGGCCGCGCAGGCGCAGGACGCGGCAAAGTACGATACGCGTGAAGGCGATTATCTCATGCGGAATTTCCGTTTTTCGTCGGGCGAAACGCTACCGGAGCTCAAGCTGCATTACACCACGCTCGGTGCGCCGGTTCGCAACGCGCAAGGCCAGGTGACGAATGCGGTGCTGATCCTGCACGGAACAGGCGGCGACGGCCATCAGTTCCTGCGACCGCAATTCGCGGGCGTGCTGTTCGTGCCGGGCGGACTGCTCGACCCGGCAAAGTATTTCATCATCCTGCCCGACGATATCGGTCATGGAAAATCGTCCATGCCGAGCGACGGCCTGCGCGCCCATTTTCCGCAATATGATTATGCCGACATGGTCGCGGCCGAATATGCCGTGGTGACGGCGGGCCTGCACGTCAATCATCTGCGCCTCGTGATGGGGACCTCGATGGGCTGCATGCACGCGTTCATGTGGGGCGAGGCCTATCCCGGGTTCATGGATGCGCTGATGCCGCTGGCCTGTCTGCCGGTGCGGATCGCCGGCCGCAACCGGCTGTGGCGCGACATGATCGTCGATGCGATCAGGAGCGATCCTGCCTGGGCCGGCGGCGACTACAAAGCACAGCCGCTCCAGGCGCTGCGCACGACGGCGGACATCCTCACGATTGCCGGCAGCGCGCCGCGGCAAATGCAGAAAACGCTATCCACGCCCGAAGCGGCGGACAAATATCTGAGTGACACGCTGACCCGGGATTTCGCAACGCTCGACGCCAACGACATTGTTTACGCCATCGCTTCGTCGCGCGACTACGATCCGTCGGCTTCGCTCGACGCCATCAGGGCGCCGGTAATGTGGGTGAACTCCGCCGATGATTTCATCAACCCGCCCGAACTTGGAATTGCAGAGGCGATGGCGCCAAAAATCCCGCACGCACGGTTCATTTTGATTCCCGTCAGCGACCAGACCCACGGTCATGGCACGCATACCTGGGCGGCGGTGTGGCAATCATACCTGGCGCAACTGCTGCAGGAATCCGGCAGGTAGCGACGGCCCGTCGATCAAATCAGCGCCCGCGAGCCGTTCAGAGAACTGCCCCGAACAAGGCGCCGGCGCCCGCGGTGACTGCCATCGCGAGAACGCCCCAGAACGCGACGCGTGTCGCGCCCTTCACCACGCCCGCACCGCCGGCGCGCGCCGCCAATGCTCCCAGGCCGGCCAGACAAACCAGCGAGGTCACGGAAACAAAGACGATGGCACTGGTCTGAGGCGACAGGGCGGTTACAGCCAGGGGAAGAGCGGAGCCCACGGAAAAGCTGGCGGCAGAGGCCAATGCCGCCTGGATTGGACGAGCTCGCAGAGTTTCCGAGATGCCGAGTTCGTCGCGTGCGTGCGCGCCGATCGCGTCGTGCGCCATGAGCTGTTCGGCGACCTGTTTGGCGAGAGCGGGTTCGAGACCGCGCCCGACATAAATCGCGGCAAGCTCGCGGTGCTCGCCCTTGCTGTCGGCGATGAGTTCTTTGCGCTCCAGCTTGAGATCGGCCTCCTCGGTGTCCGCCTGGGAATGAACCGAAACATATTCGCCGGCGGCCATCGACATGGCCCCCGCAACCAGGCTTGCGGCGCCTGCTATGAGGAGGCTGTTGCGATTCCCATGCGCGGCGGCAACACCGAGAACCAGGCTCGCGGTCGAAAGAATCCCGTCGTTTGCGCCCAGGACCGCCGCGCGCAGCCATCCGGCTTTTCGCGCGCGATGTCCTTCCTTGCGGTGTTCCGGCATGCGTGGGCCTCTCGAATGTGCAGGATCGTTACGAAGTGCAGGATATGTTGCGCTGGTCTCCCGCCGACTTCAGCGCCTCTTCGAGATCGGCGACGAGGTCGTCTGTGTCCTCGATTCCCACCGACAGCCGCAAGAGATCGCGGGGGCAGGGCGTGTCCGGGCCTTCCACGGAGGCGCGATGCTCGATGAGGCTTTCGACGCCGCCGAGCGAAGTTGCACGCTTCCAGAGGCGCACATTGGCGGCCGTCGCGATGGCGGCCGGTTCGCCCCCGCGCAGGCGGATGGACAGCATGGCGCCGAAACCGCCCTGCATTTGCCGGGCAGCGATTGCGTGGCCGGGAAAATCGGCCAGACCGGGATAGAGCACCCGGGCGATGGCGGGATTTTGTGCCAGCCGTTCGGCCAAAATCCGAGCACTGGCATTCGCCGCTCGCACGCGCGGATAGAGCGTGCGCATGCCGCGAAGCAACAGCCATGCCTCGAACGACCCGAGTATTCCACCCTGTTGCGTGCGCACGCCCTTCAAACGATTCCAGAATTCGTCTTCCCTGGCGGTCACAAGCGCGCCCGCAACGAGATCGGAATGACCGTTGAGATATTTGGTGCAGGAATGCATGACGACATCGGCCCCGAGCGCAATCGGCTGCGTCAGCACGGGCGTCGCCACGGTGGAGTCGACGGCAAGCCGCGCTCCGGCCGCGTGGGCAATTTGCGCTGCCGCGGCAATATCGACGATGTCCCACATCGGGTTGCCCGGGGTTTCGGCCCAAACGAGCTTGGTACGTCCCGGTCGCATCGCGTGTTTCAGCCGGTCGAGATCGGTCATATCGACAATATCGACCGCAAGTCCCCACTGCGCGGCAAACCCCAGAATCCAGCCGCGCAGCGACCAGTACATCACTTTCGGCGCGACCACATGGTCGCCCGGCGACAGCGCCTGGAAAACGGCCGTGGCGGCAGCCATGCCCGAGGCGAACAGCATGGCGGCCACTCCATCTTCGAGCCGCGCCAGCACCGCTTCCGGCTGGTCGTATGCGGGATTTTCCGCGCGGGCGTAGGAGTACCCCGCGCGGTAGAGATTGTCCGCATCGCGCTGGAAGGTCGAAGACATGTGAACTGCGGGCGAAATTGCGCCGGTGCGTTCATCGATCCGGCCAAGCGCCTGCGCGGCGATGGTTGCCGGATTGGCCGCTTTTTTCGCTTCGCTGCCCATTCGAAAGTGTGGTGCGAAGAACGGGCGGAAAGCAACAGCAACGCACTTCCGGGAGGCTGGCAGCCTCTGCTGCGCAGGCGCCTCGTCTAGTGCGGATTCGTCGCCGGCCTTGCCGCGGAATCATCCAGCACGCCCAGCGAATCCCATGCGCCTTCCGGCCGCACGATGACATAGGGATCGCTCATCATGGTGATGGCCTCGGCGTGCGGTTCCAGCTCGGCGACCATTTCCACATATTCATGATCGGAAAAGACCAGGGGAAAGTTCTTTTGCAGCGGCCTGAGGCCGAAACGGCCCCAGAATTTCACAAGCCGTTTTTGCGCATGCCCATAGAGAATGCGGTAGCCTTTTCGGCGGATGATGTCGATGCCCTTTTCGAAGATGACTTTCAGGATATGCGTGCGTCGATACTTCGGCAGCACCGCCACCCGCTCCATCTTCGCGAAATCCGCAAAGTAGCGCAGCCTCAACGTCGCAGCGGGATGGCCGTCCACAAGACCGAGCACGTGAGTCGCGCAAAAATCGTTGCCGTCGAACTCTTCCTCGTACGGACAATTCTGCTCGCTCATGAATACGGCCGCGCGAAGGGCGAATATCTTCGCGAGGTGGTCCGGATTCGACGCAACGATGGCCTCGAGTTTCACGCGAACTCCCATCACGCGACAGATTGTGCAGCCTGAGGAACTTCCGGATCGAGACGGAACAGGTCGCCAAGACCCTTTTCGCAGGGCCTTATGCCTTCGAAGCCATAGCTCTTGAGCGAGGAAACCCCTCCGAGCGTGGCAGCGCGGCCATAGATCGGTACGCCGCCGTAACGGTCTCTGCCAAGAGCTTTGGCGACCAGAACCGTGGCAATGCGCGCAACTTTCCGCGCCACGAGCGCCCAGACATAGATGACCGCGGGCGTTCCACCTTCGCCGACGAGTTGACTGAAATCGAGATTGAGTCCGTCGAACGTCCCGTTTTCAAGCGCAAGAGCGCCGGCAGCGTTCAGATGAAGAAACGAATAATAGCCAATCAGTCTTGCCCGATCGCGCGCGTTGTCGTGGCTGAAATAGACGCCCCAGAACGTATCGGGGTTATGCCCATATACGGCCTTCACGAGATCCAGCGGCGCAACGCTGCACGAGATTTCGATCCGGCTCATCTCGTAAATGCTGAGGATGTCCTCGCTGGAAGGGTGCCGGACGTAGAGAATTCCGCCGGTCGGAAGCGGTGCGGACGGTTCCCTGAGACCGGAACCGGCAGCCAAATGCTTGACGGTATTCAATGAAACGTACGCCATAGCCCCACCCCATAACCTTGCGCACGCTTAAGCCTGACACGCCATGCCGGTTAATGGCAAGCTTGATGCTCGTCACAGCGGGCGACCGCGCGAGCGTGGGAACCGAGCAACTGCTGTCCGATTCGGCTGAGTAAACGGGAGTGTGGCGATTCGACTCACCTGCGGAGAGTCCCTTCACCACTATGAAGCGTTCAATTTCGGCGCGCCGACCGTAAAACGCCCAATCCCAGAACGAGAAGGACCACGAAGATCAGAAGAAACAGCCCGAACAGCAACTTCGCGATGGCAATAGAAGCGCCTGCGATGGTGGTAAATCCCAGAACACCAGCTATCAAGCCCAAAATCAGAAACAAGATCGCCCACCGCAACATCTGAATATTCCTTTACTGCAGCGGTTTTAACGTGCGGACCGGGCAGCGCGTTCCGGAAATCTGTGTCAAAAGATAAAATCAGGTCGGCGTGGCGAACGGAAAATCCAGGTTATCTCACGCGCGACAGCGTCGATGAAGGCTCCGGAAAAGTTGTCTTCACGGTCCATCGACCCGATAGCCGCGCGCGCGCAGGAGAGCGGACAAGCCGTTCGGGCCCGCCAGATGGCCGGCGCCTACCGTGATAAAATACGTATGGTGTTCTGCCAGCATGCCGTTCAATTGCACAGCCCAGGCTTCGGTGCGGTTGTCCAAAAGCGTTTTCTTCGCAGCCGGATCGGCTTCCAGCTCGGCATTCACCAGCTTGCCGACCTCGTCCGCATTGCCATGCGCCCATGCGTCCACCAGCGGTCCGAGTTCGTCAGCCTGGGTCCCCAGTCCTTTCAGCGTTGCGTCGAATTCGGCAAGCTCGAGCTTCGGGTTCCGAGGCAACAACAGCGAAAATTGCCGGTCGACGGTTTCGAAATAGCGCACCGTCTTGCCTTCGCGGTGGGCGAGCGCGAACACCTGGCGGTCAACGCCGCTGTCCGGCGAATAATGCTCCTCGCCGATGAGAGCGACTTCGAGGATCAGGCCGGCGACCCATGGCCGCGTATGGGTCAGCGTGTCGGGCGGCACATGGGTGAGGGCCAAAGCCTTGTCGTAGTCGGCGAGGGTTTGGGCGTCGAGCAGCGAAGGCAGCGCCACGTCGGGCGGCAAGGCTCCGTGTTCGCGCATGAATTCTTCGGTGGCAGCCTTGCCGGAATCGTCCATCGGAGCTTCGAAAACAAAGACGTCCGATGCCGCCATCGCCGCCTCCAGCTTGGGTGTCCGCCAACGAACATTCGTCGGCAGCAGATGGATGGAGCCGAGCAGGTAGGCTGTCGCGCTTCGGCTGTGGACGGTCCAGAGCGCAGGATGCGCCGGGATATCGGCGATCAGCGGCAACGAACCCGCATGCGCAAGTGTGGACGTGACGAAGAGCATCGCCAGCGTCGCGAAAAGACGTCCGGGATCGACAATACGCAATGAAGTTCCTCTTTATTTCAGGGACAAATTCCAAAGCCGTCAGGCCTCGCGAGCGTCTTGCGAGAATGAAGCCGGCAAACGGGGGCGCCTCAATCCTCGCCGAATTTTGCTTCCACAAGTGCGAGAATGGCGTGCAGAGCTTCCTCGGCGTCCGGCCCGTGCGCCTCGATTCTGATCTCGCTGCCCATACTGGCCGCCAGCATCATGAGTCCCATGATTGAAAGGGCATCGACGCTCTGATGGTCCCTCGTCACGCTGATCTGCGATTGAAACCGTGCCGCCGCTTCAACGATTTTTGCCGCCGCCCGTGCGTGCAGGCCCTTCTTGTTGACAACCCTGATGACCGCCGCGTGTTTGCCGCCCTCTTCGATCACGCGTCACGGTCCCTCCGCAAGATCGGCCGAGCCGGCGCGCATGTATTTTCGCCCGGCTTCGATCGCTTCGCGGACTGCGCGGTCGAGCGGGTGACGGTTGCGAATGTCGATGAGCTTGATGAGGCTTGGCAGGTTGGCGCCCGCCAGCACCTCGACCCTGTCCCGCTCGATCAGGGTCAGCGCAAGATTGCAGGGCGTGCCGCCGTACATGTCCGTGGCGATCACCACGCCCCGTCCCTGATCGACCGATTTGACGGCCGCGGCAAGCTCGCGCTGGCGGCGTTCCACGTCGTCCTCGGGGCCGATGGAAATGGCCCGAAGATGGGATTGCGGACCGACCATGTGCTCCATCGCGGAAATGATCTCCTGGGCAAGCCGGCCATGCGTGACGATGACGATTCCTATCATGTTCCGATCGGATACGGGGGGATTGACGGACGATAGCGCAACTTTGCGGCGAGGAAAGGGCTCATCGGGCGACGGCGCCATCGCGAAAAAGCGCATGGGCGAAGCCGGCGGCCGCAACCGCAACCTTTGCCGGGGTCGAGCCTTCGTAGGCGGTGAGCTTCAGAAGCGGCGGCCAGGCGCTCGCAGGCAATTCCAAGACTTGCGGCGGAGCATAGGACTCGGACTCCGGAAGTCTCGGCTTCAGATTTGGCGCGCCCAAGGAAATCGCGAGCGCGATGGCTGTTTCGGGCCGGTAGGCCAGCGAAACGATGCCGACGCCGCGGACTTCCAGGAGACCGGCAAGATTTGCCGGCGGACGGCCCCAAAGCCCGCCATCGCGTTGGAACAACTCGACGCGATCGTCCGCCACCAAGATGGCCCCCCGTTCGATCAGCGTCAGGGCGAGATCCGACTTTCCGCTGCCGCTCGCTCCCAGGATCAGAATCCCGGCCTCTTGTGGCGCGCCGAACGCATCGCCCGCTCGCCCCAGCATGACACAGCTTGCATGAACGTTGGCGACCGTCATTCAGAGACTCTCTGCGAGCGGCAGTTCGACGACAAAGCGCGCGCCTCCGCTCGGCGTCTCCCCATCCGTCCGGCCTTCGGCCCAGATGCGTCCGCCGATGCCTTTCGCAATCTGCCGCGCGATCGAAAGTCCTAGACCGGAATTCTTCCCAAATCCGTGTTCGGGCGGTCGCCGCGTGTAAAAACGGTTGAAGACGGCATCGAGATCGGCAACAGCGATACCGGGCCCCTCATCTTCTACGATGATACGCGCCTTTCTGTCCGCGACTTCGGCATGGATCGAGACGAGGCCGCCAGCCGGGCTGAACGAAACTGCATTATCGATCAGGTTGCGCAGAATTTGCCCCAGCCGCTCGTCGCGGGCCATGACGCGGGCATGGGGCGGCAATTCGACGAGGAGGCCTAGTTGCACGTTGCGAGGCAAGCCTGTCAGCCGGTAAATCTCTACAATGGTCTCCACAAGCCTTGCAAGCTCAACCGGCTGGTTCGGCTCGCGGCTCAGCTCTGCGTCGAGGCGCGAGGCATCCGAAATATCGGTGATCAGTCGGTCAATGCGCTTGATATCGTTGTGAACGATCGCCATCAGCCTCACCCGTGTGGCTTCGTCGCTTTGGGAGCGCACGAGCATCTCGACGGCATTCTTCAGCGAGGTGAGCGGGTTCTTCAGTTCGTGCGCGACATCGGCTGCGAAGCTCTCAATCGCGTCGATGCGATCGTAAAGGGCTCCGGTCATTGCCGACAGGCTGTCGGCAAGTTCGCCGATTTCGTCGCGGCGATCGGACATCGACGGGATAACGTCGCGGCCGGCGCGTCCACTCCGCACGCGATCCGCGGCCGCTGCCAGCTCGCGTATGGGTTGCGCGATGGCCCCCGAAAGATAGAGCGACGACGTGAGCATGACGATGAGCGCGACCAGCGATATTCCGATGAGGCTTGCGCGCTCTTCGCGAAGGATGTTGTCGATGTCGCCGCCTTCCGTGGAAAGCAGCAGCACACCGTAGACGGTGCGAAACCGCTGCACCGGCACCGCGACGGAGAGAACGAGCCTGTTCTGCTGGTCGAGACGTTCGGCCCCGGCCGCATCTCCGCCAAGAGCGGCGCCGACCTCGCGGTAGACGCGCCCATTGTTTTTCGCTTCGAAATAGGGCGCGAGGCGTGCGAACGGCCGCACGCCCATGAGTCCGTCGTAGATGCGGGCAAGCCTTGCCTCAATCCGCGTCCGTAAATCGAGCGGCGGCAGCTCTACGGTTTGCACCACGTTGCGCGCAAGGAGGTTGCGCGTGTCGATGATGAGACCCGCGTCGGTGCCGTAGAGCCGGGCGCGCAGTTCCGTGGGCGCCACCAGTTGCCGCAGCAGAGGTTCCGCGACACCATCGTTGACCGCGCGGGATTTTTCTTCGGTCGCGTATTCGGCAAGCGTGCCGGCAACGATCAGGGCTTCCTGCTTGATGCCCGTCATGCGCTCGTCGACAAGACCGACACGCGTCGATTGCACGAGCAGTACGCCGCCAATGAGGATGACCAACGCGGCGGCGTTGGAGAATATGATCTGCCAGGACAGGCTTGAAATCCCCCGGCGCCTGGCTTCGCGCGGGTTCGCGGTCGCGCTCATGGAGGCAGGCTCCGCTGGTCCCTCATGCCTCGCGGTAGCGATAGCCCACGCCATAAAGCGTTTCGATGGCATCGAAGGAATCGTCGACGGCCTTGAACTTCTTGCGCAGGCGCTTGATGTGGCTGTCGATCGTGCGGTCGTCGACATAGACCTGATCGTCGTATGCTGCGTCCATCAGATTGTCGCGGCTTTTCACAAACCCCGGCCGCTGCGCGAGACATTGCAGGATGAGGAATTCGGTGACGGTGAGGCGAACGGGGCGGCCGTTCCAGGTGCATTCATGGCGCTGGGGGTCCAGCACGAGCTTGCCGCGCGTCATCGTTTCGCGCTTCGCGTCCGCCACTCCTCCTTTTCCCGCCTCGGCTCTTCTCAAGACGGCCTTCACCCGCTCAAGCAGGAGGCGTTGCGAAAACGGCTTTCGGATGTAATCGTCAGCGCCTGCGTTCAGGCCCATGAGTTCGTCGATCTCCTCATCCTTGGAGGTGAGAAAGATGACAGGCAGATCGGCGTTTTGCCTGAGACGGCGCAACAACTCCAGGCCATCCATGCGCGGCATCTTGATGTCGAGAATCGCAAGATCTGGAGGCGTCTCCGAAAGCGCGGCCAGCGCGGCGGCCCCGTCCGCGAAGGTGCGAATCTGATAGCCCTCCTGCTCCAGCAACATGCTGACGGACGCAAGGATGTTTCTGTCGTCGTCGACAAGGGCGATCGTCGCCATATCGTTGTCGAGCCCTGTTTCTGCTTTCCCAGTATAGTCGCCAGGCACACTTTTCAAACCGCAATTCCGGACCCTCGACGAGAGCGCGGGACGCGATCATTGCCCCGTCTGCTAACGAAATTCCACTTTCAGTATTTTGTAGGAGCGGGCTCCCCGGGGGGCCGTCACCTCGACGCTGTCGCTTTTGGACTTGCCGATAAGCGCACGCGCAATGGGCGAGGAGATCGAGATGCGGCCCTTCTTGGCGTCGGCTTCGAGATCGCCGACCAGCTGGTACTTCACTTTCGCGTCGGTGTCTTCGTCAACGAGGGTGACGGTGGCACCGAATTTGACCGTGCCTCCTGAAAGCTTGGAGACATCGATCACCTCGGCGCGGCCGAGCTTGTCCTCGAGCTCCATCACGCGGCCTTCGACGAAGGCCTGACGTTCTTTAGCGGCGTGATATTCGGCATTTTCAGAGAGATCGCCATGCGCGCGGGCCTCTCCAATCATGCGGATGATTTGCGGCCGCTCGACCGTCTTCAAATGGTTGATCTCGTCTTCGAGGGCCTTAAAGCCCGGCCCGGTCATCGGTATGCGTTCCATGGATATCGCGATCCTGATAACGGCAAAAAAACCCCTACCGGCGTCGCCCCGATGGGCCCGGCCGATCCGAAATTTTGCCAGCTAAGAGTTAAGTACTTTCCACGCCTATATTTTCTCGTCCCTTGCGAAGACGGGCGTTCATAAACTGTAGGACTGCAAGGGGGCGACTTCAAGGGAGCCGGTCTTCACTGCCGCGATGGCCAGCGTTGCCGCCGCTGCACCGGCGATGGTGGTGTAATAGGGAACTTTCTGCTGAAGCGCCGTACGGCGGATCGAAAGGGAGTCGGCCAGCGCCTGGGCGCCTTCGGTGGTGTTGAACACGAGCTGCACTTGTCCGTTTTTCAGCGCGTCTACGATGTGCGGCCTTCCTTCCAGCACCTTGTTCACGACGCAGACTTCAAGGCCCGCCATTTCCAGATATCTGGCGGTGCCCCGGGTCGCGATGATCTCGAAGCCCAGCTCAAGCAGCAATCTTGCAGGCTCGACGGCGAACTCCTTGTCGGATTCCTTGACCGAAATGAACGCAGTTCCGCTCAGCGGAAGCTTTGCGCCCGCTCCGATCTGGCTCTTGGCGAAGGCGCGTCCGAAGTTCTCGTCGAGACCCATGACCTCGCCGGTCGAGCGCATTTCCGGACCCAGCACGGTATCGACGCCGGGGAAGCGGGCAAATGGCATAACCGCTTCCTTGACCGCGACGTGTTTCATGCCCGCGGTCTTCAGCTCGAATGTTGAAAGTCTTTCGCCCGCCATGACGCGCGCGGCGATCGCGGCAACCGGCAGTCCGATCGCTTTGGCGACAAATGGTACGGTACGGCTCGCCCGCGGATTGACTTCAAGGACGTAGATATCGCCATTCTGCACGGCGTATTGCACGTTCATCAAGCCGCACACGTCGAGCGAGCGGGCCAGCGCAACCGTCTGCCGCCCGAGCTCGGCAACGACAGTCGGGCTTAAGGAATGCGGCGGTATGGTGCATGCCGAATCGCCCGAATGAACGCCGGCCTCTTCGATATGCTCCATGATCCCCGCGACGAAAACGTCGCCTGCGCTGTCGGCGATGGCATCGACATCGACCTCCGTAGCGTGATGCAGAAACGCGTCCACGAGTACCGGATTGGCGCCGGAAATGCGAAACAGCTCGCCCGATTGAACGTTGGCACGCAATTGCGTTTCGTCCGCAACGACTACCATGCCGCGCCCACCGAGCACATAAGATGGCCGCAGAATGACCGGATAACCGATCTCACGTGCGGCGTTCACGGCTTCCTCGGCCGTCATTGCGGTCGCGTTGCGCGGCTGCTTCAACCCCAATTCGTGCAGCAGAACCTGGAAACGCTTACGGTCCTCCGCGAGATCGATGGCATCGGCGCTGGTACCCAGAATGGGAACGCCTGCTTCCACCAGCACCTGGGCGAGCTTGAGAGGCGTCTGGCCGCCGAACTGAACGATGACGCCGACCAGCGTTCCATTTTTCTGTTCCGTGCGGATGATTTCTAGCACGTCTTCCGCGGTCAGCGGCTCGAAATAGAGTCGGTCCGACGTATCGTAGTCCGTGGACACGGTTTCCGGATTGCAATTGACCATGATGGTCTCGAAGCCCCGCGCCGAAAGCGCATAACAGGCGTGACAGCAGCAATAGTCGAATTCGATTCCCTGGCCGATGCGATTTGGGCCGCCACCGAGAATGATGATTTTCCGCTTGTCGCTCGGGGCACTCTCGCATTCGGCGTGTCCGGCCATGGGGCGTTCGTAGGTCGAATACATGTAGGGGGTGACCGCTGCGAATTCGGCGGCGCAGGTATCGATCCGCTTGAAAACCGGCCTGACTCCGAGCCTTTCCCGCAGCTCGCGCACTTCGCGTTCGGTCGTTCCCGAAAGCTTTGCGAGCCTTGCATCTGAAAACCCGGCGCTCTTCAAGCGGTGCAGATTGTCCGCATCGAGCGGCAATCCGTCGCGCGCTATTCGCTGTTCGGCGGCGACAATTTCGGCAATTTCCCCCAGGAACCACGGATCGTATTTGGTGATGGCGGCGATCTGGTCGATCGGAAAGTCCAGACGCAGGGCTTGCGCTACCACCCGCAGGCGATCGGGGCTTGTGCGCGCGAGCGCACCGCGAATCGCGTCGGGCTCCGGCGGAAGCTCGATTTCGTCGAGACCCGAAAGACCTGTTTCGAGCGAGCGCAGCGCCTTTTGCAGGGACTCGGCAAAAGTGCGCCCGATTGCCATTGCCTCGCCCACGGATTTCATCGAGGTCGTCAGCACAGGTTCGGCCCCCGGAAATTTCTCGAAGGCGAAACGGGGAATTTTTGTGACGATATAGTCGATGGTGGGCTCGAATGAAGCGGGCGTCACTTTGGTGATGTCGTTCTGCAATTCGTCGAGCGTGTAGCCGACGGCCAGCTTGGCGGCGATCTTGGCGATGGGAAAGCCAGTCGCTTTCGAGGCCAGGGCGGAAGAGCGCGAAACGCGCGGGTTCATTTCGATCACGACCATGCGGCCATCATCCGGATTGACCGCGAACTGCACGTTCGAGCCGCCGGTCTCCACGCCGATCTCGCGCAGCACCAGGATCGCCGCCGTGCGCATGCGCTGGTATTCCTTGTCGGTCAGGGTCAGCGCCGGTGCTACCGTGATGGAATCGCCGGTATGCACGCCCATCGGGTCCACGTTCTCGATGGAACAGACGATGATGGCGTTGTCGGCGCGGTCGCGCACGACCTCCAGCTCGAATTCTTTCCAGCCGAGGACGGATTCCTCGATCAGAACTTCATTGGTGGGCGACGCATCGAGTCCCTGCTCGACGATCTCGAAGAATTCTTCGCGGTTATAGGCGATGCCGCCGCCGGTGCCCCCCATGGTGAAGGACGGGCGAACGACGGCCGGCAATCCCGCTTCGTTGAGTGCCTGCAAGGCATGCGCGAAGGCTTCCGGCGAAAGCTCCATGATCGCGTTGTGCTGGCCGTCGTAGAGGAAATTGCCGAACTCGTCCTTCTTGTGACGCAGATAACCCTTGAGCGTCACGCCGCGCGGCACATCCAGGCCGATCTTCATCATCGCTTTGCGAAACAATGCCCGGTCTTCCGCCTTGTCGATGGCTTCCGCCGAGGCGCCGATCAGTTCGATCCCGTATTTGTCGAGCACGCCACGTTTGCGCAGTGAAAGCGCGGTGTTGAGCGCCGTCTGGCCGCCCATGGTCGGCAGAAGCGCGAATACTCTGTCGGCGGGAACGAGCGGCCGTTCGCGCGCGATGATCTTCTCGACGAATTCCGGCGTGATCGGCTCGATGTATGTCGCATCCGCAAGCTGCGGATCGGTCATGATGGTGGCGGGATTGGAATTCACCAGGACGACGCGATAGCCCTCGGCGCGCAGTGCCTTGCAGGCCTGCGTACCGGAATAGTCGAACTCGCAGGCCTGGCCGATCACAATCGGCCCCGCGCCTATAATGAGAACCGTGTGGATGTCGTTGCGCTTGGGCATCTTGTCTCGCGCGCGTGCTACCGCACACGACTTTCGTGCGGCGCCCGGCCAGATTGCAGGTTAAGAGGATCGTTTAGCGACGAATCGACCGCGACGCAATATATTCGCTTCGCCGCGAGGTGCCATGGCGCTTGTAGTCGTGGGTCATCGTTCCGACTCGCCCCTTCTTCATGGGGAGGCCGGGCTGGGTGTGGTCAAGTACCTGGATTTGGCTCTTCTCATCCGCAGACAGAACGGTGGCGTGAGCCGGCGGGTCGATATAGAGACCAACCACATCGCGAAGCCTGCGGGCGCCGGAATCTACGCCTGATGCAAGCAACAGCACTTCAGGTCATTACTGCACGACGCTCACGAGCAATCGACAAACGGTGGTGACCCGTCTTGAAAATCGGGTGGGTTGGACCCGGTCGGAAGTCGCCGCTTTGCATTGAGTTCAGGTAGACGGCGCCCAATTTCCGTCAGCGCAGGACCTCCGCGAGATCGGATTTGAGTTGGGCAACGAGATCGACAGGTTTGGCAAGAGGCGACTGTTCGATCAGTTTGTCCACGAAGGTTACCATTTCTGTTGCATAGGTCGCGCGGCTACGCATCCAGAGCGCCCGATTGACAGGTTGAGCCAGAGCGGACCGCCAGAATCCGATGCTGTTGTCAAACGTGATTTGGTCGATCAAACCGTTCCTGTGCTGAACCAAAACATCCTGAAGGTTAAGGAGTGTAGCGCGCATCACCATTTGCAACTGGACGATCTCCTCGGCAGTGAAGTTTGTCTCGCCTTCCTCCATCCTCGTGCGCGCAGCGTTTAATGCCGGTTGTGCCATACCCAGGATAATATCGGTGACCCGGGTAATAGCGCCCTGGTTCATGAGTGCCCGCTGGTTCTTCTCGGCCTGCCGCACCTGCAGCGACAGATAGACAAGCGAGACCAGTACGGCGACGCCGCTGACAAGGCTGCCGATGGATGCAAGGTCTGAAAGTGACATGACGTTTCCTTTCCAAGCTGCCCGCCTCTTGTATCGCCCACATACTGCGGCAGGCCCTTCCCGAGCGGCGATCAGTGCCGCAACGTCCGCCATATCCCACACGCGATCCGTGATGCCAGCGGCCCTTGCGGGGGTCACCTGCCGACAAACGCCTGCAGTTTCATGCCATGATCGCGCGCGATGATTTCGGCAGCCTTTTCACCAATCATGATCGAAGCAGCATTGGTGTTGCCGCTCACGATTTCAGGCATGATGCTGGCATCGGCGATGCGCAGGTTTTTGACGCCGAAAACGCGAAGTCGCGGATCGACAACGTCCCCGATCCGGCAGGTACACGACAGGTGATAAACCGTGGTCGCAAAATGCAGCGCCATGTTCTCAAGCAGCGCATCGCTCGGCGGTTCGCCAGGTTTATAGCCATGCTTCTGAGCGAGCATTGGCGGGATGTTGAGCGGGCCAGGCTTCACCGGCCCTGGCCAGTTCGCAACGATGTCGATAGCGCGGCGCATAACCGCCACCATCACTTTTAGATCGTGTGGGTCGGCGAAGTAGTTCATGTGGATTGCGGGCGGCACGGCCGGATCGGAGCTTTCCAGGACGATTTCGCCTTCGCTGTGCGGCAAGACAGGATTGGCCATCACAAGTATGTTTTCGCGATTAGGTGCCAAGCTCGCGGCGGCGTCGGCGAAGAAGCGCGACGTGTCGATCCTGAGGCGGTTGCTGAAGAGATCTTCGTCATACCCGCAGGGAATGAAGGTGATCTGCGCGTCGTGGCTGTGCGGATCGCCAAGACCAGTCGAATAGAAGGCGATAGCATCGACCAGCGACGACGACACCAGGCTGCTGCCGGTTTCCTGCCATTCGCCGAGGCGGCGTTCTGCTTCGGCCTTTAAGGCCGCAAGCTCGCCCGTCAGCCCTGGGTCACCAGCAGGATCGGCAGGCAACGGACCTGCAGGCGCGCGCAGCGCATCGGGTCCGACGGAAATTGCAACTTCAGTGATCGGTACGCCGATGCCCGGTGCGGGAAAGAAGAGTGCACAATGGAGATGATCCTTGAGATGTTTGCCGACCGCAGGCAAATCGTGGCGGCAACGGACATCGGCCGCTTCGAGTTCGCGACGCGGCCCGATACCCGACAGCAGCAGGAGGTGTGGCGACCCGACTGCGCCGGCGCAGAGGATGACTTCACGGGAAGCACGAAGGGTGTGAGTCTTGCCCTCTTCGGTCCGATACTCAATGCCGGTGGCGGCAAGGTTTTTGGCATCGCCACTTAGTTCAATTCTTGTTACTTGCGCGCCCGTGATGATGGTCAAGTTGCGGCGGTTTTCGGCGGTTCCTTCGAGGAATGCGTGATAGGTGCTCGATCTTTTCCCCTTGTGGGTGTTGGTGTGCATGAGCGACGCGACACCGGCAGGACCGCCCCGATTGCGCCCGTTATAATCGCCGCGCGGGATGCCAACCTTGCCGGCAGCCTCGACGAAGGCGCGCGAAGCGGGGATGACCGGGGAGCGCACCGAAACGCTCAGTGGGCCGCCTGCACCATGAGCATCGCGGTCCGTGTTGATCTCGTTGCTTGGTGCGAAGTTTTCGATCTTGCGAAAATATGGCAGGACTTCATCGTAACTCCAGCCGGTCGCGCCACGCTCGACCCAGCCGTCGAAATCGCCTGGGTGGCCACGAACATAAACCATGTAGTTGATGCCTGAGGAGCCGCCGAGCATCTTGCCGCGCGGGACCGGCATCCGGCGACCATGTAGTCCGAGGCCGGCCTTTCCCGGATCGGCGGTGTACATCCAGTCGGTTTCTGGATCGAGTTGCAGGCTGGCGCAGGCTGCTGGCATCAATCCGCGCTCAGGCGGACGGCCGCCTGCTTCAACGAGGGCTACGCGGCAGCTCGGATCTTCTGAAAGGCGCGCCGCTGTTACAGCTCCAGCGGAACCTCCGCCCACTACGATGAAATCAAAGGGTTCCGGCATCTTGTCCTCGACCAATATCGGCCTCCATCAATGCGCATAACTTAAGTCTTTTCTGCGCGTATTCAGCGTGCGCCGAGCAATAGAACCAATCGCCTTTGCGTGTGCTGACGTGCACCTTGGCCTCCGCACCGCAAGCGCATCGTGGCATAGCAGGCCTTGGCGGCAGACCCGCTTTAATGGCACGCGCAATGTCAGCCCGCCAGAAACTGCCGGTCAAGCTGGGCTGGCGCTCGGTGCCGCCCTTGTCGTTCTACACTGGATAGCGGGTGTGGTCTCGGCGTCAACAGAAACACGACACTGTCCGATTTGGGTGGTTTGCAGACGTCGAAATCAGCAGCGCCCAAATTCTCACGGCTCCGCGCCCGCCGGTGCTCGACCCGCAAGCAGGACGATCAGAACAGCGGCGTTTAGAAGAAAGATCCGGGTGGCGGCGTCGGAACCGCCCCAGGACTTCGATTGCCACATCAGGAACCATTCGCCGCCGACAGCTACGAAGCCCCCACCGTAAAGGAGCATCGCGACGGTGAGCCCCGCGACAGGCAGCGCAAGGGCCCGATCAAAGCCGCTCTCGCTGCGCGCTTGGCGGAACAGGGCCGCCGCGCCGAGCATGAGCAGTCCGCCGCTCAGCGCCTCGGTTGCGATGATCGCCAGATAGAAGAGCTGCTGCACTGGCGCCGAAAGGATTGCCCGCCACCGCTGGGTCGAGTCGGGGAAGACGGTGTCCATCCCCATGACGTGCTGCACGAAGGTCCAGTTGTCGCCGTAGTCTACGATGTTGTTGAACGCGACGAGTCCCAGGAGCAGCGCCATAGCCGCTACCAGGCTTGCCTTGCAAAGGCGTATCAGCATCCCCGGATTGATTTTGTCCACGCCACCCTTCCCCCATCTTTTCGACGGCGAAGCTAGAGCAGTCGGCGAGGTCCGCAATGGGTCAAAAAGCGGCCCTTCTCAGCAGGCCCAAGGGTTCGAACGCCTCCCTTTTTTCAACAACCTGCTAGCTCCGCCAGCGCAAGGTGCGTTCGCGGACCGGATTCGCAAACGGATTTCCCGTTGCCACCGATTCCGCCCAGGCCTTCTTCAGGCGATAATACCACATCGCCGGCACATCCGAATCCTGGATCAGCATCAGCGGTGGGTCGAACTTCAGCCCCTGTTTCTGAAGTTCCACGATGCCGCGGTCGTCGCTGAGAAATGTGGGGCCGAGAATCATGAAAAACGGCTTCAGGAATGCGAGCCATGCGGGCCAGTAGAAGATCTGCGTTACCTGGGTCGAGTGGGCATCGAGCGGCGTGCAGACCGTCAATCCGGACACATCGATGCGACGGCCGAAGATCGTGCCCTGGATATTCTCGAAGCGTGTCGATGGCAGTTCGAAGGTAATCTCCGTCGAAACATTTGCTCCGCCAAGAATCCTGTAGGCCGTCTTTGTCGGCGCATGCCGCTTCATGACAAAACCGTTGGGCACGGGCGCATAATGCTTCACCTTTTCGCGTGGCGTCACCCGCCACCACCAGCGGCCGTGCACATAGGGCGCATGGGCCGGATCCATCAGTCCGATGACCGCTTCATCGATGCCGCAGGGAAAGAGCTGGCTTTCGATCCAGCGGGGTTTTGCCTGCGGGATCGGCACGCGTGGCGGCTCACTCTTCGGCGCTTCGCCTTCGACGGCGGCAAGATAAATCCAGATCAGTCCATCCTGCTCGCGTACCGGATAGCTGCGCACGCGAATGCCCGACGAATCGATCGTGTCCTGCCCACCGACGGTGGACGGGATAAGCGAGCAAACGCCGTCGCTTCTGAAGCGCCAGCCATGGTAGGGACACTGAACCGTGTTTTCCGCCATGATTTTTCCGGCGGAGAGCGGCGCGGCACGATGCGGGCAGATGTCGCGCAGTGCGAATGCCAGGCCATCGTTCATGCGGCCGAGAAGAACCGGTTCGCCGAGGAACATCTGCCGGCGCATGGTCGATGGGCGCAGCGTCGCCGAAACCGCCCCCAGATACCAAAGATTGCGCAGAAATGTTGGCGCGGTTCTGGCGCCCGCTTCGCCGACTGCGTCCGCAGTCATCTCGCGGGTTTGCCTTGCGGCGCGGCCGGTAGCGGTTTCAACAGACTGTCGAGGGATGTCATGAACAGCTGGCCCTTGTATTGCGGCAGCTTATACGCCCAACCGGAAACATGGGCGGAGATTTCCCGGGCTTCCTTTTGCGCCTCCGGCTTGCCGGGCGCGCCGTCCGCCGCCAGAATCGTCCAATAGTCGTGGCCCTGCCGGATCGTTTCTGCCGTCACCGTCAGACCGTCGAAAGTTCTGGTCATCAGCCGCGCGGCGTGCGCCTGGTCCGAAAAATCAAAGTCCCGCGCCGGCCGAACGGCATCGAACGTGAACCCCACGGTGGCCGCCGCGACGCCATCGGCGGCGCCCGGATAGGCAATTTCCCGACCTTTGGGCGGATTGACGAGTGCGAATTGCTCATCGGTCGCGGTCTTGCGCCGGACCTCATAGGACGGTCCGTCTGCCGGTTCGACATCGGCCTCCTGGATGCGGGCGCGATCGATGTCGAGCACCTGTTTGTCGAGCCAGTCCGCGGGATCGCTCTTGGGTTCGAAGACGCTGCGCACGAGCCAGCTTTGTGCCGAGTCCGGCTTGCGGACGTAAAGTCCTACAGCGCCGCCGGGATCGCCGATGTCTTCGCTCTTGCCTGCGATCATCGAAGCGAGGGGCGCACCTTTTTCGTTCAACAGCGAGATCAGCACGCCCGCTCCCTTGGGCGGAGCGTCCAGACCGACATAGTGCAGCCAGTCGGCTCGTGCCGTCTTGGGTTCGATCGTCTGAAGTTCGGCCATGCCTATGATCGTCTGGCGGAGCTCTTCGAAAGAAGCGGGATAATCGCCCTGGCTGTCCACCACCCAGCCCTTCTCCGGCTTAAAGGCGACAACAACCGTTCCTTTTTTCGATTGAATGCGGATGGAAGAAATTGCCGACACTTCCGAAGGCAATTGCGGAAAGAAGGTGTGGGGTTTGTAGTGCGGCGCCATTTCGCCGGCCTGTCCCCAAAGCGCCAACAGCGCGAGCACGATCGTCAGAACCGCCACGCCCGCCAAGATGGAAAGATTGCGCCGCCGCGGATCGGCGAAAAATTCGTTGGGGCTGCCGGCCTTCATCGCGCGGCCTCAAACGCCAGTGCGCGGGCGCGTCTTCGGCGGCGCAGGAGCGCCACCGCGATTGCAAAGAGCGCGACAAGAATGGGCATCAGCGCAATGTTGACGAAGGCGAGGAACGATCCCAGCGCATCCACTTCCTTGCGCAAATTGCCCTGCACATCCCGCAATGCGGTGCGGGTTTCGACCAGTTCGTGCTTGAAGCGCGTGATCTCCGCCTGCTGGTCGGCCGTGAGCGTGGTCGAATGTGTCGGTTGTCCATTGGCCGCCCCGCCCTGTTCCAGCGCATGCAAACGGGTCTGGGTATCGGTGAGACGCGCCTGCAACGCGTCCGCTTCCTGCTGGAACTGCGCCTGCGCGCGGGCTTGCAGATCCTGCACGACCACGAATGGCCGGTTGTCCGTCGCCCGCGTTCGCAGCGAAATCAGATCGCCCGACCCTGTCAGATTCTCGATCGCATTCAGCACGAACGCTGCATTGTCGGCAAAAGATGCGGCAATGCGATGGCCGTAAAGGCTCTCGACCCGCACCCAGAAGCGGTCGTCGAAAATGTCGCTGTCGGCCATCACGACAACATTGATGGGGCCGGTGGAGACCTTGATTTGATGCGGTGCGTTCTTCAGCGAGTCGGCCGGACCGCCGGGAAGGCCGGCGGGAAAAGCCGTTCTCGCCGGACCCGAGATGCGCGCCGCAATCACATAGCGTTCGCCGGTGGGCTGGACCATCCCCATCAGATCCTGCGGTCGCGAAGTCAGCTTCACCTGCGCCGCATCGAGCAGAGACGCCTGATTGGACGACGTGACGAGCGGCAAAAAAATCGTGGTGGCATGGGCGAGGGGAAACAGCGCACCCGTGCTGGCAAGGTTGAGCGATTGCAGGTTCGCCGTCACCTGGTCCTTGCCAGCGAAATTGGCGCTGCCGAGATGCAGCCAGATCGGATAGCTGGTAACGGGATTGCGGGGATCCGACGAGGTCTGGACACGCTGCGCCAGCTGGCGGTCGGCGAGCACCTTGCCCGGATTGTAGATGATCCCCCACGCCCGGAAGAGCTGCGGCAAATCCGACGACGAAGGCGGGCTGGCTTCGCCCATCATGCCCTGGCCCTGACCCGCAAGCTCCGACATCGGGTCCACGAAGACCAGCGCGCGTCCGCCACGCAACACGAACTGGTCGATCGCATAACGCTGCTGCGCGGCAAGCTGCGGCGGATCGACGATCATCAGCACATCGACGTCAGGCGGGACTTTGTCGAAATTCGCTTCAAGCATCCGTGTCGCGTAGGTCTTCGCGAGTTCTTCGTAGATCATGAAGGGTTGCGAACGGCCCTGCATGGCCGCCGCCATGCCGCCGTTGCCGGTCTCCAGCGGAAGGCTGGAGACGATGCCCACCACGGGTTTCTTCGGTGTCGACAGACGATAGACAAGCGAGCTCAGATCGTATTCCAGATAGGGTTCGCGATCCTGGGAGAAGAACGGAACGACTTCCTTTCCGTCGATCGTGTTGGTGCCGACAACGCCGAAATAGACGAGATCGCCGGTGTCCGTGGGCGCGCCGGTGAGGCCATCCGCCGTCGCCTCGTCTTCCGCCGGTGTGTACGGCTCCGGATCGATCTCTTCGAGCACGAGTCTGCCGTGCGAGCGCGCCTGATATTCTCGCAGCAGATCGCGAACGCGCGAGGCATAGGTATTGATCTGCGCATATTCCGACGCCGCCTTCTTAGAAAAGAAGAATCTCAGCGTCACCGGTTCGTCGAGATGCGAAAGAATGTTCTTGGTGCCGCGCGAAAGCGAATAAATTCCGTTTTGCGTCAGATCGAGGCGTTCGGTGGTGAGCGATGCGTCGGCTGCAATATTCACCGCCACGAAGATGACCGTGGCCAAAACGATCGCCGCAATGGCGTAAACCCGGCGGGAAAGGGGGCTCATGGCATCTCGCTCAACCGGTCTTCTTCAAATCGACCAGCACGACGTTGGCGGTGAGGAAAAGCGCGATCAGGGAAACGAAGAAGATCAGGTCGCGCAGGTCGATGACGCCGGTGGAGATCGCCGTGAAATGCGTAAGGAAGCTGAACGACGACACCGCGTTGACGAGTATCAGCGGCGTCCAGGCCCGGAAGACATCCAGCACCAGCGGCGCGCCGGAGACCGTGAACAGGAAACAGACGACCACGCTGACGACGAAGGCGATGACCTGATTGTCGGTGGCGGCAGAGACGCAGGCGCCGATCGCCAGATACGATCCGGCCATCAGCAGGCTCCCGAGATAGCTGGCGAGAATGACGCCGTTATCCGGATGGCCGAGATAATTCACCGTCAGCCAGATGGGGAAGGTGAGGGCGAGCGCCACCGCGGTGAAGGCCCAGGCAGCCAGATATTTCCCCAGCACGGTCGCCCATAGCGGCACCGGCAAAGTCAGCAGCAGTTCCATCGTTCCGGTGCGGCGTTCCTCGGCCCACAGCCGCATCGAAATGGCCGGCACGAGAAACAGATAGAGCCAGGGATGATAGGCGAAGAACACCGACAGGTCGGCGACGCCGTTCTCGTAGAAATGCCCGATGTAGAAGGTGAAGGCTCCCATCGCGAAGAGGAAGATCACGATGAACACATAGGCCAGCGGGGTCGCGAAATAGGCGGCGAATTCCCGCCGGAAGATGGGCCAGACGGCGCTCATGCGCGGCTCTCCCGTGCTCGCGACGCATCATGTGTGGTGATCGCGCGGAACACTTCGTCGAGCCTGCCGGGCTCGGCATAAAGCTCCTTCACGTCCCAGTTCTGCGAAAGCGCCAGCGCGCTCACATTCTCGATCAAAAGCGCGCCGCTCTTCGGAAACACGGTGAGCTCGACCGTGCCGTTGGCCCGTGGGGCTTGCTCCACCACCGAAACGCCTTCCAGCATCCGCAGTTTGCTCCTGGCGCTTTCGCCCTGGGCCGCGGGAAGAATAAGCGTCACCGCGTTGTGGTGGCGCGAGCGGGCGAGCAGCTGCGACGGCGTTCCGTCGGCGACCACCCGGCCGCGGTCGATGATCACCGCGCGGGTGCAGATGGCTTCGACTTCCTCAAGCAGATGGGTGGATATGACGATCGCCTTTTCCGGCGCCATGGCTCTCAGAAGGCTGCGCACGGCATGTTTCTGGTTGGGATCGAGACCGTCCGTCGGCTCGTCCATGATCAGCACCGGAGGATCGTGAAGGATCGCCTGTGCGAAGCCGACGCGTCGCCTGAAGCCCTTGGAGAGCGTGTCGATGGGCTGGTCGAGGACGAGATCGAGTTCCGTCTTGCCGACGGCGGCGGCAACGCGCGATTTGCCGTCGGCGCCCGCGAAACCGCGCACCTGGGCGATGAAGCCGAGGAACTGGCGCGGCGTCATATCGCCATAGGCCGGCGCGCCTTCGGGCAGATAGCCGATCGCTTTCTGCGCCGGGATCGGATCGCGTTCGACGTCATGTCCGCAGACCCTGACGCGGCCCGAATCGGGCGCCAGATATCCGGTAATCATTTTCATGGTGGTGGATTTGCCCGCGCCGTTGGGGCCCAGAAATCCCAGCACTTCGCCCTTCAAAACCTTGAGGTCGATGCCGGCCACGGCCGCGATGGGGCCGAATTTCTTGGTCAGTCCCTCGATCTCGATCATGGTGTGATGGGGCGGGAAATAAGGAGCGTCACGCCCCTTAGAGAAATCGTTCCGCAATCGCAAGAGGCGACAATGTTAAGTCTCGGTCATGCGGCGCGCCCCGGCGTTGCGCCATCGCCTTCATTCGAAAAGCATTGACGCCACAAGGGCTTGGCCGCGTAAGATCATTCGTCGCGCGGATGGAAGGTGAAGTGTCATGTCCCGGCTGGGCGACGGCTCCCCTCTGCTCGATCTTCCCGCGCTGCGCCGCGCCGTTCTGGTGGGCACGCCGATTCAGGCGCTCACGGCGCTGGTTAGCCATTTCGGCAGTTTGCTGGCGTCACACGCGATCGGCTTTCTGTTTGCCGGCATGATGATCTCCGCCACCATGGGCTATCTCTATGCGCTGGATGTGGCGAAGGGTTACGGCCCCGGCGCCCGGGGCGGCGCCGTCGCCGGTGGCGTCTGTGCGGTCGGGATTGCGATTTCCGTGCTGCTCGGCGACATGGCGTTGAGCGTGTGGGTTTTGCACGGGCTGATTTCCGTGCTCACCGGCGCCGTTGGCGGGGTTTACGGCCAGCTGGCGGCCGACTGGAACTGAATCCGCCGGCTCGCGGACCACCCGGAGAAGGGGGACTCCCGGCGGCCCGCGAAGCCCCATAGGAACGCCGGCAATGGCATTTCTATACACTACTAATACGATCTAGTAAAGAAATAAATTTGCCCGCGATCCGGATCGCCGCTAACCCAGCGCAATCCATGCCGGTCGCGGGTCAGGCGTAACGCTTCCAGAGCATCTCCGGCACGAACGAAAGCAGCGCCAACAGCAATATCGCGCTGACCGCGTTGGCGAATGTTCGCGGGCCCGGAGCGATGATTCCGGCTGCCGCCAATGCGGCAAAGATCGCGCCCGACAGCAGCACCGGGCCCGCGATATAGCAATGCACGCGACGGCAGCGCCGGGCATTGAGCAGACAACCTGCTGCCATCCAGGCCAAGGCGACGGCGCAGACCCCGGCGCCGGCGCGAAACGAAAACCGCAGAAAATGCGCAGACAGTCCGATGGCGAGCGGCAATCCCCACCAGAACAGGGCGGTCGAAGGTTGGCGCGCCCAATCCTTGCGCGGTGCGGCCGCATCGGGGCTTTCGGACATGGTCTGAGCTCCGGGTTTACGTGCGTCGTTCGTCATTGGCAACAATGCCCGGGATCGCCCGCCGCCTGGATCGGCGGGCAGGGCGTGTCGCCGTAGGAACAGAACACGCAGCAATCCCCGGCCTTTGGCTTGAGGATCGCGCCGCAGCCTTTGCAATCGTAGAAATAAATGCAGGCATCGGTCGGCATTGTCTCGATGCTGATATGTCCGCACGCAGGGCAGGTCAGCGCGGAAACGAAGGTCGGCATGGCGTTGCTCATCGTGACCGGGCGAGCCTCGTTGGCGCCACAATCTCACGCGCGGCCGACAAAGTCCAAACAGGATCCTGTATTGTGACCTGGGAATCGGCGGCGTCGCTGCCGCAATCGGTCAGACGCACACGCAACGCAGGAGAAGGCGCGCCATGAGCCCCAAGACCATGGCGCACTGAGCCGCAGGACTGTCCGGGGAACAAGAAGCTGGCACTCAGAAAAATCTTACGCGGGGTGGTTTCCCGACTCAGGCTTTCATTTGTCCCGGCGAATGATTCACGCGGAGGGAGGGAGACGCGGAGGGTCGAAGACGATCGACGATACGTAGGAGTTTCTTTCTCCATTCAGCGCGCAGACGCGCTCATGTAGCGAAGCGGTAGCGCTTCGCAAAGACGCGCGCTACTGGGTCCTCGCGTGCGCGAGGATGACATGCGTGGTTAGCGGCGAGGCTGCGCGCAATAAATTTCGGTGTCATCCCCGACAAGCATCGCTTGCGATGCGCAGATCGGGGACCCAGTCGCCGCGCGTCTGCGCGGCGAATAACGCACTTGGTAAGAGAGAAACACGTCGCATCCACGATCTCACCGACAAATTCGACTGGCGCTTGGTGCGACCACGGTAATGCTCCGCGTTCTCCTTGACTCCGCGTGAGCAATTTCCGAGGAACGGCAACCTCCATGCCTGCCGGATTGGTCGCGACAGTGCTGCGGGGTACAGATGCGGCATGATTCCGTTCCCCGCACAGCCCTCTCACTGAGCCGGAGACGGCTTCGTTCGCGCGATTGCGGATTGCCGCCTTGTCCTATTCCTTGAGCTTGAAGACGATGCCGCAGCCGACCGTGCCTATTCCGCCCGCGCAACCCGCCACCCCGCCACCGGCCGTCGAGCCATAGAGATTGCCGGCGCTGTCGGCAATCAGGCCGGCGCCCGGATAGGCCCCGTCCGATGCCTTCGAGCCTTTAAAGACATGAAGCACGGTTTCTGTTCCGGTCGAAGATATCTCGAACACCGTGCCGCAACCGGATGCTTTCGGGAGGAGACCCAGCTTGCAGGTTTTGGTGCTCCCGCCCGCGCCCGTCTCACCATAAAGATTACCCGCGCTGTCCGTGAACAGAGCGCCCAGCGGGTACGCTCCGTCGCTTCCGCCGGCGAATGCATGCAGGATCGTTTCGGTGCCGTTCGAAGAGATTTTGAAGACGGTGCCGCAGCCATGGGCTCCTTCGCCGCAATTGTCCGAACTGCCGCCCGCGACGGTGGTGCCATAGAGATTACCACTGCCGTCCTCGATCAAAGCCCCGGCGGGATAGGCGCCATCGCTGCCGCCCGCGAAGGCATGGAGCAGCGTTTCTGTGCCGTCTGGTGTCAGCTTGAAGACCGTGCCGCAGCCTTCCCAGGCCGTGCCGCAGCTGTCGGTGCTGCCGCCCGCGCCGGTCGTGCCGTAGAGATTGCCGGAGCTGTCGGATATCAGCCGCCCGGCCGGGAAGGCGCCGTCGCTCTGGCTCCCGCCCATGAAGACATGAAGCAACGATTCCGTACCACCCGCCGTGAGCTTGAACACGGTCCCGCAGCCGAAGGAATCGCTGCCGCAGTGCTCGTTGCTGCCGCCGTCGATTGTTGTTCCATACAGGTTTCCGGCGCTGTCGACGATCACGCCGCCGACGGGACCGTAGCCGTCGGTTCCCGCCGTGAAGGCGTAAAGCACTTTCTCCTTGCCGCCTGGCGTCAGCCTGAAGACGGTGCCGCAGCCCGTCTTGCAGAATGATTCCTCGCCGATGCCGCCATTTGCCGTGGTGCCATAGAAATTGCCGGCGCTGTCCGCGATGAGGCCGCCGGCGGGACCGGAGCCATCGGGCAGCCCCGTGAAAGCGTGGAGCACCGACTCGGTTCCGGTCGGCGTCAGCTTGAAGATCACGCCGCAACCGCTGCCGTTGCGGTTGTTGTTTTTGCAGCTTAGGTCTCCTCCATATCCTGCTGTGCCGTAAAAATTGCCGGCGCCGTCCGCGATCAGGACGCCGCTGGGAAAATCTCCGTCGCTCTGCCCCTTGAACTCATAAAGCACTTTCTCGCTGCTCGCGGCTTGGGCGCCGGCGAGCGGAAGAAATGTGGCGAGCATCAATGCACCGCCAAAGATACCTGTGCTGGTAAGGCCGTTAGTCCGGAACATTGGTCGCCCCCTCAATCGTTCGAATTCCTGGTTGATCTTTCGTGCCCCGGCACGCAAAGGTTGCGGGAGATTACCGCAAAAATTGCCGCGGCTTCAAGCACCCACCATCGCTTTGACGTTCAAGGGCGCTTGTATCAGAATCGGTTGTTCCCACCACGCGCAGGAGGCGCTCCATGGAAAAAGAACCCGGTCCGCTAAGCGAGCAGGAGCGCAAGGAAATCGCCGAGCGCAGGGCCGCCGCGCTCAAGCGCGTCCAGGAGATGCACAAGAAAGCGAATGGCGAACAACAGGGCGGCAATGCCGGCAAGCCCCCCAAGCCCGCCCCCGCCCGAGGCCGCTCCTTCCGCCACCAGGGCCGATAGGCGGCCAGACGCGATCGATCTTCAATCCTCCACTTGAGGGAGGGCCGAAAAATTCGAAGAATTTTTCGGGGAGGGGTGATGGCGGAGTTTACGGATGCTGCAATATCACCCCTCCCCGAAATTCGTCTTCACGCTTGCGCGCGAAGCCAAATTCCGACCCTCCCTCAAGTGGAGGGTTGAACCGCTGCGTCGCGCGCGCGGCCGCGGACCGCGCCTTATAGCCGCGCGACGAGTGCGCTAAGGCGCGGTGACGGCGTTCTGCTGCAGCGTGACCGCGGTCTGGGCGAACAGCCTGCCGTCGATCGAGGCGCCGGTTTTCATGGCGATCAACGTCTTGACCAGCATGATGCCCTCCATGTGCGAAGTCGTGCCCAACACCGCTTTGCCTGCGATCTGCCAGTAGATGTTCTGTGCCTGCGCATTGCCGCCGAGCATGACGGCGGCGGCGTTGGCGACAACCAGGTTTTTCGAGATCTGAAATATCCACACCGCGTGCGAGCCGCCTTTGATGGTGACGTTGCTCGCGATGTTCACACTGGTATCCCAGCCATAGACACCTGGAGTCAGAGTCATGCCGCCGATATTTCCACCACCCAGATTGATGATCGTGGGTGATCTTCCCGCGGCATTCGTGTACGCGGCCTGCATGTCGCCGATGGCATTGGTCAGCCGGCTCGGCGCTTTTATGCTGCAGGGTTGCGGCCCGGCAGCGTCGACGGAATAAATCTTTCCCGTGACTTCGACGCAGGAAAGGTGATCGGCTGCGCCCGTAATGGGGCTGACCCCGACATTCCCCGTAACGGCGGACGCCGGCACATCGGTAATTCCGGATTCCGTGAGAATGACAAAATGGCCAGCGCCGCCAAGGTCGATCTTCGCGGTCGGGCTGAACAGCGAATATTCCTGGGTGAGGATTCCGACATCGGCCGCGCGGGCGTCCGCGCCGCCGAAAAGTAGCGCCGGCAGCAGCGCCAGCAGACACGGCAGCTTCGCGTCGCCTGCGGGCTTTGGGATCTCGTACATTGCAAATGTCTCCTCAAAATGCAGCCCCAAATCAAATCCGGCGTGGCGACTGCGGTTCGGGAACGATCCGGTGTCATCGCGAGTTCCCCACTTAACTTGGATTTCGTGCCGACACGTGTTTCCCGCGGAGACGCGGAGCGCAATGCGCGGCGCGGCTCCAGCGCTCCACACCCGTTTTACATTGCCGATTAGGCGCGCGCCGATCTGATGGCCTATCTCAAGAGTCTCGACAGCACCTCGAAATAACAACAAACCATGTCATTCCCGCGCAAGCGGGAACCCAGCCGACGCGCGTCGGCGCGGCAAATGATGATTTCCACAGCATCGGGATTGAAGAGGTCCATTGCGCGCGCAGACGCTTGCGCGCTGTTGGGGTGGACGGCCCCCGACGGCATCGATGTGCCAGAGTGAGGTCGTTGAAGATCTCAAACCAGGGAGCCGTCCATGGACAAGCTTATCCGCATTGGCATTGACACGTCCAAGAGTGTTTTTCAG
>DATCBQ010000092.1:0-16971 GCA_036511745.1 Rhizomicrobium sp.
GCGGTCGATTGCGATCAGATTGGTGACATCCACGAGCGCGGAAATGGGGCGCAGGCCAATGGCGCGGAGCCGCTCCTGCAGCCAGGCCGGACTCGGCCCGTTCTTCACGTTGCGCACCACACGGCCCGCAAACATCGGGCACGGGCTTGCGATCTCCGGCGGAAACTCGAGACGGATGCCGATCGGCGAAGCAAACGTGCCGGGAACGGGCGCGACGGCGCCGCCCTTCAAGCGTCCGAGCCCTGCCGCGGCGAGATCGCGCGCGATTCCATAAACGGCGGTGCAGTCGCCGCGATTGGGCGTCAGCGCAATGTCGATCACCGGATCGTTCAGGCCCAGCGCCTCGGCGGCGGGCGCGCCCACTATTGCGTCGTCCGGCAGTTCGATGATGCCCTGATGTTCGTCGGATAGCAGAAGTTCGCGCTCGGAACACAGCATGCCGCGCGATTCGACGCCGCGAATGGCGGAGACCTTCAGCGCTTCGCCCGACCCCGGAATGATCGTGCCGGGCGAAGCGAAGACGCCTTTCATCCCGCTATGCGCGTTGGGCGCGCCGCAAACGACCTGCACGGTCTCGCGCCCCGTATCCACCATGCACAATTTCAGTTTGTCGGCATTGGGATGCTTCTCCGCCGAGACGACACGGGCGACGATGAAATCCTTCAGCGCCGCGCCCCTGTCCTCGATCGCTTCCACCTCGAGGCCGATGCGGGTGAGCGCAGCGGCGATGGCCTGCACGTCCGCATCCGTTTCCAGATGCACCTTCAGCCAGGACAGCGTGAATTTCATCGGCTCAGCCCTGCATCGAGCGATGGAATGTCGAGCGCGGCAAAGCCGAAATGCCTGAGCCAGCGCAAATCGGATTCGAAGAACGGGCGCAAATCCGGCGCGCCGTATTTCAGCATCGCCATGCGGTCGAGACCGAAGCCGAAGGCAAACCCCTGATAGCGCTGCGGATCGACACCGCACATTTCGAGGACGCGCGGATGCACCATTCCGGAACCGCCGAGTTCCAGCCAGTCGTTGCCGGTGCCGAATTTGATCCGTCCGGCGGAGCGCTCGCAGCGCATGTCCCATTCGACGCTGGGTTCGGTGAAGGGGAAGAACGAGGGCCGCGCGCGCAGCTCGATGGAGTCGACTTCGAAAAACGCCGAGCAAAACTGCTCCACCACCCAGCGCAAATGCCCCAGATGGGTTTCCTCGTCGATGACGAGCGCTTCGAGCTGATGAAACATCGCCGTGTGGGTCGCGTCGGAATCGCGGCGGTAGGCGCGACCCGGCGCGATCACGCGGATCGGCGGCTTCTGCGACAGCATGGTGCGCACCTGCACGGGGCTGGTGTGCGTGCGCAACACCGGACGCGAACCGTCCGCCTGCGGCGCGACATAGAATGTGTCGTGCATCTGGCGCGCCGGATGATCGGGCGGGATGGCGAGTTTGGTGAAGTTGTAGTCGTCGAACTCGACATCCGGCCCGTCGGCGACCGCAAATCCGAGATCGGCAAAGATGGCGGTGATCTCGTCCAGCACCTGGCTGACCGGATGAATGCTGCCCTGCGGCTCGGGCCTTGCGGGCAGGGTGATATCGACCCGCTCGCTCGCCAGCCGCGCGTTGAGAAGCTCCTCGCCCATTTGTGCCTTACGCGCGGCGATCGCTTCGCTCACCCGGTCGCGCAGACCGTTGAACTTTGGTCCGTTCTCGCGCCGCTCGTCCGGGCTCATGGAGCCCAGTGTCTTGAGCAGCTCGCTGATCGCGCCCTTCTTGCCCAGCGCAGCGACGCGCTCGGCCTCCAGCGCCGCTTCGTCGGACGCATTGGCGACAGCGCCGAGAATCCGGGCTTTCAGAGAACTGATGTCGCTCACGGGATTTCCCCTCGCTGTCATGGCCCGCGACGACCACAGGCTTGCGCGAACCAAATTCTTCAATATGTCATTCCCGCAAAAGCGGGAACCCAGCACAGCCGCGTCCGCGGCTGAATATGGACGATCATGAAGCGAGTTATTTCGCTCGCGGACGCTCGCTGCTAGGTCCCCGCTTGCGCGGGGATGACACCGCGAAGAGCGGGAGAACGCTTACTCCGCCGCAGCCGGCGCGAGTTGATCCACCAATGCCTTGAAGGCTTCGGGCTCGCGCACGGCGAGATCGGCCAGTATCTTGCGATCGATCTCGATCCCGGCGCCCGAAAGCCCGCTGATAAACCGGCTATAGGTGAGGCCGTATAGCCGGCAGGCGGCGTTGATGCGCTGGATCCACAGGGCGCGAAAGTTCCGCTTTCTCAGCTTGCGCCCGATATAAGCGTATTGAAGGGAACGATCGACGGCGGCGTTGGCCGAGGTGATCGTGTTCTTGCGGCGGCCGTAGAAGCCCTTGGCCTGCTGCAAGACGCGCTTGCGGCGCTTGTGCGAGGCAACGGCGCGGGGGGCACGGGACATGGTGTGGACCTCCTAGGACGCGTAGGGCATCCAGCGCTTGACGCGCTGGGTTTCGGATGGAGACAAGGTGGAGGCGCCGCGCAGGTCGCGAATCTGTTCGTTCGAGCGCTTGATCATGCCATGGCGTTTGCCGGCCTGGCCGTGCTTGATCTTGCCGTTTGCGGTAAAGCGGAAGCGCTTCTTGGCCCCCGATTTGGTCTTCAGCTTGGGCATTTTGCGGTCTCCTTTCGGGTGGCCGGCTCAAGGCCGGCGCTGGATGGCCGGGTTGAATCCCGCCCATGGACGCGTTCGGGGTCGCCACGGCATGCCCGGCCGGGCGACCCGAAGGGGCGGCTCATATACGAAAAACAGGTCCGGTTGCAAGCTCCCCGCAGCTTTATGGCAGCTTTATGATTGACCATGCGGCGTCGCAATGATGCTCTGCCGGCCATGCAATGGCTCATGACGCGTCTGCTGGCGCTGGGGACGGCGCTCGTCATCACGGTCGCGCTGTTGATGCTGGCCGGGATGCGGGTGCGCGACCGCCCCAGCGCAGTCGCAAAGCCGCAGCCGAACGAACTGGTGATCGATATTCATCCGGCCGCTCCCAGGTCGCCCTGACGCCTGTCCGGTTGCATTCCCGTTGATGGCGCAACGTAAACTGCTTTAGCGTTCCGGTGAAACGCGGTTGATGGAATCCGATGTTCGCCGAATTCAGAAAATTCGCCATGCGCGGCAGCGTGGTCGATCTCGCGGTCGGCGTCGTCGTCGGCGCCGCCTTCACCGGCATCGTCAATTCGCTGGTCAAAGACATCATTACGCCGCCCCTGGGCCTGGTGTTGGGCGGCATCGATTTCGCCAACTTCTTCGTGGTTCTCAAGGGCAAACCCGGTCTCGCCACCTTGAAGCTGGCGCAAGACGCCGGCGCGATCACCGTCAACTACGGCATTTTTCTCAATACGATCTTCAATTTCCTGATCGTGGCCTTCGTGCTGTTTTTGATCATGCATCAGATCAACAGACTGACGGAGCCGAAAGAGGCGCCCACCGCTATAGTGCCCGAAGAGGTGCAGCTTTTGCGCGAGATCCGCGATGCGCTGAGGGCACGGCCTTGAGACTGTTTGTCGCCTTGTCGCGTTGAATTTTGCGGGCGCAACGGATTTTTACCGGCCCGGAAGGAGAAACCCATGAGCGCAGGAAAGCAGTTCGACATCGAAAAAAGCGAAGAGGACTGGAAGCGAACGCTTTCACCGGAGCAATTCCAAGTCCTGCGACAGCACGGCACCGAGCGCGCCGGCGCAAGCGCGCTCAACACGGAAAAACGCAAGGGCATGTTTCATTGTGCCGGTTGCGGGGCCGCACTCTTCGATTCCGATACGAAATACGAAAGCGGTTCGGGCTGGCCGAGCTTCACGTCCCCATTGGGGGATGCGGTAGAGACATCCCAGGACAAAACGCTGGCGATGAGCCGCACGGAAGTGCATTGCACCAAATGTGGCGGACATCTGGGCCACGTCTTCGATGACGGGCCGGCGCCGAGCGGTCTTCGCTATTGCATGAATGGCGCGGCGCTGAATTTCGACGCGCGCTAGGCGCGGCTCGGGCGGCCGGCCCCTGCAGCCCCTGCTGCCGGTCGATAGCTCGCGCTATCGGTCCTCATTGGGGGCATGGGAATGCGAACGGGCCCGGTCTTCGGCTTTGCGCAAATCTGCCCCTTCCGGCCCGTCCAGGGCTTTCGCAGCGGCTTTCCCCATCTGCGGGATTTTGTCCTTGTTGCGCGCCACGAATTCGCCCTCCTGGGCACGAAAACGCCGTGCCGCGGTATAATTGCCCTCGCCGGGGACGTCGCCGGACTCCTTGCCGGTCTCGCTCTTCCCCGGAGTTTGGGAAGGAACGGGGGTGAGGTTGTCTTTCGAAGGCTTGTTCATAATCGTCTCCCTGTAGCCGCCGGACCCAAGCGTGGCCGGAGTTCCACCCGCAATAACGCCGGGAGGCCTCTTTTTGACCATTGCCGGCCCCGGGCGCGCCAAAATGTGTCGCACCTCGCGGGAGGCTTCCGGGCGCCAAATATTGGGATGCGGCGCACGAATGATGCTATATACGTGCCCATAGGCCGTCGCCGGATATGCGTGACGGCATGAATGGCCGGCCGTTTGCGGCCCGGCTCCCACGAAAGTAGAGACAATGTCCAATTCCACCGATCAGCAGTCCGCGGCGCGGCAACGCGCCCAGAATTATTTTACCCAGACCGAAAAGCGCGATGCGCTCGTGCGCGAAGAAGTCGAGAAGGAGCGGGCGGCGAGCGCGGCCAAAACCGCGAAGCTTCGCGCCTTGCGCCTCGCAAAAGAAGCCGGGGAGCGCGAGGAAGCCGCGAGGGTGGCCGCGACCGAAGGCCCGAAGAAAAAGGCGGCGCCAAAGCGCAAACGCGCGGTCAAGGCCTGAATCGCGTTTTCGGCCCTGGAACCGGTTGGAAATTCCTGCCGGATGGGGTATATGTCGGCTGCGATTGGGCGTCACGTCAGATGAAGCGCACCTGTTTTTGAATCCACCCCGCGGGAACCTGCGCCTGGACGAGACAGCCAACTTCCTTCCGATGATCGTCTGCCGCAAACCGGTTGAGCACTTCGCTCTATCGGAATTCGATGCTTAAGGAACTGAAATGACGATCGGAACGGTAAAATTCTTCAATACCACCAAGGGCTTCGGCTTCATCTCGCCGGAAGGCGGCGGCAAGGACGTGTTTGTGCATGTCTCGGCCGTGGAAGCCGCTGGAATGCGGAGCCTGCAGGAAGGCCAACGCGTGTCGTTCGACGTTCAGCCGGACGCGCGCGGAGCCAAGGCGGCCAATCTCAAGGCCGTCTGATCTATCCCGCCAAGAAGTAGCTTCGGCCGGCGATGTCACCATCGCCGGCCGTTTCTTTTTGGCCGGTCGGCCTCCCCGCGAACTCTTATTTCCCCTGCCCGTTTTCCGTGGCGCGGATGAAAGCCGCGGCGCGATCGTGGAGCTGTTTCAGCGAATCCTCCTGGGCATAGACCATGTGGCCCGACTGATAATACTGATACTGGATGTTCGCCTGCATCCTGGCCGGAATCTGCAGGTGGTGCATCTCGTAGATGCCTTCGAAATAGGGCGTCGCCAGATCGAAATAGCCGCCGTTCAGCAGCACCTTGAGATTGGGATTGTATTTCATGGCCGTCGCAAGATCGGGCATGACATTGGTGGATTGCTGGAGCGCGAAGTCGACGCCGGGCGGCTTGTGCTTGAAGTCCCAATATTTGAACACGTCGATCTCGGGCTTGTACTCCTCGTTCTGGCCGTAATCGAGCTGTTTGCGGACATAGTCGTTGAAAGCGCTGACATAGGCGGAGCTGATGGCGGCGGACTGCGGATCGTAATCGGATTCCTTGCTGAGCGGATCCATGGTGGGACCGGAGAACCGCGAGTCGAGGCGACCGGTGGTCATGTCGGACGAGTCCTGCAGCGTTTTTTCGAATTCTCCGCCATTGATGCGCAGATCCGCCTTCTTGATGTACCAGTCGGGAAGTCCGGTAAATTGGTGCAGTTTCGCGGCAATGGCGTCGCGCTGCGCGGGCGCAAGCGACGAGCCCTGCGCCAGCGCCAGCGCATAGTCCGTCATCGCGAAGTGCTCCACCTGTGTCAGCAGAGGCTGCAGATCCTTCGGATTGCCCGGAAGCCTGTGGTGATACCATGCCGTTGCCGCGTAGGTCGGAAGCGCGAGCTGATAGGCGAGATCGACGCCCGGATTGGTTTCCGGCCCGTCGGCACTCATGTCGAAACTGAGGATCTGGGACAGCAACATGACGCCGTTGAAGTCGATGTCGCGTTCCGTCTCCAGCATGTTGATGAGAACGGCCGAGCGCGGCGTGCCGTAGCTTTCGCCAAAGAGGTATTTGGGAGAGTTCCATCGCCCGTATTTGGCCAGGAACCCGCTGATGAATTCCGCGAATGCATGCGCGTCTTCGTCGACGCCGTAGAACGCTTTCTCCTTGTCCTTGCCGGCGATACGCGAAAACCCGGTGCCCGGTGCATCCACGAACACGAGATCGCTGGCGTCGAGCAGGCTGTAGTCGTTGTTGATCAGATTGTAGGGCGCGGCCGGCGTGTGGGTATCGTCTGCCGTGACGACACGCTTGGGCCCGAAGGCGCCCATGTGCAGCCACACCGTCGAAGAACCGGGGCCGCCATTGTAAAGAAACGTCACGGGGCGATCTTTCGGATCGGCGCCGCGCTTTGAGTAATAGACAAAGAACATCGAAGCTTCCGCCGCCGGTTCCTTGCCGTTCTTGGCGGTTTTGTCGTCGCTCTTATCGTCGGTCTTGTCGTCCGTGGTCTGATCCACATCGTCCCAGTCCTTGGGATGTACCACGATGGTCCCGGCAACGGCTTGATAGTTCACCATGGAAGACTCCACGGTCACGTTTCCTTGCGTAATCTTTTCTTCTGGATGGAAGAACTTCGATTTGACGGCGGGTGCCGGGATGTCGGTGTTTGAACCGGGATGGGGCTGATCGGCGGCTACCGCCGCCACCGCGGCAACCACAAGCACGACCGCCATGGCGGCAAGATAGACTGGTTTCATCGAAGTCCCCTGGAAAACGAGACCGGTCCGCGGCCCGACGGGCGACGGCGGCGCGAATTCGGATAAAAGCGCGAACTGTCACAGAACCGCAAGGCTGAAGTCCGACAGAATACTCCACGCTGCACGAGCCTCGCGAAAGCGTGAACCGGCGCGGGACCCGCCAACTTCGCTCAGGGCCTTGCGTCGTTTGCCGCCCGTGCGATTTCGTTCGCGGGCTGCGCGTTGAAACCGGACTGGGTGATGACCACGCGATAGACCGCGCCGTCCGCCAGCGGCATGTAGTTGGCGTCGCCGAAACGGCGATCGAGCGTGAACGCCCTGGTCGAAAGCCAGCCGAGCCAGCCCGGCGGAAGGTATCTATCGACCTCTGGCGGCGGCCCGTTGAGATCGCAGGCGGTGATCGTCTTGCCGCTGCCCCGCTCGGCGGTGAAATATTTGTTCGAGAGTTGATCCAGCGAATAGGTTGCGTCGAGCCCCAGAACGTTGGCCCACGGCTTCCATTTCTGTACCCGTCCCTCGATCATCCACTCGTCGCCCTGCAGATCGCAGGTGGTCGTGCTGTTCGGCTCGTCAAGACGATGGACGGTAACCGCATAGCGCTGCGACGGAGCGTCGACAAGCTTCACACCGACATCGGCAACCGGACCCTCGTGGGTGAGCCGAGCGTAAGTCTGGATATTGAATCCCACCAGGCCCGCCGCAAGGCCGATGATGGCAAGCGGAGCGCCGACGAGAACATGGCCGCTGGCTCGCACCGGCCTGCCGCGAAACAGGTGTCCCGCCCCGGCGAGCAGCAACGCCGCGCCGGATATCGCAATCACAAGGGGTGCGGCCCACCAGATCCAGTTCAAACATCCCTCCTCCAGTGTGCCTCGAAACCGAACCTCTACAACGAACGGGCATGCATTGAGGACCCGCGTCTTCCTCGATCGCGGTGGACACGCCGAGGATCACGCCTGCGCAGTCGCGGGGACTTCCGGCCGCCGTCGATCTGGGATAGTGTTCCCGCCTGCGCCGTTCGATACGAGGGAATCATCCACATGTCGCTACGATTTTCGCTTGCCGCCGCGGCGGCCCTGTTCGGCCTGGCCGCATTGGCGACGCCGGCATCTGCCATGCAGATCATCCAGATACCCGACCCGAACGCACCCGCGGCGGACGCAACGCCGGATGGCGTGTTCGACAAATCCTTCCCGGACAGCTGGCAGAAGAAACCGGCCGACGGGCAACAGGGGGCGAGCAGCTTTCATTTTACCATGAGCGGCGCCAGCGGCGGCTTCGGCACGCAAAGCCCGTCCGCTTACGGGGATGCGAAACAGGCCGGCTCCGAATTCTATCAGCCCATGCTCGGGTATCAGGTTCCTTTATTCGGTCGTTGAACGGGCGGCGAAGCAACTTTTTTCGCTCCTCGGCGATCTCAGTTTCGTTTGCACCAAAAATGTCGGCACGATCCCGAATCCCTTGACGAATAACAGGACTGCAAGCCAACGAAGCCGCATGTCAGAGATGCAGTAAGCGGACGGTGTGTGAGCGCTGGAATGGCGCAAAACGCTTTCCGCATGGCGGTTATCGCCCGCGATGAACAGGCACGATACGTGGTAAGGTGCCTGATGCCCGCAACTGAACGCTCCCGATGTTGAAACAGCCGGCGGATGTTTCGCATTCAGGGGTGCAGACGGGCTCGGAAACGGCGCGCCGGTTACCTCGGAAATTTTTGTTAGCACATGTGCATCGCGATGCGCTCCTTTTTATCGGTGCATTGACGATACTGCGTTTTGTCACGGCGGCCTTTCTGCCGCTGTCGTTTGACGAATGCTATTTCTGGCTGTGGTCGAAGAATCTGGCGATCAGCTATTACGATCATCCGCCCTTGATTGCCCTGGCCATCAAATTCGGCACGCTTCTGTTCGGCGACACACAATTTGGTGTCAGATTTGTGTCATGCGGACTTTCCGTCGCTGCCAGTTGGGCAGTGTGGCGCGCGGCTGCGATCCTGCTGGCATCGGAATTAAAGGGCGCCTGGGCGTGCTGTCTGTTCAACGCGACCTTGATGGTGGCTTCGCAGTCCATGACAGCGATTCCGGATGCTCTGGTGCTTCCTGCGTCGGCGTTCCTGTTGTTGGTGGTCGCGAAGCTGGAGGCGTCCGGCGATCGCCGGTGGTGGCTCGGAGTGGGATGCGCGCTCGGTTTTGCGTTTCTTGCCAAATACACGGCCATATTTCTTGCCGCCGGGGTTGTCGTTTGGCTGGTGTTCGCAGAACAGGGACGGGCATGGCTCAAATCCCCATGGCCGCTCGCGGCCCTGATCATCGTGCTGATCTGCTTCGCGCCGAATCTCGTCTGGAACGCAAATCACGATTGGATTTCGTTCAAGTTTCAATTCGGCAGGGTTGTCGTCGGTCGACCCACATTTCAATTCCTGATCGAATTTGTGGGCGCCCAAATCGCTCTTGCGTCACCCTTCGTGCTGTTCCTTGCGGTTGTCACCCTGCTGGGCGAAACCGCGCGATGGCCGAAGACGGCTCCGGCGGCGATTTCCGCGTGCCTGGTGTGGCCTGCTTTTTTGTACTTCGCGTTCCACGCCATTCACAGCCGGGTGCAGGGCAACTGGCCCTCGTTCGTTTATCCGGCTCTGGTCATTCTCGCGGCATCGGGGCGTTCGTCTGCGGTGCCATCGAAGAGGAGCGCGGCGGTCGCATTTTCGCGGCTGCTCGCGCTGCCGGCCGCAAGTCTCATATTGCTGGTGGTGTATGCCCAGGCAGCAACCGGATTTCTGCCGCTGGGGTATCGCGATCCGCTGGCGCGGATGACGGCCATCGGCATCGCTCCGGTTGCCAAGGGAATTTCGTCGCTCGCGATGCGCGACCACGCTTACGCCATCATGACAAGCAATTATGTTCTGACGTGTTGGCTCGCCTTCTACATCAACCCCAGGCGGCCGGTGATCGATATTACGGAGGACTACCGGTGGCTGGCGGCACCACGAGCCGATAAGAGCGTGCTGAGCGGCCCGCTGCTTTACGTGACGCAGCATCCCGCAACCGAATCGTCGGCCGTTAAGGGGCATTTCTCATCGATCAAGTTCGAAACCGTGTTGACCCGCTATCGCAACGGAATCTCATTAGATAAATTCTATGTGTACGTGCTTTCCGGTTTTCACGGAGGTCCCGTCGGCCGGATCCCGACGGCAAGCGCCTCGTGAATTAGCGGCAGGCGTCTGCATGGACAGTTACGCCAATACAAACCCGTCCTGATCTGGCAGGGACGAGCGGAGTCCTTGCAACTCCAACTTCGAAAGCGTAACGTGTCTGTTCGCCAGCAGCTGGGGCTTCCATGACAATGATCCGCGGATTGTTATTTGCGTTGTGCGTTGGGGTGTTTATGCCGGGCCACGCCTGGGCGCAGACGGATGATTGTCCGCGGCCTGTAGCGGGAAGTGTGGTGAGCCCGCCGCCGGATCTGTACAGCAAGCATGGCGTGCTGCAGGTGACGATGAACTATTTTACCACCGTGGACCAATACAACCGCACGCTGTTCTGTTTTGTGACCGCGAAGGGCCGGGAAGGCCCGACCTTGCATGTCAAGCCGGGCGACGAGATCAAGATCGCGCTTACGAACATGGTTGCCAATCCGCCGGGAGTGGGAGAAGAGGTTTTTTCCGGTGGAACCACCACCGCGTGTCTGGCCAACGTCATGACGCCGGCATCGGTGAACATGCATTTTCATGGCGTCAACACCTCGCCCCGCTGTCACAGCGACGAAGTGATCCATACCATCGTCAATTCGGGCCAGACTTTTCAGTACGACATCCAGATTCCCGCCAACGAGCCGCCCGGGCTCTACTGGTATCACCCCCATGTGCATGGAATAGCTTCTCCGGCGGTGCAGGGCGGCGCCACGGGCGTCATTGAAGTCGAAGGCATCGCCAACCTCCAGCCCATCGTGGCGGGATTGCCCGAACGCTTTCTCGTGGTTCGCGACGGGCCGCTGCAAAATCCGCCTGCGAAAACGGCGCTCAATGGCTATCTGGCGCCCTATTGGGATTTGAGCCTGAATTATATTCCGGTGTCCTTTCCCAGCTATCCGCCGGCGGTGATTCAGATGAATCCGCACGCGAAGGAATTCTGGCGCGTGGCGAACACGTCGGCGGACACGATCGTGGATTTGCAGCTGATCTATGATGGTGTCGCGCAGCCGGTGACGGTCGTGGGCCTGGACGGGGTGCCCGTGGGATCGCAGGACGGCAAGCGGCAGGGCACGACATTCACGGAGAAGCATGTCTTCATTCCGCCGGCGGGGCGGGCCGAATTCGTCATGAACGGACCATCTTCGAATGTGAAGAGCGCCGTCTTCATGACTCGCAGGATCGATACCGGACCGGCCGGCGACGTCGATCCAGTGCGGCCGCTGGCGACGATTCAACTGACACAGAAGGATCTCCACCTGGCGCGGACCGAAGAGCGTACCGGACCGCCGAACCCGCAACGCTTCGAAGACCTCGCCGACGCAAAGATCACCGCCCACCGCAAGCTCTATTTTTCCGAATTGAACATTCGCCCCCGGGCCCAATCGGAGGTCAAGGGTCCGCCCCCTTGGGGCGGCGGCCACTTGGAATTTTTCATAACGGTCAGTGGACAGTTGGAGAAACTTTTCAGCCCGAACAATCCGCCCGCGATTACAACGAAACAGGGCGCGGTGGAAGACTGGACGATCGAAAACCGCACGGCGGAAGTGCATGAGTTTCACATCCACCAGATCCACTTCCTGGTGCTGGCGGTGAATGGTGTTCCGGTGCCCAAGTCGCAACAACAATTTCGCGATACCTACCAGGTTCCCTACTACAATGGCAGTGGTCCATTTCCCAACATCAAAGTGCGCATGGATTTCCGCGGCGCGGTCACCGGCGACTTCGTCTATCATTGCCACATCCTCGATCACGAGGACGGCGGGATGATGGCGATCATCCGTGTTTTGCCGAAGACGTGAACCGCAAGCGCGCCCATTCACCCGAACCCCATGTGCGGCGCCGCATATTCGCCGGCATCGTCATGGTGCTCGCGATCTTCGCATCCGCGGCGCCGGGCGCGGCAGATTCGGTCGGTTTGATCGATACGCATTTCGCGCTCACCCGGCTCGACGGCCATCCGGTGACGGATGCGGATTATCGCGGCAAATGGCTGCTCGTCTATTTCGGCTACACCGCTTGTCCCGACGTCTGCCCCGCCACGCTGAGCGAGATGAGCGCCGCGCTCGATGCGCTTGGTCCGCGCGCGGGCAGGTTCCAGCCGATCTTCGTCACCCTCGATCCGGCGCGCGATTCGGCGAAGGTGATGACGCAGTACCTCAAGGCGTTCGGGAATCGCTTCATAGGGCTGCGCGGGCATCCACAGGAGATCGCCGATACCGCGCAGCGCTTTCACGCCTATTACCGCCTGCGCGGCCTCGGCAGCGGACAATACACGGTGGATCACAGCTCCTACATTTACGTGATCGATCCGCAGGGCAAATTCGTGGAATTGCTCACCGCCGATGTGCCCGGGCATTCGCTGGCGGATTCGCTGCGCAAGCTGGCCGGCTGAGAAGAAGCGCATGGTGTTGCGAGCTCTGACAGTCTATTGCGCGGCGGTTGCCGGCATTCTGCTCGCGTCGCTGGGCGCGACGCGTCCCGGCTTCGGCGCACAGGCGCACGCGTCCCCGCCCTTTTCGCACTATGCAGACGCCGGCAATGCGACGCTGGCGGAAGAGGGTGGGCAGATCTATGCCTATGCGTGCTCTTCCTGTCATGGCCGCAGACTCCAGGGTCAGGCGCTGTGGCAGCTGAAGGACCGCTTCGCCGGCCGCCGCGCGCCGGCGCACGATGCGACGGGTCACACTTGGCAGCATTCCGACGAAGAGCTTTTTCGCATGACGAAATTCGGGCGGTTCGCGGCCATGCCGGCGAATCTGGTCTCCTATATGCCGGCGTTCGCAGGCAAACTGAGCGATCGTGAGATTCTGGCGACAATTGCCTTCATCAAATCGAACTGGCCCATGGGTCTGCGCGCCTCCCAGGCGATGTTGAACCCGGGTTTTGCCGGCATGCCCGCGAACGCCGGCAAGCTGAACTGGACTTTGCCGCCCAATTGCACCGAATCCATCCGGACCTGGAGCGAAGGCTCGAAGTAAACGGTAGGCGGCCACCCACCCGCGGCGGCGGAAAAATCAGGTATCGGGGCCGCGATTGCGGGTTATCAGCAATTGTTTATATTGTCCTTCCGGTGAATGTTCGTCAGGCCAATGAGTCAACCCGCTTTCGATTCGAAATCGCTTCTTGCCCGCGTCGGCGAGGGACGCAGCATTGCCAAATTCGCCAAAAACCAGGTTGTGTTTTCGCAGGGCGACTTCGCGGACGCGATCTTTTATCTCCAGAAGGGCAAGGCAAAAGTCACCGTCGTCTCCGAGCAGGGAAAGGAAGCCGTCGTCTCCATGCTGGGAGCCGACGAGTTCTTCGGCGAAGGTTGCCTCGCCGGCCAGTCCCAGCGCATCGCCACGGTAACGACCATGACGGACTCCTCAATCATGCGGCTCGATAAAGCCGCCATGATCCGGCTGCTTCACGAAGATTCCGTTTTTGCCGAGATGTTCATGGCCCATGTCAGTCAGGAAATGCTGGCGGAGATGATTGGAACGACGCGCTCGCGCGTCAGCTTCTTCATGAACAAGTTTCGCGACCTCGGTTTCATCGATTACAACGGCGGCATCAAGGTCCACAGCTCGCTGTTGAATATCGTCCTGCACGATCAAGCGAAAGACGAAGCCTGAACCGGCAGTGCCGGTTCGCGCCGGTCAGCCGATGCGGATTCGCGCGGCCGCTATTTCTTCAACGCCAAGACGGCGCCGCGGCCCTGATTTTCGAAGCAGGCCGTTGCCGGACCGGCGGATTCCCGGGGGCAGCCGGCCATTTGATATGCGGATTGCCGGTCTGCTAGCCTGCAATCAAGGCGTGCATCGTGCGCGCCCAAATGGGGGGCGTCTTCGAAGGTCTTTCGGGGAACGCTCGAAGGGAGAAACGTCATGAGACTCTTTGGAGCCATTGCATTCGCAGCCGTTGCATCGGCATCCGTCGCCTATGCGGCAGACGACCCGTTCGCCAATCTTTTTTCCAACACGCTCGTTTACACGTCGCCCAAACATGTGGTGATGAAAGTGCTGGTTCAGAAGGACGGCACCTGGACCTCGACCGCCTCCGACAACAAGACCGATAACGGCGCATGGGCGACGCTCGGCAACTACGTTTGCATTTCCGACGCGGCGATGCCCAAAGCCAAACCCGACTGCGACAAGATCAAACCCCGCAACATCGGAGACAAGTGGACCCAGAAAATGCGCAACGGCACCGTCGACAAGGTGACATTGGTGTCCGGACGCTAAAGACTTCGAGCACCCGGACCGGGGACCGCCTTCGCGGCGGTCCTTTTTCCCCCGCTGGCCTTAGGGCCATCATCGCGGGTTTTTGACCGGGCTTTTGCTATTGCAAGGGTTGCGGCGGATCATTCCCGGCGCCGGGTCGTTACCTTCCCATGAATTTTGCCAATCCCCGCACAGCCTTGATTGTGGACGACGAGTGGCTTCTGCGGTGGCGCGCGCGCGAGCTGCTCGAAGGTGCTGGCTACCAGGTCGTCGAAGCGGCGAACGCCGACGAAGCGTTGAAGATTCTCGGCCGCCGGGCGGATATTGCGCTGCTGTTCACCGACATCAACATGCCGGGTTCGCTTGACGGTCTGCAACTGGCACACGAAGTCCACAAACGATACCCATTTGTTAAGCTGTTGATCACTTCGGGCAAAGTCGCTCCCGCGCGAGAGTCGATTCCGGAAGAAGGCGTCTTCATTTCCAAACCGTATTCGGCGGAATCCGTGGTGCGGCATCTTTAAAATTTCCGCCCGGCACAAAATGCGCACGGCGTTTCAGCGGTGCACTTTTCGTTTCGGAAGGGCGGTGACGGTTGCGGATTTCCTGGCAGCTTCCGGCTTGCCGCGCAGGCTGCGGCGCAGCGCGTTCATCAGATCGACCACGTTGCCGCTGTCCTTCGGTTCTTCCACCCGTGTGAGCTCGTGACCGTGTTTCTTTTCCTCGACCAAAGCGCGTAACGCTTCCTCGTAGCGGTCGGTGAATTCGTCGGGCTCGAACGCGGCTGCCTGTTGCTCGATGATGCGCAGCGCAATGTCGATCATCCGTTTATCGGGCTTGTCGTGCGGCAAAGCCTCAAGCGCGCCGGCGAGATTGACCACTTCGTCGCGCATGCGCAGCGTGGTGGCGATCAAACCATTGTCCCGCGGCTCGATGGCCATCAGACGTTCGCGCGCGTGCATGGTGACGCGTCCCAGCGCCACCCGGTTGGCCTGCGTCATCGCCTGCTGGATCACTTCATAGGCTTCCGCTGAACTCTCCTCCGTCGGAATCAAAACGTAAGGCGTATCCCAATAGAGACGGTCGATGGTGTCGGCATCGACGAAACGCTCGATGTCGAGCGTGCGGGTGGTTTCCAGCTTCACCGAATCCAGATCTTCGTCGGTGAACAGCACATACTTGTTTTTCTCCACCGCGTAGCCCTTGACCAGGCTCGAGCGCTCCACCGGCCCGGTGTCGGGATCGGTGGTGACCATGCGGATGCGGTTGCCAGTCGCCGGATTGATGAGATTGAAGGAGACGTCGTTGGCGGTCGTGGTCGCCTTGTAGAGGCCGACGGCACAGCTCACGAGCGAAAGCCGCAAATGCCCCTGCCAGGCAGGACGGGAGGAAAGACCGGGAATGTTTGCCGCCGGCCGCGCACCGCGGCCGGGCGCAGCCTTGCGCCGCGAAACTGCCATTGACCACCACCATTCTGTCGTTGTTTTCCGACTCAACAGCGTTCGGTGGGCTGGCGTTCCGCCGCCTTCGCGCGTTGGGGTTATGCCTCCCCGTCCTTGTGGTCGCTGGCGCCTCGACCGCAAAATCTGGCAGAGCGGGAACAGCGTCCTCGCCACGTGGTTCTCTGTTGGAGTTTCCCGGGAGAGATGGGTGCCAAGTCCGCTGAAAGTGTTTCGCGCCCATTTCGGCTTCTACGATTGCGTCGTCGCTGCGCCGTCGCAGAAAGCGGCGCTGGCGGCGTGGGGCGCCGCGCCCAGCGAATTCGCCAAAGGCTTCGCCATCGTAACGAACGATCCCGACGCCGTGGCGGCGGCCCTCGCCGAACCCGGCATGGTGCTGAAACGACCAGCCGGCTGCGCCGCGGCATTCAAGGCCGATCCCGGGGTGCCGCCGGTTCCCAAAGCGAACGCCGGACAAAAGGCCGCCGCACAACAGGTGAAGCGCGAACGGCAGCGCAAAGCCAAGTTCGAAGCGCAGCGGTTGCGCGAAGCGCAAAAACGCGAGGCCGAGGCCGCGAAACGGGAACTCGCCGAGATCGAGCGCGAAGAGCACCGGTTGCGTGCTAGGCGTCAGGCGCTTCGCAAGAAATTCGAGCCCCACAGAGTGTAGCGTTTCGCGTTCGGCACGCGGCTCAATTTTTAGCCGCGCCGGCAGAGCGCGGAACGCAAAACCCGGTCTCGCGTTAAGTGGCGGTGAGTTTCCTATAGGCCAGCGGGACCCCGGCGTGTCTGGACAACCCCTCGGGACTCCCCATCCCGCTGGCCTGTCTTTTTTCTTTTGGCACTGCGCGTCCGCTTCGCCGCTCAAAAACACGTCCTTGTCATGGCCCGGCGAATTGCGGGCCACCCCGGTTCGTTCATTTCCAATACGAAAATGTGTTGTCCGACGCTTTTCAAACAACTTGGGCGCGGCGTAGCTGCATAACCTGGGTGGCCCGCGAAGGCGAGGGCTTTGCATAAGTCTGGCGTTTGTGATTCTTTTTGGGGGGAGTGAATCGCGGAGTTTTGTCATGGCCGAACGCAAGATGGGACAGCTGAGCTTCGCCGATGAACTGGTCGCCGAAGCGGCAG
>DATCBQ010000093.1:0-54810 GCA_036511745.1 Rhizomicrobium sp.
GATCGCGTGACCTGGAACTCGGAGGCCGGCCGTGTCAGCGGCAAGATCATCAAAGTGCATACCAAAGACGCCGACTACAAGGGGCATACTCATCACGCGAGCGAGGATGATCCGCAATATGAAATCAAGAGCAGCAAGACCGATCACATCGCGATGCATAAAGGCCACGCTCTGACGAAAACGAGTGCCTAAAGAGCCTCTGGAACAAGTCCGATGGCCAACTCAATCTCTATTTCGGTGTACGCGAACGCGGCATTTGCGATCCTGAATGGTTTGGCACTAGGAAAATGATAGTACGACTACCTCTAAGGAGAGATGATATGACTACTAAAAAAAGGACGTTCAAGAAAATCCCCGTTGGGGCCAAAGTGTCATGGCATTACCGGAGCGCCATCGGCCATGGCACAGTCACTGGCGTGTCCGAGATGGGCACCAACGCAGATAACACAATGTACAGCGTGCGCGAGACTGACCACCACCCGGGCGAACCAGCTATCGTGCATCACTCAGGCAAAGCACTCAGTCGCGCATGAGTTGCCGCCTTGCGCTCGCGGCGAGCGGTTTCTGTCTCCCAGGCTTAAGCAGGCGCGCGAAAAGGCGCGCGTCGCTTGACTCACGCGTTGAGCGTCCGCTCCTGGCCGCTCACGACGAACTCCATAACGACGCGGTTGCACTGCGAGATTTTCTTTTGGGGCGAAACACGAAGCGGAAGGCCGAGGCGACTCATCGATGAGCGTCTCGAGGAAAACGAAGCTTATGACGGACTCAGTCAGGATCACGTTGCCGCCGCACGGCCCCGGCACGCCGGCCTTGAGCATGGCGGACGACCGTATCGTCATGAGCGAATGGTTGCCGCCGCAGGAGGGGATCATTCCCCGCATCCGCATAGGACGGCGCTGGATCAGCATCTTGTGGACGCTGCCGATCGGAGCCGCGGCGCTCGTTCTCGCGATTGCCCTCGCACAGAGCTTGCGAGAGCTTCAAAGCGTGCAGGTCTTCATCAAGGAATACCCCGGTATCGCGCAATCCGCACCCTCGGTCGATTCCGGCTTTCCGTGGTGGCTGCAACTGCAGCATTTCCTGAACATGCTCTTCATGATGTTTATCATCCGCGCCGGGATCCAGATCCTGGCCGATCACCCGCGGCTTTATTGGACCCGGGACTGCACGCCCGGCACGGAGTGGTTCCGGTTCCAGCATCCGGTCCCTAAGGGTCGGATTTGGACATCGAAAGACGATTCGGTAACCCTGCCGGGCTGGCTTGGCATCCCCGGCGTTCGGCATTCGATAGGGCTTGCCCGCTGGTGGCATTTCTCGGTCGTGATGCTATGGACGATCAATGGCATTGCGTTTTACGTGCTGATCTTCGCCACCGGTCAGTGGCTTCGTTTGGTGCCCGTGACGTGGGGCGTGTTCCCTGCCGCGCTTTCGACCGCCCTCCAGTATGCTTCGCTGAATTTTCCCGTCGACGAAAGCTGGACCCGCTACAACGGGCTGCAACAGCTCACTTATTTCATCACCGTGTTTGTCGCCGCGCCGGTTTCGATTCTGACCGGCCTTATGCAGAGCCCGGCCATCTCGAACAGGCTGGGCTTGCTCGGGACGGTGCTGAACCGGCAAGCGGCCCGCTCCATCCACTTCATCTCGTTTTCCTGGTTCGTGCTGTTCATCCTGGCGCACGGCATCATGGTGTTCGTCACCGGCCTCAGACAGAACACCAACAATATGTTCATCGGCGTACAGAGCAGCGGTTGGCCCGGTTTCCCGCTCTTTGTCGTCGCCCTGGTCCTTGTCGGGCTGGCGTGGTGGGTCGCCTCGCCATTCACCATCCGGCACGCCCGCCTGGTGCAGCGGACGGGAGCGTTCATGGTCGGCTGGATCAAGGGACTGGCGGAGTGGTGGGAGCCGAACGCCCAGCTGACGGAGAAGGATATCTCGCCGCACTTTTGGCCCAACGGCACCATGCCGGACTCCGCCGAGTTCGAGGCGCTGGTGGCGGATGAGTTTGCTCAGTACCGCCTGCGCGTCGGCGGGTTGGTGGAGAGCCCGCGCGAGTTCTCCTTCGCCGATCTCAAAGCTCTGCCGAAGCAGGAACAGATCACCACGCATTTTTGTATCCAGGGATGGTCGGGCGTCGCCAAATGGGGCGGCGTTCCGATGCGCGATATTCTCGATATCGTGAAGCCGACGCCCGAGGCGCGTTACGCGGTGTTCTACTCGTTCTCCGAGGGTTCCGCAGGCGGCGGTTACTACGACGTTCATGAGATTCATAATATGCGGCATCGGTTGACCATCCTCGCCTATGAGATGAACGGAGCGCCGGTCAGCATTCTTCATGGAGCGCCGCTGCGGTTGCGCTGCGAGAACGAATTAGGCTTCAAGATGGTCAAGTGGATCGCGGCAATAGAGTTTGTCCGCGACTTCGCCGATCTGGGCGCCGGCCAGGGCGGCTACAACGAAGATCACGAGTTTTATGGATACCGCATGCCGATTTGACGCACAGAATGGGGAGCGCAACACTCGTCACGCCAATCGAGGCGTTTTCCGACTGGCTCCGCGCATCGCTTTCACGATGTTTGGCAATCAAAGGAGGATAACCCAATGCGTACGCCCGCAAGCATTTCCAATCATCCCGTTCACCCGATGCTGGTCGTCTTTCCCATCGGGCTTTGGATATTTTCGCTGGTCTGCGATCTTCTTCGCGTCGCCGGGGTTTCCGGAGATGCGTGGTCTGTCGTCGCGCTTTACAGCATGGCGGGTGGCCTGATCGGCGCGCTGTGCGCGGCGGTACCGGGATTTATCGACCTGCTTTTTTACAAAGGCGGCGCTCCACCGGTAAAAAAAATAGCTCTCACCCACATGGCGATCAATCTCACCGCCGTCGTTCTGTATGCGATCAATCTCTGGCTGCGCGTCAGCAACCCGGCCAGCGTCGGCATAAGCCTGAGCACCCCCGTCGTGCTTTCGCTCATCGGCGTCGCGCTTATCTTTGTCTCGGGCTGGCTTGGCGGTCAGATGGTGCATGTCTATGGCGTCGGCGTGGAAGGGCGCGAATGACGCGGGCGTTCGAAGCACGTTCCGATAGAGTATTCCCGCAGAACAGGTGAAGCGCCCATGCGTATCGCACGGCGCGCTTTCAACCAACAATGTCATGACCCGCGATTGCGGGCCACCCAGCTTGGGTTTCGCAAATTTCGAAATTGTTGCGCCATCGTTTTCCAACCATGTTGCGTCCGAACCTGCATAACCAGGGTGGTCCGCCGTCGCGGGCCATGACAGCTTTTTTTCACTTTCCGGCAGGAAAAGCGTTCCAGCGCGAGACGTCTCCGCTGCTACGAATTCGGCCATGTCTCCAGCGCGTCCACAAATCGCGATAGCCACGCATTCGTCTGGTAAGCGTCGATGACGCGATGATCGATGGTCAGCGTCACGTAAGCCATCGGGCGAATCTCGATTGCATCCTCGCCGTTGCTCTCGCGCACGACCGCGCGTTTTTGCAGCTTGCCGATGCCGAGGATCGCAGATTGCGGTTGGTTGATGATGATCGGCGAAGCGACCAGCGAACCGGAAACGCCGTGATTCGAGATCGAGAAGGTTCCATTCTGCACATCCGGCGGCGCAAGCTTTCCGGCGCGTGCCCTCTCCGTCAGATCGGTCAGCCTCCCGGCGATTTCGAGCAACGACAGCGTCTGCGCGCCGTGTATCACCGGCACGATCAGGCCTTTGTCGCCCAATGCGGTACCAATCCCGATGTTGACGTCCGCGTAGATTTCCACCCGGTCGTCGAACCAGCGGGCGTTGACCGCGGGCGCGGCCTTCATGGCCGCTGCGGATGCCGCGATGAAATAGGCCGTGAAGGTGAGGTTCGCGCCGGCGCGGTCGAATTCAGGCCTGTGTTTGTTGCGATGCGCAACGATCGCTCCGAAATCCGCCTCGAACACCGCCGTCACATGCGGCGCCGTACGGATGGAATGCGCCAGGTGCTCGGCGATGCGCCGGCGCATGGAATCATGCGGCAAGCGGGTGACACCGGCGGGCGGCGATGTTCCTTTCGCGCGCCGTTCTGCTTCCATCAGAATGTCTTCGCGCGTCAGCTTCTCACCACGCAAAGGAACGTCGTTCGTATCGAGACCATGCTCCGCCAGCAATCGGCGGATGCCAGGGGACAGGCGAGACTCCGCGGCCGCAGCAGCGCGTTGCTGGACCGGCGTTGCTGTCGCTCCCGCTTCCACGACGGATGTATGATCATGGTCATCTGCGATGCGGCCGAGCACGGCGCCGGGCTTAACGTCCGCACCCTCCCCAACGAGGATCTCTGACAAAACGCCGTCGGACTGCGCGGCAATTTCAACGGCGACCTTGTCGGTCTCCAGTTCGACGACGGGATCGTTGATGCGAACCGCGTCACCCACCTGTTTGAGCCACATTTTGACGATGGCTGTGGTGCCTTCCTGCTCGGCCGGAACGATGATCTCGCTCGCCATGCTTCAGAATCCGATCAGTTCGTCGATTTTGGAACGGATGCTTTCAACGCTCGGCAATGCCCATTCCAGCAGCGCCGGATTGTGGGGACTGGGAATGTCCGGCATGGCCAGACGCGAGACAGGCGCGTCGAGGTCGAGAAACACTTGTTCGGCGACGACCGCTGCAATCTCCGCGCCGAAACCGCCGCTGATCAGGTCCTCGTGCACGATCAGGCAGCGCCGGGTGCGCCTGACGGAAGCAAGCACGGCTTCCCGGTCCCAGGGCATCAGGGTGCGCAGATCGAGGATTTCTACCGAATGACCGGTCGCCGCTTCGGCGCAGCGCTCGATCATTGCGCCCCAACTCACGACGGTCAGTTCATTGCCGCTCGCAACGACGCGCGCCTTCCCGAACGGGAGCACAAAATCGTCGCCAGGCCAAGGGCGCCGCGCAGACGGCGCGTCGAGCATGGCGCGGTGCTCGAAGAAAATGACCGGATCGTTACCGCGCAGGGCCGTGCGCAGCAGGCCAACCGCATCCTCGGCGTTGCACGGCGCCGCCACCATCCAGCCCGGAGAATGGACGAACTGCACTTCGTTGGTCTGGCTGTGCCAGGGATCGCCGCATTTGAAGAAACCCACGGGCATGCGAACGACCATGGGCGCCGCGAACCGGTTGTTGGTCCGCCATCTCATCGTGCCGCAATCGCTTAACTGTTCCGTTGCCGGTTCGGCATATTTGCGGAACTGAATTTCGGGAACGGGCATAAGTCCGGCCAGCGCCATTCCTACGGCACGACCGACGATCCCTTCTTCGGACAGGCTCGTGTCGAACACACGCGACTCCCCGAATTTCTCCTGCAAACCAAGTGTGACGGCATGCACGCCGCCCTTCGGTCCTATGTCTTCGCCAAACAGAAGAACGCGAGGATTGACCGCGAGCTCGCGTTCGAGTGTGCGCCGGATGGCTGTCACCATATTGATGCGCTGTCCGTCGGTAGCCGGCAGGTTGTTTCCGGCTGGCGGCACATAGCCCGTTTGCCATTGCCCGCCGCGCGTTTGCTGCTCGCCTTCGAAAAACACATGCCGCGCGGTCCGTGCAAGTTCGGCCACCGGGCGCGCTTCCGCGCTGCGATGCGCCTGCTCCACGGCGCTTCGCGCTTCTCGTCCAATGCGCTCCCATTCTTCCGCGCCGAAAGCGCCGGGTACGAGATGATTCCGCAGTCTGGGCAGAGGATCGCGCGCGCGCTCCGCATCGACCGTGCCTTGCGACTTGTAGGTCTGCGTATCCTGGAACGAGTGACCTTCGAGCCGCGGAACGGTCAGTCTCAGAAGCGCGGGGGTTCGCTGTTGCCGGACATGGTCGACCGCCTCGTCGATCAAACGAGCCGCTGTTATCGGCTCGGTTCCATCGCCGTCGAGAACGCAAAGACCGTTGAAGCTCGCCAGATTGGCGGCGATGTTCGCGCCGGGTGTCTGCATCGTCGAAGGAACGGAGATTCCATAGCCGTTGTCCTCGATATAGAACAGCATCGGCAAACCCAGCGTCGTGGCCATCGTCAACGCCGACCAGAAGCCGTTGGTAGCGACCGCCGCATCGCCACCAAGAGCAACGGCGATGGCGTCGCGACATGCCGTCTCTTTCAATACCTCGAAACGATAGCGCAGCGCCTGCGCCCAGCCGGCGGCGGGGGTGAATTGCGCGCCGACACCGCCGCACATCGGCAACGCCGATGCGCCTTGAGGGTTGGGAAAGTTGAACACCGCCCCGATGTCGCGGCCGTCGGAATAGCCCCCGGAGCGCGCCATCGAGGAGCCGAGCGCATCGTCGAGGGAAAGGCCCATCGCCAGCAACACCGGCCTCGAGCGGTAATAGCCGCAAACGGCGTCTTCCGACCTCGTCAGTTTCAGCCCAAGGAGAATCTGCGCCACGTCATGGCCGCGCGCCGAAAACTGGTAAAACATCGCGCGCGCCGGAACGAGCTGCGTCTCCTCCAGCTCGTCCAGAGCACGGGAGACATGCGTAAGGTAAGCCGCGCGCTTCCAGTCGGGCGTCGCCCCTGGGACATTCCTTGCTGCAAACGGCCCGGCGTCCGCCCTTGCTGACATATGCGCTGCCCTTGCGCGAAGTTGCGTCAGTTCATTAACCGAATGGACGGTCAATTATCAACAGACTAGATTGTGCGCTGGCATTCGGGAGATTCGCCGCACCCGGCGGAACAGACATGGCGAGGACCCAGGCGGCCGATTATGAAAAGCGTCGCGAACGGATTGTGGACAGCGCCGCGCAGCTGTTCGCGGAACGCGGCTTCCTGGGAGCTTCGATCGCCGATCTGGCGCAAGCCTGCCGTACCTCAAAATCGCTCATTTATCACTATTATGCGTCCAAGGAGGACATCCTCTTCGATGTGATGCACTCCCACGTCAAGGATCTGCTGGACGCGGCCGAAAACATTGCAGCGGCGCCTGTCAATCCGGCCGAGAAACTGAGAAAGACAACGCGTGCGTTCATGCAGCTTTATCTGGGCGCGGCCTACCGTCAGAGAGTGCTGCTCAATGAGCTCGACAATCTGCCCGAAGCCCAACGCCGTATCGTCATCGGCATTCAGCACCGGCTCATCGGAAGTGTGGAACAAATCCTGGGCGAGATCAGGCCCGCGCTGGCAGGGCGAAATCCGTTGAGCACGCCTTCCGCCATGCTCTATTTCGGAATGATCAACTGGATGCACACCTGGCTCGACGCGCACGGGCGCGCGAAACCGTCACAGATCGCGGAACTGGCGGCCAATATCTTTCTCGACGGGATTGTGAAAGCAACCCTTCCGTCGTGACTCTCACAAATTATCCCCGCGATTGGATTCGGACGAGGACGAGCGGGCAAGAATGGAGTCGGACACGTGGCGCCAGGTAAGCGCGGTCCGCTTTACCGGAATTGAACCAGCTCGCCGTTTCGCGTGCAATGCGGCGATAACAGCTCGACAATCAGGGGACAAATCGCTTCGGGCGGGCGCAGTTCCGCCGGGTCTTCTCCCGGCATCGCCTGCGCCCGCATTCGCGTGCGCAAGGGTCCCGGACTCAACACATTGACCTTTATGTCCGTACCCTCGCACTCCGAAGCGTAGGTGAACACGACGGATTCGAGCGCCGACTTGCTCATCGCATATCCGCCCCAATAGGTCGTGCGATTGTGCGCCGCTCCCGACGTCACGAACAACGCGCGCCCGGCGTCGGAACGCCGGAGCAGCGGATCCAATGAACGGATGAGACGCCAGTTTGCCGTGACGTTGACGTCGAGCAGTTCCTGGAAGACCTTTGGCTGCATATGCGCCAGCGGCGTCAGTTGTCCAAGCACGCCGGCGTTTCCTAGAAACCCGTCGAGCTTTCCCCAGCGTTCGAAGATGGACGCACCGAGACGGTCGAGCGCCGGGAAATCCCTCAGATCGAGAGGCACAAGCGTTGCCGAGCCGCCCGAGCCGCGTATCTCGTCATCCACCTCTTCCAGTCCGCCCACCGTACGCGCTACGAGAATAACGTGCGCGCCTTCGGTGGCGAGCGATCTGGCCGCGGCGCGGCCGATGCCGCGCGACGCGCCTGTCACCAGCATCACACGCCCGTTGAGCGTGCTTGTCATGAAACGAAAACCTTCACGCCACTTCGGCCAGAAGCGAAAGCTGAATTTCGTTGCGGCCGCCGGTGATGTCGGTGAGCTCGATGGGATAATTGCCCGAAAAGCAGGCATCGCAGAATTGCGGCTTCGTCGAGCTGCGTCCCGCCTCGCCCATGGCGCGATAAAGACCATCGATGGAGACGAATGCGAGCGAGTCCGCCTGAATGTACCGGCGCATTTCCTCAACATCCATGCGGTGGGCGAGCAGTTCCTCTTCGTTCGGCGTATCCACCCCGTAAAAGCAGGAATGAGTCGTAGGCGGACTCGCGATGCGGAAATGGACTTCGGCGGCGCCGGCATCGCGGACCATTTCCACGATCTTCTTCGAAGTGGTGCCGCGCACGATGGAATCATCGACCAGCACCACGCGTTTCCCGGCAAGCCTGGCGCGGTTGGGATTATGCTTGAGCCGCACGCCCAGATGACGGATTCGCTCCGAAGGCTCGATGAACGTACGGCCCACATAATGGTTGCGGATGATGCCCAGTTCGAACGGCATTCCGGAGGCGGCCGCATAGCCAAGCGCCGCCGGCACACCCGAGTCCGGCACGGGAATCACCATGTCTGCCACCGCCGGCGCTTCATGGGCGAGTTCTTCGCCAATGCGTTTTCTCGCTTCGTAGACGTTTCGTCCTTCAACGGTGGAATCGGGCCGCGAGAAATACACATATTCGAAAACGCAGAAACGTCTCGGCTGTACGGCGAACGGGTGGTAGGATTCAATGCCGTCCTTCGTGGCAACGACGATTTCGCCGGGTTCCACATCGCGCACGAATTGCGCGCCGATGATGTCGAGCGCACAGGTTTCCGATGCCAGGATCGGAGCACCTTCCAAATCGCCCAGCACAAGCGGGCGCACACCCCAGGGATCGCGCGCACCGATCAGTTTTCTGGAGGTCATCGCAACCAGCGAATATGCGCCTTCAACCTGTTTCAGCGCGTCGACCAGCCGGTCCACGACCGGAACGAACCCACTGCGCGCGATCAGATGAATGATTGTCTCGGTGTCGGACGTGGACTGGAAGATGGCGCCATTGCGCACGAGTTCGGTGCGCAGGATACGGGCATTGGTGAGATTGCCGTTATGGGCGATGGCAATACCTCCGCCGGACAGATCCGCGAACATGGGCTGGATGTTGCGTATGGTCGAACCCCCGGTCGTCGAATAGCGGGTGTGCCCGACAGCCTGGTTGCCCTTGAGTTTCTGCGCGTGAAGACTGTTCTTGCCGAAAATATCGCCCACGAGCCCCGGATGCCGCTCGGCGATGAACTGGGTGCCGTCATAGGTGACGATACCCGCCGCTTCCTGGCCGCGATGCTGCAGGGCGTGCAGTCCCAAAACCGTGAGCGCCCCGGCATCGAGATGATTGAAGATTCCGAACACCGCACATTCTTCGTGCAATTTGTCGTCGAACGGCGTCTCGGGGGCTGGATCGGTCATCGCCTGTTGTTTCCGCCGCCCCCCATCGATTGGATGAGCCTGTCTAGCGCGCGACGCTGGTCGGTACCATAGGTTTTGTTTCCGTTCGTGGTGGCGCCCGGTCGCGGCCTCGGAACGGGCGCATCGGATGGTACCGCTTCGCCGGTCGTCGCGATTTTGGCGGTTTCGTGTGTCGGCAGCAGCGACAGCAGCACATCGCTCGAATTTTGAACAACGGGAAGCAGACGGGCCTGTGTGACCCATGCCGGTTGACTGGGGACAGGAACAATCATCGAGAACAGCAGATAGGACAGACCGGTAATCGCCAGACCTCTGAGCACGCCGAAACCCGCGCCGAGCGAGCGGTCCAGGGCGCCCACCGGAGATTGTTTCACGCCTTGCGAGAACCGGAAGCCGACGAACGACAGCGGAATCAGCACCAGAAAAAACACCGCGCCATAGCCAATAAGCGACCCCAAATAGGGAATGGCAATTCTCTCGCGCAGGAGCGCCGCTGCCGCGGGACCAAAATAGAGAGTGGCAAACGCCGCCGCCGCCCAGGCAAAGATCGACAATGTTTCGCGGACGAAACCGCGCCACATCGCCAGCGCCGTCGAGACAAGGACTGTCAGGACGACGAGGACATCGACAGTCGAGAAACTGACATCCTGCATTTGATTCTATTCTAACACGCCGCGACGCTTTGCGCGCGCCTGGTTGGCCCCGGCAAGGACGGCAACTTCGCCCACGTCCCGCACCATTTTCAGATCGAGGCCCAAACCTTCCATCCTGGCGCCGCCAGGCACTACGGCGGAGGTAAATCCCAGCTTCGCCGCCTCCTTCAGCCTCAGTTCCGGCTGCGGCGCCGGCCGCACGTCTCCGGAAAGGCTGATCTCGCCGAAAAACACGCAGTCTCTCGGCAGGGAATGTCCGGTAAAGGAAGAGACCAAAGCGGCCGCAGCGGCAAGATCGGCTGCCGGTTCGCCGATTTCCAGCCCGCCGGCCACATTCAAATAGACATCGTGACCGCTGAGACCAAGCCCCGCGCGCGCATCGAGCACGGCAAGGATCATCGCAAGGCGGCCGCTGTCCCAGCCGACCACTGCGCGCCTCGGGGTGCCAAAGGCCGGCTGCGCCACAAGCGCCTGGACTTCCACGAGCAGCGGACGTGTGCCTTCGAGGCCGGCGAAGATGGCCGCACCGGGCGCGGAACTGTTGCGATCTCCCAGAAACAGCGCCGAAGGATTGGCGACCTCGGCAAGGCCCTTGCCGGTCATTTCGAAAACACCGATTTCATCCGTCGGCCCAAACCGGTTCTTTACGGCTCGCAATACCCTGAAGTGATGGCCCCGTTCGCCTTCGAAATAGAGGACGGCGTCCACAAGATGTTCGACCGCCTTGGGGCCGGCGATCTGGCCGTCTTTGGTCACGTGCCCGACGAAAAGAACCGCGGCGCCGGACGCTTTCGCGTAGCGAACGAGATCGAACGAGGCCGTGCGCACCTGCGCAATGGTGCCTGGCGCGGCTTCGAGCGCCGATGTCCAGATCGTCTGGATGGAGTCGATGGCAACGATTCCCGGTGGCGCTGCCGATTCCAGCGTGCTCAGAATGTCTTCGACGCATGTTGCGGAGCCCAATTCCACCGGCGCGTCGGAAAGTTCCATGCGCGCCGCGCGCAGGCGCACCTGCGCCATCGCCTCTTCGCCCGAGATGTAGACAGCCTTGCCGCCACGCCTCGCATACGCCGCGAGCGCCTGCAGAATCAGCGTCGACTTGCCGACACCTGGATCGCCACCCACCAGCAGCGCCGACCCCGCCACCAGACCGCCGCCGCAAACCCGGTCGAACTCCGCGATGCCGGTGGCACGACGCGGTGGCGCTTCGTCGCTGGTGCGCAAATCTTCCAGTGCGAACCGCCGGCCTTTTGCCGGTCTGCGCGCGCTGGCGCCGGCCGGAGCGCTGGCTCCCTCCTCGACGATGGAATTCCAGGCCCCGCAGGCGTCGCATTTGCCCGACCACTTGGCATGGACCGCGCCGCAGCTTTGACAGACAAAATTGGCGCCCGCGCGCGCCATCAGACAAAAATCTCTGCGCGCGCGCTCAGCTGCGGACTTCCATCTTGATCGGACCTTCGGCGCGGCCGTGAATGAACTGATCCACGAAGGGATTGCCGCTCGTGTCGATTTCGGCGGTGGGACCGTTCCAGACGATCTTGCCTTTATAGAGCATGGCTATCCGGCTCGAGATTTTTCGTGCGCTCGCCATGTCGTGGGTGATGGAAAGCGTCGTTACGCCCAGGTTCTTCACGGTCGATACGATCAGTTCGTTGATGACGTCGGCCATGATGGGATCGAGGCCCGTTGTCGGTTCGTCGAAGAATATGATCTCCGGATCGGCGGCGATGGCGCGGGCCAGACCGACGCGTTTCTGCATCCCGCCGGACAATTCGGATGGCCACAGCGTCGCCACTTCCGGGCCCAGGCCCACATCGGCAAGCTTTTCGACCGCAATCTCGCGCGCTCGTTTCCGCGCCATGCCGCGGCCCTGAATAAGGCCGAAGGCGACGTTTTCCCAAACCGGCAAACTGTCGAACAGCGCCGATCCCTGGAACAGCATGCCGAATTTCCGCAACACGGCTTCGCGCGCACGCCCACGAAGCCGCGTCACGTCCAGGCCGTCTACAAAAATCCTGCCGTCGTCGGGCGTCAGGATTCCGAGGACACATTTGATCATCACGGACTTGCCCGTACCCGAACCGCCGATCACGACCAGCGAGTGGCCTGCCTCGAGGACAAGGTCGATTCCGTCCAGGACGACCTTTGAGCCAAAGCGTTTCTTCACGCCCTTGAGCTCGATCTTCGGAGTACCGGTCGTCTGCGCCATCCCTCGTCACCGCGAAAACAGAATGGAGGTCAGGAAATAATTGGACGCCAGGATCAGAATGGAGGAGGACACCACGGCATTGGTGGTCGCATTGCCGACGCCCTGCGCCCCTCCCTTCGAGTGAAATCCATTGTAGCACCCCATCAGCGCGATGATGAACCCGAACACGGCGACCTTGATCACGCCGGACGTCACATCGTCGCTCGTCACGAAATCGACTGTGTTCTTGATGTAGATCGAACCGTTGAAGTCCAGACCCGCGGTCGCAACCACATAGCCGCCGAAAACACCGATCGCATCCGCGACAAGCACCAGCAGCGGCAATGTCACCACCGCAGCCACAAGCCGCGGCACCACGAGATATTTGACGGGATTGGTGGACAGCGTCGTCAACGCATCGATCTGCTCTGTGACGCGCATGGTTCCGATCTCGGCCGCGATGGCCGCTGCGACACGACCCGCCACCATGAGGCCCGCGATCACCGGTCCGAGCTCGCGGGTAATCCCCAGTACCACGATGTTGGGAACAAACGATTCGGCACCGAAGCGATCGCTGCCCACGTAAATCTGCAGGGCAAGCGCGCCGCCGGTAAAGAAAGCGGTCAGCCCGACAACCGGCAGCGAGAAATAGCCGATCCGCAACATCTGCTGGCCGATCAGCGTCCAATAAACTGGCGGTCGCAGAATGCTGGTCACGCTGTCGATCGTGAAAAGCGTCAGCCGGCCCGTCTGCGTCAGGAAAGCAAGAAAGAAGCGGCCAATGGCGGCAAAAACGTTCATGACGCTTCGATGTAGCGGCGCGGCACGCGCGCGCCGAGCGACGTCAGAACTTCGTAGTTCGCGCTTCGCGCGGCGAACGCAAAATCTTCGAGGGAGATCGTATCACCGAGAAATTCGACTTCCTGCCCCACAGCCAGCGCCGATGCCGGTGCGTCCGTCACGTCGAGAGTCACCAGATCCATTGAAACACGGCCGACGATCGGTACGCGCACTCCATCAATCGCGGCAAATCCTCTGTTCCCGATCGATCGCATGAGACCGTCTGCGTATCCCAGGGCTGCTGTCGCAAGCGTCGAAGGACGCTCGGCGCGAAACGTCGCTGCGTAGCCAACGCTTTCTCCCTTGTCAACGCGACGAAGCTGAAGGACACGGGCCGTAAGGATGGCGACAGGCTTGAAGGGATTGGGGTTCCCGGGTTGCGGATTGCCGCCATACACCGCAAGCCCCGGCCGCACGATGTCGAAGGCGTATTGCTTTCCCAACAGGATCCCGCCCGAGGAGGAAAGGCTCGCAGGCGCCGGAGGCAAGCAAGCCAGTGCGTCGCGAAATCGTTGGAGCTGCATGGCATTCATCGGCCCGAGCGGATCGTCCGCACAGGCAAGATGACTCATGATCAGCGTAACATTGATGGCCTGTAATTGTGTTGATGCCGTCGCGGAGAGAATTGCCAGTTCGTCGGCTGCCAGGCCCAGCCGGTTCATGCCGGTATCGACTTGCAGGGCTGCGTCGAGCGTTGTGTGTCGTTCGCGCGCCGCCAAAGACCACACTTCGATCTGCGCGAGCGAATTCAGAACCGGGGTCAACTGCGATGAGATCAGTGCGGGGGCCGTTTCCCGTTGCACACCGTCCAGCACGAAAATGCGCGCGTCGCAGACCAGCGGCCGCAGGCTCACGCCTTCGGCAAGGCGAGCCACGAAGAACGTGTCGCAATGCGCTGCGAGCAAAGCGCGCGATATCGGCGCCATGCCGAGCCCATACGCATCGGCCTTCAGCACACCAGCGACGCCGGCAGAACCTGCCAGCCGCCGGCAGGTGCGGTAATTCTCCTGTGCAGCGCCCAGACGGACGGTGAGGCAGGCGACTTCGTTAGCGCAGATACTCATGCGAGGACAATGCAGACCGCGGTACAACCCGTCAAAGCTTCTCACCATGATCCAGCGCTAAACTTAATTCACCCGCTCGGCCAGATCCTTGAACCGCGTGAAGCGGTCGTCGAAGAAAAGTTCGATGCGCGTTGTCGGCCCGTGGCGGTGTTTTTCGACAAGAACATCGGCCAGGTGGTTTACCCGTTCCATCTTCTCAAGCCATTTGCTGTGCTCGGGGTCGCTTTCGTCGGGCTTGCGGGTCTTGAGGTAGTAGGCTTCGCGATAGACGAACATGACCACATCGGCGTCCTGCTCGATGGAACCGGACTCCCGCAGGTCCGACAAAACGGGGCGCTTGTCGTCGCGCGAATCCACACCGCGCGAAAGCTGGGACAAGGCTATCACCGGCACGTTAAGCTCCTTGGCCAGCACCTTCAGGCCCTTGCTGATCTCGGTGATTTCCTGCACCCGGTTCTCGACGCGGCGCGAGGGCGCCACGAGTTGAATATGGTCGATGATGACCGCGCCGATGTTCTTTTCCCGTTTCATGCGCCGTGCGCGCGCGGCTATTTGCGCGATCGAGATGCCGCCCGTGTCGTCGATGTAAAGCGGCAGCGTGCTCAGATCCTGCATCTTGAGAACGAAGGTTTCCCACTCGCTTTCAGAAAACTTGCCGTTGCGGATCTTCCACATCTCGATTTCGGTCTGCTCCGACAGAATACGGGCGGAAAGCTGCTGCGCCGCCATTTCGAGAGAGAAAAAGAGAATCGGGGCGCCTTTCGAAACCGCTACGCCGTTGGCCATGTCCTGCACGTAGTAGCGGGCGGCGTTAAACGCCATGTTGGTGGCCAGCGATGTCTTGCCCATTCCCGGCCGTCCGGCGACGATGATCAGATCGGAAGGTTGCAACCCGCCAAGCAGCGAATCGAGATCGGTAAAGCCGGTCGCGATGCCGGAAATGCGCCCCCCGCGCGCCTGCGCGCGCTCTGCACTTTCCACCGTGCGGCGCAGGCTCTCGGCGAAGTCGATCGGTCCTTCGCCGTAGCGCGATGTCTCTGCAATGCGGTAAAGCGCCTTTTCGGCTTCCTCAATCTGCGCCTGTGGCGGATTTTCCCGCGGAGCTTCATAAGCGGTATTGACGATCTCCTCGCCAATATGGATCAGCGCGCGGCGAACCGACAAATCCTGCAGGATGCGTGCATAATCGCGCACATTGGGGAGCGCGGGCGCGGCCTGCGCCAGGTTGGCGAGGTAGACAAGGCCGCCGACTTCCAGAAGACCGGGATCGGCCTTCATCGCGGCATGAAGGGTCAGCGGCGTGATGACCATGCCACCCTTCTCGAAACTCGATTGCATCGCGTCGTAGAGACGCTGGTGCAGCGGATCGTAGAAATGCTCCGCCTTGAGCAGCATCGAAACCCGTTCGATCGCCTGATTGTCCACGAGAATCGCGCCGAGCAGGGCCTGCTCGATGTCGATGTCATAGGGGACGTGACGATAGACTTCCTGTTCCATGGCCGCCCAGTGGGGAAAGAGGGAGGCGAATCAAGCGGTGTACTTCCCGCACCGCAAGGCGGATTATCGCTTGCCCACAGCTAAATTGGAATAATGCGACGGGCGCGAAGCCTCAAGCCGCGCGAACGGCGCGCGGCATATGCTCGATCCCGGCAAATCGCATCGTGCGCTCCGCTTCGAGCATGTAGTCGCGGGTCAGGGGAAGCGCGTCGGCCCGCTTGGCCAGCTGAATCTGGAAAACGACCTGGGCTTCGCGCCGGAAGGCCATCTCGGCGCCCGCCAGGTAAAATTCCCACATCCTGCAAAATCGCTCGTCGTAAAGCTGGGCGGCTTCGCGCCAATGCGCCTTGAAGCGCCGGCGCCACTCCTTGAGCGTCTCGGCATAGTGAAGCCGCAAAACTTCAATGTCGGTAACCAACAGGCCCGATCGTTCGATGACCGGCAGGATTTCGCTCAGCGACGGGACATAGCCGCCCGGGAAAATATATTTGGCGATCCAGGGATTGGTGGCGCCGGGCCCGTCGCTGCGCCCGATCGTATGCAGAAGTGCTACGCCATCGTCCGTCAGAAGCTCGCGGATTTTCTGAAAATAGGCGGCGTAGAAGCCCACGCCGACATGTTCGAACATTCCCACCGATACGATGCGATCGAAAGGTCCGGTTACGTTGCGATAATCTTTCAGTTCGAATCGGCAACGTTCGGCGACGCCGGCCTTGAGTGCACGCTGGCGCGAGAGCGAAAGCTGCTCTTCCGACAGTGTCACTCCCAGCACCTCGGCGCCGCAATCGCGCGCGAGGTCGAGCGCCAGCCCACCCCAGCCCGATCCGATATCGAGCACGCGCAGATCGGGCCGGTCGAGATGGAGCTTCGCAGCGATGTGCCTCTTCTTGGCAATCTGGGCTTCTTCCAGACTTTCGCCGGGTGCGGTGAAGTAGCCGCAGGAATATTGGCGATCGGCGCCGAGGAAGAGATCGTACAGCCTCGCGGAAAGATCGTAGTGATGCGCGACGTTTTTCTTCGCGCGGGGAGCGGGGTTGTATTGCGATAAGGGTTTCAACAGGCGTCGCACGCGCCGCGCGAACGCGAACAGACCGCCCGGGGGGTGGGCCGCGAGGTTCGTCAGCAGGAGATCCAGAACATCGGCGATATCGCCCTGTTCGACGGTCAGCCTGCCGTCCATGTAAAGCTCGCCAACCTTGAGATCGGGATTCAGCGCGAGCTCCCAAAAAGCCCGATGATCGTGCAGCTTGACGCAAACCGTCGGACTGCCGGCGCCAAAGGTCAGCCTGGATCCGTCATGCTTGATAAGGACCAGCGACCCTTCCCGAATGACCGTATTGAGCAGCCGTGTCAGCAATCCGACCTCCTCCGCCGAACGAACCTCAAGATAACTCGAAAAATCCGATCGGAGAAATTGGTTCCGGTGTCTCTTGAGCTCGCCTGCTTTTGGATATACATATATTCCGAAGTATATCCAGTGGAGAGGCTCACATGCAGATCGCCAAATGGGGAAACAGCCTTGCCGTCCGCCTTCCTGCCGCGGTGGTCGAAGTGCTCAAGCTCAAGGAAGGCGACGAGATCGAAATCCATGTCGCTGACGCCCGGCAGCTTGGCGTCGCGCGTAAGCCCGGTCGTGACGAGCTCTTAAAGCGTCTTCGCGCCTTCCGTGGACGTCTTCCTCCCGATTTCAAGTTCGACAGAGACGAGGCCAATGCCCGCTAATTTTTTTGACACCAATGTCCTCGTCTATATCGCGTCAGGCGATGCAACAAAGGCCGATCGGGCGGAAGCGGCTGTCGCCGCCGGCGGTGCGATCAGCGTTCAGGTTCTCAACGAACTCACCAACGTCGCGCGCCGGAAGATGCAGATGTCCTGGACCGATACGCATGCATTTCTGAACATGCTGCGCGGCTTGCTGACGGTTCATCCTTTTACCCTCGAGATGCACGAAACGGGACTGGAACTCGCGAAGCGGTACGGCTTTTCGACCTACGATGCCATGATCGCCGCCTCGGCGCTTCACGCGGGCTGCGATACGCTGTGGTCGGAGGACATGCAGCACGGCATGGCGCTCGAAGAAGGTCTGCGCATCGTCAATCCATTTCGCGTTGCGCGCTGACCTTGGGCAGGAAACCAAAGGGGCATGCCTGCTCGTGAAATCGAAAACCACGACAGGGCTGGCGCACGCGCTTGGAGAATGCCGGTCGCATCGGCCGCTTGATGGGAGGCTACGGCGATGCCAGTTTCGAATATCGACCGTTAATGTTATCGCGGCGGCAACTTTGCGATGCGACTGCAAGCGCCTGAGTGCGTGTCATGGGATATTCCGAGCATGGGTGTTGAAGACGCATGCCGGTGGCTTGGCGGCGCTGAAACCGAAGAACTTGTTGAGTTGCCAGCGTCGGTGCTCTCAGATCTTGCGATCGATGATGTTCCAGAAGGAGTCGGCTTCCAGGTAGAAACCCTCAAAGACGGTGTTATCCATCTTGACTGGAACGAAACCTTTCGTCGTGAAGACGCGCGCGTGTTTGGAGAGGCTGACCACACCTCGACGCGTAAGTTCTGGTAGTCATCCATCCGTTGTCAGCATCCGTGAGCGGCGAAGCAGGCGCGGTACAGTCAGCCCTTGGATGAAGATTGAAAAAGCAACCACCGCAAAGGCGACGCCGACCAGGGCATCGTGTTCCGGCAGACTTGATGGGGCCGCAAGCGCCAGCGCCAACGCCAAGGCACCCCGCAATCCGCCCCAGAACAATATGTGACGCGTCATGCCGGTCATAGCCAACTTCGTCCGAGAATAGATTGCTGATAGCGGGTAGATCGAAGCAGCTCGGCCAGCAAGCGCAAGGGCTGTACCGACCAGCGCGGGGAGCACGTAAGCGGCGAATGGCAGCTTCGCTTCCCGCCCTCCGATAAGAAGAAAAATGACGGAGTTCGCGAGAAACGCCGCGAAATCCCAGAATCGAGTTACAGCCTCTCCGCCACGCTCACTGAAACTTCGGGGGCGCCCCCAGTTGCCAACCACCATCCCTGCAGCCAGCGTCGCCAAAACGCTGGACACTTTGAACTGCTCAGCCACCGTGAACGAACCATAGGCAGCCACAACTGTTAACGTCAGTTCCACAAGATGGTCATCGGACCGGCCCGCGAGCAGGAGCATGGCAGCAGCGATTACCACACCACAGAGAATGCCACCGAAGACGGTCAGGATCAGCGTCAGTGCCATCTCGCCCGGCGTAACATTCGCGCCGCTGATGACGGCAACACACAAGGAAAAGAGAACAGCCGCAGCCCCGTCGTTCACGAGACTCTCCGCCTCCATGATGAAGCGAAGCCTCTGCTCGGCCCTCTGCTCCTTCATCATCGCGATCACGGACACCGGGTCGGTGGCGGCGATCAGAGATCCAAACAGAAGCGCAGCCTGCCAGCCCCAGCCGATCAGCCAGTGCATCCCGCCTGCCACCACCGCAGCGGACACAATCGTGCCAACGAAGGCCAGATTCAGGACAAGCGGAGCCTCGCGGCAGAACTGATTCCATCTGAGATGCAGCGCCGCCTCAAACACCAGCGGTGGCAGGAACAGGGTGAATATCAGGTCACGCGTCAGTTCGATCCCGCTCCTATAGCCAGCGAGGTTCAGACCAATGCCCGCGATCACTAGCCCAACTGCATAAGGGAATCCGACTCGCCGCGTGACGATCGCCACAAGGCAAGCGACTAACAGCAGAAGCCCTACCGTTACGATGTCAACCTGATACATTCCGAATCTTCACAACCCAAATGTCTCGGGCGCAAGCCATCTTCGATTCACCATAGCCTTTCCGGAGGCGTCTGAAATCAGCGGCGACAAAATGCCGTCAGCGAACGCGACGCAACTCGGATTGCGTAGCCGTGCAATCGGCTGCCAAGCTGCATATTATTCGCTAAAGCAGACTGGCGTCGCTGGGCTGCGGCAGCCGCGCAATCGGTCGAGTGCAACCTTCTGATGCGAGCGAACCATTCGAGCTGTAGGGTGCTTCGTCGCATAGGAGATGTTAGAAACACAGGTGACTGAAATCATTCGCAATACTTCCACGAGGTCAGCCGCCGGCTCCATCGACGGGCTGGTCGCCGCTACCGCCGAGCCCCTGGCGCCGGCGCCCGCCCTACCAGGGTGGGAGGTCGGCGTGGCATCGTTCGGTCTTATTACGATGACCCTGTTCGCGGTCGGCGTCGGCGTCATCACCGGGATCGGCGCCTATCTCTTCCGTGAGTTAATCGGCCTCGTCCACAACCTTTTTTTCTTGCGGCAATTCTCGTTCGCATATGACAGCGGCCTCTTCACGCCGTTCAACCCATGGGGGCTATGGGTGATCCTGGTGCCGGCCATCGGTGCGATCGGCGTCACCTTCATCATCGCAAACTTCGCGCCCGAGGCGAAGGGTCACGGTGTCCCCGAGGTCATGGACGCGATCTACTACAATGGGGGGCGCATCCGCCCGATCGTCGCTGTCGCCAAATCGCTCGCCTCGGCGCTGGCGATCGGCAGCGGCGCCGCGGTCGGCCGTGAAGGGCCGATCATTCAAATCGGCTCGGCGCTCGGCTCGACGATCGGGCAGTTCGTCAGAATGCCGGCCGGCCAGCGCATCACACTGGTCGCCGCCGGTGCCGGGGCGGGCATCGCCGCGACATTCAACACGCCGATCGGCGGCGTCATGTTCGCGATTGAGCTGATGCTGCCCGAAGTCAGCGTCAACACCTTTCTGCCGGTCGCTGCCGCAACCGGCACCGCGACCTTTATCGGCCGTCTCGTCTTCGGCCCGCAGCCTGCGTTCAGCGTGCCGGCGATCGACGCGCTGCCGCTTACGCACCCGGCGCTGGCGCTGGCGACGCTGTGCCTCTACGTGCTGCTTGGCGCGATCTGCGGTGTCGCCGGCGCCCTGTTCATAAAGACGCTGCACTTTGCGGAGGATGCGTTCGAGAAGTTGCCCGGCCGTTATACAAGGCACGTCGTCGGCATGCTGCTTGTCGGCGGCGTCATCTACGGATTGCACGAGGAATTTGGCCACTATTTCGTCGAGGGGGTCGGCTACTCGACAATCCAGAAGATACTCAACGGATGGGGCACGGCCGGCTGGCTGCTAACGCTGCTCTTCGTCTGCAAGCTATTCGCGACCTCAACCAGCCTCGGCGCCGGCTCGTCGGGCGGCATCTTCTCGCCGTCGCTGTTCTTGGGCTCGACTCTGGGCGCCGCCTTCGCGACGTTTGCAACGCTGTTGCTGCCGGGTCTCGGGATCGACGTCCCCGCCTTTGCAATGGTCGGCATGGGAGCAATGGTCGGCGCCGGCACCGGCGCGGCAATGACCGCCGTCACGATGATCTTCGAGATGACGCTCGATTATCAGATCGTGCTGCCGATGATTCTCGCGGTCGCGGCGGGGCTCGGCGTGCGACGGGCATTGTCGCGCGAAAATATCTACACGGCCAAGCTCGTCGGCCGCGGCCATGTGATCCCCAAGGCGCTGCACGCCAACATGTTCCTTGTCCGCACCGCCAAGGACGTTATGGAGACGCGGTTTTTGCTCGTCCCGGCTGGCGAGCAACTCGATGCTTTCTTACAGCGACCTGAACATCGCGACGGCATGCGCCACGTGATCGTCACCGATGGCGACCGCATCAGGGGGGCGGTGCGGATCAATACCGGCCTGCGCAGCGCCGCCGAGCTGGGGAGCGGGATCACCTTCGGCGACGTGGCCAATCGACGCTTCACCATCGCGCACGAGAACGACGTCGCGTTCGACGTGATCAACCGGCTGTGGCGCAAGAATGGCGTAATGGTGCTCGTAGTGCGTGGCGACAATCCGCGCTTTCACGTCCCGCGCCCGGCCGACGTGATAGGTGTCATCACCAAGGAGCACGTCGCCGATGCAGTCGCGGCCGGCATCCAAACCTATTCGAGATGAGCCAGCCGCGAGACTGGCAAAAACGGGTACCCCCTCCTGCGCGAGGAGGGGGCGAGAGAATTCAGATTCGAATTCGGTCAGGGAAGTGCTGGAGCCGATCCTGGTACGTGTTGCAGGACGGGAACCTGCGGAGATGTGGCTGCGCCGCCGCCCGGACAGACCTTCGCCGTCGGACAATAGAGATAGCCGACGAACACGCCGCTTGAGTTTTCTCCATCCATCGCAACGACGCCATTGTCGTTGAGACCCCAGACTTCCACGAACGTAGAATTGGGTACGGTAAGCTCGGTGAATTTCCCTTTGGCGATTTCGTAGATGAAACCGTGCCGATTGCCGGCCGTGTCGGTATAAAGCCCGCTGGCCTCACCTTTGTTGTTGATCGCTTCGGGAGTGAGAATTCAACGCGCGGACCGCCGCGGTGTCAACGGCGCAAGCGCCGCCGCGCACTACCCGCAGCCAAGGGGAAAACCTGCACTCGGTATCGGGCGCAGAGGATAGTCGGGGAGCGGGAACCTGTCGGTGATCTCGCGGCCGATGGCAAACTTTGCAAGCCCGGGAATGGCGAGAGATCGGATGACCAGGTTGCGGAACCAGAGACCGAAGTGGCTGCGCGGCGCGAAGGCTCGCGCGAAGCGCGCGGCGCCGGTTTGTTTCGTCGCGATATAAGGCCGCAGCAAGCGTTCGTAGGCTGCGAGAGCCTCATCGATGCGCCCGCGCGAGCGCGCCAGTTCGCCCGCCAGCACGTATGCGGCGACCATCGCCATCGCCGAGCCCTGGCCGGCAAGCAGCGAAGGGCAAAACGCGGCGTCGCCCACAAGCACGACCCTGCCACTGGACCAGGAAGGTACTACGATCCGGCTCACACGGTCGAGGTAGAGATGTTGGGTCTCTTCCAACCGGCCCAGGATCTTCGCGCCTTCCCACCCGTCGGTCCGGTACAGCGAGTTCAATAACGCCTTTTGTTCGTCCAGCGTCGCGGGAAGAGCGCCTTCGAACGCGAACACAAAAAGGAAAAGGCTTTGGTCGTCGCGTAGGGTGAATCGGCCGAGCATCCGCCCCGGCTTGCCGTATATTATGTAAATGTCCGGGTGGCGTGGCTGATAGCCTTGGGCCTCGAATGCGGCCACGGCGTAACCGAGCGGTTTCTCAAACTGTTCGTCCGGTCCGAAGGCGAGCCGACGTATCTGCGAGTGCAAGCCGTCTGCCCCGACGACCAAATCGAAACGGCGGGCGGACCCGCTGCGCAATTGAACGCTGACACCATCGGGAGACTGGCTCAGGGCGACGACCTCATCGCCAAAAAAAACATCCGTTACAGGCGCAGCCTTGGCGAGAAGCAGCCGCGAAAGGTCACGCCGCGGGAGCGTGATGTAACGACCGCCGGCAAGTTCGTCAAAGACGTTCGTTCCGAAACCAGCGAGCCGCTCACCGTGATCGCCAACCACCCTGAGTTCGCGCACATGATAGCCGACGCGTTCTATCTCGTCCAAAAGTCCCATGCGCCCCGCAAGTTCGTACCCCAGTCCCCAGAAGTCGATCACATACCCGCCTTCGCGCGGACTGGGCGCACGCTCGACGATCGTGGTCCTCCAGCCTGCCGCGTTCAGCCAGAACGCCGCAGCAGGCCCTGCAATACCTGCGCCGGATATGAGCGCTGTCTTCTGCGGCATGGAGTGCGGTCCTGATCAGGTTTGAACATGAGTTCCACTGCATCAGTACATCTTTGTCTTGATACAGCACATCGGGGTGACCCGTCTCAGGCGCACGACCGGCGCCGTGGATTTCTGATGCAGATCGCGATGCACTTCGGGTTCGCTACATCCTGCGCCGTGACATTGGTGGCTGATCCGGTCGACTGCTATCGGCGAGGCAGTCTTGCATCGCTTACGCTGCGCCATCTTCTTCTATGCTTCAGCACTCCCCTCACTCCCACTCGATCGTCCCCGGCGGCTTGGACGTCACATCGTAGACGACGCGGTTGATGCCTTTGACCTCGTTGATGATGCGCGTCGCGGTGCGCGCGAGGAAGGCGTGTTCGAAGGGATAGGACTCCGCCGTCATTCCGTCGGTCGAGGTGACCGCCCGCAGGGCGCAGACATGCTCGTAGGTGCGGTCGTCGCCCATGACACCGACGGTTTTGACCGGCAACAGCACCGCGAAGGCTTGCCAGATCGCATCGTACAGACCCGCCTTGCGAATCTCGTCCAGATAAACCGCATCGGCCTCGCGCAGGATATCGAGCTTTTCCTTCGTCACCGCGCCGGGAATGCGGATGGCGAGGCCGGGTCCTGGAAAGGGATGACGACCGACGAACGCGTCCGGCAGCCCCAGTTCGCGGCCCAGCGCGCGCACTTCGTCCTTGAACAATTCGCGCAGCGGCTCAACCAGCTTCATGTTCATGCGCTCGGGCAGGCCGCCCACATTGTGGTGCGACTTGATGGTGGCGGATGGTCCGCCCAGCGCCGAGACGCTTTCGATCACATCGGGATAGAGCGTGCCCTGGGCGAGAAATTCCGCGCCGCCCACTTTCGCGGCTTCCTGCTCGAACACATCGATGAAGGCGGCGCCGATCGCTTTGCGTTTGCGCTCGGGATCGCTTTGCCCCGCGAGGCGCGACAGAAACAGCGCTTCCGCGTTCACGTGAACCAGCGGAATATTGTAGTGGCCGCGGAACAGCGAGACGACGTCGTGCGCTTCGCCGCTGCGCATCAGCCCGGTATCGACGAAGATGCAGGTCAGCGCCTCGCCGATCGCTTCGTGGAGCAGCACCGCCGCCACCGAGGAATCCACGCCGCCCGAGAGCCCGCAGACGACGCGGCCCTGTCCCACCTGCCGGCGGATGCGCCCGATCGCTTCGTGCCGGAACGCCTTCATGCTCCAGCCGGGCGCGATGCCGGCGATGGTCTGCACGAAATTGCGCAGCAGCGCCGCGCCGCGCGGGGTATGCACCACTTCGGGATGAAACATCACGCCGTAGAATTTGCGCCTCTCGTCGGCGACGATGGCGAACGGCGCCTGCGCCGAACGGGCGACGACGCGAAAGCCTTCGGGAATCGCCGACACCTTGTCGCCGTGACTCATCCACACGGTATCTTCGGCGCCGGGCGCCCAGACGCCGTCGAACAGCGGACTTGGCGCCGCGATCTCGATGGTGGCGCGGCCGAACTCGCGCTGGGTGGATGGCTCCACCTTGCCGCCCAGCTGCGCCATCATTGTCTGGTGGCCGTAGCAGATGCCGAGCACCGGCACGCCCAGCTCGAACACGGCTTGCGGCGCGCGCGGGGAATGGGCGCGGGTGACGCTGGCCGGCCCGCCGGACAGGATGATCGCCCGGGGCACGCCGGCGGCGAGCGCTGCGTCGGCCTGGTCGAACGGCACGATCTCGCAATAGACGCCCGCTTCGCGCACCCGCCGGGCGATCAGCTGCGTCACCTGCGAGCCGAAATCGATGACGAGAACGGGGGCGGCCATGACGGCGACATGTCTCAGATTCGGCGCGGCCGCGAAAGCCGGACTTCCTGATAAACAGGCGATTTACAGGAGAAAATTTGCGCCCGCCCGCCTCTTTCCGGAAAATCCTTTTACTTCAACCCCTTGACGGAATCGAAGGGTATGCGAACAGGCGGATAACAGAAGCCGGAAACAGCACCGAACAGAAAAGCTCAATCCTTTCTCGCGAGCACCGCGGCGAAAAATCCGTCGGTGCCGGTGCGCAGCGGCGAGGCGTTGAAGCAGCGATCCGTGCCGGGGGGCGCAGCGCTTCCCGTTTCCGCAGCCCAGATTTCGCTTGCGGCGCGCAGGGCGAAGCCGGGGTGGCGTTCGAGGAAGGCGGCGATGCGGTCTTCGTTCTCGCATTTCAGCAGCGAGCAGGTGGCATAGACGATGCGCCCGGGCGCGAGGGCACCGGCGGTATCGAGCAACCCATCCTGGGTCCGCGTCAGTGCCGCCAGCCGCGCCGGCGTCAGCCGCCATTTGAGCTCGGGCTGGCGGCGCCAGGTGCCGGTGCCGCTGCAGGGCGCATCGACGAACACCGCCTCGAACGGCCCCGCCGGCGGCTCGCCGGTCAGCAGCCGCGGATGGATGATGCTCGCTCCGGCGCGCGCGGCGCGCGGCGCCAGTTGCGCCAGCCGCGCCTCGTCGATGTCACAGGCCAATATCTCGCCCGCGTTCTGCATCGCCGCCGCCAGCGCCAGCGCCTTGCCGCCGGCGCCCGCCGCCAGATCGAGGATGCGTTCGCCGGGCTTTGCCGCACACAACGCCGCCGCGATCTGCGCCGCTTCGTCCTGGAATTCGAAGCATCCCTGTTCGAACAGCGGACTGCGCGACAGCGCCGACAGCTTTTCGTCGCGCGTCATGCGGATGCCGATGGACGCATAAAGAGTCGGCTCGGCGGAAAATCCTTCCGCGCGCAACGCCTGCAGCGCATCGGCACGCGTGGCCTTCAGCGTGTTCACGCGCAGATCGACAGGCGCGCGTTCGCCCATGGCGCGCATTTCGGCCAGGAGATTTTCGCCCAGACTGCGCGCCAGTTCCGGCTCCAGCCAGGCGGGGAATTCGCCCTGCACATGCAGTGGCGGGGACTCGCGCGCCGGCGCCGCGATGGCTGCGCATTCCTCTTCGCTGAGCGCCGCCGCGCCATAACCTTCGCCGGAAAAAACCGCGGCGACGTTCGCTGCATCATCCGATTCTGCGGCAACACTTGCGATCGCCAGCGCGCGCGGAGCTTCGCTCTGCATCCGCCACGCAAAAGAAGCCCGATGCCTGAGCACGGAAAAGACGCGCTCGCCGACCGCGGCGCGATCCTTCGACCCCGCGTAACGCCGGGCGCGAAACCATTCGCGGATGAAGCGATCCGCCGGCGCGCCGGTTTCTTCCAGCGCCCCCAGAATCTCGATCGCCGCCTGAAGCCGCGCGGAGGGAGTCATTGTCCTGCCCTATGTTCGCGCCGACATCTTACCGGCCTGCCGGATCGCCGGGACCATGTGCTCCGTTGGGACCGCGGGCTTCCAGCCCGCATCTGACGGTGCGGCTCCGTAGTGCGGACAAGATGCCCGCGAGGAGCCGTTTCTTCAGCACCGCAATGTCAAAGAGCCACCCTTCCGCGGAAAGGGGACAAGAACGTACCATGAACAATCGCTTGCGGTCAAGGCCCCGATTGGACGATATTTGTCTGATCCCCTAAGCATGGTCGGCACAGGCAGGTGTATAGAACGGCTATGGAATTCGATCGCATCGCGCAAAGGCCCGAGCTCATGGGCGGCAAAGCTTGCATTCGCGGCATCCGCGTAACCGTGGGCATGGTAGTGGGCCAGATCGGAGCCGGCCGCACCATCGACGAGATCGTCGCCGAGTATCCCTACCTGGAACGTGAAGATGTCCTGCAAGCGTTGAAATATGCGGCGTGGCTCGCCGAAGGCCGGGAAGTCGCGCTGAGCGAGGCATGAGAATTCTTATCGACATGAATCTCTCGCCCGCATGGGCGAAGTTTCTGTCCGATGCAAGCATTCCAGCAACCCACTGGTCCGGCGTCGGCGCGGCGAATGCTACCGACCGCGAAATCATGGCCTATGCCGCAGAACATGACTACGTCGTGCTCACCTACGATCTCGATTTCGGCGCGATCCTCGCGGCAACCCAGGGCGAGAAACCGAGCGTCGTCCAGATTCGATCGTCCGACTTGAAGCCCGAAATTATCGGCGCTGCGGTTGTATCTGCATTGCGCAGCATGGAATCCGAGTTGGAGACCGGAGCCCTGATCAGCGTCGAGCCGCAGCGGACCAGGTTGCGCGTGCTGCCGTTCAAAAGCCGCTGAACTGTCCCGCGTCTCGCACGGCACCAACAAACGCGAGATGAAGCCGTATGAGCGGACGTAAGCCAAAGCACGTTTTGAAGATGGATTGGGACTCGGTCGCCTCTCCGCCGCTCACACGCGCGCAACGCGAACGCATGCGTCCGGCGGCGCAAGCCATGCCCGACCTCGTGGCGAGTTATCGCCGATCGCGCGGCCGGCCGAAAACAGAGCATCCGAAAACGCTGGTGAGTCTCAGGCTCGATGCCGAAGTCCTGCGCGCATTCAAGGCCGAAGGCCCCGGCTGGCAAACGCGCATCAACGCCGTTCTCGCCCGCTGGGCAAAGAGACGCAAAATCGCTGCGTAAAGGTTGTCGCGCCAAGGCCGCCCTCTGCGGCCCGGACGATCTCGATCTGTCCGCGGAACGGCCGATGGGAGTCGTCGCGATCTGACCCGTCGCCCCTGCGGCCCGAAAATCGCGCCGGTTCCAACAACCCGTTTCCTTTAACTTTGCGATGTCAAAGAGCCAGCCTTCGCAAGGATAATTGATATCGCCATTATTGCGCCTTGACCGTGTAGAATGTATCTTGTAGCGATACGGGATACACAAGAATGTGTATCTCGTAACGATACAGGCATCAGGTGATCTCGATGGGGCACTCAGCACGACATCCCGGCCAGCACATCAAAGCAACTGTGCTGCCTAAGGGCCTCTCAGTGAAGAAGGCCGCAGCCCTGCTTGGGGTGGGGAGGCCCGCTCTTTCAAACCTGCTCAATGGCAACGCCGCGCTTACGCAGGAGATGGCATTGCGGATCGAAAAGGCTTTTGGCGCGAGAATTCACGATCTTCTGGCGCTGCAGGCCGCCTACGACGAATCCCTCGGCCGCGAGCAGGCAAAAGAAATGGCCGTTCGTATTTATGTTCCAACGTTCCTCGGAATTGAGGCTAGACAAATCTCGGCCTGGGCCGCGGGTAACATTGAAGCCCGCTCACATCTTCCCGGATTGCTTCGTCGGCTCGTGCATTCCACAGGAAGTTCATTCTCTAGGGTTGATTTCCCAGCCTACGACAACGCCCAACGCCACGGCTGGGACGGCTTTATCTCAACCGACGCGGCAACCCCCTGGATCCCACGCGGTGACTCGGGCTGGGAATTTGGCTGCAACCAAAACCCGGAGCGAAAAGCAAACGAGGATTTCGCTTCACGCACGGCCTCAGTCTCTGTCGAAGAACGTAGAGCAATTACATTCGTGTTCGTCACGCCTCACAACTGGCCGGGTAAGGAAACCTGGGCCAGGGCAAAACGCGCAAGCGCGGAATGGAAAGACGTGCGCGCCTACGATGCATCCGACCTAGAGCAGTGGCTTGAGCAATCCGTCCCCACGCAGACGTGGTTCGGAGACAAGATCGGAAACGGAGCGGAAGGTGTTCTGTCCTTAGAAGCATGCTGGAATGAATGGGCTAGCGCATCTGACCCGCCGCTTAGCAAAATTCTGTTCCGAGCCCCCGTTGCGGCTTCCAAGGAACGACTTGAGAATTGGCTCACCCGGCCGCCGACCGCCCCGTTTGTAATCACGGCCGATTCTGAGGGCGAGGCATTGGCGTTTATCGCTTGTGCACTGGAACAAATCAGCAGCCTTCCTGGCGCATTTGGTGATCGTGCCCTTGTCTTAAAAACGGTTGCCGCACTCAAACGCGCGACCGCCCTGGCTCCGAATTTTGTCGCCATCGTAAGTTCGCCGGACGTTGAAGCTGCCAGCGCCGGTCTGCAAACGACACACCACTTACTGATCGTGCGTCGTCGCAACGACATTTCAGGTGAAGGAGATATCAATCTCGATCTCGTCGATGATCTCACCTATCGCGAAGCCTTGGCCGCAATGGGGCTGCACGAACCCGACTACGAGCGCTATGCGCGAGAGACCGCTAATTCACCAACAATCCTGCGGAGGCACCTGTCAAATGTACCCGCGATTCGGGCTCCCGCATGGTCGTCCAACAAGACGCTTGCCCGCAATTTGATACCCCTCAGCCTCGCGGGCGTTTGGGATTCCGAAACGCCCTCCGACCGCGAAATCATCCGCTGTCTGGCCGGTCGTGAGTATGCCGAGATCGAGCAAACGGTGGCTGAACTGCGCACCGTCCCCGATGCTCCAATGTGGTCCATTGCTAGGTATCGAGGTGTCACGTCCAAAATCGACGTTCTGTTCGCCACTCACAACCTCGTTACAAAAAAAGACATCGAAGATTTCTTTGTCGTGGCTCAAATTGTACTGTCTGAATCCGATCCGGCGCTCGATCTTCCTCAAGATAAGCAATGGGCTGCCAATATCTATGGCAAGATGCGCGAGCACTCCTCGGCGTTACGGCTCGGGCTATGCGAAACGTTGGTGTTGCTTGCGGCACACGGAAACACCCTATTCCGCGAGCGCCTTGGCATCGATGTGCAGACTCGCGTCGATCAAATCGTTGGCGATTTGCTTCTACCGCTCGACGGTCGCACCTGGGCGTCGCAAAAGAGCGACCTCCCACGCTACGCCGAAGCTGCACCAGACGTCTTTCTTGAGATTCTTGAGCAGGACCTCGCGTCGACCGATCCCAAGGTGCATGCGCTTCTGGAACCTGCCGAGAGCATGCCTTTTGGGGGCTGTCCGCGCACTGGACTGCTGTGGGCCTTGGAAACGCTGGCATGGCGGCCTGACCGCATGCTCCGCGTTTCTCTTCTGCTTGCAAAGCTCGCGGAGGTTCATATTACCGACAATTGGAGCAACAAGCCCGAGGCAAGCCTCGAATCTATCTTTCGCAATTGGATGCCCCAGACCGCAGCAAGCATCGACGAGCGCAATGAAGCGATGGAAGTCATCTGCCGTCGCGTTCCGTCGGTGGGGTGGCGCCTCATCATCAACGAGTTCGGTAGTCACCATGCTATTGGCCATTACAGCGCGCGCCCGCATTGGCGAAACGACGCATCCGGCGCAGGCCAGACAGTCAAGACGCACGGCGAAATCTATCGAGTTGCCGACAAAGCTCGAGAATTGGCGCTTTCATGGCCGACGCATAACCAACACACGCTCGGCGATCTTGTTGGACGCTTGGAGTTCATGCCCGAAACCGATCATGAGAAGGTGTGGTTGTTGATCAAGAATTGGGCCGCAACAGGCGTCGATGATGCAGCGCGTCAACAGCTTCGAGAACGGATTCGAAAGACGGCCTTCACCCGTCGCGCCCGCATCCGCGGCGTGACAGCGCCGGTCGTAGATCGGGCGCGCGACGCTTATGCGCTGCTCGAACCCAGAGACTTAATCATGCGCCACCTCTGGTTGTTTACAAAGCATTGGGTTGACGAGTCGGCCGACGAGCTGGAGGACGAAGACCTCGGCTACGAAAAGTGCGGGGCACGTATCTCGTTGCTGCGAAAGAGCGCATTGACCGAAATTTGGCAAGCGTTGGGATATGAGGGAATTCTGCGGCTCACCGAACTTAGCCAAGCTGAGAGTGCTATTGGCCGAGAATTATCGGACGGCGTTGTTGCGGAGGAAGACGTGCTGTCCTTCCTCGACAGGCTCGCTGAACAGAGCGCGCCTCCGGCGGAGATCAAAATCGACAACCTGCTCTCGGGGTTCCTGCAATGCTTGGACGCGCAAGCGCGCGGCAACATCGTCCGGACGCTGCTTCAGACTTATGTTGTGGCTGGCGCAATCGACAAAACCGTTCGTCTTCTTACGTGTGCACCATTCCGGGCCGAAACGTGGGACCACTTGGAGTCCTTGCCGGCGGACTGGCGAATACGGTATTGGAGCGATGCCTATGTACGCTGGGAACGACAAGACGAGCATGAATTCGACACGCTTGTCGCTTCCCTGCTAGAGGTTAATCGGCCGCGTGCCGCATTCAGCGCGGTGCATATGGATTTCAACAAAATCGGGACCAAACTGTTGATTGACTTGATGCGATCCGTGGCAACGTCATCCGCCGAACCGGCAGCACATTTTCAGGTCGAACAATATGAGGTCGCAGAGGCATTCAAGAGCCTCAAGAAACGCCCCGAAGTTGCAAAAGCTGAACTGGCTCAGCTTGAATTTATGTACGTACCGGCTCTTGAGCATTCCGATTATGGCATCCCGACGCTTCAGACAGTTTTGTCCGAAGACCCGCAACTATTCATGCAGTTGGTCGCTCTCGTTTATCGCCGAATGGGCGATGGCGAGGATCCGACTGAGTGGAAGATTGCCAATGAAGAGCATCGCCAAAATGTGGCGACGAGCGCATACGGCATCCTTCACCGTCTGGCTCGATTTCCTGGAACGCAGGACGATGGATCAATTGATGAGGCGAAACTACGGAGCTGGATAGACAGCGTACGCGCCCTTGGGCGGCAATATGGGCGGGAAGCTGTGACCGACTCTGCGATCGGACAAATGCTCGGGCGATGTCCGCCTGATCCGGATGGTGTTTGGCCCTGCGAACCCGTGCGACAGGTGCTTGACGGAATCGAATCGGAGAAAATGGCGCTCGGAGTTTCAATAGGCCGATACAATACGCGCGGAGTGCACTTCCGTGGGCCGAACGGCAACGAAGAACGAGCCCTTGCTGCTCAATATCGCGGCTGGGCAAAGGCGGTGTCTTATAAATATCCGTTCACAGCCAAGTTGTTGGAAGAGATGGCGGGTGGCTACGACAAGGAGGCCGTATGGCATGACACTGAGGCCAACGTGCGCAAACGTTTGAACCACTGAATATGCAAACAATTCCGTTGCTCGATCCCAATATGCTCGGAATGTGTGCCAAATATCCGCCCTTGGAAAGTCGCCGATGGGCGGGAGTACAGAAACGTCTGAACAATCACGGTCGCACCATCGTCATCGGCGCGGGGTTGGCCGGGATCGATGTGGCGCGAAGGCTGGCGCGCCGGCATGCCCGTAACGCTCATCGACCGGCAGAACCATCATCTATTCGGCCCCTGCTGTATCAGGTGGTAACCGCGGCGGTGTCGCCTGCCGATATCGCCGAGCCCATCCGCAAAATGTCTCGCGGCTACCCGAGCGTCGAAGTGAGGACGAGACAACCGCACGAAATATGGTGCTGGAGCTTAAATCCCGGTCGCGCTTCCGTGCCGCCTCGCATCCATGTTAGTTTCGCCTCATGAATCTCGTTGTCCAAATTCCCGATGATCTCGCGGAGCGGCTTGGCACCGCGGGCGAACTTGAGCGCCGCGCTCTCGAAGCGCTGGCGCTTGACGAATTCAAACTGGAACGTCTCACGAAGCCGGAGCTGCGCCGGATTTTGGGTTTTGGAACGCGCATGGAGCTCGACGGATTTCTGAAGGCGCACAATGTTTTCGAGCCTTATACGCTTGCCGATTTCCATCGCGAGCAGCAGGTGATCGACCGGCTGGGGTTTTGAAGCGGCGAGCGGGTCGTCGTCGCCGATACCGGGCCTTTGAATGATCCGGTCTTGATCGGCGCGATCGATCTCCTTCCGGCGCTGTTCGCGAGAGTGCTGATTCCCCGGGCGGTCAGCGCAGAACAGCGCGATCCCGGAGCGTCTCCCATTGTGCGCAAATGGGCAGATCATCCGCCCACCTGGGTTGATGTCCAAGTCGGGTCAATGGCAACGGATCCTTCGTGGAGAACCGACTCCGAATCAATGCGCCGCGCTCAGCCGCCGATGATGCGTACCGTGCCCAGGGTTCCTTGCACCTTCGTCGAGACCGGCAGCGGCTCGCCGCGCAAGTCGAACAGACCGCGCGGAACCAGGACGACGGTGAGACCTTTCGGATCGCGCGCGACCGCCTCGCCCACCAAGCGCGAAATGTCGTACTCGGCATAGACATTTCGGACCGGCGCAGGCCGGCCTGCCATCGCATGCGGCTTCAATCCGAACAGGCTGAGGTTTCCGACATAGCCCGGCGTATGCATATCGAGCTTCGCGCCTGCGGGCGGGTTGACATAGACCTCGTAGTACACGCCGCTCGACTGATCGACGCGGATATCGTCGAACCGCAGATACACTTGGTGCGGCGCGTTCGCAACCAGCACCCGCATCCGGCCGGCTGCTGCATCGGTCAGCGGCACAGCCAGGCGCGCGCCCGTTCCCCCCAGTTCGATCCGTTGCAGAGCGACGCGGGGCGCGCTGCCGCTCGTCGCCAGCTCTTCGCGCGCCCGTTGCGGTGCGGCGATTTCATTGCCGGGCATCGCCTGCTTGCCGGACATCGCGAACTGCCGGGCTTCCGGCAGGAACCGCGTAATGTTGGGTGGCGGATAGAGCACCTGAAGAATATCGGGATGGTCGTCGTACTTATAGTTCAGCTGGCCGACGGTATCGACGATCTCCGCGCCCGTGAGATAAACGGCGTGCCCCGCCTCGTCATAAAACGTGAACTGCGTGTTCAGCCACGCGGCGTCGGTCGGATTGTGGCGGCCGCCGCCTTGCGCGAGCCAGGTGTTCCACATCCGGTCGACATTGGCGTGATGCAGCCAGAAGACAGGGTCCTGCGCCGCGGTGCCGGGATCGGCCATCAACCCGCCGAGCGCCGTATGCACAATGTCGTGTGGCTGGCTTTCGTAGGCGCCATGCGGGCTGTTGAACTGCGTGGGCGAAGCAATCTGGCCGCCGAAGCTGTCCACCGTACCGGCCGGCGAGTCGAAGGCCACATTAGCGAACTCGGTCTTGTATTCCACCGCGCTCGAGCCGAGCTGCATCCCGGCATCCAGCAAGGCCGGACGCCCCGGTGGCGCGATGTAGAGCGGATTGCCGACGTTCGCCGGTATGCGGAAGGCAACCGGCAGCGTGCGCTGCGCCGGATCGGTCCAGTTCCAGTAGGGCAGCACGAGCTTCGGGTCGCCCGCCGCCGCGCGCAGGATGCGATCGAAGAAATAGAGATACATGCGATGCCAGGAGAAGAAGTAGTAGCTCCCGTGCTGGCATTGGTTCCAGCTCTCCTTTTGGTTCGACCAGAACGGGGAATCGTAGGTGGCGTGGATGTTCGCCTGGAAGCTGTAACTGGTCACGTCGAAGTTCGGCCGGCCCATCATCACCTGGATGCCGTGTCGCAACGAAGCGATTTGCGACGACGTCAGAACGGCGATGCTCTGTCTGACGAAAGGCGCCAGCGCCGGCACGGCAGAAAAGGGCGGCGAAGCGGCGCCGATATAGCGCACGAGATGCATGCAGTTGCCGGCCAGCGGATCGCGCGCGACGCCGACCTCGATGTATGCGCCGGCAGGAACGCTCTTCATCGCTCCGGAGAAGTCGCAGATCGCGTTGCCGCCCCACGACAGTCTCTCGGGCCCTTCTCCGGTGCGGTCGGCCCAGCTGCACTGCCTCGGCTCCGGGGATGCGGCGCCTGCACCGGTGGACGCCCAGTGGAAGGGCGTCGTCGTTTCGCGGCCCGAGGGCGCGCCAGGGGTAAGCGGCCCCTGGCAGTAGAGCGGATAGCCCGGCACGTATTCGGGACTCGAGGCGGCCGCGCCATCGGCGCCGGCAGCGATCAGGAGAGCAGCACCCAGCAACAACAGCAGCGATCGCATGCGAACCTCAATCCGAGATTCTTCGGGCGAACGGAACCCGGCCCTTAACGGCTGACGATATCACTGGGTACGCTCATCAAACAAGGATGCGATTGTCCGCAGGCAGGCCGGCGACCTCAAGGCGCGGTGATCAAAGGGTTATGAAATGCGGTGCCTGGAGCTTATGTCCCGGAGCCGCGGGGCCAAGCGCGGGAACATTGTTCTGCCCGCCATCGTCCGGACCTCGCCCTATGCCGCGAGCCGCTTGCGGGATCGTTCCCGCGGGATCAGAACATCGGCGGAAACATGAAAGTGCTCGCGAAGTCTCCTGACCATCGACATGCTGAGTTCCCGCTTGCCGCTCAACGCTTCGCTCACCCGGCTTGCAGTTCCCAGCAACGGGACAAGGTCGGATCGTTCCAGACCATGCTGATCCATCAAATAGGCCAGCAGATCGGGCAGCGTGGGCACTCGTCGCGGCCAGCGCACGCTTTCATAGGCTTGAATCAGCCGCGCCTGCGCTGCCATGCGCTTGCCGTCGGCAACATCCAGCGACCCCATCAGTTTTTCGACGAACGCCTTGGCCTCGGCATGATCCCGGTCGTTTTCTATGACGATCAATCTTGTCTTCATCACACGGTCTCCGCGTCTATTTCGTCGTATTCCTTGTGCGAACCAAAAAACCGGATCGCCAGAATTTCCGACCGGTAGTGTACCAATGCGATCAGGCGAAAATCGTTCGCCTTGATGTTGAAGACGACCCTGCCGCTTTTCAGTATGCTCGCCTTCGGATGCGACCTTTTGATATCGGCCGCCGTCCGCCAATCGGCGGCCTGCGCTATCGCAAGCCACGCATCATACTGCGCTCGTGCCGCCTTGATTCCCTTATGACCGGACCGGGCTGCGAAATACCCTTCGACAACATCCGTCCCGATCACCAGCATGGCGAGACTCTGGCAGGAAATTCCATAAAATGGAAGAGCAATTTCCACATTTGGGAACCGTGGATGTAGAACAGTCTTGATCGGCGCGATCGATCTCCTTCCGGCGCTGTTCGCGAGCGTGCTGATTCCCCAGGCGGTCAACCCTCCCGGCTCAGCGAATTACGGCCCGGATTCATTTCCCTGGGAGCGCGCGCATCCTGCGCGCATGGTGACGCCGCAACATCAAGGGCGGGCGGGACGCCCGCGCTCCCAGGAGACGCGCTTTGCGTTGGCGCGATCCCGGAGCGTCGTCCATTGAATACTGCGTCAATAGCGCTCCGCATCGCGCATCCGCCGCACGAAGGCGGCGGCGGGCATCCGCTGGCGGGGCATCTTCCGGGTCATGGCTTGCAAGGCGCCGAGATCGACGGGCTTGCGCGGCGACGTGGCGGCCATGAGTTGCGCCACCGGCTTGCCTCTGCGCGCGATGCAGACCGTATCTCCCGCGGCGGCGCGCTCGACCAACTCGCTCAAACGGGCCTTCGCTTCGGCCAGATTGACCGTTCCCATTTCAGGCTCCCGACCAATTGGTTGGTCATATATATATCAAATTGACCGCGCGGTTCTAAGGGCTGCTGGTGGATTTAATCGCGCGTAGCTGCATCCCCGCATTTTTCCGCTACCGGTGCGTCACTTGGAAATAGACGACAAGTGCGATGGCGACCGCGATCCAGAACAAGAGATTTAGCACGGTAACCCGTCTTGGTGGGGTTTTGGCGGAAGCTTCCCTGAACAGACGCCAGCGGACGTTTAAGCCTTCCCGGCCGTGTCGAATCCAAACGTAACCCACCATCGTGGCAATCGTTACGGCTGACACGACAACAAGCAGGAACAGACATTGGTACGCCGTCCAGGTCCATGGGCTGCGCAGTGCTCGAATGATGTCCACGACCATTGTCAGCGCGACAACGGCCCAGCCGAACCAACGCCAAGCTTTTCCGCCCATGTCTTCCTGTACCCCCCAATAGCCTGAACTTCTCCTACAGGCACTTGTGCGACACAAGACGCTTGAAGCGTTGCTCAAATCGGGCCAGAAGTCGCCAACGCGCGCGCGCGCGCGAAACCGATGAGGAAGCGTTGCCATGAAATGTCCCATTTGCGGAACGGAACTCGTGCAAAGCCGGCGCAGCGGGGTCGAGGTCGAGCTCTGCCCGACCTGCAAGGGCATGTGGCTCAGCCGCGCGGAGCTGGAACAGCTCGAAGACAAGGTGTTCGATTTCGGCGACGACAAGAAAGGCACGCTGGTCTTCGATTCCACCGTCACGGACGCAAAATGCCCGCAATGCGAAAAACCGCTGCGGCGGTTTCGCTATCGCCTGTTCGATCTCGAAATGGATTTCTGCGATGAGGGACACGGCTTCTGGCTGGAGGCCGACGAAGACGCCCGCGTGCTGGAGCTGATGAAGAAGGAAGAAAGCGACATCGAACGAAAAGCGCTCGCCGAAGACCGCTGGGCGAAACAGCTTCGCCATCTGCGCTCCGGCGGCTTCCTCGACAGGCTGCGCGGTCTGCTCGGCTAGAATTTCCGCGCCTCTACGCGCGAGGTATCTGGTTGTCTCGCTGCCTCCCTGTGAGTCGGTTTGTTCGGACCGCGGCCATCCTGGCCGCATGACGGTGCGGCATCGCCAGATGCGGGCTGGAAGCCCGCGGTCCCAGGCGGCTTATGTTCCGCCGGGGTAATTCGGGGATTCGCGGGTCACCACCACGTCGTGGACGTGGCTTTCGCGCATGCCGGCGCCGGTGATGCGCACGAATTTCGCCTTCGCGTGCAGCTCCTCGATGGTGCGGCAGCCGGTGTAGCCCATCGCTGCGCGCAGGCCGCCGACGATCTGGTGCACCACTTGCCCCGCCGGCCCCTTGTAGGGCACCTGCCCTTCGACGCCTTCGGGCACCAGTTTCAGCGTATCCTTCACTTCGGCCTGGAAGTAGCGGTCGGCCGAGCCGCGCGCCATCGCCCCAACCGACCCCATGCCGCGATAACCCTTGTAGCTGCGGCCCTGGAAGAGAAACACTTCGCCGGGGCTTTCCTCGGTCCCGGCCAGCAGCGAGCCGATCATCGCCACATGCGCGCCGGCCGCGATCGCCTTGGCGAGATCGCCGGAATAGCGGATGCCGCCATCGGCGATGACGGGCACGCCCGCGTCGCGCGCCGCCGACACCGCATCCATCACCGCCGTCAATTGCGGCACGCCGACGCCGGCGACGATGCGCGTGGTGCAGATGGAGCCGGGCCCGATGCCGACCTTGATCGCGTCGGCGCCCGCATCGATCAATGCCCGCGCGCCGTCGGCCGTCGCCACATTGCCGGCCGCCACTTGCGTATAGTTGGATTCGCGCTTGATGCGGCGCACGGTTTCCAGCACGCCGCGCGAATGGCCATGCGCGGTATCGACCACCACCACGTCGCATTCCGCTTCCACCAGCGCCAGCGCGCGCGCGAAGCCGTCTTCGCCGGTGCTGGTCGCCGCGGCGACGCGCAGCCGCCCGCGCTCGTCCTTGCAGGCGTTGGGATGCTGCTGGGCTTTTTCGATGTCCTTGACGGTGATGAGCCCGACGCAGCGATAGGCATCGTCGACCACGATGATCTTCTCGATGCGATGCTGATGCAGCAGCCGCTTGGCGTCGTCGGCATTGACGCCTTCGCGCACGGTGACGAGATTGTCCTTGGTCATCAATTCCGACACCGGCTGGCGGCGGTCGGTGGCGAAGCGCACGTCGCGGTTGGTGAGAATGCCAACCAGCCGTCCGGCGCCGTTGCCGCGCACGCCTTCCACCACCGGCACGCCGGAAATGCGATAGCGCTCCATGATGGCGAGCGCGTCTGCCAGCGTGGCGCCGGGCGCGATGGTGACCGGGTTCACCACCATGCCGCTTTCGAATTTCTTCACCCGGCGGACCTGTTCGCCCTGTTCCTCGCGCGAAAGATTGCGGTGGATGACGCCCATGCCGCCGGCCTGGGCCATGGCGATGGCGAGCGGCGCTTCGGTGACGGTATCCATGGCGGCGGAGATCAGCGGAATGCCCAGCTCGACGGTTCTGGTGAGCCGGGTGCGGGTCTCGACCTGGCCGGGCAGAACTTCGGAGGCCGCCGGCACCAGCAGCACATCGTCGAATGTCAGCGCTTCGCGGATGTTCAGAGAGCGGCTCCCGAGCAAACCCCTGGAGCGCCGAGGGATTATCGCAGCCGCGCCCCCCGCGCAAGGCCGGCGCCGGCGATCAGCGATCCGCTTCGCTGGTAACAGCGAAAATAACAGCGATTAATTCACCGCGCGGGCCGGGTGCAGCGGATTTCATGAGACGTTACAACGGCTTGCACCGCGCCCGCACCGCGCCACCAGCGAAGGGAACAGGGAAAAAACAGTGATACACGGGTTTTGAGGTACGCAGACGGCACTTGGCAAACTTTGCCAATCGGGCGATCATCAAATTCGCCAAAGAGGTTTCCCCATGCCGACCAGGAACATCAGCCTCACCGCCGAGCAGGACGCGTTCGTGCAGAAGATCGTCAACGCCGGCGAGTATCAAAACGCCAGCGAGGCGATGCGCGACGCCTTGCGGGCGTTGCAGCAACGCCGCCAGGAACATGCCCTGAAGCTGGAGGCGTTGCGCGCCCAAATCGCCATCGGGATGGAAGCTCTCGAGCGCGGCGATTTCACGGAAATTGCCGATGCCGATCTCGAAGATTACCTGACGGGACTGGCGCCGGACAAGCATAGCTGATCCCATGACACGCTTTCGCCTGGCGCGGCCCGCGCGGGAAGACATCGCTCAAATCCTTGCCACCAGTGCCGCGCGATGGGGGACGAAGGCGCGGCGCCGTTATGCCGCCCTCCTGACAAGCGCGCTGCGGCATGTCGCAACGAATCCCGATGGCCCATTGACGAAAGACCGCGCGGCAATCGCGCCGGGAATTCGCAGCTTTCACATTCGCCCATGCGCGCGCGGACAGCGCCGAGACGAAAGTAAGAGCCCCCGTCCATATTCTCTATTTTCGCTCTGTGAGCCCGGAGCTCGTCGAAATCGTCCGCGTGCTGCACGAGCGCATGGAACCCGGGCGGCACGTTGGCGCCCGAAGCCGGGCCGCGGAGCCGGAATGACACGCCCGACCAGAAATCTCGCTGGTGTGCCTCGTTGCTGTTGGCGAGTTTGAACAACGGGCCGCCACGTCAGGCACCAAAACACACTCTTGGAACGCGCCGGCGCTGCAGGAACCCCGCCCGCGATCCCCTTCTCGTTTCACGATGTCAAAGAGCCGCCGCCGCGCCGGGCGAACGTTAAGAACATAAAGAGAACATAATTGAGGGGGAACGTCAAGGATAATACGTCGCGCACGAACGCCTGCCTCCCTCGCCTTCGACCCTTTGGCGGGCTTCGAGACCCGCCGGCTGCGGGTGAACAAGCAGTATCTGCAGAACACGCTGGAACAGCTCGCGGTCTTCCTCGTCGGCCTGTTCGGGCTGGCCGCATACGCCACCGGGGGCGCCGGCATGCGCGCGGTGGTGGCGACCGCTATCGTCTGGGTGCTCGCCCGTTTCGCCTTCTGGATCGGATACCACCAGAGCGCCGCCATGCGCGGCCTGGGCGCACCGGGGATGGCGCTGGGCATGCTGATGCTTCTCTATGTCGTCGGCCGGTTCGGCTACGAAGTCGGCGGCCTCGTGGGCGCCGCTTTGCCGATCGCCCTGTTCCTGGCCATCGAAGCCTTCCTGTTCCGGGCGACGGCTCGAAAGACTGAGGCGTAGACGCGCGGGCCCGGTCAGGCTTCGCGGGCGCGGCGGCGTATCCAACGATTCCATCCTAAGGACCTGTTCATTCGCGTCCGCGATGCTATCCTTCCGCGAAGGTCGATTTTCTGTGGGGCAGGATTTGCGGGTATCTTGCGGCGCGCTGATCTCGCTCGTGCTTCTCGCTTCAGCGCCCGGGTTCGCCAACACGACGGCGCCCTCCCCATCCGGCCGCCATGTCAAACTTCTGACAATCGATACAAAACTTGCCGCCGATGGCAGCGCGGTCGAAACGATTCATGCCGAGGTCCGGGCAGAAAATGCCGCCGCGGCCATGTCGGTGGGACAGAGCGTTCTCCCCTTCGATACTTCGAACCAGTCCCTCGAAATCCTCGATGCCTACACGCGCAAGGCAAACGGGCACAAAATTCCGGTCGATGTAGGGGCCATTTACGACCAGTTGCCCCCCGGCGCCGCCGCAATGCCGATGGTCACGGACGCGCATGTGAAGGACATTGTGTTTCCCCAGTTTTCGACCGGCGATACGGCGGTGTACACCGCACGCCTGACAACGAAACATGCAATCTTTCCGGGGCAGTTCTGGTCCGGCGACCTCTTTCCCACGGAAATCACGTTCGACGAGGTGCGCGAGACTCTGACGGCCCCGGTCGGCGTTGCGCTCTATTTCGAAAATCACGGCGTTGGATTCGAAAAAACGCAGAAAAACGGACAGGCCACCTACCGCTGGCATTACAGCGCGAAGGCCGCCGCGGCGGCCGATACATCGGGCATCTCGCCGCTGGCGCACATTCCGCGCTTCTTCGTTACGACCTTTCGCGATTACGCCGCTCTCGGCAGGGCCTACGCGGTCGCGGCTGCGCCCGAGACGGCGGTGACGCCGACGATACAGGCGCTGGCGCAAAGCATCACCAAAGGAACCAGCGACCGCCGCGAGGAAGTCCGCAAGATTTACCAATGGGTGGCGGAGCATGTTCGCTATGTTGCCATCGAACTCGGCAAGGGCACGCTCATTCCCCACCCGGCCGATACGATTCTCGCCAATGGCTATGGCGACTGCAAAGATCATGTTGCCCTGCTTGCTGCGCTGTTGCAGGCAAAGGGCATCGCGAGCGAGGCGGTGCTGCTCAATGCCTTGAGCGCCTATACGCTGACGGATGTGCCCACATTGGTCGGGCTCGACCACGTCGTTACCTACGTGCCGAGTCTGGGCCTCATCCTGGACAGCAGCGCAGCGGTGGGGCCATTCGGGATTCTGCCGTTTCAGGAATATGGCAAGCCCGCGGTTTATGCCTCCGAAACGGCGCCGCATCTGGGCACGACTCCGCCGCTGCCCCCCGGCGTCGCCAGCGTGAAATTCAAAACCGTCAGCCGCTTGAGCAAGGACGGCGTCCTGTCGGGCACCACGACGACAACCGCCACCGGGCCCTATTCCATCCTGCTGCGACTCATGGGCCTGGGAATCCAGACCCTCGGCCCCGATGCCGCGGCCAAGAGGGTTCTGGCCGGGCTTGGCTATGGCGCCGACGCAACCGGCACGCTGCAAGCGCCGGTGCCGACGGGTGCCGGCGATGCGTACACCGTAACGGGAACCTTCTCGGCCGATGGCTGGTCCAGCCAGCTCGCGGGATCGCAGGACTTCTACCTGCCCGGCGGCTTGCGTCTGCTCGGAGTCTCGGGCGACGGACTTATGGGAGCGTTCGCCACCGGCGGCCTGAAACCTGAGGCCGAAATTCCCTGTTACAGCGGACAGGCAAGCGAAGAGCTCTCGCTTGAGGCGCCTCCCGGCGCTCGATTCGCCAGCGTGCCGGCGGACACCCATGTCAAGACGGCGAACATCGGCTTCGATGCGCATTGGACACTCGCAAACCGCACCTTAAGCGTGCATCGCAGCTTCGCGAGCCGCATCGATCATCCGTTTTGTACGGCCGCAATCCGGGCTGCAAATGCGCAGGCCCTGAGGACAATTTCAGACAGTTACAATGTCCAGATTTCCTTCGCCTCGCCGGGAAAGTCGGATCAGCCGGTCTGGTATGCATCGCAGATTGCAGCGCCGCCGAGGGATCCGAAGCTCGCCGCGCTGTTGAACGATGCACTTGCCGCCACTCAGCATCACGAAGACAACGCGGCCATTGCGGCGCTATCAAAGATTCTCGCGCAGCCTGATCTGCCGATCTCTGCCTCCTATCCCGCGCGATTCAACCTGGCGTCGCTCTATGCGCGCGAGGGGCAGTACCAAAAGGCGCTTCCCGCTCTCAACGCCGCGCTGGCACTGACGCCGGACGACCAAAGGATGTTGCTCACTCGTGCCCACGTCTACTACTCGCTCGCGGATAGCGCGCATGCCCTGGCGGATTGCAACGCCGTCCTTCGCAACCATCCCACCAATGTGCTCGCACTGGACCTGCGCGCCGACATCGACATGGAAGATGCAAAATATCGCGATGCGATCCGCGATTTCACGTGGGAATTGCAGGGCATCCAGGATGGCAACGCCTATGTGTTGCGTGCCGTCGCCTATTATCGGCTGGGACGCACCGCGGACGCCCTTGCCGATGTCGCGACCGCCGAGAGCCTCGGCGATCAGTTAGCGAAGCAGGATTTCGCCACCATCAGGTCGGCATCGCATATCGCATCGACAACGAATGTCGGCTCGGCGTCGCCCGCTTGGGGCGATGGCCTCGCTTCCGCTAACGATCCCGGAATCACTCCTCCGAGAGCCGCCAACGAACACAGCTCGAAATATCCGCCCTTATCGTGGCGGCTGGGCGAAGCAGGCGGCGTGGAAGTCGCTTTTGTGGTTCGAACGGACGGTAGCGTCGCCAACGCGGGCGTAAGATATTCGAGCGGGTTCCCCGCACTCGACGCGGCTGCCGTCGATGCGGTGAGGAACTGGCGCTATTATCCCGCGCAGCGCAACGGCAAACCCCTCGCCGTGCGATCCAACGTCATCGTCTCCTGGAAACTGACAGACGAATCCACCGGCCTGCCCGTCCGCCGATAGACGATCGCCCGCCCGTCGGGCACCAAGCCTGTGAGGATTGTGAAATCTTTCGCGTTGCCGGTCACAATCGCGCAGCCCAGCTTGCGGGCCTGCAGAAAGACCAGTGCGTCGTTCAGGCATTTGCGTTCCGCGCCGCTGGGATAATCGCCGAGCCGGAACATGAGCCCGGCAAGGATGCCGGCGCTGCCCCACACCTCCGCATCGGGCGCGAACAGACGGTGCGAAGGGATATCGCGGATCGTCGCCGCGATCGCGGCCAGCGCCTTTGCGGTCCTCGTGTCCTGAGGATCGAGCCGCCCGAACGCAGGCGTCAGTTCCGCCACGCAGACCGCGGAATGATTGCACAGACGCAACGAAACAAGCCGGTCGAGTGCTTCCGGCGAGCGGCCCTGCAGGATGTCGATATAGACGGTGGTGTCGAGCAGCACCGGCGCGCCGGCGACCGGCACATCCTCCATCCGGGAAAGTCCTTGAGCGCTGCCCGCGGAGAACCGGCGCAGGCTGCGCTGCGGCTTGAGCGCGCGCAGCGCGCGGTCGAGATCGAAACTCAAAGCTTGAGAGTAACGTCTTCGGGAATCGCGCCTTTGCGGCGGACGAGCCTGGCGCCGAAATCGTCTTCCAGCGCCAGGCGCGCCAGAGCGACCTCGATGACGTCGGTGTCGGAGGACAGGCCCGACCGCCTTTTCGCGGCCGTCACCAGCTTGCGCGAGACGCGCCCGGCGATGCGCGCATCCTTCGCGCCGCCGACAAGCCCCGCCGCACCCGCCTGTTCCAGCGTCGCGCGGTTGCGCGTCGCCGCAAGCGCTTTGCGTTCCCGTTCGCCGAGGATTGCCATTGCCGCCGTCCCTGTGTTGAACAAAATCTGGGATTTGTTTACCGCCGCGTCAAGCCGGCCAGGCGGAGCGTTGCGCTTCCGGCGTCACACGTCCACCCCTTCGCGCCTGATCTCGTGCATCAGCGGTGTCCGTTCTGCGTACTCCGTCGCGGGATACGGCTTTGCATCGAAGAACTCGCCAGTCTCGTCGAGAAAATCGACGCGCAAAATCGCCAGACGGTCGAGCTCGGCCCAGCGGTCGGGCAGCGATTTGAGGAAGACCGCGATGTCGTAATCGGAATCGGCGCGTGCGTCGCCCCGCGCGCGCGAGCCGAACAGCACGACACGTTCGATCCGCTCGCCATACATCGCCTCCAGCGCCGCGCGATAACGCGCCAGAACCGGATCGGTGGTGACAGTGGCTGTGTGTTTCATGGCTCCGGCATCCTAACACAATTCCTGCGAGCGGCCCGGACGGGTCACGATAGCTCCGGTCAACGCTTCACATCATGCGGCGCTGCGCTTCTGCGAGGGGCGGATCAAAACCTCCGCGGGAATGCCGAGCCGGGCATGCAGCCGACGGATCATCGCAATGGACAGGCTCCGCTTGCGGTTGAGCACTTCGGCCACCCGCGTGCGCGTGCCGATCAGGGCCTCGAGGTCCTTGCGCGTCAGTCCCTGCTGCTCCATGCGAAACTTGATGGCTTCGACGGGGTCCGGCGGGTCCATCGGATAGTGGGCGGCTTCCCAGGCGTCGACCAGCGTCGCCAGAATATCGAGGCGGTCGCCTTCGGGCGTACCGCGCCTGGCGCCCCACAGACGTTCGATTTCCCGTATCGAACCTTCGTAGTCGGACCCTGTACGGATCGGCCTAAGATTTTTTTTCATACTGCACCTGTACCGCGTTTACACGATCATATTGCTTATGCGTGCCGATCCACTTGATCCACACGATGCTTTTTTCGAAGTCGACGGCAACGATGAGGCGATAGGAATTTCCCTTGACGTTGAACACGATTCGCCCGGCCGAGACGATGCTCGCCGTCGCATATAATCGTCTGACGTCGGCCGCATTTTTCCATCCCGCCTTGCAGACTTCGTCGAACCAGGCGTCAAGCGCCCTCTTAACCGCGCGTTGATCCTTATGTCCGGCAAGCGAATCCACAAACTCGCGCAGCGCGCGCCGGGCAATGATCCGCATCGTCGCAGACTACCTTGCGCCCAAAATGGGCACAAGGTGATCCCTTCGGGATGGGGGCGGGATCCCAAAAATCGCCTCTTGACATAGATAACTCTGTAGCATAGATTGATCTACGTAATGACCCTCAACCGGAGACGAAAATGCCGATGACCACCAACGAAGCGGCGGAAACGCTGCGCGACATCACCCGAACCGAACGGCGCAGCGCCAGCGCCTATGGCTATGGCGAAGCCTCGCCCCATCTGATTCTGTGGGGCCTTGTGTGGGCTGTCGGCTACACTTTCGCCTGGCTGCGCCCGCAATGGAACTGGACCTGGCTCGCCCTGGCGGTGCTGGGTTCGCTGGGGAGCTTCTGGATCGGCGCCCGCGCGCGCGCCGGCAAGAGGGCCGGCTACGATTGGCGCTTCGGCGCCACTTTCGCAGCCGTCTTTCTGTTCATCGCAGCGCTGTTCGCGGTCATGCCGCCGCATACCAACAACCAGGCCGGGGCTTTCTTCCCCATCCTCGTTGCGCTGGGATACGCGCTGGTGGGAATCTGGGCCAGGGGCTGGCGGATGACGCTTCTGGGCGCGGCGGTCGCGGCGCTCACTTTGTTCGGCTTCTTCGCGCTGCCGGCGCAGTTCGCGCCGTGGATGGCGGTTGTCGGCGGCGGCGGGCTGATCCTGGGCGGCTTCTGGCTGAGGAGCGTGTGATGGACCAGCCCAACGCGATCATCCATCAGCCCGTGCGGCTGAAAATCATGGCGGCGCTGAAGCCGCTGCCGCAGAGCGAGAAGCTCGAATTCGTCCGGCTGAAGGCGATCGTCGGCGCCACGGAAGGCAATCTCGGCGCCCATATCGCGACCCTTGAAGAGGCGGGCTATGTCGTGGTGGAAAAGGACTTCTTCGCCAACCGCCCGCGCACCCGCGTGGCGCTGACCAGGCCGGGCCGCAGGGCGTTCGAGGATTACGTCGCGGACCTGCGCGAAATCATCGGTACGAGTGGTGCTTGAGCTTTTCAAACGGGGTCGATCATGAAATGGATCAAACGCATCCTTCTGGGCGCACTGGCGCTGGTGGTCCTGCTTTGCGCCGCCGGCGGCATCGGGCTCTGGTTCCTTTCGCGCCATGGCGGCACCGACATCCATGAAGCCGGGCTGACTGGCCGCTTTTACGCGGCGCAGGGCGCGCAACATCGCACCGCGGTGCTCATGCTGGGCGGCTCCAACGGCGGCTATCCCTACGACAGCGCGGCCCGGAGCCTCGCCGATGCGGGGTATCCGGTTTTCGCGCTCGCCTATTTCAAGAGCTTCATGAAGCAGCCTGAGGGCCTACCGCCCTATCTCGCGGACATTCCGCTCGAATATTTTTTCCGCGCCATCGACTGGATGAAAAAGCGCCCGGAAGTGAATCCGGACAGGATCGTGCTGATGGGAGAATCGCGCGGCGGCGAACTGGTGCTGCTGCTCGCTTCGCTGCGGCCGGATGTGGCGGGCGTGATCGCCTATTCGCCCAGCAACGTCGTGTGGGCGGGCCTCGATCCGACTTTTTCACGTCCCGCGTGGACCTTGCATGGAAAGGCCGTGCCGTATCTGCCGGATTCCACCTTCACGGTGAACACGGCGCTCGCAAGTTTCCGCCATGCTCTTGCCACGGCGTCGATCGAGAAACTCGCGGCCGTGACGATTCCGGTCGAGAACATTCACGGACCTGTGCTGTTGATCTCCTCGAAGTCCGACAATCTGTGGCCTTCGTCCCGGATGTCGGACGCGGTTGTGGCGCGTCTGCGATCGCACGGCTTCGTCCACGATTTGCAGAATGTGCAGTACCGCGACGCGAGCCACCTCCTGATGGGGTATGGCCGCGGTATCACATGGCTCGGAATTCCCTTTGTGTCCGGGTTTTATTTTGGCGGCAGCCAGGACGGCACGCGTATCGCGCGCGACGCAGGCTGGGCGAAAGCAAAGGAATTTCTCGCTCGCGTGCAAAACAGATCCTAATGCCCGATCGCCACTTCGTCGCCTTGCGGCGGCGCGAAGCCTTTGGGGTCCGCCGACCAGCCTCGCCCATTCATGCAGCGCTGGAACTGGTCGCGGTCGAGTCCCTCCGTCGAGGTATCCACGCCCAGATCGCCGGCAAGCTCCCCCAGCACGCCGCCTTTGCCGGGATAGCGCGAACCCGCGACGTAAAACGCCGACGCCTGCGACCGTACGCTGCCGACACAACGATCCCGCACAGCGAGAAACGCGCTTTGATCCGCGCCGGGCTTCGACCACCTCGCCACCGCCACCGGTTCGCCGGCACAGGCGCACAAGGCCAGGGTGGCGACCAGCGCCGGAAGAATAAACCGTTTCGCCATGATGCCTCTTTCGCGCGCGATGCGGAGCACACTTCCTACTCGCCTGCCATGGCGAGATGAGCGGATGGCGCGGGAATCGTGCGCCCCAGGATCGTCGCCTCGTCGATCCATGACCGGATGGCGTCCGCAATATTCCGCGCCGCCGCCTCCCGCGTCTCGCCATCGGACACGCATCCAGGCAGATCGGGGACAGTCGCAACGAAGCCGCCACCCTCTTCCTTCGGAAGAGGCTCTATGACGACCGGATATTGCTCGACGACGGCCAATTGTCTGGTATCGGGGAATGTCACGTTGGTTGTTCCGCGTTTCCACCTAGCAGGACACAGTAACCGCATGAACCCTGCCCGCCAACCGCGCGTGCGCCTCTTTCGACCGCTCGCGCTGGTGCTGGCCGCGCTGTTGACGGCGGCGCCGCGATGCCCAATGGCGTTCGCGGGAGTTCAGCCGCCCCGGGTGGGCATCCGGGACCTTTCGGCGCTTGCCGTTCCCGAGGCGCCTTTCGACCGCCATGCCGATGCTCCGCGCGATGTCGCCGCCGCTTTCGCGCGCGCCGGTGCCGCGCACAAGCTGGTGCTGCTCGATCTGGGCGCCAATTGGTGCGCCGATTGCCGGATCCTGGCGGGCATCATGGAATTGCCGGAAGTGCGGCGCTTTCTCGATTCCCATTATGTGGTGGTGAATGTCGATGTCGGCCGCTTCGACCGCAATCTGCAGATACCCAAACGCTTCGGATTCATGGCCCGGCTCGCGGGCCTGCCCGCGGTGCTGATCGCCGAACCGGGCGGGGTGCTCGTCAATGCGGGTCACACCGACGCGCTGCTCGGTGCGGGACAGATGCAGCCGCAGGCCGTCGTCGACTGGCTGGCGTCCTGGGCGAGATAATTTTTTGCGGGAACCGCTAATCCATCGCGGCGGAGGCAAGCGTCTGTTTCGCCGTGCCGGAATCCTGCGGGGCGATCACCCGGTCGATCACCTGGATCACGCCGTTGGATTGATAGATGTCGTAGATGGCGATGTCGGCCACATCGCCCTTTTCGTCCATCAGCACGATGTTGGTGGGACCGTTCAGGGTAGCGGTGATGGTGCCGCCTTCCACGGTCTTCAGCTTCGCTTCGCCGCCGCTTTCGCCGATGCGCTTCAGCAGCGTCTGCGAATCCAGCCGGCCGGGGACGATCAGATAGCGCATGGCGCGTGCAAGCCGGGTGCGATGAGCGGGATCGAACAGGGCGGCGCGCGCCGTCGGCGACAAGGCCTCGAAAGCGGCGTCGGTGGGCGCAAAGACCGTAAATGTACCTTTGCTCTTGAGCAGGTCCGCAACCCCGCCGGCCTTCAGCGCGGCCGCCAGTTTGGTGTGTTCCGGCGAGCGGCTCGCGTTGTCGAGGATGTTGTCGTTCGCCAGCATCGCCTGCCCGGCCACCATCGGATTGGCAACGTCGCTGACGGGCGCGGTCGCGACACTGTCTGCGGGTCCGACGTTGGTGACGGCGCCGGCGCCGGCCCCCAATGCAAGGGCCGTGGCGATCGCGGCGATAATGACATGCTGCATGGTCGATATCCCACCCTGGCGAGGCGGCAATTCCCGCGTCGCCTCCAATCCTCTTAAGTCCCGGAACGGCGGGGCGTTCCGCGTCGCCGCAAATATCCTGCACCCGTTGCGTTTACGCGCGGCAAGAGGCGGCGGACGCCGGCGAGAGCCTTTGTCATTTGATGGGATTCGGCGCGAAATTCTGTGTACGGAACTACCCGCAGGCCCGCGCGACGACGCCGCGAAGAAAGCTTTCGCAGGCTTCGATCTGGGACAGTTCGACGAACTCGTCGGCCCGGTGTGCCTGGTCGATCGAGCCGGGGCCGCACACCACTGCCGGGATTCCCGCCTCCTGAAACAGGCCCGCTTCGGTGCCGTAAGCCACCGTGCCCACGGCATTGAGGCCGGTGATTTCGCAGGCGAGCGCGATGGCGGGCGAGTCCGCATCGAGTCTCAGGCCCGGATAGAGACTCGCGATTGCGGTTTCCAGCCGCGACTGGGACGCGCGGGCGCGATACTTCGGCAGGATGGTGCGCTCGGCTTCCTCGCAGGCGCGCGAAACGATCGCTTTCGCATCGCGCTCGGGCAGCGAACGGCACTCCCAGCGCACCACGGCCTCGCGCGCGAGAATGTTCACCGCCGTTCCGCCGGAGATCATGGTGGCCTGCACGGTGGTATGGGGCGGGTCGAAGCTCGAATCCGAATCGCTTTTCAGGTCCTGGCCGAAGGCTTCCAGCAGCGCCACAAATTCGCCCGCCATCATCACCGCGTTGGCGCCCTTGTCGGGAGCGCTGGAATGGCCTTCCTGGCCGAGGCAGCGCGTGCGCATGCCGGCGCCGCCCTTGTGCGCGCCCACCACCCGCATCCCGGTTGGTTCGCCGATGATGGCAAGCGCGGGGCGGATTCCTGCCGCCGCCATGTCGGCAAGCAGGCTGCCGACGCCGGCGCAACCCACTTCCTCGTCGTAGGAAAAGGCAAAATGGATCGGCCGCCTGAGCGGCGATGCCGCGATCTCCGGCGCCAGCGAAAGAGCTGCCGCGATGAAGCTTTTCATGTCGGCGGTGCCGCGGCCGAAGAGCTTGCCGTCGCGAATCTCCGGGCGGAACGGATCGGTGGTCCAGTCCTGCTCGTCCACCGGCACGACATCGGTGTGTCCCGACAGCACAGTGCCGCCGGCGCAATCGGGGCCTAGGGTGGCGAACAAATTGGCCTTGGCGCCGCCGGCATCGAAGGTGCGCCGGCAGCGCGCCCCCTCGCTCTGCAGAATCGCCTCGGCCAGATCGATCAGCGCCAGATTGGAATTGCGGCTCGTGGTGTCGAGGGCGACGAGTCTTTTGGCAAGCGACACCGCATCGTGGCCGGCCGGCATTGGCGCATCAGCCGTCGAAGGTGGAGGTGGGGTTGCCGATGACGCTGAGGAATTCGCGCCGCGTCAGCGGATTCTTGCGGAATTCGCCATGCATGGCCGAGGTGACCATGGTGACGCCCGGCTTGTGGACGCCGCGCGTGGTCATGCATTGATGCGCCGCCTCGATCACCACCGCCACGCCTTTGGGCTCCAGCACTTTCTGGATGCAGTTGGCGATCTGCGCGTTCATCTTCTCCTGCACCTGCAGCCGGCGCGCGAAGGTCTCCACCACGCGGGCGAGCTTGGAAATGCCCACCACCTTGTTGCGCGGCAGATAGCCCACATGCACCCGCCCGATAATGGGCGCCATGTGATGCTCGCAATGCGATTCGAAGCGGATGTCCTTCAGCACCACCATGTCGTCGTACCCATCGACTTCCTCGAAGGTGCGGCGAAGATATTCCTCGGGGTCTTCCCGGTAGCCGGAGAACCAGTCCTCGAAGGCGCGTACGACGCGCATCGGCGTCTCGCGCAAACCTTCGCGCTGCGGATCGTCCCCCGTCCAGCGCAGAAGCGTGCGAATCGCCTCTTCCGCTTCGGCCCGCGAAGGCGGCGGCGACGGTTGCGCGCCACGCGCGAGACGCACGGGTCTCTTCGAGGATTCGGACATGAAAAAATCCCGTTCGGCAGTTGGCCCGCCGTTTAATCCCGAACCCGCAAGCCGGACCGGCCCCACAGATGCGAAACGCGCGGCTCAGTGCACTTGGCGGCGTTCGTGAGGGCTTTCAAGGAGGAAATTGGGAATATCGATCTCGAAGGCTTCCCCCGAAGCCGCGCGCATCTGATAGCGCCCAACCATGGCGCCGGATGCCGTCGGGAGCGGACATCCGCTGGTATATTCGAAGGCCTGGCCGGGCTCGAGCACGGGCTGTGCGCCGACGACACCGGGCCCGCGCACTTCCTGCACGCGGCCCGCGCCGTCGCTGATGTGCCAATACCGCGACATGAGCTGGACCGTTTCCCGCCCCTGGTTCTCGATGACGATCGTGTAGGCCCAGAGAAAACGGTTTTCGTCCGGATCCGATTGGTCGTCGAGAAAGGCAGGCCTCACCGCCACGCGAATATCCCGTGTCGTGCGTTCGTAGGGAGCGGCGCGGCGTTCTGCTGTCCGGAACGGCCGGCCTGTTGTGCCTTCCTGCATGAAGGGATTATCGCCCGCTTTCGCCCGCCTTCGCAAGCGGGTGCGCAATCATGGTGAACGGGAGCCGTCGGGCGGCTCGACTTTCACCTTCGTCTTCACGGAATTGGCGATGAAGCATTGCGCGTGCGACTTGTGATGAATCGCGTCGAGAGCGGCGCCCTCGACCGTTACGCCCGGCGCGAAACGCACCCGCGGACGCAAGATCACATTCGCCATCCAGAATTTGCCGTCCGAGCTTTTCTCCAGCGTTCCCGAGGCGTCGTCGTCATAGGCGTCAACGGTGAGGCGGCTGCGCGCGCAAATCGCCAGAAACGTCAGCATGTGGCAACTCGAAAGCGACGCCACGTAAGCCTCTTCGGGATCGACACGCCCGGCATCGCCCTTGAAGGCCGGCGCGGCCGAGGCCGCGAGCCTGATCGCGCCGCCCTTGAACACGATCTCGTGCGCGCGGTTGTAGCTGTCATAGGCAAAATCCGCGCTGGCGCGCTTCCACTGGATCGTCGCGCGGTGTTCCGACATGCGTTCTCCTTCAAACAAGGGCAAGAGGCCGGGCGAGATCGTCGCAAAGATCGGCGGATCTGGCCGGCTTGACGGCGAGCGTACGCGCGCGCCAGTCGCCGGGCTTCTTGTTTGTTGCCATGTTCCCCTCTTGCAGCGGCTTGCCCGTCCGGGTCAAGCCGCACTAGGCTCGCCGGGTGCGCATTTCGCCGCGCGCGCGAAATTCGCCGGAAGGACTTGCATGAACACAATCGGCCATCATGCCGCGCTCATCTATGTGATGGTGGTTGTCTCGGCTGCCGACGGCAACATGAGCGAAGTGGAATTGCGCACGATCGGCGAGATTACGAAGCGGCTTCCGGTGTTCCGCGATTTCGACGAGCATCGTCTGCTGGCGGCGTCGCAGGAATGCGCCGCGATCCTGGCGGAAGACGAAGGCCTCGAGGCCGTGCTTGGCCTTGTTGCAAACGTCCTGCCGGAGCATTTGCGGGAAACCGCCTATTGGCTCGCGCTGGAAGTCGCACTTATCGATTCGCGAATCATGCTCGAGGAAATTCGGGTTCTCGATCTTATCCGTCATGCGCTCGACATCGAGCGTCTTGTGGCCGCGGCGCTGGAGCGGGCAGCGCGGGCCCGATATCAGATCGCGTGATCCCGTAGAAGGCTGCGCGTGCTTTCATGAAGCGGCTCATGCTGTTGCGCCACGCGAAATCGGCCCATGACGACGCCGTGGCCGACAAGGGTCGCCCGCTTGACGCGCGCGGCCGCAATGACGCGGTACGCGTGGGCGGCGACATGCATCGCAAGCATTATCTGCCCGAGCTCGTATTGTGCTCTCCCGCCAAACGCACGGTCGAAACCTGGCAGTTGCTGGCGCCGGAACTGGCAGCGCCGGCGGCGGTCCAATTCCCCGACCGGCTCTACCTGGCTTCCGACGCAATGATCGTCACGCTGGTGCGCGCCGTCGATGACGCGGTTTCGGTGCTGCTCGTCATCGGGCACAATCCGGGCCTGGAACGATGCGTGCGGACGCTTGTCCGGGAGCCCACCAGCGCCATGGAACGCAGATTGGCCACCATAGCGGACATCAGTTTCGCAACCTGCTCGCTCGCGGTGCTGGATTTCGATGTCGAAGTCTGGAGCCACGCCGGCGCTGCCGGCGGAGCGCTGGTCGACCTCGTACGGCCAAAGGATCTGCACGCGTAGTCTTCAGCGCGCCGCACTGCGCTGCACAACCGCAAGTTTGCGCCAGCCAAAGGCGGTTTCGGGAACCGGATCCCCCATCATCCTCGTCGTTCGCTCGCCGATGATCCTGCCGCCCATGGCTTCATAGAAATACCGCGCGGGATTGGAGGCGTGGGCCCAGATCACGCAGGACGAGAAGCCGCGCGCACGAAGCGCGACGAACGAGCCGGCGAGCAGCGAGCGGCCGACGCCGCATCCGAAATGCGCGGGATCGACATAGAGCGTATAAACCTCGCCGTCGAAACCCAACTCCCTGTCGCGTGCCGGACCGAGGCTGGCCATCCCGACGGCACCGCATTGCGGAGCCTCCGCGACAAGCACCTGTTCGCGGCCATTCGCCTTGATCGCCGCGCGCCAGCGGGCGGTCTGGCCCTTCGGTGTCATTGCACAGAGAAGCTGCTTGGAAAGAATCGCGGGATACGTGTCCTGCCAGGCCTCGATGTAGATGCGCGCGATGGCTGCGGCATCTTCAGGCTTCGCCAATCTCACCGAGGCAATAAGACCGTCCATGCGCCAAGCTTGACCGAATCCCGCGGCACTCGGCAAGCGTTTAGTGATGCCCGACTTTGCGCGTCACAGGCCGCACGGAAACAGGTATTTCATCGAGCAGTTTTTGAGCCCCAGGCTCCGCAAACTCCGTCTCGAACACAAGAATGCACCGCGATTCCACTTCACGCGCAGACGAAAGATCTCGTCTGCGCGCATATCGAGCGTCTCTGGGGCCATGCGGTCGAACTCGTCGAAATCGCCGAGGAGGACCGGACGGCCCCGGCGGATTGAGGCCGTCCGGTCCTTTCTCCGCGTGTCACGAAACGTGTCTCGGGGCGATTACCACGACCTGCTCGATGGCGGGCGGCGC
>DATCBQ010000094.1:0-6034 GCA_036511745.1 Rhizomicrobium sp.
AACGGCGCTCTTTACGGCACGACCTTTGGTGGAGGTAAATACGATTACGGAACGGTGTGGAAGATTATTCCATAGGAAACGCCTGCCCGGCAAAGCGGCGGTCGCCGTACGGGGGTCGCCTCGCCTGCCAACTGCGGTTGGTGCCCAGAATAGAGAAATGGCGTTTACAGCTTCGTCAATTCCAACGAGAGATATTCCTCCGGCCGGCTCTACTTCAGGCAATACTTTCCAATGGCGGCATGCCATAACCGTTTCCGTAATCCTGACCGTGAAACCTGATGCTCTTCCGCCCGTTATCACCGCACAACGTCCGACTTGAATCTGGCTCCCTCGCACTTCGGCGGTTCAACCCGCTCCCCGGTGACAATGACGGTATCTTTTATCGCCGATCTCGGTGGCCCCCGAACGCCGCTTCCCCATTTTTGGGAGCACACGGTCGGCAGCGGCCACGCGACGCTGGGCCTGCGCGCCGACTGGCAGGCGCAGCTCAAGCGGGCGCATGATGAACTCGGCATGAAGCATGTCCGGTTTCATGGAATTTTGTCGGACGATATGGGGACGCTGATCAACCAGAGCGGCGAATTGCTCTACTCGTTCTTCAACGCGGACCAGATTTTCGATTATCTGCTTTCGATCGGCATGAAGCCCTTCGTCGAGTTGAGTTTCATGCCCACCGCCCTGTCGTCGGGCGATCAGATCGTCTTTCATTACCGCGCCAATGTGACGCCGCCGCGCGATCCCGCCGAATGGTCGGTGCTCATCCGCAAACTGGTGCAGCATTGGGTCGATCGCTACGGGCTGGATGAAGTGCGCCAGTGGTTCTTCGAGGTCTGGAACGAGCCGAATCTGACCGCCTTCGGGACCGGCAAGCAGAGCGACTATTTCGTGCTGTACCGCTATACCGCGGAGGCGATCAAATCGGTCGATGGCAAACTGAAGGTCGGCGGTCCCGCCACGGCGGACAATGCGTGGATCTCCGACTTCCTGGATTTCTGCCGAAAGAATGAACTACCCGCCGATTTTGTCAGCACGCATCATTATCCAACCGACTCTTTCGGCAAGCCGGGCGACGACACCGTAACGCAGCTCTCCGAAAGCAGACGCAGCGTTCTGCGCGACGAGGCGCGGGAGGTGCGCAGACAGGCCGGCGATCTGCCGGTCTATTATACGGAGTGGTGCACATCGTCCAATCCGCGCGATCCGATGCATGACGATCCCTATGCCGCGGCGTTCATCGTGAAGACTGTTCTGGAGGCGAGCGGACTCGTGCAGGGCTATAGCTACTGGACTTTCTCCGATATTTTCGAGGAGAATTATTTTCCGTCCGTTCCCTTCCAGGGTGGCTTCGGCCTGCTGAACATCCACGGCATCGCCAAGCCCTCCTATCGCGCCTATGAGTTGCTGCATGGGCTCGGCGCCTCGATGCTGAAGGTGGAAGGCCAGCATGAAACGGTGGATGCGTGGCTGGTGGCCGGCGATAAGTGCGAAACCCTGATGCTGACCAATTTTGCCCTGCCGCGCCATCCGATCGCGACGCAGCAGGTCTCGTTCGCTCTGAAAGGCGCGGACGCCATCGCAAGCGCGACCATCCGGCGGATCGATCTTGAACATGCCAACGCCAAGCGGCACTGGGAGCAGATCGGCAAGCCGGAGTATCTCGACAGGGAGTTGGTCGAGCAGCTTGATGTGGCTTCCAGGCTGAAGGTCGAGACGCAGCTCTTGGCGCGCGACGGGAAGGATTTTCGCGTTGAAGTGACGATGCCGCCGCAATCCGTCGCCGCCATCGAACTCTTCCAGTAGCCGTGGACGTGCCGGACGATCTCGCCGACGACGCGCTGGTCGATCGCCTGCAGCGCAGCGCCTTCGGCTATTTCGAGAAATACGCCAACCCTGAAAACGGACTGGTGGCGGACACCTCGCGCGAAGGCTCGCCGTGCAGCATCGCGGTGGTGGGCTTCGCATTGTCCTGTTATCCTATCGCGGTCGAAAATGGCTGGATGTCGCGCCAGAACGCCGCCGCGCTGACGCTGAGAACGCTGCAATTTTTCAGGGACAGTGCGCAAAGCGAACGGCCGGACGCCACCGGCTTCAAGGGCTTCTACTATCATTTCCTCGACATGAAGACAGGGCGGCGGGTCTGGCAATGCGAGTTGTCGCTGATCGACACGACTTTGCTGTTGGCAGGAATGCTGACAGCGGCCTGCTATTTCGATGGCGGGGGCGCGGAAGCAAAGATCCGCGAACTGGCGGATCGTCTGTACCGTCGCGTCGACTGGCGGTGGGCACAGGAAGGATTCGAGACGGTGGCGCAGGGCTGGAAGCCGGAATGCGGTTTTCTGCACTATGGATGGGAGGGTTATAACGAGGCGACCATTCTGTACATTCTGGGACGGGGATCGCCCACGCATCCGCTGACGGCGAAAAGCTTTGGCGGCTGGACGATGACCTATCAATGGGAAAATCTGCTGGGTAGCGACGTCCTTTATTCCGGGCCGCTGTTCACGCATCTGTTTTCGCACGCCTGGATCGACTTTCGCGGCATCCAGGACGCGTTCATGCGCCAATCGGGCAGCGACTATTGGGAAAATACAAAGGCGGCAATTGCGCTTCACCGCGAGTATGGCGCCCGCAACCCCAACGGCTATGAAGGCTATGGCCGCGATTTCTGGGGAATCACCGCGGGCGACGGGCCGGGCTACCGCGACATGCGCGTGGATGGGCGCGACCGACGCTTTTTTGGCTATATGTCGCGCGGCGCACCCTACGGGCCCGACGACGGCACGATCGCGCCCTGGGCGATGCTCGCGACGCTGCCGTTCGCCCGCGACGCGGCGCTGTCCGGCACGCGGCAACTGCTCGCCTCCTATCCGCGGGTTTGCAGGGACGACCGGTTTTGCAGCGGATTCAATCTGACTCTGCCCGGCGACGATGGCGGCGGTTGGCTGTCCGAAGGCTGGTATGGTCTCGATCAGGGCCTGCTGGTGATGATGCTCGAAAATGCGAGGAGCGGGTTGAACTGGAAGCTTTTGCGGGACTGTCCCTATGTCGTTTCCGGACTCAAACGCGCCGGGTTTGAGGGCGGGTGGCTTTCGCAATGAGAAGCACGAACATCGCGCCGGAACTCAACAAAGCCGACCGCGCGGCGCTTCGCCATCGGGTGCGCCCCGACGACTGGAAAAACCCGAAGCCTCGCGAAATCTACGATCTGGTCGTCGTCGGCGGCGGTCCCGCCGGCATCGAAGTGGCGCAATGCGCGCGACGATTGGGCGTGACGGTCGCGCTTGTCGAGCGCAAGGAGCTCGGCGGCAATTCGCTCAACGCCGGCTCCATCCCTTCCAATACGCTGATTCATTCGGCGCGGCTCTGCGCGCAGATGCGTGACGCCGAGGCCTTCGCCGTCTCTACGCCCGCAGAGCTGAAGCTCGATTTCACCGCCCTGAAGTCGCGCCTGATGCGCGTTCGCGCACGCATTGCGGAATACCACTCGGTCGACCGCTTGCGGCATGAGGGCGTGGAGATCTTTTTTGGCGATGCCTGTTTCAGCGGGCCGGACACTGTGGCCATGGGTCCAACGACGCTGCGATTCAGGAAAGCGGTTGTGGCGACCGGCGCGCGCCCGCGTCCTCCGACGTTTCCGGGTCTCGTCGAGGCGGGCTATCGCACCAGCACGGATATCTTCGACATCCCGGAATTGCCAGAACGTCTGGCCGTCATCGGCGGCGGCCCGCTGGGTTGCGAGCTGGCGCAGGCATTCCGCCGGCTGGGTTCGCAGGTCACCATCCTCCAGAACGATCCCAAATTCCTGCCGCGCGAGGAACGCGATGCGGCGGAATTGCTGTCGCAATCCATGGCGCGCGATGGCGTCGATATCATGCTGAACACGACCGTCGTCGGCGCCCATGCCGAAGGCAGCGCGAAAATCGTCGAGGCGCAGAATTACGACAGGAAGCTCACGGTGTCCGCCGACGAGATCCTGCTCAGTATCGGTCGCATACCCAACGTCGAAAGTCTGAAGCTGAAAGCCGCCGGGATCGATTGCGACGGCGAGGGCGTGAAGGTGGATGATTTCCTTCGCACCGCGAACGCCCGCATCTATGCCGCCGGCGACGTGTGCATGTCGCACAAATTCACCAATGTCGCGTGGGCGTCGGCGCGTATGGTCGTCGCCAACGCCTTCGAGGCAAAGGAGCTGCGCCACCAGGAGTTGATGATTCCATGGTGTACCTTTTGCGACCCGGAGATTGCCCATGTCGGCATCCAGGTGTGGGACGCGCGGGAGAAATCCATTCCCGTCAAGACCTATACGGTGATGATGCAGGATGTGGACCGCGCCATCACCGATGGCCAGGACGACGGGTTCGTCAAACTCCACGTTGAGGAGGGGACCGACAGGATTCTCGGTGCGACGATCGTGGCAACCCGCGCCAGCGAACTGATCAACGAGGTTTCCGTCGTCATCAGCGCGGGGATCGGCATGCGCGCGCTGGCGGGTGTGCTCCATACCTATCCGGCGCAATCCGAGGCGATCCGGCTCGCGGCATTGGCCTATGTCAGGGATCACGCCGAATAGTTTGGAACATTGGAACCGGAACTTGAGGGCGGCGACGCCAGGCTGAAAGGGTAATTATCATGGCGAGCGATATCACCCGGCGCGGAGCTCCGGATCGACAGGTTCAAAGAGTATTGACCGGCCAGAAAGCGTTGGTCACCGGCGCCAATTCCGGAATCGGGCAGGGCGTCGCCATGGCGCTGGGCAAAGCCGGCGCCGATGTCGTGGTGAATTATGTGGCCGGCGACGACGCGGCCGACGCGGTGGTGACCGAGATCGAAAAGGCGGGATCGAGAGCCTTCAAATTCAAGGCCGATGTTTCGAACGAAGGCGAGGTTGCCGCGATGTTCGCGCAGACCGTCAGACAATTCGGCACCATCGACATTCTCGTCGCCAATGCGGGGCTACAGCGCGACTCCGCCTTTCACGAAATGACGCTCGACCAATGGAACAAGGTTCTCGCCGTCAATCTGACGGGCCAGTTTCTCTGCGCGCGCGCTGCCGTGCGCGAATTTCTGCGCCGCGGCCCGGTTCCTTCGGTATCCAGCGCCACCGGAAAAATCATTCACATGAGCTCGGTGCATCAGGAAATTCCCTGGGCCGGTCACGCCAACTACGCCACCTCCAAGGGCGGCATCAAAATGCTGATGGAAAGCCTGGCGCAGGAAGTCGCGCCGCACCGCATTCGCGTCAACGCCATCGCGCCGGGCGCCATCCGCACCCCGATCAACACGACGGCATGGAACACGAAGGAGGCCTATGACTCGCTGATGACGCTGGTGCCCTATGGCCGCATCGGCGAACCCGAAGACATTGCGCGCGCGGCCGTGTGGCTCGCCTCGGACGATTCCGACTATGTCGTCGGGACCACTTTATTCGTCGATGGCGGCATGACGCTGTTTCCCGGCTTCGCAACGAACGGCTGAGACAATCCCTTGCGCCCACGCGAGCCAACGGGCGTCTTCTGTCGTGACGCCCGGAAGAACGCGAGGGCGCGGGATTTGGACTATCGTGGCACGCCACCGCCTGTTAGCTTTCCGGCCTGCACGGTTGGGCCGCGATCCGACCCGACCGGGACGAGGGCAGCCGACAAGAACATCCATTGGCGGGAAGATCCGCCTGCGAGAGGGCAACGACATGACCGAGGATACAACCTTGCCAACCCGGCAGGCGCGACTGAAGCGGGGACGTGCGAACGGGAGCGTGCGCTGCATGGCATGGGCGCTGACGCTGTGCAGGGCTGGCGCTTTCGCCGGCGCGGCCGCTGCACAGACAGGCTATGTCGGCATTCTGGGGGGCGGCCCGGTTTACAAGCACATCGCGAAAAATATCAGGGAGCTCAAGAACTCGGGGTTCAACGAACTGATCGTCTGGAGCGTCGAGGTCAACGCCACGGGTGATTTGAACCTGAACGGCGAATTTCCGCTGACATCGGCGGGCGCCTATATCGGCAATCAAACCTACCCCGATTTCCCCGCCGATCTG
>DATCBQ010000095.1:0-8511 GCA_036511745.1 Rhizomicrobium sp.
CGGGACTGAGAACACCATCCCGAGCCATTACCAGTGTCTGCAGTGCTCGCGCCATGCGGCCGTTTCCATCCTTGAAGGGATGTATCATCGTAAAATTCAGATGAGCCATCGCACCTCTTACAATGGGATCAATATCGGGACTTGGGATCAGAGATTTTATCAACTCATCAATAAGCCCCGGCACCAACGCTGCATCGGGGCCTTCGTAAACGGTGTTTCCGTCCGGATCACGAACGACGAAAATTGTTCCTGGCCGCCACTGCCCGGGCATTTTCGTGAGATCATACGAGAGCATCATGAAATGCAGGCTCTTGATCACTTGCGGATGAAGCTCAAAATATGGATCGTCGTGTGTCTGCAAGATGTACGTAAGCGCATTGCGATACCCCGAAAGCGCAAGGAAAGTTTCGTGGTCCACCGTCTCGGGCTTTTCGTCATCGACGATGGCGACGGCATCGCTTAGCGACGCATTTATTCCCTCAATGCTGTTCGACCCCCGAAGGGCGCGGGCGAATGTGTTGCGACGCAGAGACCCCTTCCACCGGTTAGGGCTTTGGACGACGGTGTAGCGGAGGGACTCTTTTAGATCCTTTATGAGTACCAGAACGGCACGATCATTTTCTGCGAGAGCAGGTGTCGCGAAAATCATGTCGGTTAGTCCGTTTCTTATCGTCTTAACGACGATATATAATTGACGTTAGGACGAAGTCAAATTATATATCCATCCTTGACGGTGCCCCCAACTCAAATGCAGCACTGCGACCAGCCGCGCCTTCCTTGACTCGCCGCGCGGCGCTTGATTTGTCACCCCGCCATCGCCGGATATCCCATGACCAGCGCATTTCTCTTTCCAGGCCAGGGCAGCCAGGCTGTCGGCATGGGACGGCCGGTGGCGGAGGCGTTTGCCTCGGCACGGGAAGTTTTCCAGGAAGTCGACGACGCCCTGCAGCAAAATCTCTCCCGGCTGATGTGGGAAGGGCCGGAGAGCGACCTCACGCTCACCGAGAATGCCCAGCCCGCCATCATGGCCGCCAGCCTCGCGATCATCCGCGTGCTGCAGCGCGAGGCCGGCTTCGACCTCGCCCGTCGGGCGCGCCTCGTCGCCGGGCATTCGCTGGGTGAGTATTCGGCGCTCGCGGCCGCCGGTGCGTTCGCCCTGGGCGACGCGGCAAGGCTTCTCAGGATCCGCGGCAAGGCGATGCAGCAGGCGGTGCCGGCCGGCGAGGGCGCGATGAGCGCGCTGCTCGGAATCGAGGTGTCCGACGCGGAAGCCGCGGCCATCGAAGCGGCGGCGCAGGGCGGGATTTGTGTCGTCGCCAACGACAATGCACCGGGACAGGTGGTGATTTCGGGAACCCGGGAAACCGTGGACAGGGCGGGGCAATGCGCGAAAGAGAAGGGCGCCCGGCGCGTCCTTGCGTTGGCGGTCAGCGCGCCATTTCACTGTTCCCTGATGCAGCCGGCCGCGGACGCCATGCGCGAAGCGCTCGCGCAGGTGACGATACGGCCGCCTTCGGTCCCAATCGTCGCCAACGTCACAGCCGCCGAAACGCATGAGCCCGAAACGATTCGCCGGCTTCTCGTGGAGCAGATCACGGGACGGGTGCGCTGGCGCGAAACGGTGCTGAGCTTCCGCCATCTGGGAATCGAGACCACCGTCGAATGCGGAGGCAACAGGGTGCTGACCGGTATGGTCAAACGAACCGATCGCGAGCTCGAAACCCTTTCGCTCGATTCCCCTGGCGATATCGACGCCTTTGCGAAGACCCTGTGAGCCGATGTTCGATCTGAGCGGGAAAACGGCCCTCATCACGGGCGCCAGCGGCGGGATAGGCGGCGCCATTGCGTGCGCGTTGCATGGCCGTGGAGCGACGGTTGTCATTTCGGGCACGCGCGAGGAGGCGCTGCGCACCCTGCAAAACGAGCTCGGCGAGCGCACGCATGTCGTTCCGTGCAATCTTGCCGAGGCGTCCGCCGTTGAGGCGTTGGCCAAAGCTGCCGAAGCCGCTGCCGGCCCGATCGACATTCTCGTCAACAATGCCGGCATCACGCGCGACAATCTTTTTCTGCGGATGAAGGATGAAGAATGGGATGCGGTGATTGCGGTGAACCTGACCGCGGCCTTCAGGCTTTCGCGCGCGGTGCTGCGCGGCATGATGAAGAAGCGTTGGGGGCGCATCGTTTCGGTGACGTCGGTGGTGGGCACGACCGGAAATCCGGGCCAGGCCAACTACGCCGCCGCCAAGGCCGGGCTCGCCGGCATGACCAAATCGCTTGCGGCCGAAGTCGCCGGCCGGAACATCACGGTCAACTGCGTGGCCCCGGGGTTTATCGCCACCGCCATGACCGATGCTCTCAGCGAGGCGCAACGGACAGCGCTTTTGGCGCGAATTCCCGCCGGCCGCATGGGTACGGCTGGGGACGTGGCGGCTGCGGCCCTCTATCTTGCAAGCGAGGAGGCCGCCTACATCACCGGGCAAACCCTCCACGTCAATGGCGGGATGGCGATGATCTGACCGCCAATCGGGAACTTGACAGGCTTGTAGCGGGACCCGGAGCTTTGTGTTACGAAGCAGACATCTTCCGGTCGGCGCGCCAGCAAGCGGGCCGGAGCCGCGCGCGGCTGCTATTCGCGGCGCGGGAACGAACAAGAGGTTTTGGATAAACATGAGCGATACTGCCGAACGCGTGAAGAAGATCGTGGTCGAGCATCTGAACGTGGATGCCGACAAGGTCACCGACAACGCGTCCTTCATCGAAGACCTTGGAGCGGACAGCCTCGATACGGTCGAGCTTGTCATGGCCTTCGAGGAAGAATTCGGCATCGAGATTCCCGACGACGCCGCCGAATCGATCGTCACCGTCGGCGACGCGGTCAAATACATCGACAAATCCCAGGGCTGATCGGGCCCTCGGGGCCAAAGCCTCTTGTCATGCGCAGAGTCGTCGTCACAGGGCTGGGTCTCGTCACGCCGCTGGCCTGCGGCGTTGAAGAGTCGTGGGCGCGGCTTCTGGCCGGCCATTCGGGCGCGCGGCCGATTACCGGTTTCCGGGTGGACGATCTGCCGGCGCGGATCGCCTGCGGCGTGCCGCGAGGCGACGGATTGTCCGGTACCTTCAATCCCGATCAATGGGTCGATCCGAAGGAACAACGCCGGGTCGACGACTTCATCATTTTTGCCCTGGCCGCCGCGCAGCAGGCGGTTTCCGATTCGGGATATGTGCCGCAAGACGAGGAAGCTCGCTGCCGAACGGGCGTGATGATCGGCTCCGGCATCGGCGGCCTGCCCGGAATCGAGGAAGCCGCCATCCTGGTCCATGAAAAAGGACCGCGTAAGCTCAGTCCATTTTTCATACCCGGCCGGCTGATCAATCTCGCAGCGGGCTATGTTTCGATCCGTTTCGGCTACAAGGGCCCGAACCACGCCGTCGTTACCGCCTGTGCAACGGGCGCGCACGCCATCGGGGATGCGGCCCGGCTCATCGCGCTCGACGACGCGGACATGATGCTGGCAGGCGGCGCGGAAGCGGCGATCTCCCGGCTCGGGATGGCGGGCTTTGCCGCCTGCCGCGCCCTGTCGACGAAATTTAACGACACGCCGGAAAAAGCTTCGCGTCCCTATGACCGGGACCGCGACGGCTTCGTCATGGGCGAGGGCGCGGGCATGGTGATGCTGGAGGAATACGGGCACGCCAAGGCGCGCGGCGCGAAAATCTACGGCGAAGTGAAAGGCTACGGCCTCTCCGGCGATGCCTATCACATCACCGCACCGGCCGAGAACGGCGATGGCGGGTTCCGCGCCATGAGGACGGCGCTCGTGCGCTCGGGGCTGGACGTATCGGACATCGACTATGTGAATGCGCACGGGACCTCGACCATGGCGGACGGTATCGAGCTGTCCGCCGTCGAACGCCTGCTCGGCAATGCCGCGCCCGGCGTCTCCATGTCGTCCACAAAATCGGCGATCGGCCATCTTCTGGGCGCCGCGGGAGCGGTGGAGGCGATATTCTGCCTGTTGGCGATCCGCGATCAGATCGTCCCGCCAACGATCAATCTCGACAATCCGGACGTCGAAACCAAAATCGATCTGGTTCCGCACAAGGCCAAAAAGCGCTCGGTCAAGGCGGTGATGTCGAATTCCTTCGGTTTCGGCGGAACCAACGCCGCGCTCATTCTCACTGCGCCCGAAGATTTGCACTAAAGTCTTGCGGGCCGGAGCGCAGCCGATCTGTCAATAGCTGGTGGGCTGGTGGAATGCCGCGAATTTTTGTCGTTGTTCTCATTCTCGCAGCGATCCTTGGCGGCGCTTTGCTGTTCGAACGGATCAATTTCGCATCGCCGGGCCCGGCGGCGAGACATGGGTCGGGTTCGACTGTCGTGCTCGTGGCGCCCGGCCAGCACCTGCTTTCGATTTCGCAGAAGCTCGAGGCCGCGGGCGTCGTTCGCAGCGCACTGGTGTTCGCGCTCGGCGCGCGCCTGCGCGCGGAAGGCACCGAACTCAAAGCCGGCGAGTACGCCATCCCTTCGCGCGCCAGCATGGACGATGTCGCGGCGATCCTCATCTCCGGCAAATCGATCGAATACAAGGTAACGGTTGCCGAAGGGCTGACCAGTCAGATGATCTACAACATCGTCAAGGGCGATCCCGCGCTTGCAGGCGATCCGGGACCGGTGCCTCCGGAAGGTTCATTGTTGCCGGAAACCTATCTGTACACGCGCGGCGCGGCGCGCAGCGAAATCCTTGCCCGGATGCGCAACGCGCGGGAAAAGCTTCTCGATCGGATGTGGCGCACCCGTGCGCCGAACCTTCCATTCCGAACACCGCAGGAAGCGGTCACGCTGGCCTCGATTGTCGAAAAGGAAACCGCCATTCCGGAAGAGCGGCGGCACATCGCCTCCGTGTTCGTCAACCGGCTGCGCCTGAACATGAAACTCCAATCCGATCCCACGATCATCTATGGAATCAGCAAAGGCTATCCGCTGGGCCGCGGCATCCGCGAAAGCGAAATCAACGCGCACACGCCCTATAACACCTATGTCGTCACCGGCCTGCCGCCCACGCCGATTTGCAACCCCGGCCGTGACGCCATTGCGGCCGTGCTCAACCCCAAACATTCGCCGGACCTGTACTTCGTCGCCGATGGCACCGGCGGCCATGTCTTCACGCCGTCCGTTGCGGAGCACGAGCGAAATGTGGCGAAGTGGCGCCGGATCGAGAACGCCCTGAACCATCCGGCGCATTGAGGCGTCGCTTTGCAGACCGGATTCGCCGGTCTATCGTTGTCAATCCGATTTCAGGAGCTTGCGATGGGTCTTGTCAGCATGACAGGTTTCGCCGATGCGCAAGGCGCGGCTGCCGGCGTGCGCTGGCGCTGGGAAGCCAAAAGCGTCAATGGACGCAGCCTCGATGTGAGGCTCAGGCTGCCGATGGGTTTCGAAAGCATCGAGCCGCCGGCACGCATTTTGGCGGCCGATCGCTTCCGGCGCGGCAATATTCAGGCGACGCTTACATTCGAGCCGGTTGACGGCGCGCGCGCTCTCAAGCTCGATCCGGTCGCCCTTGCCGCCGCCGTAAAGATCGCGAAGGAAATCGCCGCCGAATCCGGACTTGCGCCGGCTCGCATCGACGGCATCCTCGCACTCAAAGGGGTGCTGGTTCAGGATGAAGTGCTTGCGCTGGAAACGCCGGCGCGGGCCGCGCGCGACGCGGCGATCCTCGAAAGCTTCGCTCACGCGCTCGATTCCCTCGTGCGGGCGCGGGGAATCGAAGGGGCAAAACTTGCAACGATCCTGAAAAGACTGATTGACGAAATCGAGCAATTGACGGCCAGGGCGCGGGACGCGTCGGCGGCCCAGCCGGCGGCCCTGCGCGAAAGGCTGCTGTTGCAAATCCGCGAACTGATTGCTTCGCGAGAGCTTTCGGAAGAGCGGGTGGCGCAGGAAGCGGCATTGCTGGCGGCCAAAGCCGATGTCCGCGAGGAGCTCGATCGGCTTTCCTCGCATGCCCAGGAAGCGCGCACGCTGATTTCTTCGGGCGAAGCGGTCGGCAGGAAACTCGATTTTCTGGCGCAGGAATTCAATCGCGAAGCCAACACGCTTTGCTCCAAATCCGCCGATATTTCCCTCACGCGCATCGGCCTCGCGCTCAAGGCCGCCATCGATCAGTTCCGCGAACAGGCGCAAAACGTGGAATGAGCGCCGTCGTCGTACGCCGCGGATTGATGCTGGTGCTGTCGTCGCCGTCCGGCGCCGGCAAGACCACCTTGTCGCGACGACTCCTCGAGAGCGAGACGAATCTCGTGCTGTCGGTATCCGCGACAACGCGCCCGAAACGGCCGAACGAGACGGACGGTGTCGACTATCATTTCGTGAGCAAGGAGCAATTCGAACGCATGGCGCACGATGGCGATTTTTTCGAGCAGGCAATCGTCTTCGATCATCGCTATGGCACGCCGCAAAAGCAGGTAACGGCTGCTCTCGCGGGGGGCAGGGACGTTTTGTTCGACATCGACTGGCAGGGTACCCAACAGCTCAAGGAACGCGCGCGCGAGGATCTCGTCAGCGTCTTTGTGCTTCCGCCTTCACACGGCGAGCTCGAACGCCGCCTCAAGACGCGCGCACAGGATTCCGCCGAGATCGTGGCCACGCGTATGGCCAAAGCGGCCGACGAGATCAGCCATTGGGCGGAATACGACTACGTCATCATCAACGACGATATCGAGGCTGCGCATGCCCGTCTCACGGCCATTCTCATGGCCGAACGCCTGAAGCGCGCGCATCAAATCGGGCTTTCGGACTTCGTGCGCGCGCTCACGCAATAACCATTATGGCGTCAGCACCACGCGGCCGACGATTCGGCCGTTGCGCAGATCGTCCAGCGTCTTCGTGGCGTCCGAAAGTGGACGAGTCTGCACCGGGATGGGATCGACCTTTCCGGCGCGGACCAGGTCCATCATCTCTTCGGCTTCCGGCAACGAACCGACGAAGGAGCCCATCACGGTCAAGGGACGCAACGGGAACATCGGCAATGGCATGCTCATCGCGCCGCCGAACAGACCCACGACAATGATCTTGCCACCCTTGCGGATCGCAGCATTGGCAAATCCAAATGTCGCCTCCGATCCGACGAAATCGACGATCGCGTAAGCGCCGCCTTTCGTATCGGCGACAAGTTTCTTGGCGGCGTCCGGTTCTTTCGTGTTGTAGGTCGCTGTTGCGCCTGCTTTCTTCGCGGCTTCCAGACGACCTTCATCGATATCGGCGGCGATCGGTCCTTTGCCGTACAGCGCCCTGGCGAACTGAACGCCCATCATGCCGACCCCGCCGACACCCAAAACGACGATCCGATCGTCCGGCCCGAGCTTGCCGACCTTCTTCATCGCTCCGAATGCGGTGAGTCCCGAACACATATACGCGGCCGCCAGTGCCGGCGGCGTATTGCCGTAGCCGAGAAGATATTTCGGATGCGGGATCAAGACATGCGTTGCGTATCCCCCCGCGATGCCGCCCGAACAACCGAGCTGGCGCGGGCGCGTGCACAGATTTTCTTCGCCGCGCTCACAGGCCGGACATTCGCCGCATCCGATCCAGGGGAACGCCGCGTAACGTTCTCCGACCTTTACGCCCTTTGCATCGGGTCCAGTGGCGATCACTTCGCCCTCGATCTCATGACCCATCGTGTGGGGAAGTTTCAAACTGCCAAGCGGCAGCCTGTTGCCGCCTCCCAAATCGAAATAGCCGTCCTGAATATGCACGTCGCTGTGACAGACGCCGACATGATGCGTCTTGAGCAACACTTCGGTACCCGTCGGAACGGGAGTCGGTAGTTCGATTTCCTTGAGCGGCGAGCCGAATTCCACGACGGCCTGACAGAGCATCGAACTCTCCTTTTATTTGCTTCCATACTCTTGCACGCCGTCCCTCACCCCTCAACCATCGCACGAAAGACGCGGGCAAGAGCAGCGAACTCCTCGACGGACAGACGCTCCGGCCGCGTCTGCGGATCAATGTTGGCCGCCAGCAGCAGGGCTTCGGCGTCGGGCACCAGCTGCTTCAGGCTTTGACGCAACATCTTCCGCCGCTGCCCGAATGCGGCGGCCGTGACCGTTTCCAGATCGCCGAGCTCCGCCGGCGCAACGGGAACTGCGAGGGGTTCCAGGCGCACCACCGCGGATTTGACCTTTGGTGCGGGTGTGAACGCGCGCGGATCGACCTCGAACAGAAGGCGCGGTGTCGCGCGCCATTGTGTCAAAACCGAGAGGCGGCCGTAATCGCGCGAACCTGGCGGGCTAACGATCCGGTCCGCCACTTCACGCTGGAACATCAATGTCAGGCTCTCCCAAAACGGCGGCCATGCGGGCGCGGAAAGCCACTTTACAAGAAGCGCGGTACCGATGTTGTAGGGAAGATTGGCCGCGACGCGGATGGGTTCCGAAACGGTCAGACTGTGGAACAGGCTGCGCTCGTCGAGAACGAGCGCATCGGCCGAAACGATTTGCACCCGTGCGCGA
>DATCBQ010000096.1:0-22330 GCA_036511745.1 Rhizomicrobium sp.
ACGGCAATCAGACGGGCGGCACGGCGTGTCATGTTGTCCTCCAACGGGGGCCTGTCCGTTGATAGCTGGGCACCGTTGCGCGTCCTTCAAGCCTTGCGCCACATTTTGCGGGGCTTATCGCGCCCTACCCGGGCTTGCGGAAGTGCAGGGTCATCCGGTCGCTTTCGCCGATGGCATCGTATTTCGTGTGGTCGAAGGTGGGATTGGGCGGCTGTCCGGAAGCTGCGCTTTCCCGCGTCGGCGGCAGCGTCCATACGCCGAAGGGATGGTCCTTGGTGTCCGCGGGATTGGCGTTGATCTCCGATAGGGCCTCAAGCTTGAACCCGGCCTTCTCCGCGAGCCGCACAACGTAACCGGTGGAGACGTAACCGTCGCTCGCGCCCTTCACCATCGGCCGCGGATCGGCGCGATGCTCCTCCAGGGCCAGAATGCCGCCAGGCTTCAGAGCGGCGTAGTAATCGGCAAATGCCTTTTCGGGCATCCCCGGCGTGCCCATCCAGTTATGGACGTTGCGAGCGGTCAGCACAAAATCCGCTGTTCCAGGCGCGGCAAGCGGCCCGGACTTGTCGTTGAAGATCGTCGTGCGGATTTCGCCATAGACGGCCTTGTCGGCGAATTTGGGTGGGAGCGGCCGTTTGGCACTCGGCAGCGCCGCGATGTATTTGCCGCCGGTCGCTTTGGCATAGGGCGCAAGAATGTCGGTCCAGTAACCGGCGGACGGCCAGATCTCGACAATTGTCATGCCCGGCCTCAGCCCCCAGAAAGAAAGGCTTTCCCGGGGATGACGGTAGCGATCGCGTGCGACACTTTCCGGTGAGCGCTGGGACCCGCGCACCGCCGTCGCAAGGGCGCCGTCGGCGTACACACCGGGTTGCACGCCCGAAACTTCCGAGTCTGCCTGCGCAGACGCGCAAAACAGCAACAAGCTCGCGATTCCAACCGTCGTTCGAAGCGTCATGGACTTCTCCGCCCTCGTCTGCGGGGCCTGTTTAGCAAATGATCGTCGCCGGACACAGCGAAAAAATAAGACTCTGAAAGATGGATGCGAGGTGCCGACCATATCGAAATCTGGCCGAAGTCCTTTTGTGGCACTTCGTCCCCCCACTCAAGCCTCCGCATCAGGCGCATGTAGCAGAATTCAGCGCCTGATCTGCGAAGCCAGCATTTTGCGGATCTTCTCGCCGTAAGGCGGACGCAGCATGGCGGTGACATCGGAATTTGTTTGCCGGAATACCGCTCGGGCGTGGCTGAAGGTGCGAAAGCCGTCGATGCCGTGATAAGCCCCCATACCTGAGGGACCGACGCCACCGAACGGCAGATCCTCCATGGTCACATGCATGACGACATCGTTGACGCTGACCCCGCCGGAGGTGGTGCGCGACAGCACCTGCGACTGTTCTGCCGTATCGGCACCGAAGTAATAGAGACCCAGCGGACGCGCGTGAGCGTTAACGTAATCGGTCGCCTCTTCCACCCGCGTGTAGGTTTTCACCGGCAACAGCGGGCCGAAGATTTCGTCTTTCATGATCGCCATCTCGTCGGTTGGATCGAGTACCAGCGTCGGCGGAATCTTGTGGAACGGCTGCTGGCGGAAGTCTTCTCTCGCCGGGTTGATCTCCACCAGCTCGGCGCCTTTTGCTCTCGCGTCGTCGAGATACCCCATCAGTCGGTCGTAGTGGCGCTGATTGATGACCGAGGTGTAGTCGGGATTGTCCTTGAGCGTGGGATACATCGCCTGGATCGCGGCCCCGGCGGCAGCCACGAATTCGCTCCGCTTCTCCTGCGGCACCAGCACATAGTCCGGCGCCAGGCAGATCTGGCCCGCATTCAGGGTCTTGCCCATCATCACACGTCGGGCGGTCAGCGCCATGTCCGCCGATGCGCCAACGATAACGGGCGATTTGCCGCCCAGCTCGAGCGTCGTGGGGACGAGGTTTTCCGCAGTCGCCCGCAGCACCTGATGAGCAATGCTCGTGGCGCCCGTGAAAAGCAGGTGATCGAAAGCGAGCCTGCTGAAGGCGCCGCCCACTTCAGGTCCGCCACTGAAGACGGCAACTTCCGTCTCGTCAAAGGCCGAACGGAACATCCGCTCCATCAACTCGGAAGTTCGTGGCGTATATTCCGACGGCTTGATCATCACCCGATTGCCGGCCGCGAAAATACCGGCAAGCGGAGCGAAAGTGAGATTGACGGGGAAATTCCAGGGCGAAATGACCCCCACAACGCCTTTGGGCTGATACTCGATAAAGGCCCGCGCGCCGAACAGCCCCAACAGCGCCGGCGTCACGCTGCGCCTTTCGCGTTGCATCCAGCGGCGCAGATGCGCTTTGGCGTGCTTCAATGGTGTGATCGAACCCGCCACATCGGTCAGAAGCGTGGCGTGGACAGAACGATGGCCGAAATCTTCCCGCAGCGCATCGGCGATGGGCTCCTTGTGTCCCACCAGGAGGCCGATGGCGCGGTCGAGCCGCTCGATGCGCTTCTCGGCGCTCGGCGCACCATCTTTGAGGTGTGCCGCCCTCTGCCGCGAAAGTACGGCATTCATGCGCGCCTGCGTGGCGGACTGCTCCGCTGGCATCGTTGAGGTCATGGCAGTCTGTCTCCCGGATTATTTCTCGCGCGCGCCCCAGCTTCTTACGACGCGAAAAGTGCATGCTGCAACTTGTCCGGTGTCTTTCGCCCCCGTCTCTCCCCGTTTATGTTTGGATCGAAAGCCATTCCCCGGAGTGCATATGCGCAAGGATTTCGAGCGGGCCCACGTCACTGCGTACGGCAAGATTGCCGTGCTGACGATGAATCATCCAGAGGTGATGAACGCCGCATCCATGGGAATGGTGGAAGGACTGCGCGCGGCACTGGCCTACATCGAGGAGTGCGGAGAGTTTCGCGCCATCATATTGACGGGCGAAGGGCGCGGATTTTGCTCGGGCGCCAATCTTTCCGACACCGCGCAGCGGCAACAGGAAGGTCCGCGCGACGCAGGGCGTGCGCTGGAAGCGGGGTACCATCCGCTGCTGCGCACGATCCGCGATCTCAAAATGCCGTTCCTGACGGCCGTCAACGGCGCCGCTGCCGGCGTGGGCATGAGCATCGCGCTGATGGGCGATCTCGTGCTTGCCGCGCGTTCGGCCTATTTCCTCCAGGCATTTGCCCGCATTGGGCTGGTGCCCGATGGGGGCTCGACCTGGCTTCTTCCCCGCCTGGTGGGGCTCGCCCGCGCACGCGAGCTTTCCATGCTGGCGGAAAAGCTCCCTGCGGAAACGGCTTTAGCATGGGGCTTGATTAACCGCGTTTTCGACGATGCGCAGCTGACGCACGAAGCGTTGATCCTGGCCGAACGCCTCGCCTCCGGACCGACTCTGGCGCTTGCCGCAACCCGGCGGCTTTATTGGGCCAGCTCCCACCATTCTTTCGAGCAGCAACTCGACCTGGAGCGCCAGGCTCAGAAAGCCGCCGGAGCAACGGATGATTTCGTCGAAGGCGTCAGCGCGTTTCTTCGAAAGCAACCGGCGCAGTTCAAGGGGAAATAATGGTGCTCCAGAGCCTCTCCGAGCCCTGTATGCTAAAGGGCGCGATGGCTCCTGCCAAATTATCACGACTCCGTAACTTGCGCGCAAACGCCGGAGGGACCATTAATGCGCCCCAGAACAAGAAGCCAAGCCGTTCGACACGGCGCCACGGCTCATCGGCATCAGCACGGCACCACAGGAGTTACCTTATTATGCGACGCAGCCTCATCGCGCTCGGCAGTCTGCTTTGTGCAAGCTCGCTTTCGACCGCTTCTCTCCATGCCCAGGAAACCTCCAGCCACGCCACGCTCGGCACGTGGGGAGTCGACCTGTCGGCGATGGACAAGAGTGTCAGGCCCGGTGACGACTTTTTCCTCTTTGTAAATGGCACATGGCTGAAGACCGCAACGATCCCGCCGGACCGGGCGTCCAGCGGCTCTTTTCAGGACCTTCGCATTCAAAGCGAAAAACAGATGCGCGAGATCGTCGATGGATTGGAAGCGCGGCCTTATGGCGAGCTGAACGACGAGGAAAAGAAACTTCGCGATTTCTACGATGCCTTTATGGACCAGAAGCAGATCGACTCACGCGGACTGGCGCCCGCGCAGCAGGACTTGGCCGTCTTTGCGCATTTGAAGACGAAAGAAGATGTCGCCCGGGCGATGGGTACCGTGAAGCTCATGGCGACCGGCCCGTTCGATGTCAACATCGGGACCGACGACAAGAATCCCAATGCCTATGCGATCGATCTGACTCAGTCAGGTCTGGGCATGCCCAACCGGGACTATTACCTGCGGGACGACAAGGAAATCGTCGCCACCCGGGACGCCTACAAGAAATATCTTGCGACCATGCTGGGGATGGCCGGAATTCCCGAAGCTGACCGGCGCGCGGAGCGAATCTACGCGCTCGAACTTCAAATCGCGCAAGCGAGCTGGCCGAACGCCGACCGTCGCGACGAGGACAAGACCTACAACCCGATGTCGTTCACGGAACTTCAGAAGCTGGCACCCCAGTTTCCCTGGGCCGACTATTTCGCAGGCGCCGGCATTTCTCTGAAATCGCCGCGCGGCGAGCGGCAGGTGATCGTCGCCGAGAAGTCGGCATTTCCCAAGCTCGCTGCGATTTTCACGGCCACCCCGGTAAGTGTGTGGCGCGATTATCTGACCGTTCGCCATCTGCATTCCGTTGCCGCTTATCTGCCCAAGAAATTCGACGACACGGACTTCGCTTTCTACGGCACGGTCGTCCAGGGAAATACGCAACAGCTTGACCGGCCTACCCGCGGCGTTCATCTGCTCGATCACGATCTCGGAGAAGCGCTGGGCAAGCTTTATGTCGCGAAATTTTTCCCGCCCGAGTCCAAAGCCAAGGCGGAAGAACTGGTTGGGAATCTTCTGAAGGCTTACGACGCCGACATTCGCGTTCTACCCTGGATGACGGAAGCGACGCGCCAGAAGGCGCTCGAGAAACTGCATCGGTTCACGCCCCATATCGGCTATCCTGACAAGTGGCGCGACTATTCCGCCTTCATCGTTTCCCGCGACAATCTGGTCGGCGATGTCGAGAACGGCGAGATGTTCGAGTGGAACCGCGAGCTCAAGCGGCTCGACAATCCCGTCGATAAGTCCGAGTGGGGAATGACGCCCCCGACGATCAATGCCTATTACACCCCCTACGCCAACGCGATTTTCTTCCCGGCAGCCATCCTGCAGCCCCCGTTCTTCGATCCCAACGCGGACGATGCCGTGAATTATGGCGGCATCGGTGCGGTCATCGGCCACGAGATCAGCCACGGCTTCGACGACCAGGGATCGAAATTCGATGGCACCGGCGCGCTCAACAACTGGTGGACGGACGAAGATCGCAAGAACTTCAAGGCCCGAACGGACGCGCTGGTGGCGCAATACAACAGTTACGTCCCGCTGCCGGGTCTGCACGTCAACGGCGCCTTCACGCTCGGCGAAAACATCGCCGACCTCGCGGGTCTGACAATCTCCTCCAAGGCCTATCACATCGCGCTGGGAAACAAGCCGGCGACCGCGATCGACGGCTATACCGGCGATCAGCGATTTTTTCTTTCGTTCGGGCAAATCTGGCGGGCGAAATATCGCGATGGCGCTCTTCGCGCGCAAGTTCTCTCAAACGAGCACAGCCCGGGACAATTCCGCGCCGACGGGGCCACGCGCAATCTCGATCCCTGGTATGCAGCGTTCGATGTGAAGCCGGGCGAGAAGTATTATCTCGCCCCGGATCAACGCGTTCATTTGTGGTAGGATGCAACAGTCGTCCGGTCAGGGCTTTTCCCTGACCGGACGGCGCGTTCCAACTTGTTTCGCCTTTCGCGCCTGTCTCCGCTTCGCGGTTGGCGACCGTGAGGCGACGTCGTGGGCCCGTCTTGCCCACGCGACCAGCTCCTCCGGCTCGTCATAAAGTCGTTCCGGAATTTCCCAATACGACATGACGACGTTCTCGCCGCTGCGTGCGACATAGGTCAGGGCAGTCGAGTTCTCGCGCGCGTAAGGCTTGCGGCTGTCTTCGTCCGCCTTGAAATAGAGGCATTCTTCAACGGCGAGACCGAACATGGTCTCCGAGAGATAGAGCCCGTCAAAACCGAAGACGCGTTTGATGGATACGTCGCCCAGCGGCGCAAACAGATCGATCAGCCATGCACGATATTCGGGAGTCATGTCCTGGGAGCGCGGGCGTTGCGCCCGCATGGTGCCTGGCTCATCGTTTTCCCATCCGTGGGTTCCCCACGCCGCCAGAGAGTCCCACTTGGGAGACCAAAAGGAAAGTGGGGGCGGGAGCCCGCGCTCCCAGGGTTATTTCGGCGGCGTTCCCATGAAGTCGCGCTTGCCGATATCCACGCCTGCATGACGCAGGATATCGTATGACGTAGCCGCGTGAAAATAGAAATTCGGCAAGGAAAAATTCAGCAGAAACGAGAGACCGGTGAAGTTGAACTCGTTGGCGCCGAATTTCAGAACGATATCCCTGTCTTCCTGGCCATCCAGTTGTTCGGCTTTGATGTTTTTGACGAAATCGACGGTCTTTGCGATCCGCTCTTTCAAGTCGGAGATCGTTGCCTGGTTGTCGCCGAGCTCCGGGAGCGCGACGCCGGCAAGCATTGCACAGGCCCGGGCGGCATGGTTGGTTGCGGAACGAATCTGCCAGGCGAGTGGATGCATGTCGGGAGCAAGCCGCATCGCGGTAAGAACCGTTGCATCGATCTTTTTCGTTTCAGCAAAGGTTGCCGCCTTGTCGAGCACCGCCGACAGCGCGCAGAGAAACTGGGTAAATACGGGAACTGATGCTTTGTACATGGAAATGCTCATTCGAACCTTCTCCCTGCAAACGTCTCACGCGCCAAAGAATGAATTTCCCGCTCGGCAAGATGATCCTTGATCGCGGCAACGCCCGCCCCGATGCGCTCGACCATTATGGGATGATTGGCTCCCGGAAATTTTATCGGCGGGAATTCGCAGTCACGCATTCAGATTGCGACCCATCGCCAGATATTTTTCCCGCCTCTGCTTGCGTAATATGTCGGGTGACAGGCCATCCATTTCGTGCAGCGCGCGTGCGATCGTATCGCCGACGGCTTCGATGGCCGCCGGCGCGGCGCGGTGTGCGCCGCCTGGCGGCTCGCGCACAATTCCGTCGATCACTTTGAGCTCAAGCAAATCCTGCGCGGTGATGCGCAGGGTTGTCGCCATTTCCTGGGTCTTCTCCTGGGCTTTCTCGGGGGTTTTGCCCCACAGGATCGAGGCGCAGGCTTCCGGCGAGATCACCGAATAGATGGAATGTTCCAGCATGTAGACGCGATTGGCGACGGCAATGCCGAGGGCGCCTCCGGACATGCCCTCGCCGACGATCATGGCGACGAATGGCACCCGCAACGCAAGACAGGCCTGAGTCGAGCGTGCTATCGCTTCGGCCTGCCCGCGCTCTTCGGCGCTGACGCCCGGATAGGCGCCGGGCGTGTCCGCAAACGAGATCACGGGCAATTTGAAACGATCCGCGAGTTCGAACAGCCGAACGGCCTTGCGATAACCTTCTGGCATTGCCATGCCGAAATTGTGCTTCACGCGGCTTTTGGTGTCGCTGCCCTTTTCCTGACCGACGATCGCCACCGCCTGCCCGCGGAAACGCCCGAGACCGGCAATGATGGCGCAATCTTCACCGAACACCCTGTCACCCGCCAGGGCCGTGAACTCCTCGAACAGCGCGTTGGCATAGTCCGAGAAATGCGGTCGCGCGGGATGCCGCGCCACTTGCGCTTTCTGCCAAGGCGTCAGTTTGGCGTATGTGTCGTTGATGATCTGGTTGGTCTTGGCCTGCAGGCGCGCAACATCGTCCTCGATGTTCATGGAACTGTCCTGCGCCGAAAGCTGGCGGAGTTCGACGATCTTGCCTTCCAGCTCGGCGATGGGGCGTTCGAAATCGAGATAGGCGTGCATGGATCCTCGGAGGCGGCTGGCAAAGCAAAGTGGCCATCCGTCACGGCGCTGTCAACAAATCGCACTTAATCGCGCGCGCGGACGATTGCCATCTGTTTGACGATCAAGTCGGCCTGGCGGATCGAAGCGGCGTCGATCAGCACCCCATTGAGGGCAACGGCGCCCATGCCTTTCTCGTGCGCTTCCTTGAGCGCCGCAAGGATGGCTTCGGCGCGCGCCACTTCCTTCTGCGGCGGCGTGTAGATTTCGTTGGCGAGCGACACCTGGCTCGGATGGATCGCCCACTTCCCTTCACATCCCAGTACAGCGGTACGCGTGGCCTGCACCCGGAATCCGTCGGCATCGGAGTAATCGCCGAACGGTCCGTCGATAGGAACGATTCCATGCGCCCGCGCCGCCTGGCACATGCGAAACAGGGGATAATGCCACAGATCGTTCCAGTGGCGCTCGCGAGCGGCACCGTCGCCGGCATCCGTCAGCATGACATAATCGGAATTGCCGCCGCCGATATTGGTCGTTCGCATGCCCTGCGACGCCGCATAATCGGCCGCCCCGAAATGCAGGCTCTCCAGCCGCGGCGAAGCCCCGGCGATGGCGTCGATATTCGTTAGCCCGGCGACCGTCTCGATGATGACTTCAAGCCCGATCTGCTTCCGGCGACCGACCGAACGCGAAGCCTGCGTCACCAGCATATCAATGGCGTAAACATCCGAACCGTTCCCGACTTTCGGAATCATGATTGCATCGAGGCGCTCGCCGCCTTTCTCAACCAACTCCAGTACGTCGCGGTAGCAGCAATTCGTATCTAGGCCATTGATACGAACGGTGACAAGCTTGTCGTTCCAGTTCACGTCATGAAGCGCAGCAACGATATTGCCGCGCGCCTGTTCCTTGTCTGCCGGCGCCACCGCGTCCTCCAGATCGAGACAGACGACGTCGGCGAGGCTGCCGGCCGCCTTCTCAAACAGCGCCGGGCGCGAACCCGGCACGAAGAGTTTTGACCGGTAAAGCCTCGGAGGCGTTCGTCGGATGACGGGTGTGAAGCTCACGCGCATATTCCCAGCTGATATTCAGGGACGGTGGCCCGGCGACACGCGGGCGTCAACCGGAGGGTTTGCGCCTGCCTGCGCGCGACAAGGGGTGGGCCGACATAACCGTCTGCTTCAGCCGTTCGTTGGCGACATGGGTGTAGATTTGCGTCGTGGCGATGTCGGCGTGACCGAGCATCATCTGCACGCTGCGCAAATCCGCGCCGCCCTCCACGAGATGCGTCGCGAAAGCGTGCCGCAGCACGTGCGGCGACAGTTTCGCGGGATCGATGCCGGCGTCGAGCGCGAGCTCTTTCAGTAATTGATGACATCGCCGGCGGGTCAAATGTCCCTCGGCGCTGCGCGAGGCAAACAGGTAGCGATTTGCTCCATCGCCTGTTCGAACGAAATCATTTCTCAGCTTGAGATATTCGTCCACCGCGAGACCGGCCGAAGGATTCAGCGGCACCAGCCGCTCCTTGCCGCCCTTTCCCTTGATGAGAAGGAATCCGTCGCGCCGGCGCACGGCCGCCAAGGGCATCGCCACCAGTTCCGAAACCCGCAGGCCGGACGCATACAGCAGCTCGACCATGCACAGGAGGCGCTTCCCCTCTGGCGTATTGCCGCGCGCGCGGGCCGCGGCGATCAACGCCTCGACCTCATCCCTCAAAAGCACTTTTGGCAGTGGCTGCGCACGGCGCGGCGAATCGACGGCCGAGGTTGGATCGTCCTTGCGCAGGCCGTCGGCATAAAGAAAACCGAAATATTGGCGTAACGCGGAAAGTTTGCGCGCTTGTGAGGATGCCGCTACGCGGGATTGTGCAAGATATCCAAGGTATCGCTTGATGTCATCCCGGACCGCAGCGCGCGCCGACGAACCGGATGACGTCAGAAACCTGTCGAAGGTCACGAGATCGCGGCGATAGGCTTCCAGTGTGTTGGAGCTGGCGCCCCGTTCCGCGCTCATCATGTCCAGAAACGCTTCGATGGATGCCGCACTGTCCCTGACGCGTCTCATGGGACGGCAGCAACCGGCGAAGCGCCGGGCCCCGGGCGACGCAGAAGCAATGCGTCAATGGCCAGCTCATGGGCGGCATCCGCATAACCCATCTGCATCAACGCTCTGACGCATGCGACAATCGCGTCGGGCGCGACATCGCCCGGTCCATCCGGCCCAATGAAATCCAGCATCGCGAGGAGCGCTTCGCCCCTTTTACCGCTATCTTTGCTTGCAGCCGCCAGGAGCGCCAGTACATCAGCCTTTGGCTCTCTGCCGGGCAATTGCTGCGATCTTAATTGTGCGAGCGCGGTTTCGGCTTCCGGGGTTAGCGTTAGTCCGAGGGCGCCATATGTCCCGAGCGCGAGAAGGGCAACAGTTAAGGTCCGTTCGCCGCCTATGGGTTGCGTCGTGCTGCCCTGTGCCGCAAACCATGACAACGCGCCTTGCGCCTCGAATGTCCGTGCAGGATTGGGCGCCACCAAATTCAGCTCGATTTGAAGCAGATGTATGAGCGGCTTAGCGGAATCTGAGCTCGGATCGAGCACATCGAACCAGCGCGCGGCAGCGTCCGCCCGACCGCCGAGCATCAGCGTGGACGCCATGAGCGCAGCGTGCGAGCGATCCATTCTGTAGGGTATCACCGCGGATGCGGCGCTACCCTGCAATTGTGCCGCCAAAGGCAGCAGATTTTTTTCGTAGGCAAGAGCCAGCGCCTCGAACAGAAGCTTCTTTCTGGTCGCTGGGTCAGCGGTATCGCGGACAGCTTGGCGCAGCATCGTCTGGCCGGCGAGAAACGGCAATGTGGGAGCGATCGAAGCGGCGCTTGATAGCCGTTCGGGCGACAAGGTTTGCGCGTCGGCGATTGCCGCAAGTTCGCTCGTCGCCGATGCTCCCGCCCGGGCAGGTTCTTCGGCTGCCTGAAGCCTTTTGTCGGGGGTATTTCTGGCGTCTCGCATCGCGACAACGCTTCCCGGGACACCCAACCGCAGGGACCAGCGAGGATCGACAGGCAGCCCAACTTTCTGAAACAAAAACACGTCCAACGCATCGGGTCCGAAAATTTGACCTGGGTCGATGGAGCGGCCAGTAACGAAATCATCGAGGAGAATTTCGAACGCGTGGCCCTCAAGGCTTTGCGCTTTCATAACTGCGCGTGTGAGGTCCAGCGCTCCCGAATCGCCTGCTGCTGCATAACAAAAGGCACGAAGTTCGATCCAGAATTGATCGCCGCTGGCCAGCCGGCTGTTTGTGTCGGGACCGCAGGCATCGTTTCCTCTGTCCGCGAACAGAATGGATTCTGCGACCAGACCCGCCAGCTCGGGATCGTTCCCGGGGATAATCTTGACTGCCAACTCGCCTGCATCCTGCAACAGTCCCGCGTCGAGCAGTGCATGAAGACGAACGCTTAGGAACGCGTGCGGTGCATCGCCGACGGGTGCATCGGCCGTTGTGAGCACAAGTCGTCGCGCGAGTGCGTGTACTGAGGCAACGGATGTCGCCAGCGGCAGCCGCTTAAGCATTTCTTCGATTCGGGCGCGCGACGTATTCTGCCAGATGTCGCTGCCCAATCCGCCATTCGCCGAATCTAGGAGACCCAGGGCGGAGCCATCCACCAGGCCGAGAGACCGGACCTGGATACCTTCGCGATGCCTGCCGTCGCCAGGGGCTTGCGCAATGACAGCCTGTTCCCCTTGGGGAGTCAGCTCCTCGCCAACAAGGGGCATCGGCGCCCCGGTCGGCGCGCGCGAATCAACCCGCTGTGCGACTGCGGCCAGCGGCCAGATCAGGATGGCGCCGAGAGCAGCAGCGATTGCCGCAACGCGAAGCCAATCAGCTCGGAAACCGATCATTCGATAGGACCTGTTCATAGGTCCGGTGAGGGGGTTTGAGCGTACCCGCATAAATGGCGAGTGCCGCCGCGCCAAGTATCAGCAGCAGCAATACCGCAAGTCCGATGCGAGCAGTCCAGCCCATGTCCCGTCCAATGTGGTGAAAGCCCGAACGCTTTCGTTTGCGTGCGCTTTGTGGCGGAAAGAGGAAGGGTAACGCAAGTGCCCGCTGGCGGCCGGTGCAAAGGCCGTGTAAGGCGGGCGTATGAGCCGTTTGAGACGCACAGTTGCGCTTGTGGGCATGATGGGTGCCGGCAAGAGTTCGCTCGGTCGAAGGCTGGCGCCCCTGCTTGGCGTTCAGTTCCGCGATGCCGACAGTGAGATCGAAGTTGCCGCCGGCTGTTCGATCTCCGATGTTTTCGAGCGTTTCGGAGAAATGGGTTTCCGCGAAGGAGAGCGAAAAGTGATCGCCCGCCTGCTTCGGGAACCGGCGCATGTTTTGGCGACGGGCGGGGGCGCCTTTATCGATGAATCAACCAGGGCCGATATCGCGTCCATGGCGACGTCGGTGTGGCTGCGCGCGCCGATCGAGCTTCTGTTGACACGAATCAGCCGTCGGGAAACGCGACCATTATTGCGCAACGGCGATCCGCGCGAAACCATGGAACGGCTGCTTCGGGAACGCGAATCGATCTATGCGATGGCGGACCTTGTCGTGGACAGCGAGGACGGGCCGCACCAAAGCGCCATTGACCGCTTGTTGACCGCGCTCGAAGCGCGCGACCTTCTCGAGCCGCCATGAGCGAGCGCATCACCGTTGCTCTGAATGGACATGGTTACGACATCCATGTCGGGACAGGACTCCTTGCGCAGACCGGCGCAATGATCGCCTCGTTTGCGCGCGGCACGGTGCCGGTGATCACGGACGACAATGTCGCATCGTTGCATCTTGAGCGGGTATTGTCGTCGCTGACATGCTCGGGCATTGAAACGAAACCGATCGTCATATCTGCCGGTGAAGAGAGCAAGAGTTTTGCGGGGCTGGAGATGCTTTCCGCCGCGCTCCTGAGTGCGGGGGTAGACCGGGGCGGTCTGGTTGTAGCGCTGGGAGGGGGCGTGATCGGCGATCTCGCGGGTTTTGCTTCCGGCATTCTCAAACGCGGCATCGACTTTGCGCAGATTCCGACGACGCTGCTGGCACAGGTCGATTCCTCCGTTGGCGGAAAGACCGGAATCAACACCCCTGCCGGCAAGAATCTGATCGGTGTCTTCCACCAACCTCGCATCGTGATCGCCGACATCGACGTGCTCGCAACTCTGCCACGCCGCGAATTGCTGTCCGGCTACGCAGAAGCGGCAAAATATGGGGCGTTGGGAGACTCCGGGTTCTTTGCCTGGCTCGAAGCCCACGCGTCTTCCGCGCTGGCCGGAGATGAGGCCCTGCTCAGCCACATTGTCGCACATTCATGCCGCATGAAGGCGGAAATCGTCGCCCGCGACGAACGCGAAACCGGTGAGCGGGCGCTCCTTAATCTCGGGCACACATTTGCGCATGCGCTGGAAGCCGCGACCGGCTATTCACAGCGGCTTCTGCACGGCGAAGGTGTAGCCATCGGCATGGTCCTCGCGTTCCGCCTTTCGGAACGCCTGGGCCATGCGCCTGTCGCCGACGTCGAGCGCCTGGAACGGCATCTGCGCTCGGTTGGACTGCCCACCCGAATCGATGACATTCCCGCGCCACGGCCGGACCCCGACGAAGTGATGGCGCATATGTTTCATGACAAAAAGGCCAAAGACGGCCGGCTTGTCTTCGTCCTGTCCCACAGAATGGGCCACGCCTTCCTGAGCGGCGACGTTTCCTTGCCTGCCGTGCGCGCGATATTGGACCACTGACGCGGAATTTGCCTCAAATCGGGTTATATTCGTACCGGTACGTTCATGCGCAAAAGGATCGTAGATGGCTGACATTCTTCTGCCTGGCCTGGGCTTCATCGTTCTCCTGCTCGTTTTTTCCGCATTTCTTTCCGGATCCGAGACAGCGCTCACCGCCGTTTCTCGCGCCCGCATGCATCAGATGGGGCAGGATGGCTCGCGCGCCGCGCAAACCGTGAACGCGCTTCTTTCGGATCGCGAAGACATGATTGGCGCGATTCTCCTTGGAAATACTTTCGCAAACATTCTCGCCTCTTCCCTCGCCACCACTTTGCTCGCGGCCCGGTTCGGAAACCGCTCGGTCGCCATAACCACCATTATCATGACTTTTGTTGTCCTCGTATTCGCCGAAATTCTCCCGAAGACGCTTGCCATTGCGCGCACGGACAGTTTCGCCCTTGCCGTCGGACGCGTGCTTCTTCCCGTCGTTCAGGTACTGGCCCCGATCGTGGATTCCGTCCAGTTCGTCGTCTGGCGGTTACTGGAAGCATTCGGCGTTCGCGAGGAAGCAACGCCAACGCCCATGCTTCCGCCGCATCAGGAAATTCGCGGCACGGTCGCACTGCATCACAAGGAGGGTACGGTCGAGCGCGAACACCGTGACATGATCGGCGGCATTCTGGATTTGCAGGATCTCAAGGTGGGCGATGTAATGGTGCACCGCAAGAACATGGCCACGATCGATGCCTCAGAAGCGGCCCCTGAACTATTCGCAAGTCTGACCGGCGCAAATCGCACGCGCATTCCTGTCTGGCGGGATACACCGGACAACATCGTCGGTATCCTTCACACCAAGGTCGTGATGCGCGAATTCGTCCGGCGGAATGGACAATTGGAGGGATTCGACATGCTTTCTCTCCTCGAAGATGCCTGGTTCGTCCCGGATACCACGACGCTGGAGGAACAACTGGACGCATTTCGCGAACGCCGGTCGCATTTCGCGCTTGTCGTCGATGAATATGGGACGTTGCAGGGTCTCATTACCTTGACTGACATTTTCGAGGAAATTTTCGGCCACATTCCGGAAGAGCGGGAAGTCCGCACGGGCCCCAAATTCCGTCCGCACGCGGATGGCTCCTATCTGATCGAAGGTGTCATTCCGGTGCGCGAGCTCAATCGCGAGCTTGAGTGGAAACTTCCCGACGAGGAGGCGACAACGGTGGCGGGCCTCGTTATCCACGAAGCGCGGACCATTCCCGATGTTGGTCAGCGTTTTGCGTTTTATGGCTTCAAGTTCGAAATCCTGAAGCGGCAGCGCAACCAGGTTACGCTCCTGCGCGTCACGCCTCCGGCAACCCCGGCACCGGAAGCGCCGATATGACTGCTGAAGGTTCTTGCGTCGTATCGATACTCCGCATTGCAGCTTTCAACGACTCTTCACTTCGTCCGGAGCAAGAGTAATGAGCGAAAGTGCATGAATATCGGTTTGCAGTTCTTGTGCAAGAACGGCGTGAACCGCGCGCTGGCGTTCAAGGCGGCTCAAGCCGCTAAAGCCTGACGAGACAATTCTGACTTGAAAATGCGTGCTCCCGCCGGGTCGAGCGCCCGTGTGACCGGCGTGACGGGCGCTTTCATCGAGGACTTCGAGCTCGACGGGCGCAAAAGCGCGCACCAGCCTGTCGCGGATTTTGGCATCAACGGACATTGACTCAGGCCCATGCTCCAGGGAGTTCTGTCAAGCATTATCATTATCTTGTTTTTTATCGGTTGGGACCCATAATCGCACCATGGTTGAGGCAGGTTACCGGCCGCGTTTTGGTAAGGACATCCGGATCAATCCGGATGTCCGGACAAATGCGCCTGCGAGCCGTCCCTGCGCCGCGAAGGCTTGCGCCGGAGAAGGAAAATATCGGGTTCCGCGGAGCCGGCAGCAACTGGACGAACATGTCTGGTTTTGTCTGGAGCACGCTCGCGCTCACAATGAAAACTGGAATTATTTTAGCGGCATGAGCGACGAGGAAGTTCGTGCCTTCCAAATTGAAGCTGTTGTCGGGCATCGGCCAACCTGGCCGCTGGGCAAACGAGCGGCGCATTTTCGCAACGGACAAAACTTTCACCACATTCACGACGCTCATCGAGTCTTCGGCGACGGCGAAGAACAACCATCCCCCCCCCGTCCGGAAAGACAACTCACGCGTCCACAAGCAGTTGCGCTGGAAATGCTCAATCTTGACGCAAATGCAAACTTGCACCAGATAAAGGCGCGGTATAAGGAACTCGTGAAGCGATTTCACCCCGACGCGAACGGCGGCGACCGGGGCGCCGAGGAACGGCTGAAGAGGGTCATCCAGGCGTATGGTGTACTGCGCGCCTCCGGTCTGACCTAGAAGGCGCTCCCCGCGCCCCGCCACAAAGCGACGGACACCAGCCTCGTATTACCAAGCCGGATCGAATAGATGACGCCAGAGACCCAAGGCCTCGATGCCGCCGCCGTGCCGGACACGAAGCTGGACATTCGCTCCGCCTTCGGAATCGATACCAACATGATCGTCCCCGCTTTTTCGCGGGGCAATGAATATGTACCCGACTTCGACCCCGCATATCGCTTCGATCGCGAAACCACACTCGCGATTCTGTCCGGCTTTGCCTTCAACCGGCGCGTGATGATTCAGGGCTATCATGGCACCGGCAAATCCACGCATATCGAACAGGTGGCATCGCGGCTCAACTGGCCCTGCATCCGCATCAATCTGGACGGCCACATCAGCCGCATCGATCTCATCGGCAAGGATGCGATTGTGTTGCGCGACGGACAGCAGGTGACGGAATTTCGCGAAGGCTTGCTTCCCTGGGCGCTGCAGCACCCCATCGCGCTCGTATTCGACGAATACGACGCGGGGCGCCCTGACGTGATGTTCGTGATTCAACGCGTGCTTGAAGTGCAGGGCAAGCTCACGCTTCTGGATCAGAACCGCGTAATCCGCCCGCATCCGGCCTTTCGCCTGTTCTCCACGACAAACACGATCGGCCTTGGCGATACAACCGGCCTTTATCACGGCACGCAGCAGATCAATCAGGGTCAGATGGACCGCTGGAACGTCGTGACCACTCTGAATTATCTGCCGCACGACGCGGAGATCGAGATCGTCCTCGCCAAGGTCCCGTCATACGGCACACCGGAACGCAGAAAGACGATTTCGGCCATGGTGCGGGTGGCGGACATGACACGCAACGCATTCATCAATGGCGATCTTTCGACGGTCATGAGTCCGCGAACCGTCATCACCTGGGCAGAGAATACTGAGATATTCAACGACATCGGTTTCGCATTCCGGCTCACTTTCCTGAACAAATGCGACGAACTCGAGCGCGCAAGCGTTGCGGAGTTTTATCAGCGCGCCTTCGGAGAAGAACTGCCGGAATCCTCCGCCAAAGTCCTGGTGGCATGAAGCCTGACAACCCTTCCGAGCCCTTTAAGCGCGCGGTTGCCTGCGCGGTTCGCTCGCTCGCGGGAGAGCCCGAGCTTGAAGTGAGCTTTTCCGCCGAACCGCCAATACTCAAGGGATTGAAGGCACGCCTCGCTCTGCCCACCCGTAACCTGCCCCCCAACGAAGTCGCGGTCGTGCGCGGGCAAGGCGATGCGTTCGCGCTGCGTTGCGCTTACCACGAGAAGGCGATCAACGATCAATACAGACCGCAATCGGCGGACGCGCTCGCCATCTTCGAAGCAGCGGAACAGGCGCGCGTGGAATCCATCGGCGCACTGGCGATGAAGGGTGTGGCAGCCAATCTGGCGGCCGGGCTGGAGTCGCGCTGTGTCGCGCATGGTCTTGCCAGAGCCCGCGATCGCGCCGAGGCGTCCCTTGCCGATGTCGTAGGGTTGATCGTGCGCGAGCGGATTACAGGAGAAGCGCCGCCGGAGTCGGTGCGTCTGGCGGTAGATCTTTGGCGGCCCTGGATCGAAGAACGGGCGGCGAAGGAACTTGGACGACTCGAATCAACCCATCGCGATCAGAAGGCTTTTGCGAAGCTCACGCGCACGATTCTCAAGGATTTGCAAATGGGTGACGAGTTTGCCGAAGACAGCGAGAACGAAGGTGACGATGAATCCGGCGAGCCCGAACCGGCGTCGGACGAAGGTGGCGAATCGTCGGAGGAAGGAAAACAGACGGAACTGAGCGACGCGGAGTTGAGCGAATCCGAAGGCGATGAGGGGAAGGAAGCGGCCGCCGAAATGCAAGCCGACCAGGCTGCGGAATCCTCGGACGCCAGGGAGTCCGACGAAGGCATCAAACCCTGGCGGCCCGAGCAACCCTTCTCCAATCGGGACGAATGGGGATACAGGATCTTTACGGCCCAATTTGACGAAACGGTAAGCGCGGCCGATCTTTGCGACCCCGATGAACTGGCACGTTTGCGCAACTTTCTCGATCAGCAGCTGCTGTCGATGCAGGGCGTCGTCGCGCGGCTGGCAAACAAACTGCAGCGCATGCTCATGGCGCAGCAAAATCGCACCTGGGAATTCGATGTCGAAGAAGGCATCCTCGATACCTCGCGACTGCCGCGCATCATCATCGATCCCATGTTTCCGCTTTCCTACAAGCGCGAGAAGGAGATGACCTTCCGCGATACGATCGTCACGCTTTTGCTCGACAATTCCGGATCGATGCGCGGTCGGCCGATCATGGTTGCCGCCATGTGCGCCGACATTTTGGCGCGCACACTGGAACGATGCGCGGTGAAGGTTGAAATCCTCGGCTTTACGACCCGCGCCTGGAAAGGCGGCCAGTCCCGCGAACGCTGGATCGCGCAAGGCAAGCCGCCTCACCCCGGCCGCCTCAACGATTTGAGGCACATCGTCTACAAGTCTGCCGATGAGCCGTGGCGGCGTGCGCGACGCAATCTCGGCCTGATGATGCGCGAAGGGCTTCTCAAGGAGAACATCGACGGTGAAGCCCTGATGTGGGCGCATAGCCGGCTGGCGGTGCGGTCCGAACAGCGCCGCATTATGATGGTGATCTCCGACGGCGCGCCGGTCGATGATTCCACGCTCTCGGTGAACGCCGGCAATTACCTCGAACGGCATTTGCGCCGCGTGATCGACGAGATCGAAGGCAAGTCATCCGTGGAGCTCGTTGCAATCGGCATCGGCCATGACGTGACGCGCTATTACCGGCGAGCGGTTACCATCATCGATGCCGAGCAGCTCGGCGGCGCCATGACCACCCAACTGACTTCGTTGTTTGCTGAAGAAAACAAGCGCGCCAGCACGGAACGAAAGCGGTCGCCGGGACGGAGGCCGCACGCCCGCGCCGCTGCCTGAAAAGTTCTTACTTTCGGAGTTTCCGCTGGAATTGGTAGGCCGCGTTGCGCAGAAAACCGTTGATGCGCGGAAAGCAAAGCACCCGGCAGAAGCGGCAAAGTTAAGCGGCTTCCGGCTGCTGCTTCCTGGCGATCATCCGCTTGAGTCTGAGGGCGCGCTGGGAAAGCACATTGTCCCTGGATTTGGTCAGAAAGGCATCGAGGCCGCCCAGGCGATCAACCGTGCGCAACGCATGCATGCTGATGCGAAGGCGCACGTCTTGTCTCAGCGCATCGCTTGCCAGCGACACGAGCTGAAGATTTGGCCGGTAGACACGCTTGGTCTTGTTGTTGGCGTGGCTGACGTTGTTCCCCGTCATCACGGCCTTACCGGTGAGCTCGCAGCGGCGCGACATGGACTAACCTCGTTCGGAAAAGAGCGGCTCTCATAGGGGGGAGGCTACGGCCCGTCAAGCCGCCCGAGTGCGGCAGCGACGAGGCTTCTGGCCGCTGCATGGGGCAGCAGCCGGCCCGCGATCACATCGCGTTCGACGCGGCGGGACTGTCTGGCAACCGCTGCATCGGCGGCGACAAATTCGCCGAATACCGCCTGGACTTCGGCGCGAAACCACCGCGCCGCCTGTTGTCGGCGCAGAGTCTGGAGAAATCCCGCTGCGGCCAGCCTTTCGTGCAGTTCTCGCAGGATGGTCCACACCTTTTCCATTCCTGTGCCCTCCAGCGCCGATATCTGCAGGATCTGCGCAGGAATCGCGGGGTATTTCGGCCGCATCAGGTGTAGCGCCGAACCGTAATCCGATACCGCCCGGACCGCCGGTTTCAAATGGTCGCCGTCCGCCTTGGTGACAAGCACCAGATCGGCGAGCTCCATCAGGCCGCGCTTGATCCCCTGCAGATCGTCGCCACCGCCGGGACTGACCAGGACGACGAACAGATCGACCATTTCGGCCACTGCCGTTTCCGATTGACCGACACCGACGGTCTCGACCAGCACCACATCGAATCCGGCCGCTTCGACGAGCAGCAGGGTTTCGCGGGTCCGCCTGGCGACACCGCCCAGCGTGGTGCCGGCGGGGGATGGGCGAATATAGGCGCGCGGGTCGCGGGTCAGCCGCTCCATGCGCGTCTTGTCCCCCAGGATGGAACCGCCGGAGCGGCGCGATGACGGATCGATGGCGAGGACGGCGACTTGTTTGCCGCTGCCGGTCAAAAAACCGCCGAATGCCTCGATAAATGTCGATTTGCCCGAGCCAGGCGCGCCCGAGATGCCGATCCGCATCGCGTTGCCGGTATGGGGCAGAAGCGCGGTCAGCAGCGCCTCCGCCGCTATGCGGTCGGTGGCTCGCGTGGATTCGACAAGCGTGATCGCACGGGCGACGGCACGGCGGTCGCCGCGCCGGATTTCCTCGGGCGTGAGCTTGCGAGCAGTCACGATTCGACCCTCAGGGCGGGACATTCTACTATCGGCATCAAAGGAAATATCCGATGAGAAAGCTGGGGACGCGTCTGGGCACCAGTCTGGCACTCCTCGCCGCGCTGAGCCTGCCCGCTTCGGCGCAAGCCTCTGGCAACGCAACGAAATCCGGCGCCATCGGGCCGCATGGCGGCACGCTTTCGCTGGCCTATTCCATCGCCTTCTGGGGCATTCCCTTCGGCCGGACCACCTACGAAGGCAGCTTCAACGACACCGGCTATTCGGCCAAATCCCATTTCGAAACGAGCGGCATTGTCAGCGTTTTCTGGCAGGCCGCGATCGATGCGACAGCGAATGGCCGCATCGAAGCAAACGGGCTGGCGCCGAACGAATACGACTCCTTCTATCGCCGCGGCGCGACCAGGAAGGAGCGAGTGAAGGTCAGTTTCATCAATGGAGATCCCACCACATCTGCCGATCCGCCTTACAACATGACGCAATATCCGGTAAGCGAAGCGCAGAAGCGCGACGCCATCGACCCCATGAGCGCGGTCACCCTGATCGTGGCCGGACTAAGGGCCGACCCCGCCAATCCCTGCGGCACCGTGGCGCCCGTGTTCGATGGCCGCCGCCGTTACGACATCGCGTTCAGTTATGTGAAGGACGAGCCGGTCGCGCTCGCCAACGGGCTTTTCAATGGCCGGGCGCATCTGTGCGAGCTGCATTATCGGCAGATCGCCGGCTACAAGCCGAAAATCCTCAAGGAAGGCAAGGCTTTCCCGCCGATGTTCGCCGACTTTGCGGACATCCCCGCTCCCGGCTCGCCGAACGGACATTATGTGGTGGCGGTGAAACTGTGGTCGCAGCTGACCTGGGGCATGGTCACCGCCGACCTCAGCGCGCTGCATGCCGGCATAGGGGCTCCCAAAAATTGAGATCTGCGTTTCCATTCGACTTTGATGTCGCGACGATATCGGCAATTTACATTCTTTTCATCATGTTGATGCAACATTCATGATGGTTTGTTGCTCTTCTGATGACCAGGATCGCATGGCATGGCATGGTCCCGACAAGTTTCATGACGCAGCGTCATCAATTCCGCTGCCGCAGTTAAAGATTAACGCCCGCCCTTGCGTCGGCCATGCCACACCCCGACATATTTTGCGAACGCGGCACCACGCCACTGCGACCGGTGCCGCCCTGATGCGTTAATTTGCACAAGAGCCATCGAAGGCGCCCGAGTCGTGGCGCGGGATATGCAAGGCCGGTCGTCACGACTGGAGCAGGCAATGAACGGAGCGGGGACATGAAGCTGGAATTTTTACCCACGCTGTCGGAAATCCGAGGCATGTTGGGCGACGACCTCTACGTCAAATTCGTCTGGATGTGGCGCGAGCAGGAACAGAACACCCGCCAGGTCGAACGCCGCGCGAAGCTCGGCGACGCCATTCCGCAGCGCCCGGTGGAAGCATGGCCGACACCGGTGTTCGCGCGTCTGAGCGATCAGGTTGCGCCCTCGCCCGCCCAGGCCTTTCAGGCCGCGCTGCTGCGCGCGCCCCGGCTGGCGGACAATATCGATGTCAGCGAACTCGGTGGTTTCCTGGATCGCGTCGGCGCGAAGGGTCGCGAAGAGCCGCGCGAAGCCGCGATGGGCGGTCGCCGCAGGCGGGGATAAACGACACCCGCGAGTTTATTTGAACCGTGACATTTGAGGTTGGGGCGAGATTTGCGCGTCAAAAATTTTGCTGTCATTCCCGCGAAACAGCCTGTGTAAAAACTTTGGCATTGATTTATTGAAGGCGTGCTGATTCCGTGAGGTTTGATGCAATGAGCGAAGCGGAAGGCGACGATGGCGCACCTGGCGGGGCAGTCGCGGTATCAATCGACGTTGTTTCC
>DATCBQ010000097.1:0-5023 GCA_036511745.1 Rhizomicrobium sp.
TGTCCCCCCGTCGATTTAAGCCTGCCCCCCCCCCAACGGGAATTGCAAGCGAATACTTATCGACATTCGAAGTTTCTGTGGATATCGTCTTTTGCCACACGCATTTAGGCGTTGCACGACAAGGAGCACTGGCATGTCGGCTTTTGGTGGGCTCACCCGCGCTGTTTCGACATGCGCACTTCTTGGCGGCGCTGCCATCACCGCTTCCCAGAGCAACGCCGCGGTGACGGTCTCGAAAGCCGCGACGCAGAACATGACGTGCGTGAGCGGTGTCTGCACGCCGACTTCACAGAATGCGGTTCTCAACGTGACCGATCTGAAGAATCTGCTGGCGAGCGGCAACGTCCAGGTGAACACCGGCTCCGGGTCGCTGGCCCAGCAGGTCGAGGACATTGTCGTGTCCAAAGGGTTTTCCTGGACCAGCGCAAGCGCGCTGACTCTCGATGCTTACCGGTCGGTCACGTTCGATGCCGCCGTCGCCGTCAACGGCACCGGCGCGGTGACGCTGACGACCAACGATGGGGGCACGAATGGATTGCTGTGGTTCGGCGGCAAGGGCCGTCTTTCCTTCCTGGGAACCGCCAATGGCCTCACGATCAATGGAACAGCTTTCACGCTGGAGAACAGCATTGTAACACTGGCGAATGCCATTGCCGCCAATCCCGGCGGCGCTTTTGCACTGGCGAACAACTATGTCTCCCAAGGCACTTATTCCACGACGCCTCTAGGAACTCTGCTGACCGGAATCGTCGACGGCCTTGGCAACACGATCTCGAACCTGTCACTCTATAGCGATAAACGGGGAGGGGGTGCCGTCGGACTCTTTAATGTAGTCAAACCCGGCGGGGCGATTGAGCATTTGCGCCTGACCAATCTCAAGATCACAGAAACTCGCGACAAGAATAATGACGGGATAGGAGGTTTGGTCCGCGATAACGAAGGCCTGCTGTTTGGCGACGAGGTCGAGGGCTCCATTCACGCGAAGCAACCCACGACGATCATCGGTGGCCTGGCGGCGGCTAGCGGGGGAGGCGGGCAGATCGTCAACTCGTTCGCGAACGTGCGGATCAAGGGGCACGGGAATGCAGGCGGATTGGTGGCGGTGAACGAAGGGCCGATCAGCGGAAGCTATGCGACAGGGTCGGTAACGGGCGGTGACGCTCCGGTGGGCGGGCTTGTTGGCATCAACGAAGCATCCGGCGACATCAGCAACTCCTATGCGACAGGCGCTGTGGCCGGAAGTTCGTGGCTGGGAGGGTTCGTCGGACAGAATGGTTCGACGGTCGAGACTTCCTATTCGACGGGTGCAGTGACAGGAACGCAAGGTTCCGCGGGAGGATTCGCGGGCACCGGCGGCGTCTACACGAACTGCTACTGGGATACCGATACCAGCGGCACCGCCCAGGGCACCGGCGGCGGAAATGTCTCCGGCGTCACAGGCCTGACCACGGCGCAATTGCTGTCGGGGCTGCCAACAGGCTTCGATCCCACAATCTGGGCGGAAAACACGATGATCAACGCCGGCTTCCCCTACCTCATCGCCAACCCGCCGGTGAAGAAATAGCATCAGCGCGGGACGGCTCACCGCTGTCCTTCGCAACCAGCAGAGAGTTGTCGCCGTAGTCCCATCCCTGCAAAAGACCTCTACTGTCTTCCGCCCCACTCCTGCGCGCTTCAGCGAATCGTGCACGTCTCATTGTCCGCCCTCTTCTTCAGGACTTAACTCGAAACTGGAGACAAATTAGGGCTCATTCCACCGGTTCTAACTTTGTCGCCTCAACTTCGCCCCGACGTTGGCCGTCGTCCGCCAGGTAACGATGCCGGTCGCTTTGCGGTTCGGGTGACATGAACTACATTTCCCAATAGATCGCGAGCGGGTCGTCGGGTGACAAGACGCGACCCTTATCTGCGCATGGGTGCTCGCCTGGACATTGAATGTCGGCGAGACTTCTTCAACCATGCCGGCTATGCGTAATCTCAAACAGAAATCGCTCCAGCCGTTCGGCGTTGCCGGAGATCTGCGGGCGCCAGTTCCGGCTAGGGGGTTGCGGGACCGCCATCCGCCAGGAAGGGCCACGCCTTCACGAGATTGGCGGCGTTCACCGTTCCGATCCCTGTCGCGAAATCCCAACCGGGACCGGTTCCATACGCGAAGTCGTCTTTGGCATTCGAAGTTGACAGGACGCCCATGAATTCGCCGTTCATGAAGCAGTTAGCAGCGCCACTATAATTGGCATATTCCAGGCCAAGATCCTGCGCACTGGTGCAGTGCGTGTCCATATCTCCCAGGGTCACGTCATAAAACACACAGCGGGAGGATGCAGCATTGCCCAGCGTCGAATTGCAGCTTTCGTTTCCGGAGCCGCCCAGCTCTTTCTCCGCGAGCGCGTAATATTCCGGATCCGGATTGCCCTGGCGCGCGCCGGCTTTTTCATCGACGAGCGCCTGGATGGCAGCCATGACCGGCGCAGAGAAGGAGGTCCCGCCGCCCGCTGCCCACGTGTACGGCGTGCCGGAGCAGGATGCCCCGCCATTGCCGGTGTCGCTCCAGCAGAACAGATAATAATGAGACCAGCTGCCGTCGCCCGCGAAAAGCGAAACATCCGGAAGGTCCCGCACTCCATCGGCAGGATTACCCGTCAGGCCGCTTTGCCAGAAGGGCTTCGCATAACCGGAGCAGGTCCCGCTGACAGCCGCTGCTCGGTTCAGGTCGCTCGCTCCAAAGGCGCAGCCGCTGGGTCCGCCGCTTCCGGCCGCCATCTGCCAAAACCCCGAACCCGTGTTGGAATTGCAGAAGCCGCCCTGTCCATACGTTATCGGCGAGCCGTTTAATGCCAGCGCACCAAGCACACTGGCGCAGGAGTCGTTCCATGGAATTTCGGGGATATAGGACAGGGCCGAGCCGTAATTCCCGGACTTGCCGCTGCCCCAATAGATAGTGTTCCTCTCGAGATAGCTGTCGGCGAAATCCGTACCGCCGACCGCAACATTGTAAGGCGTCGAAGCGAAACCGTTGACAGCAATTCCCCGAAACGAAACCCAGTCTCCGGCGTCGCAGCCCGCCGCGCCCTCATTGCCTGCGGCCGCGAATACCGAGATTCCCTCCGCCGCCGCTTGCTGGTACACGGAATAATAGGCCGCGTTCGCTGCCGCGCCGAGCCACGCTTCGCATTCGCCATAGCTGATGCTGATGACAGGCGGCGGGTTGGGCGAATTGGCGAGATTCTGCAGTGCTATCAAGCCGCCGAAAGTGGTCCGAGTGTTCGAACACGATGCGACCTCGATGGTCGCTGCGGGTGCGCCGGCGCTCGCCCACTCGGCATCGACTGTCGCCTCTCCGTCATCGGCGCCGACGCCGGGGTTACGGCAATTTTCATGGCTCGACCGTGTGTTCGGATGAATCGTCTTCAGCAATCCCGAGGATTGGGATGACAGCCCGAATACGGAGCGGAACCGCGTCCAATCTGCCGACGAATAGAGGTTACTGTCTTCAATCACCGCAATCGTTTGCCCTTTGCCGGCTATCCCTGCCGAAAACAATGGATTGAAGTTGTAAATCCTGGCCAGATCGGCCGGCACCATGGCTTCATTGGCGTTGCCGCCGGATCTGAAGATGTATTTGGTTTTGGCGCGATACAGGGGGCGCGGCCGGAAATCATTCAGCGACACGACTCCCGCAACAACCGACGACAGCGCAGCCGGTATTTGCGGATCGCGTATGTTGGCGATGTGCCGCACACCCTTCAGATTCAGGTAGTGAACCGGAGTATCGAAGGCGTGGCTGACCTGGCCCGCAGTGCCCGAAAAATCGACCACCATGTTGCTCGCGTAAATCGCATTGACAGTGAGACCGTTCGATCTCAGCCAGTTCGTCACCTTCCGCAGGTCTCCGCCGGCAGGACCGAACTCGTAACCGAACTCAGCCGGCGTCAGCCAGCGATGGAAATTCGCCGAATGGGAATCGTAGAGCTGGTCGATCAACCGGTCGAGCATGTGCTCGGCCTGTGGCGGCCGTTTCAGCTGCAAAAGAATGTGATCGAGCCGAAGCTTATCGGAAACAGCACCGCTGTCGTTTTTGGGGTTACGGGCTTCCGGACGCGTGTTGCCGGAAAGCGTGATGCGCTTGTGGTCGTCGACGGGGCTCGTGATCTGCAGGCCGGTCGATTGGGCCGCAGCACTTATCGTACCGCACAATCCGGCAAATGCGGCGAATGCAGCAATGAACAACGCGGATTGACGCATCAAGAACTCCCCTGGCCATAGTGATGGCAGCGGCACACGAACCGCGAACCCGTCTCCGGGCAGTTGGTCCTCAAATAACTCCGACCTTCCTCCGTATCATATTTGTTCGGGGATTAACATCGGCCCCAAACCTAAAGAGCATCGCGCATCAAAGTCGTCGTTTGCTCGTATCCGGCGTCGTCGCGTATCCGCAGCAAATTGCCCCAGGGTCCTTTTTCCACCCATGGTTCGACCGTCAACGGTGGAACGGCACGGGCGGTTCCCATGGCGTCATCGACCGTCTTGGACGCCGCCAACTTCATCAGATTGAGCTTGGTCGGAAAGATAACATTCCACTTCTTTCGGTCCCTGATCGCGTCCTCGGGGCGAATCCACATGGAATCCACCGATTCCCGCCCGTCATGACGCCCAATATGCCCGCGTGGCGTCCGAGCCAGGAAGAAGTGCGTATCGAAGCGCTTCGGCATCAGATCGGGTGTGATCCAGTGTGCGAAGGGCACCAACTCGTCGCAGGCGAGCCGCAAGCCCTCGCGACGCAGCATCCCGATCAGGTTGATTTCGCCATGCTCGATCGCCTGGCGATATGGGTGAAGCGTTCCGAGCCTGGTTGCGTCGATCATCTCTCCCGTCGCGGCATCCCGCACCAGAAGGATTCCGGATTCTTCGAAGGCCTCGCGGATTGCCGTTGCAGCGAGAGCCCGTGCCTGCGGGCTCAAGGCCGAAATCCCGTCCGCAAACTCTTCAAGCGTCGCGTCGAAATCGGCAGGCGAAGCTTTGCCTC